>JAGXHL010000039.1 GCA_024636215.1 Deltaproteobacteria bacterium
GCAGCCTACTTGGGACCAGGCTGTCACTATCCAGGCTTCTATGTTCGATGCGGTAGGTAAGGCAGGCGGTTTGTCGGTTCAGCTGGTGTTTTTTCGAGGCATTAATGAATGCCGGGCTTCGAAATGGGTCATTAATGCTGCTGCACTGCGTGATCTGATGCTCGGGATCCGATGTCTGGGTGGACAAACACAGATTGCCAAAATTCTTGATCACGCTAACCGTGAAACAACTGCAGCAAAGGTCTCTGCACTGGTTTTTATCGGCGATGCCATCGAGGAGGATATCCACTTGCTCTGCCAAAAAGCGGGAGAACTCGGCATAAAAGGAGTGCGCTGCTTTTTCTTTCAGGATGGGCACGATGTCGAGGTCGAAAAGGGCTTCCGGGAAATGGCCCGGCTTACTGGCGGAGCCTATTTCAGACTTGGATCTGATTCGGCAAAACAACTCGCCGAACTGCTTGGTGCGGTTGCCGTATATGCGAGAGGAGGTTTGAAAGCACTTTCAAACAGTGACAGACGAGAGGCCCGCTTACTCCTTGATCAAATGAAGAAATAATTTTCCTCCTTTTTCGTCTGGAAAACGCATGGTTCTGTATCTTTTTTTTCTGTTATTTGCGGTGACCGGTCTTGTCTGGTTGATGACTATGCCAGCCAAGCAAAGGGCTGCTGTTTTGTCGTCTGCCGGGCCGGTACTTGTCGTCGTGGCAGGGGGGGTGCTGACTCTGTTACGACGTGGGGTCTTTGGGATTCCGCTGATTTTCATTGGAGTTTCATGGTGGCGGCGAAATCGTTCACAACGACCAATCAGCTCTGCTGAGGGACAAAAATCGACGGTCCGATCGGCACACCTTGAGATGGAACTGGATCACGATACCGGGGACATGGATGGCACTATATTGACAGGTCGATTGCAAGGTGTTCAGCTGTCGTCACTGAGCAAAGAGGAGCTCATGTCGCTCCACCTTGATTTTCGTTCCGACCCGGACAGTCTCTCACTGCTTGAATCCTTTCTGGATCGAACCTATCCCGATTGGCGCGATCGCGCTGATTCCGATGCTTCCAGTCACCAGAATGATCCATCAGGTTTTGACACTATGACCAGGCAGGAAGCCTATCAGATACTCGGTCTTGAGCCAGATGCTTCGCAGGAAGAAATCCACCAGGCATGGAGACGACTCATAAAAGGGGTTCATCCTGATAGCGGAGGCTCGGCTTTTCTGGCCAGAAAAATTAATGCTGCCAGGGATATGCTTTTGGATCCGGAAACATAAATATTCGCCGTCTTCGTCCTGGTTTATGTGGGGTGTCTTCAAAGGCACGCGCTTGCCTTTTTTAGAATCGCAGTTCCGCCTTGACAATTTGATGAAGTAATATCGTGGAGTACGTTGATTTGTTCCATTTTCCCCTTTTACAAAAAACACGGATAACGCTGATATTCAGAAGGTTCGGGTAGAGGTGAAACGGATGGGATGGCTTCTGAAATACGCGCTTAAACTGCTCGCCGGGCTGATTCTGGTTACCGTTGCTCTGGCTACTTGGGTTTTCTACGATCTACCTGATATCACGCCACTCAAAAGCCCCAATACCACCCTGACCATCGAGGTTCCTGATTGGGATGGGATGATGCACCCCTTTATGGTCGGGCCCAAAAACCCGCACTGGACTTCACTTGGCAACATCCCGGATACGCTGAGATGGGCGGTGATTGTCGCTGAAGATGCCAACTTCTACGATCACGGCGGCATTGATGTGACTGCATTGAAGGAAGCGATTAAGTATGATCTGAAGCATAAGCGTATGGTCCTGGGCGCTTCGACCATTACCCAGCAGCTGGCCAAGAACCTGTTTCTGTCCCGGGATAAATCAATTCGCCGCAAACTGCGGGAAATGCTGTTAGCGCAGCGTCTCGAGAGTGAACTGACCAAGGATCGGATTCTGGAGCTCTACATGAATCTGGTCGAGCTTGGACCTCTGGTTTATAGCGTCGGGCATGGCGCCCGCTACCATTTCGATAAGCCGGTTTCACTGCTGACCCCGGCCGAAGCAACTTTTCTCGTCGCAATGCTGCCTGGTCCGCGCGTGGCATACAACCCGGTGACCAGGGCCAACAAGGTTCGCCAGCGTGCAGCCCGACTGCTTAAGCTACTCGGTCTGCGTGGCATCCTCAGCGAAGCCGAGATCGCCAACGCGCTGGTTCAACTTGGTCGTCTTGGTGGGGAACGGAATTAGAATTGCGATCAATCAAGTTTAAATGTTCACAATCTCAGTCCCGGAGGCTTCATTGTTTGAAGTCGAAGCACAAATTGGCTAGTATGGGTTTGAAAAGAGCCTAGCAGTCTGTCGGACTATACGGGCCGAAACGAAAATTTGGATGTTTGAGAACAGATTTTAGCTCATTTGCAGGTTCATAGCCGTAGCTATGGACCAAAGAGGAGCTGAAATATGGGCCAAACAGCCGAATTTGCAGCCGGCTCATGGATAGTCCGACAGCCTGCTAGACATAACAACCAAACCTTAACGATTGGCTCGAGAATCTATGACTCCCTATAGTTCAATCCTGATTGAGATCGCGCTTCCTGTTCTGTTGATGCTCGGCGTGGAGCGTTTTGCTGTAATTTGGTTGCTGCGCACCCCTCAACAGATCGCATGGGTTCGCAGCCACTCCTGGCTGCATCCCAACGCCATCAGCCGGGCTCGATATCCCATGGGAGTGATCTCGGTGGTCTTGCTGCACATGGGCTACCCGCGGCTTTGTTTTCTCTTCTTCACCTTCTGGATGATCACCGATATAACCGATGGTGATATTGCCCGCAAGTGCGATCTGAACACAGAGGAGGGCGAGTCAATTGATCCCTTCTCCGATAAACTGATGTACTCTCCCATGCTGATTTACCTGGCATGGCGAGGGTGGTTGGACCCTTTGCTGGTCTTTCTGTTCCTGGCCTTCGATGTCACCGGTCAGATCTCCAGACGTTTCACAAAGCTCAAGGCTGCCAACCTGTTTGGTAAAGCCAAGACATTTCTTGTGGTCGTGCTCCTGATTGTCGTCGGCCTGGTTTGGATTTATGGGCCGCTGCCGTTTTTGGGTCGCACTATTCAGCCGCTTTTGGCGATTTGCATGGGACTTTCTTTTTGTTCTATGGCCTTCAAGCTCGTTCCTAATTACTGGTATGCAAACGTTCTGAGCATCATGAATCTGCTGTGCGGGCTTGCTGGTTGCTGGGTGGTGCTCGCCGGCCATCCCTTGGCCTATGCCTTTGGACTGGTGTTTCTTGGACAATTTCTCGATCTCTTCGACGGTCGAGCCGCAGAACGTTGGGGCTCTACCCCTAAGGGAGAATTGTTCGACGATGTGGCCGACGGCACGAGTTTTGGACTCACCACGGGGCTGATCGCCGCGGCATCGTTTTCGCACCGGTGGGTTGGAATAGTCCTGGCATGTCTGTACGTTGCCGCGACGGTCTATCGCCTGATTCGCTTTGTCGTTGAGAAGAGAAAGCAGGGCATTCTGGGCGGGGTGACCACCTTTTCAGGGCTGCCGTCACCGGCCGCTGCGCTGATGGTGGGCAGCACTTGTGTATTAATTGCCAGCGATGTGACCAGTGGGATAATCATTGCAGTCACCGCTCTGTTGATGGTCTCCCGCGTGCCTTATGCTCACTTTGGTCGCTCCATACAACCTAAAATTCCCAAAGTCGTACGGGTGCTTGTCCTTGGTGTGTTTCTCTTCCTTTTGGCCTTAGGCGTCCATCGTGATCAGTATACCGTGCCTCTCCTCATCGTCTTTGTCACAGCAGCGGGTTATATGATCTCCCCACTGTTTGGGCTCCTGGTCAAGAAACAGAGCCATAGCACGAAAACATGATAAAAGAGCAAGGCATGCGTTGACGCACAGGTTCCCGGACGTCACAAAGGTACCTGGACGTCAAGGCGGATCTTTTCGTGGCCATGCCGAATCACATCCATGGGATCATCGTGATTTTTGGTAGGGGCAATTCATGAATTGCCCTTACGGGGTCGTTGCAAACATCGGGGTGGGGGTTCCCAGCCCGGTTCTGGTCAGGGTGTAGGGGCGCTCTTTTTTGGCCAGCCATGCCTGATGTGCCTTGAGAACAATCTGCGGCAGGTCCTTAAAGGTTTTTTCCGTTTTTACGATATGTGCTGTAGCGCCGGCCTGCATAGAACGCATCGCAGCCTCTTCGCTATCAAGCCCGGTCAGGATGATAATCGGCAGAGCAGGATACTCTTCGAGAAGTTCAGTCCCACAGCCGTCCGGAAGTCTCAGGTCGACGATAGCAATATCAGGCGTCAACTGTTTCAGATAACGTCGGGCATGAGCCAGTGTTGAGACAGGCAACAGGTTGATCGCACTGTCAAACTTTTTGATACCTCGCTTGATCAGGGCAACATGCGCAGCATCATCTTCGACAAGCAGAATTGAAAGGGTACGCGGCATAACTTCCTCCTTGGCATGTAATCCTAATGCGGGTATTTCTGACAATTGTCTCTCCGTAGAGTATTTCATTGGTCTTTCCTTGTTAAACTGAATGTTCGTTGCGCCTTTCAAAGATTTTAATCCACGGACCATGCCAGTTTCGATACCCTGTTTACATGCGCACAAAAAACTCGCGATTACAGTCGCTTATGGGGATACTTTGCTGACAGTGTGTTTTGGTAATGAAGTGCCCAGGTGGGGTATGGGACAGAAATGTGGCGTTCTTGCGGGGCGCCTGTTGTGGCATCTTCAAACTGTGGCATCTTCAAACAGCCGGCAGGCAAATGGGAGCCCAACACGATTCCTGGATGACCTGTGTGCCGCGCAGCGGATTGGAACTTTGCCGGAACCACTGAGCTGGGAGAAGCCTGACTGAGGCTGTCTCAACAAACAATCAAGCGCAACCTTAAGCTTGATCTTCAGTCGCCGGTCCGGCAGCAACAAGAGCCTTCGGCAGGGTAAAGTTAAAGCACGATCCTGCTCCGCAAGGGTTTGCTTCGACCCAGATCCTGCCCTCATACAATTCGACGACGCGTTTGGCCAGAGCGAGACCGAGCCCCGTCCCTTCGCTCTGCGGATCGAGCTTTTCGAAAAGGCTGAAGATCTTGTCGTGAAAACGTGGCGCGATGCCTATGCCGTTGTCGCACACAGAGAAGACCATCTCTTTATCGCGAAGCTGGCTAACGATATCAATTCTGGGCGCAGTCTGCTCTCCCATGTATTTGATCGCGTTGCCGAGCAGATTCTCCCAGATCTGGACCAGGCGCAGGCGATCGCCTTCGAGCATGATCGGTGCTTCTTGAAAGGCAATTTCGACCTGGGTGTCGCTGATGTCCCCGGCCAAGGTATCCAGAGCCTCTTCCACACCTTCCCGGAAGCTGAAACGCTCAGAAGGGGCGACAACGCGACCAACCCGGGACATTTCGAGCAGGTCGCGCAGAAGTCGACCCATCTTGTCGGCGGCATTGTGCATGAAGTGCAAATCCTCTTTGATCTGATCCGTATCCCCCTGGTCCAGGTTCTGCTCGAACATGCCCAGGAAGGTCTTCAGGGTCACCAGGGGGCTTTTAAGGTCATGTGAAACTGTGTAGAGGAAACGTTCGAGTTCGAGGTTCTTGTCACGCAGTTCATGCTCCATGCGTATCCGGTCAGTGATGTCCGCGTAAATCCCCAGAATGCCGGACGCCTCGCCGGTCGCGTCATAGAGCGGTACCTTGCTGATCAGGAAGCTGGCCTGTCTGCCGTCCCCCAGGTGCAGGGTCTTCTCGAAATCGAACAGAGCCTGATGATTGCTCATGACATTGTGATCACATTCTCTGAGATATTCCGATTCAGCCGGTGTCCAGGGAAGGTCAAAGTCGGTTTTGCCGATGATCTCATCCGGAGTGGCGACCCCGGCAATCAGGGCAAACTGTTTGTTACATCCGCGGTAGTGCGAATTGAGGTCTTTCCAGAAGACGCCCATGGGAATGTGGTCGATGAAGCTGCGCAGCAGGTTGCGCTGCTCGCCGAGTTGCAGCTCCTTCTGCTTGATATCGCTGATATCGCTGATCACTCCGATCAACGACTGGAACCGGCCATCGGCAGTTTCAAGCCGTTTTCCGGTCAGATAGCCCCAGAAGGAACTGCCGTCAGCACGAACATAGCAGCGTTCAACCGAAACCTTATTAAGCTCGCCCGCAACCAGCTTGTGCATCAAATCAGTGCCGATCGGTTTCTCATCAAGATGAAGATGGCTGCTATAGGAAGAACCTGTCAGTCCTTCCAGTGAGCAGCCGAACATTTCGGCCATCCGCTGGTTGGCGAGGGTGATTCTGCCGTGCAAATCGACCATGATGATGCCTGATTGCGAAGTATCGAAGATCGCCTGCAGGGTCGCTTCCCGTTCCCGCAATGAGGTTTCGGCCTGCTTGCGTGCGGAAATGTCACGGACCACGCTGAGGACTCCTGTCAACCAGCCGGTTTCGAGATTGATCGGGTTGACCGTGATTTCGGCCCAGAACAGCTCGCCGTCCTTGCGACGCATCTGCGTTTCAAAATAGTACTTCCCCTCGAGGTGCAACGCCTCCCCGCTTTGCGACCCCCAGGTTTCGTAAGCAGTCTGGTCTTTATGCAGAATGCTGGTGTTCTGGCCGATTAATTCCTCCGGTAGATAGCCAAAGATCTTTGCTACGGCTGTGTTGGCCAGCATGATCGTACGATCTTCCGGCTGAATAACGAAGACCGCCTGGTCCATGCTGGAAAAAACTGTCTTTAGCAGATGGTAGGTATTTTCAAGGTCCTCTTCAAGCAGGGCTTTTTCTGAATCGTCGACAAAAAACCCGATCGAACCATAAATGTGTCCGGCCGGGTCTCGCATCGGGGAGGTCGATAACACGACATCGATTAACTGGCCCTTTTTATTTTTTCTGCGGCATTTGAGCGCCAGACGCACGCCGCCATTCAGTTCTTCGGCATAAAAATCTCGGAATTCAGCCCGCTCTGCTTCGGGAACAATGGGCAGGAACTGACCTTGGACCTCTTCGAAAGACCAGCCGAAAAGTGTCTGGGCAGCGTCATTCCAGTAGATCACCTCCGCCTCGGTATTCAAAGCAATGACCGCCATGGAAAGATTATTAAAGACCTCCTCTGCGCTGAATGAAGGCGGTCTCACGATTTTCTGGGTCAAATCATCGCTCCGATCGTTCCGAGGCGGTTGTTTGTCCATGCTCATAATTCGTCCTGACGTTGGTATAGAAAGTTTATCTGGTTATCCTTTAACCATTTAACAGGGATGAAGGGGATGAAAGGGATAAAATGCCGATTCATTGATAATGGTGTGTCACCTGGATCCCCTTTATCCCTGTAAATTATTTTGCCCTTTAGCGCCCTGATACCAACTGGAGCAAAGTGCATTAGCAAAAAAGTTTATTTGACAAAAACAACAGATCCACAGAGGATTGTTTTATTGGAGCGTGTAGAAATGTTCTTGCCATTATTTTAAAACTATTATGTATACTGTATAACGACATGACAGATTATAACTATCACATTCTTCTGGTCGAAGACGATGCGTCCCACACGGAACTGATCAAGCGCTGTTTCGAGCGTGTCCCCCTGCAAACCACCATACACTGCCTTGCAGATGGTGAACAGGCTTTAAGGCACATCCTCTATCCTCTCCGGGACAGCCAGGAACCAGCGCTGGAGTACGACCTGATCATCCTCGACCAGCGCCTGCCGAAGGTGAACGGTCTGGAGGTGTTGAAAACCCTGAATGAGCAGGGGCTGACAGCGAAGAAACCGGTCGTGATCTTTTCAACCTCTTCTGCCGAGAGCGACTATGATCTTGCCATGAGCCTGGGCGCGCGCGCCTACATCAGCAAGCCGGTCGGCTATCAGGATTTCCTGGCAGCCATTCAGAAGATGACGTATTACCTGACCGAGAAAAATCACTAGCAGACTGTCTGAATATACGGGCCGAAGCGAAAATTTGGATGTTCGAGAACAGATTTTAGCTCATTTGCAGGTTCATAGCCGTAGCTATGGACCAAAAAGGAGCTGAAATATGGGCCAAACAGCCAGATTTGCAGCCGGCTCATGAATAGTCCTACAGCCTGCTAGCGCATAGCCACACATCCCCATAGCCACACATCCCCATAGCCACACATCTGTGGGGGCCAAGGTTGTGGCACTCCGCACACAACAGCTCGTCTCAGCAAATTCCTTTGCCTTAACGACTAATCCCTTCTGAATTTTAGTAAATCGCCAAAAACTTGAAATTGCTCGGGAAATTGAGACCTCTCACCAGGGGAATCCAAGTGTGGTTGGCGCCGTCCCATCCTGGCATTAATCTTGTACATATCTTATGACAAGCCACGAAGTCTGCTGCCTTTATTCAGATCATAACGCCGGATTCAGAGGAAACCCGATGAACTATTACAGACCGACTTTTTACCGTTATCTTAAAGCCTGTGCAGAAATCGAGAAATGCATGACCCTTATTTACGAGCATTTCTCACAGCAGGAGACCTCAGACGATCGCTTGCAGTCGACCTGGCAGTTGCTGGCCGAAGAAGAACGACAGCATGTTGCACAAGTCGAATTGCTGTACAGCGCTGCACGCAAGCTCAGGATGAACGAGAAACGGTTCGACTGTGACCAGGCTTTCGAACTGGCAAAAAAGGCAGAGCATTGTCTGAACAAGGCCTTTTCAATGTCATACGACCCCATTGCAGCGCTCGGGCTCGCCGTCAGCCTCGCGACATGGATCCACGATCTGCATGCTCAGCAGAGGCGTTCGTTCGAGCAGGACCGGTTCAAGTTTCTTTTCCATACTCTTGCCTCGGATGATCAGCAACATATCAGCCGGCTTCACACTATCCATAACGAACTGTTCAAAGATGCAGAGAGCCTTCTACCCGGCAGTTTTGATAATGTGATCAGCTTTTGATATGACGATATGAAAAATTGTTAGTCTGTCGCCCGGTCGATTTTCGCTGCCATCCCCCAGGATCTCTTAAATTTTGACCGGGAAAGTTCCAGCCTGCCACTGGTGACGTTAACCGCCTGATTGTGCCAACCTGCATCATCACATCTTTTTCATCACATCTTCTTCATCACATCCTCTCAATCACATCCTGCTTCACTCCATCCCCCATCACACTTGCACCTGTCATGAGCTGTCTGAACCGCTTATGCCACATTGTTGTGGACACCAGTGGTGGGACATTCAGCTGACTGCTACACATTGCGCAGGCCACGACCCGTGCCTGGCGGACCGGGCAATTCAAAGTGGTCTGCCCCTCTGTTCTTCGACGATTTCCTGATAACTTCCTGACTTCGGTTACTTAACTGATGAAACTTCTCGTAGGAGAGGGTTTGTCTCGGCATCGACAGGGTTTATTTTACTTCTTTCAGACAATCGCGATGGACTGGTATGGCTTTTGAAGCAAAAGCTGACAGCAACTTACATTTCAGCAAAGGATTAACCCAATGGACGCATGCGAAATCAACTGGAAGTATGATGCCTGCCCCTTTCTGAAATTCCCGCTGGCGGATTGCTATTGCCTCAAGATCGAAAAACAGAACATCGATCTCATCATGCAGTTCTGTGCTAGCGATTACCTGCATTGCGATTTTTTTCTCGCCAGGATGACTTGTCTGGAAGGCTTCTCAATCCCGGCGGCAAGGAACCAGAAACCGTGTACGAAGTAATGGCCAGAGAACAGGATTTGACGGAAAGCCTCACCACGCCTGAGCCACAGGTGCTGGTCGTCGAGGACGATCACGCCCATGCCCGACTGATCGAACTGATCTTCTCAAAAGCTCAACAAAAGCTCTCCCTCAGTTTTGTCCACACCCTCGCCGAGGCCCGCGCATTACTCAGCCAGAAATCTTTTGACCTGGTGATCACCGACTTCTCCCTTCCCGACGGCAAGGGAGTGGAGCTCTTGTCGGAAGATCCTGCGAGCGCTCCCCATCCGGTCATGCTGCTGACCGGGCAGGGCGACGAAAGAGTGGCCGTCAACACCATGAAGGCAGGAGCCGTTGATTATATCGTTAAATCGGAAGAGACCTTGCGCGAACTGCCGAAAACGGTGAACCGGATCCTGCGGGAATGGCGGAACAACCTGTTGCGACGGGAGATGGAGCAGAAACTGCGTCAGAAGCAGCAGGAACTCGAACTTCAGCACCAGCAGTTGCAGTCAATGTTCCGCCAGGTCGCACAGGGCAAGGAGGAGTGGGAACTGACCATGGATCGGCTCAAGGACCTGGTCCTTCTGGTCGATGACTCCGGCCGGATCCGGCGGGCCAACCGGGCTGTCTGTGAATTAAGCGGTATGACCTACCGGGACTTGATCGGCTCGCCGGTTGCAGATGTCTTCGCCCACTGCCGGATTGGCTACGCAGAAGCCTCCGGTCCGAATCTGCTGATCCATGAAGAGGTGACCGGACGGTGGTTCTCCATGCAGATCTATCAGATCGCAGGAACCAGCATCGGACCGGGTCTGGTGCTGACCGGCCACGATTTCACCGAAATTCACCAGTTGAACCTGCGACTGGAAGAATCCAACCAGGGCCTCGCCAGGAAGAGTAACGAGCTGGAAGAAGCCTACAACCAGTTGCAGAGTACCCAGGCCAAAATCCTGCACCAGGAGAAAATGGCCACTATCGGGCAACTGGCGGCCGGGGTCGCCCATGAAATCAACAACCCGATGGGCTTTATCCTGAGCAACCTGAGCACACTCGATAAATATCTCGCGAAGCTGAAGAATTACATCGATCAGCAGGAGCAACTGCTCCAGGAGCAAACGGATACCGCGCAACGGCAACAACTTCAGGAGCAGCGTCGGATCGCCAGGATCGATCGAATCCTCGATGATCTCGACGATCTGGTCGCCGAAACCATCGAAGGTGCAGAGCGGGTAAAGCGGATTGTCGGCGATCTCAAGGGTTTTTCGCATTTCAATCAGGAGAGCGAAGCCCCCGCCGATCTGAATGAAATTCTGGAGAGCGCGGTCAATATCGTCTGGAACGAGATCAAATACAAGGCTGAACTGCAACGCGATTATGCCCAGCTTCCACCGATCATCTGCCATGCGCACCAGTTGAATCAGGTCTTCATGAACCTGCTGGTGAATGCCGCCCATGCCATTGAGCGTGAAGGCCAAATCCTCGTCAGAACCTGGCAGGAAGGCGCGGATGTCTTTGTGTCGATCACCGATAACGGTCAGGGCATTCCGGAAGAACTGCAGCAGCGGATCTTCGATCCCTTCTTTACCACCAAGGACGTTGGACAGGGAACCGGACTCGGCCTGAGCATTTCCTACGACATCGTCAAAGAACATCGCGGGGAAATACTGATTGACAGTCGTCCTGGACGGGGGACGACGATGTCTGTCCGCCTGCCTGTGGCAGGCAAGGGAGACTGATATGCAGACAGCCGCAAAGATCCTCTTCGTTGACGATGAACGCAATGTGCTGCGTGCACTGCACCGATCCTTCATTGACGAGAACTACGAGATTCTGACGGCGCAGTCCGGTCCGGAAGCCCTCGACATTTTGGCCAATGAGATGCCGGTTCAGCTGGTTGTCTCGGATTACCGGATGCCCGGCATGAACGGTGTCGAGTTTCTGCGCAATGTCTGTGCCCGCTGGCCCGAGACAGTTCGTATTGTCCTTTCCGGGTTCGCCGATGCCCCGGCGGTCGTCTCTTCGATCAACGAGGGCAAGATTTTCCGTTTCCTGCCGAAGCCCTGGGACGAGAACGAATTGAAATCGAGTATCCGGGAGGGGTTCGAACAGTTCCGCAACCTGAATGCTGTCGACCAGTTGCAGGCGACTATACAGCAGCTCGAAGATGAGAACACCGAGCTTTTCAACGTGAGCCAGGAGATCGCCACACGACTGCTGGTCAAGGATCGGGCGTTCAGTCGGGCCGCCGATATTCTCAATGCACTGCCGATCGGTATCATCGGCGTCGACATGCAGGATCAGATCGTGTTCTGCAACCAGGCGGGAGAGTCGGTCATGCAGAGGCCGGTGATCGGAGTCGCCTGGGACGACCTGTTCAGCGTCGAAGACCGTATCAAAGTAAAACAAGACCTTCGCGACTGCGGCCGCTTCTCTGGAGAACTGACAGCGCAGGACAGATTGTACGAAGTCGAAGCCTGTTATCTCCGGCCGACGACCCGGCAGTGGATTCTGCTGATAGTGAAAGGAATCAACCATGTCTGAATATACAATCCTGATCGTCGATGATGAACCGAGCATCCTCAAGGCTATGCAGAGAGTCCTGGAGGACACCGGCTACCGTATCCTGGTCTCGACCAGCGCTGCAGAAGGTCTCGAGCAGATTACCCGTGAGGAGATCGCGATCGTCATCTCCGACAACCTCATGCCGGGGATGTCGGGAGTCGATTTCCTGTCCAGGGTCAAAGTGGTTTCACCCGCTACGGAACGGGTCCTGATGACGGCTCACGCCGATCTGGGAACAGCTGTTGATGCGATCAATCGCGGTGGCATATTCCGTTTCATCGCCAAGCCCTGGAATAATGACGCACTATTAAGTGCCATAGAGGACAGTATGATGCATCATAAACTCGTTAACACCTTGAAGATCGGCGAGGAATCGATCTTTTTGTCAATGGCCCGCATGATCGAACTGAAGGATCCCTATACCCGTGGGCACTGCAAACGCGTGGCCGAGTATGCTCTGTTGATCGCTGACGCTCTGTGGCTCGATCCCGTTATGAGAAAAGCAATCAAGTGGGGGAGCTGGCTCCATGATTGCGGCAAGGTCGGCGTTCCGGAACATATTCTGAACTCCCCGGACCAACTCACCGAGGAGGATTTTCGGGTCATCCGCATGCACCCGGAATGGGGCGCGTCGGTGGTTACCGAAGCCGGATTGTCGCAGCAGGTCGTCAATGTCATCCTGCACCACCATGAATATTTCAGCGGTGGCGGCTATCCGCATGGCTTGCAGGGAGAACAGATCCCTCTCGAAGCGCGGATAGTCGCCGTCGCCGATGTCTATGATGCTTTGAGCACAGATCGGCCTTATCGCAAGGGTTATTCGGTCAAAAAGACCGCCGCGATCATGACCGAGATGAAGCAGAAGATCCTCGACCCCGATCTGGTCGAGCTGTTTTTCGCGCAGTTGCCGCATGTGACCGAGGGCGGTCTGGAATCTGCGGACCGCTACGGATGGCTGCCCCACGCCTGCAATGCATTCTAATCAATGAAATGAGCCAACTGTAAATCCGCAGATTGACGCAGAGATTGCGGAAAAGGCCGTTTCCGGACATAACTGAAGACAAGGAAGCGCAGTTACCTATAATGAAGAAACCTGGAAAGGAAGGTGGAGAATGGAAACATGCCTGTCGAATCGCATCCTGATCGTCGATGATGAGGAGCAGATCCTCAAGTCCCTGCAGCGCGCCCTGATGGACGAAAATTACGAGATCGTCACCACGACCAGCGGTGAAGAGGCTCTCGACCTGGTCCGACGACGGCCATTCAAGGTGATCATCTCCGATGAACGCATGCCGAACATGTTCGGCTCGGAACTGCTCGCCAAGATCAGTCTGCGACAACCTGAAGTTGTCAAGATGCTGCTGACCGGTTATGCCTCGGTCGAGGCGGCGATCCGCGCCGTCAATCACGGCGAGATCTATCGTTTCCTGGTCAAGCCCTGGGATGATTTCGAGCTGAAGATGGCTTTGCGTGCGGGGATCGAGAAATACGATCTGGAGATGAAGACCCGCAAGTTGCAGGCCCTGGTCCGGACCCAGGCTTACCGCCTGGCGGCGAAAACCGGTTCGCCCCTCGGACAGCCGAAACTCGATGAAGCCGCAGTCATCGAACTGATGACTGCCGACGAGGTCGCCGGCCTGCTCGTGGAGTGCGGGATTGAAATGTAAAAGGGCGGCCTTTTCTGCCGAACCTGTCTGACAATTCAGGCATGTCTTTCGGCGGGATAGGTCGATGAAAACTCACGGCAATGATCGAGATCGTCCAAAATTTAAGTCTGTTACTTTCGCTGGGCCTCGTCTACCATCTGCTGACCCGCTGGTGGCCGGTGGCGAACAGTATCCGCAATGGCCTTGTCGGTCTGGCGTTTGGTGCGACGGCAATCGTGGCCATGCTCACAGCTGTGCCGGTCACACAAGGGGTGGTGGTGGATGGCCGGACCATCATGGTCAGTCTGGCGGCGCTGTTCGGCGGTGGCTGTGGCGGAGGGATCGCCATGGTCATGTGCGGTCTTTTCAGGATCAGCATGGGTGGACAGGGGATAGCCACCGGTCTGGCGACTCTCCTGATCGCCGGCAGCGGCGGCCTGCTCGCCCGCAGCTGGTTCAAACGACACGGCTGGCCGCCGACCAGCGGTGAGATCTATCTCTTCAGCCTGCTGGTTCATCTGGTCGCACTCAGCGGAGTTTTGTTGTTGCCGCAGCCGGTGCGCGGTGATTTCATCAACATAACGGCCTTCCCCTTTCTGGTTCTCTTCCCCCTGGTGACGATGCTGCTGGGAAGCATCATGCTCGATCAGGAGCGCTGGCAGGACAAACTGCATGATTTAAGACATTCGGACTGGCTGTTTGACCAGGCCCAGCAGATCAGCCGTTTCGGCTGTTGGGAGTACGATGTCGGAAAAGATCGCCTGTTTGGCACATCGGAGGTGTTCAGGATCCATGGCCTGCCTACGAAACCGCGGCATCACACGATCAAGGATACGCTCAGATGCATCGATCCCGGCTATCGTGACAAGCTCAAGGACGCCTTCTTCAAGGCGATTCGAAATCACGAGGCCTTCGATCTCGAAGTGCCGATGACCACTTTAAACAGGGACAAAATATGGGTCAGAGTGGTCGGGCAACCGCAGATTTCAAAAGGCCGGGTGATCCGGCTGATCGGCAATTTTTTCGATATCAGTGACCGGAAGAATGCGGAGCTGGCACTGCAGAGGAGTGAAGCCCGACTGCAGACGATCCTTGACTACGCACCGGCGCTGATCTGCATCTATGACCTTGAGGGCCGGGTGGTGATCGCCAACCAGCAATTCCAGGCCCTCAAGACCGGCGGTTTGCAGACAGGCGATTCGATCTTTGCGGGCAAATCGGAAGAACAGGCCGCCGAAGATTGGCGCGATGACATGGCTCTTCTGAAGGCAGGCGCCATCGTCAACTTCGAGCAAGTCCTTGAACACCGGGACGGGTCTCTGCATACCTATCTGACCGTCAAGTTTCCGCTGTTCAGCGAAAGCCTCGAAGGACTGGGTGTCGGCACAATTTCTACCGATATTACCGACCGCAAACTCGACGAAAATGAAAGAGATACGCTGCTGGCCAGGCTGCAGGAGAAAAACCAGGAACTTGAACGTTTTACCTATGTGGTGTCACATGATCTGCGCAATCCTCTGGTGACCATCCTGACATTCCTTGAACTGCTGGTCGACGATCATGCCTCCGGCAATGCAGCCGCCGCAGCCGAAGATGTCAAAAATATCCGCCTGGCGGCAGTGCGGATGCAAGAACTGCTGAATGATCTTCTGCAACTGTCGAAGCTGGGTAAGGCTGCGGGAACCTTCAAGCCGATCGCTCTGAATATGATCGTCAGCGAAGTGTTGCAGTTGCTGGATGGCCTGATCCGTGATAAGAAGGTGCGGGTGACGGTTGCACCCGACTTGCCGGTCGTTGTCGGTGATGCCCTGCGTTTGCGACAGGTCATGCAGAACTTGATCGAAAACGCCGTGAAGTTCAGGCGTCATGACGTCCAACTGGAGATCGCCATTGGCTGGGAGCGGACCCCGTCCGGCCAGATCATCGTCTCCATCAAGGACAATGGCGTGGGGATTCTTGCCGAAAGTCTGGAAAAGGTCTTCGACCTTTTCGAACGAGGCCAACATGCCGGCAGGGGACACGGAATCGGTCTGGCACTGGTCCAGCGGATCATGGAACTGCATGGCGGTATGGTCCGGGCAGAATCGACGGGTCCGGGCTGCGGATGTATTATCAGCTTACTCTTCCCGGTAGCTCAGGAATCCGTTGCTGGAGTCGATGACCCACCCCCGGGCCGTATCCTGTCGAGGCCGAGCCGGCGGGGCCATAAACCGTGATGAGTGCCAGAAGCTGTGATGAGTGCCAGAAGCTGTGATCGGGGCCGCAAAACGCAGATCAAGGTCGTAAAACATGAACAGGCTTTTCATAAACTTTCGTTTACTGCAACGGCAGGGATAATTGATAGAATGACTGGTATGAGCGGACGAAATCCCATTGATATCCTGCTGGTCGAGGACAATAAAGCGCATGCCGAATTGATCCGTCGCAGCCTGATGGCCGGCGAACTCTCCTGCCAGGTCCGCATCGCCTACAACCTCGCCGCTGCCCGCCAGGCCATCGCAGAGCAGCCACCCTGTGTCGCCCTGGTCGACATGCAGTTACCGGACGGTCAGGGGACCTCTCTGCTGGTGCAGAAGGGGGATTTCCCCATCGTGATCATGACCAGTCATGGCAACGAGCAAGCGGCGGTCAGTGCCATGAAGACCGGGGCCATCGATTATGTCGTCAAGACAGAAACCTCGCTGTTTGATATGGCGCATGTCATTGAACGGACACTGCGCGAGTGGCATAACATCTCTCGCCGCCGTGAAGCCGAAGCGGAACTCCGCCATAAGGAAGCAGAATACCGGCAACTGTCGGAGCAGTTTCAGACCCTGCTCGAAGGGATCCCGGACGCGCTGGTTCTGATTGATCGGGACATGCGGCTGGTCTGGGCCAACAGCGGCGCCCGCAACGCCGCATTGCCGGGTGTGGAGTTTGTGACCGGTCACTATTGCTACGAGGTAATGCATGGCCACGATGAAATCTGTGCGGACTGCCCGGCTCTGCGGGCCATCGAATCCGGCGCAACCGAGGAGCAGATCGTCGAGCGAAAACAAGATAATACCCTCTGGGGGGTCAAGGCCTTTCCCCTGAAGAACGCCGCGAACGAGGTGATCAACGTGATCATCATGGCCACCGACATCTCCGAGAAGGTACAGCTGCGCGCCGAGATCGTGCGCAGTGGCCAACTCGCTTCGATCGGCGAACTGGCGGCCGGGGTCGCCCACGAGATCAACAACCCGATTAACGGCATCATCAATTTCGCACAATTGCTGACCGACCGGCATGCCGAAGGGGAAGGGCGGCAATTTGCCGAGAAGATTATCGAGGAAGGCCAGCGGATCGCCATGATCGTTCGCAACCTGCTCTCCTTCGCCTGCGAGCCAAGCAGCCGGCAGCTGACCGCCGTCGCGCTGCCGCAGGTTCTCGAAGCGACGCTGTTTTTGACCGATTCCCAGCTGCGGCGCGACCACATCAGGGTCGATCTCGAGATCGAGCCGGATTTGCCCGAGGTTGCCGGGCAGCGGCAGAAGCTGCAGCAGGTCATTCTGAACCTGATCAGCAATGCCCGCTATGCCTTGAACCAGAAATATGCTTCGACTCATGCCGACAAGCGGATCGTTATCAATCTGCAGAAAGTTTGCATTGGCGACGAGACCCGGGTGCGCATGATGGTTACCGACTACGGTACCGGCATCCCGGCCCACTTGCTGCCTCGGGTCTGCGATCCCTTTTTCACCACCAAGCCGCACGACAAGGGGACCGGTCTCGGCATGAGTATTTCGCATGGCATCATCAAAGACCTGGGCGGCCGCATTCTTATCAGCAGCATCGAGCAGAGTCACACGATCATTTCCATCGATTTGCCCACTTTCATAGAACAAAGGGACTCAGATGCCGAATAGAATTCTTGTTGTCGATGATGAAAAAAACCTGCGCGCTACTTTTCAAGCTTTTCTCGTCAACGCCGGTTATCACGTCGAAACAGCAGAGGATGTCGATAGTGCTCTCGATATCCTGCATCGCATGCATTGTGATGTCGTGATCTCGGACATTCTGCTTGGCAGGCAAACCGGGATCGATCTGTTGCGGACATTGAAGGACAAAGGCCTGGACATCCCGGTGATCATGGTGACTGGTTACCCGAATATGGACACTGCGGTGGAAGCCATTCGCCTTGGGGCCTTCGATTACCTGGGCAAACCGGTGACCAAGCATGACCTACTGCACGCGACCGCCAAGGCATTGAAATTCAAACAACTGCAGGATGAGAATGCGACCTTCCAATCCCATCTCGAAGGAATTTTTCTCAGTGTCCGGGAAGGTTTGATTTCCCTCGACCCGAAAGGTATCGTCACGGCCTGCAATGCCGCTGCAGAACAGCTGCTCGGCCTTGCCGGTCCGACGGTCGGTGTTCTGTCCAGAGACCTCCCGGGCATGGCCAGCCCGGTCATCCAGAGTCTGGTGCAGAAAACTCTGCAGGAGCAGAAAAGCGCGAGTGCGGCACGCCACGAGATCGTCATCGGAGAACAAAGAAGCCGGGTCGTCAGCTTGAACACCTCGCCGCTGATGCTGGCCGGTGGACAGTTTGCCGGCGCCGTTCTGGTAATTCATGACGAGACGCGGGTTGCGGAACTTGAACGCAACCTGCACGAACGCCGGGAGTTCCAGCGCCTGATCGGCAAAAGCCGGGTCATGCAGAAGGTCTACGATCTGATCGAGGACCTGGCTGATGTGCCTTCCACGGTGCTGATCACCGGTGAATCCGGTACCGGCAAGGAACTGGTCGCCGATGCCCTGCATGATATGGGTCCCCGACAAAACGGACCCTTTGTCAAG
The DNA here is from genome assembly GCA_024636215.1 of Deltaproteobacteria bacterium. The sequence continues at coordinate 18,703 of JAGXHL010000039.1, forward strand.
GTCAACTGTGCTGCGATTCCCGATACTCTCCTGGAGAGCGAATTGTTTGGTCACGTGCGCGGCGCCTTTACCGGTGCGGTCCATAATCGCGTAGGGCGTTTCTACAAAGCGAACGGCGGAACGATTCTCCTCGACGAGATCGGCGATATCTCGCCCCGCATGCAGCAGCGCATGCTGCGGGTCCTCCAGGAAAAACAGATCGAGAAAGTGGGCGATGAGACGCCGATCAATATCGATGTGCGGGTGATTGCCGCCACCAACAAGGATCTCCTTGAGATGGTTCACAAAGGCGAGTTCCGCGAAGATCTCTACTACCGGTTGAACGTAGTCCTGGTCGAATTGCCGCCGTTGCGTGAGCGCCGTGAAGACATCCCGATGCTGATTGAGCATTTTCGCCAGCGCTTCAACAAGGAATTGAAGCGTCAGGTGGAAACCATTGATGATGAAGTTTTGGACAGGTTTATGGAATATGACTGGCCGGGCAACGTCCGGGAGTTACAGCATGCCCTTGAACATGCCTTCATTCGCTGCCGGAGCAGTATCGTGCTGCTTGAGCATTTGCCGGCCAATCTCCGCGGCCGTGAAGTCCCGGTTGCCTTAAAACTGTCAACTGCCGGAGACGACGAGGAAGAAATCCTTTGTGACGCTCTGCGCCGGGCGGGTGGCAACAAGTCGAAAGCCGCCCGTTTGCTCGGTATCGATCGCAAGACCCTTTACCGAAAAATGGAAAAGCACGCTGTTGATTCTGAGGTGTTGGACGTTTCCGAATAAACGGCTTCACTGTGTGCATTCGGAGTTTCCGAACACTGCTTAGCTTCTGTCAGCCTCCTGGTCATCTGAAAATCGCTTTTCTGTTGGTTTTAACGCAGTCTTGCCGGTGCTTTTGAAGGGCTTTCATTCGGACTTCGCAATGCGCGGCACATCCGGCTGATCGTCGTTCATGGCGTGGGGCAGGGTGAAGCGAAAACAGCAGCCCCGACCCGTGCCCTGCGATTCGACATGAATCGTCCCTCCGTAATGCTCGACGATCCGCTTGACCATGGCCAACCCGAGCCCGGTCCCCTCACTCTGCGGGTCGAGCTTCTCGAACAGATTGAAGATCTTGTCCTGATAGCACGGTGGGATGCCCATGCCGTTGTCGCAAACCAGAAAGCGGAGCCCTTGGCTGGTGGTTTCGAAGCCAACTTCGATCCTGGGTGAAGGCTGAGTGCCCATATATTTTACAGCATTCTCCAAAAGGTTCTGCCAGATCTCCACCAGCCGCGTACGGTCTGAGAAAAAGCCGGTGGACCCTTCAGCTATCGTGACCTTGACCGCCTTCTCACTGACGGCTCCGGCGACATAACTCATAGCTTCATCGACCACCTCATGGAACGAGACGTATTCCGGTGTGAAATTGACGCGACCGATGCGCGACATCTCGAGCAATTCATCAATCTGCCGGCCCAACTTGTCGGCGGCGTTGTGAATGTATTGAATGTCCTGTTTGATCAATTCGGGATCAGCCTGGTCGAGATTAGCTTCGAGGAGTCCGAGAAAGGCCTTGATGGTGACCACCGGACTTTTGAGATCGTGCGAAACGGTGTAAATGAATCGTTCGAGTTCGGCGTTCTTGTTCCGCAGATCCTCTTCGATACATTTTCTATCCGTGATATCTAGAAAAATCCCGAGCAGTCCATTGACCTCGCCTGCCGGATCGTGCAGCGGAACCTTGCTGGTCAGCAGCATGGCTTGTTTGTCATCAGCCTGTTGCTGAGATTCCTCAATATTCAGCTGTGCTTTGCCGGAATCCATCACATCGCGATCACAGTCACGGAAGAACTGGGCCTCCTCAGGTTTCCACGCCAGGTCGAAGTCGGTCTTGCCACAGATCTCTTCAGCATGACTGACACCGGCCAAAGCTGCGAAGCGAGTATTGCAGCCCTGGTAGACAAGTTGCCGGTCCTTCCAGAAGATGGCATGTGGGATATAGTCGACAATATTGCGCAGCAGTTGACGCTGGTCCTGGAGCTGCCGATAGGATTGTCTGAGTTGCGTGATGTCGAGGATGGTGCCGATCAAACCTAATAACTTGCCGTGCGAGTCGCTGTAGGTCGCCTTGTAGAAGATCGCATCGTGCAGCTCTCCATCGCCCCACAAGACCTGACTTTCGTAAGAGAGTGTTTGCCCGGGGCCTCGGGCAAGCAGCTCCAGATCGGACTGGTGATAGCCAGGGGCGAGATGCTCAGGAGTGATGTTGAACACGGTCTTGCCGATCAAGTCCTTTTTAGCGATACCAAGCTGTCCTTCGAAAGCCTTGTTGCATCCCAGGTATCTGCCTCTGATATCCTTGTAATAGACGGGATTCGGCATCACTTCGAGCAGGACCTCGAGGAAGCGAATTTCTTCTTTCAACTGATCCTGTTGCTCGCTGATGCGGTTCAGCATCTTGTTGTAGGTGCCAGCCAGGACTTCAAGCTCATCGCCGGTTTCGAGATGGATCGGGTCCATCGATACGTCGTGATGATAATCTGCGAATCTTTGCGACAACAAGGCGAGAGGCGACGTCAGACGGCGCATCAATGCCAGGGTTACGAAACCGGCGAGAAGCAGCATGCCGACAAAGATCGGCAGGAAGGCAACGAGAGCCTGATCGACCGGAGCATAGGCTTCGTCCACGGGGAGGTTGGCGGCGAGAATCCAGTCGGTGCTATTGAGCCTCTTGAAAGAACTTAGCGCGTGCAAACCTCTGGAATTCACAGTTTCGCCGCTTCCTTCGAAACCCTCAAGGGCACGGTCAAACATCTGGTTAACACCGGGGGGAACATCCTGTTTGAGGACCCTGGTGCGATCAGGGTGCAGGATCATCAAACGCTCCTGATTATAGAGATAGACATAGCCTTCTTCACCGAACTTGACTTTTCTCAGACCGCCCAGGAAGTCTTCGTTCAAGAGTGAGGCGACTCCCACCACCAGGCCCGAGACGCGAGCACTGTGATCAACGATTGGCGCCGCAAACAGGATGACCGGATTCGCTGCGTCTTCACACAGCAGGACAGGCTTCGAAACCAGGGGTTTTCCGGTTTTCAGGACATCCATCAGCGCTGCACTGATTGGCTCGACCCCGTTACAGGCGAACAAGGCCTCATGATTGCCGGCCAGCAGGCTCAACTCAGGCGAGAGCAGATAGAGGCCCTTGTCGAAAATGATCATGTCGTCGCGCTGGTGATCAAGGTATTTGTTGGAATCTTCCTGCGTGGCCATGGTTGCCGGTGTCACTTGGCTGGCCATAAGCACCAGATGGTCCCGGGCGTAACCAATCTTGTCGTCGATCTCTTCGGCCAGGGAAGTGACCATGTCAAACTGCTGCACCGAAATGATGCGCTGCATTTCGCGTTTGACCACATGGTAAACCACCAGAAAAGTCAGCAGGAGGATCACTGCCGTCAGGCAGATCACGGCACGCGTCATCTTGCCGCTCAGGGTTGTTCCTCTCAAAACTGTATTGAGTTGCTTTAAAATCATGTCTTATTCAGGTTCCTGGCATTGCGTCATCTGTTAACGAGCAGGCCCTCTGCTGATGTTTGGGCCGCTTTCAATTACATCATGTTTTGTGCCAATGCGTTGAAAGCATACTAAAATTGTCCTGCGGAAGAGGCTCTGTTCGATAATCCTGTTAGAAATCAATGGATTGGCTTCTGTCCGTTAATTGCCTCGGCAAGATGCACGACCATTTGCCAGCCAAGTGTTTGTTGCGCCTGCCCACTAATTGTGTCCCTCGGTTGACTGATGTGTCCCCAGTTGTGTAGCTCGCCGCACAATCAAATCCGCCGATTGACGCAGAGATTGCGGGAAAGGACCGTTTCCCGACGAAAATTAATTCATTTGCACCAAGGCATATCCTCTGGTTTGATAGCCAATCAGTGAGTTCAGGCTGTTGCCGACGGCATGAACCTCTTTGTACAAATCCTCCGGCTCAACACCAAACAGCTTGAGAGCATAGCCACAGACCTCCATCCGAATGCCACGTTGGTTGAGCTGATTAAGCAATGCGACGGTTTCTTTTTGCAACTTCTCGTCGCCTTGGCGCTCGCGGACAAGCATTTTCACCGTTGGGCCACGCATGCTGACGATGTAGTTTTGTTCGACTCCTTGTTGAGTGGCGCCATCGTAAGTATCTCGAATGACCTTGAGAATGAACTGCAGCTTCTTCTCGTCGCTGCTGCTGACATCATAAATCGCCTGTGTCGCAGTTAATCCTGAGAAAGCCAGGTGATCGTCCAATGCGAGTGTCTGTGCAGGTTGGGTCAAGAGTGCCAGCAATGAAAGGGCTGTGAATAAGATAAGTTTCATATTTCTTCTCCCTGTAAAGTTTGTTCGTAACGGTCAAATAATACCATTATTATCCTGTTTTGATTTTGTTCTCAACTTTTGTTCTCAACTTTTGTTCTCGTTTATGCTTTAGATTAAGGCTTGGCTGCAGCGGCCAATGCGGCTAGAATGGCCAATCAAACTTGATTTCTAAGCCAAAGGAAAGACATGAGTTATCGACACATTCTTAAAAACAGTCCTTTTTTTGCAGGTCTTTCAGATGTTGATATGGATGCGTTGATGGGGATTGCTCGTATCCGTGAGTCGTGCCGGGGTGAATTGCTTTTCTCCGACGGCGAAGAGGCGGTTGGTTTTTTTGTCGTCCTCGAGGGCAAAGTGAAAGTCTATAAGCTCTCTCCTGAAGGGAAAGAACGGATCCTTCACGTTATCCATCCGGGTGGCACTTTCGCTGAGGCGGCTATCTTCGGTGATGGCTTGTACCCGGCCTATGCCGAACCTCTGCAGGCTTCAAAATTACTGTTCCTCCCCAAACAAGGTTTTTTGGACCTGTTAATGAATAACGGCAGAATCTCCATCAATATGATTGCCGGTCTCTCAAGGTTCCTGAGACAGTTCGCCAACCAGATCGAAGATCTGACCTTCAAGGATGTTCCTTCCCGCCTGGCACGTTATCTTATGACTCTTTCCAAAGGTGTGAATTCACCTGTCGAGTTGCCCATTGCCAAGAGCCAACTCGCGTCCAACCTTGGCACCGTCAGCGAAACTCTTTCACGGACCTTGCGCAAGCTCTCTGAAGACGACCTGATCAGTGTCTCCGGCAAACGTGTCGAGATCCTTGATTTTGAACGTCTCGAAGAATTGGCGGAAAAATGCAAGGAAGCCTAGCAGACTGTCGGACTATTCATGAGCCGGCTGCAAATTCGGCTGTTTGGCCCATATTTCAGCTCCTTATTGGTCCATAGCTACGGCTATGAACCTGCAAATGAGCTAAAATCTGTTCTCAAACATCCAAATTTTCGCTTCGGCCCGTATAGTCCGACAGTCTGCCAGGGGCTGTTATCGGGGGCCAGGGGCTGGAAGCTGGCAAAATCTTTAGAACCGCCAAAATCTTTAGACCCTGGCAGCCAGCCTCGGATTCTTGACCTTGGTCAAGGCTTTATCTCTTAGCTTTGCTATCCTGCCTTTCGCTTGGGCTTGTCCTGAAAAAAATGTTCTCTCAGTGCACCCTGCGCCAACGACTCTGCCGAACCTCGAACCTCGAACCTCGAACCTCGAACCTCGAACCTCGAACCCCGTACCTCGAACCAAGAACCAACAATGACAAGTCTACCTGAAAGCCGTTCACAGTCCTTAAAGCGCAAAGAGGTCAAGGATCTCAAGGTCCTTTTGCAGTTTACCGCGGTTTTTTGTGCCCACCGCCATAGTGCCGATCGCGCTGTTGTGGCCACTGACGAGCCCGAGTTGCAATCCTTGCCGCTGCACAAGTATCCTGTCTGTAAGGAGTGCCGTGAATTCCTCCTGTATGCCTTTGAACGTCGTCTGCGCTGCCCGCTGCCGCAAAAGCCGATTTGCAAGCACTGCACCGTGCATTGCTACAAGCCGGGTCACCGTGAAAAGGTCCGAGACATTATGCGCTTTTCCGGAAAACACCTGATCATGCGCGGCAGGCTCGATCTGCTCTGGCATTATTTTTTCTGACCCTTTGACCCTAGTCAAGGTCGGCTTGCCAGGCAGTCGCTATGCTATCTTCTACACGAACGAAATTTACCAACGAACAATGCTTTGCCAGGAGACTTTCAGATGATTCGTAAAATGGTCAAAATAGATGAAGAGAAATGCAACGGCTGCGGCGAGTGTGTGCCCGCATGTGCCGAAGGTGCCATTCAGATTATTGACGGTAAGGCCCGCCTGATTGCCGATAACCTCTGTGACGGGCTCGGTGCCTGCCTGGGCGACTGCCCTATGGATGCGATCTCGATTGAAGAGCGTGAGGCAGACGAGTTCGATGAGGCGGCTGTCAATGAGCGTCTGAAAGAGATCGGTCGTGAGCCGGTTTCCCATCATCCCGCAACTCCCGCCGCGCCGTTTGGCGGCTGTCCTTCTGCCGCAGTCAAGAGCTTCGCTGCACCAGCGGGTGGCGGCTGTCCCTCGGCCCGCATCATGAACTTCGACAAGACCCCTGACGTTGACAACCCCCCGGCAGAAAAGGGCGGCGTTCCCGCTTCGCGGCCTTCACGGCTGGCCCAATGGCCGGTTCAACTGCATCTGGTGCCGCCGACGGCTCCCTTTTTCCAGGGTGCCGATGTCGTTCTGGCTGCCGACTGCGCCCCATTTGCCTACGCCGATTTCCAGGAAGACCTGCTCAAGGGCAAGGCGCTGGCGATTGCCTGCCCGAAGCTTGATGATACGTCTCCCTATGTCGACAAACTCACCGCGATGATCACGCAGAGCAACATCAAGAGCCTGACCGTGGTGCATATGGAGGTTCCCTGCTGTAACGGCCTGGTCATGATGGCCAGACAGGCTCTTGCCAACAGCGGTCGCGCTATTCCTTTTGAGACGGTGTGTATCGGCATCCGTGGGGACAGGAAATAGTGCTGAGGTCCGGGCGATGAGTGATGAGTGATAGGGACTGACAACTGTGACCGAGCCGCCGAGTCTAACCGGCGGCTCTTTTCATCTGGACTTTCCAAAGGCGGGTCGCTACTCTTTTGACCTGACGTAAGTGAATAGGGAAGGGATGCTTATGTTCAACCTGATTGTCAAAATCAGTACGGAAGAGACGGCTTTCCTGGAGAGCGTCCGAACTGCTATGGAAAATTATTTCGGCGAAGATCAACGACGTATCGAGCATGCCCTGCAGGTCTCTCTGTACGCCCGCGAGCTTTTGTCCTATATCGAAGCAGATCCCGTGCTGACCCTGACCGCTGCTTACCTGCATGATATCGGTATTCCCGAAGCCGAGCGTAAACACGGATCCAGTGCGGGGAATTATCAGGAGATAGAAGGGCCGCCCATAGCTGAAGAAATCCTTGCCAACCTTGATGCGGAAGAGTCTTTCGTCGACGCGGTCGCCGAGATCGTCGGCAATCATCATACCTCCGCAGCCATCGACTCCACAGAATTTCGTATCATCTGGGATGCCGATGCACTGGTTAACTTCGCCGCTGCCCTGCAGGGTAAGAGTGAAACCCATATAGAGTCCGTATTGCAGCGCCATATGGTCACCGAAGCCGGTTATCGCATGGCGCGCAAAATCTTTTTAAAAGACATAGAGAGCCATAAAAGATGCCTGACAGGACACCGACCCGCAATTTTACCCTGACCGTGCGCTACGCTGAAACTGACGCCCAGGGTGTTGTGCATCACGCCAACTACCTTACCTGGTTCGAAGAGGGCCGCTCCGAGTTCCTGCGTCAACAGGGTTGCTATTACAGTGATATGGAGAGGGATGGGCTTTTTGTCATCGTCGCCAGTGCGACGGTTGAATACCGCGCCCCCTCTTATTATGAAGACCGCATCACCATTGCCACGACCCTGGAGAAGGGTCGGGGACGCTTGCTGGAATTCTCATACAAGGCGACCAATCAGAACGGAGTTCTCGTCGCCGAAGGCCAGACCCGCCATCTGGTCCTGGATGCAGAGCGGCGCACGGTCTCTGTCCCCGATAAATATCAACAACTCATAAGAAACAGCTGTAAGCTTTAAGGCTGTAGGGCTTTAAGGTTTTAAACGTTATAGCTTTACAGCCCTATAGCTTTACAGCTGCTTTATCTTCCCCATTGACTCGCTCTGCTGTTGCTGTTATAAAAATCCTCCGCTTCAAGCATCACTAAAATCAAAAATCCGCAGGTATAGCTCAGCGGGAGAGCACTCGCCTCACACGCGAGGGGTCGTTGGTTCAATCCCAACTACCTGCACCATTATGAGGCTTGCGTAAACTACTTATGCGCAAGCCTCTTTCCTTTTAATTTTTCGGCATGACTGTGACTGACCCTGATGAAGCTTTTAATAATATTGATCAGAGGTCATGCGGACCTCTGATATATTTAACAAGCACCGGAAATTACGCTGAAAAGTGCTTGACAGGGCGAGTCTCCTTTGTTAAATGTATGCAGCATTTTGAGTGAAGACGCGTAGCTCAGTGGGAGAGCACTACACTGACACTGTAGGGGTCGGCGGTTCAATCCCGCCCGCGTCTACCATAACCGCTCAAGGCAGGCAGAGGCATCCATGGATGCCTCTTTTCGTTAGAGACCAATGACCTGTGACGAGTGACCTGTGACGAGTGACCTGTGACGAGTGACCTGTGACGAGTGATCAGTGACCAGAGGGAATCAAGATGTCGCTTCTGAATGTAACATTGCCGGACGGAACCGTTAAGGAAGTCACTGCCGGAACTACGCCGCTTGACGTAGCGCGTTCGATCGGTGAAGGCCTTGCCCGCCAGACTGTTGCGGCTTTTCTCGGTGACACCCTGGTCGACGTGACGACTCCTATCGATAGCGACGTTGCCTTGCGCCTGGTCACCCTGAATACCCCCGAAGGCCTCGAGATCTATCGTCATTCAACCGCTCATTTGATGGCTCATGCGGTTAAAGAGCTTTACGGTCATGAGGTTCAGGTTACCATCGGTCCGGCGATCGAGTCCGGCTTCTATTACGATTTCTACAGCGATACCCACACCTTCAGTCCCGAAGAGTTTGACGCCATCGAGCAGAAGATGAAGGAGTTGGCCAAGGCTGACCTGCCGATCGAGCGTCAGGTTGTGAAAAGCTCCGAAGCGATTGCCCTGTTCCGCGAGATGGGTGAGACGTATAAGGTTGAGTTGATCGAAGACCTTGACGTGGAGGAAGTGACTCTTTATCGCCAGGGGACTTTTGTTGACCTCTGCCGGGGACCGCACATCCCCACAACAGGTTTGCTTAAAGTCTTCAAGCTGACCAGCGTTGCCGGTGCTTATTGGCGGGGTGATGAGAAGAACGCCATGCTGCAACGCATCTACGCGACCGCTTTTACAGACAAGAAAGAACTCAAGCAACATCTGCATCGCATCGAGGAAGCCAAGAAGCGTGACCACCGCAAGCTCGGTCGCGAGCTCGATCTCTTCTCCTTTAGTGATGAAGCCGGCGCAGGCCTGGTGATCTGGCACCCCAAGGGGGCCATGTTAAGAACCCTGCTGGAAGACTTCGAGAAGCGTGAGCATCTCAAGCGCGGTTACGATATCGTCATGGGGCCGCAGATCCTGCGTACCGAGCTCTGGCAAACCTCAGGGCATTTTGATAATTATCGCGAAAATATGTATTTCACCGAGGTTGACGAGCAGAGTTACGGCATCAAGCCGATGAACTGTCTCGCTCACATGCTGATTTACAGGTCTAAAAGACGTTCCTATCGCGACCTGCCTCTGCGCTACTTCGAGTTGGGGACGGTCCATCGTCACGAGAAGAGCGGTGTTCTGCACGGGCTGCTGCGTGTGCGCGGCTTTACTCAGGATGACGCGCATATCCTCTGTACCCCGGAGCAGCTTGACGGTGAGATCAAAGACGTCTTGAGCTTTGTTCAGTATGTCATGGGCATCTTTGGCTTCGAATACGAACTGGAAATATCGACGCGGCCTGAAAAGGCTATCGGATCGGACGAAGACTGGGAGCGTGCAACCCATGCTTTGCAGAGTGCTCTCGACGACACCGGACTGCCTTATGAGATTAACGAGGGCGACGGCGCTTTTTATGGTCCGAAGATCGATATCAAGCTCAAGGACGCTCTTGACAGGAAGTGGCAGTGTGCTACAATCCAGTGCGATTTCACCCTCCCGGAGCGGTTTGATCTAAGTTATGTCGGGAGTGACGGCGAGAAACATCGGCCGGTTATGGTCCACCGGGTTATTCTGGGGGCCATTGAACGTTTTATTGGCGTGTTGATTGAGCATTACGCTGGCAACTTCCCTCTCTGGATTTCTCCGGTTCAGGTAAAGGTTCTCAACGTAACCGATAGCCAGGCCGATTATGTCAATAAGGTCTGTGCTGAGTTGCGTGAACAGGGTGTTCGCGTACAGGCTGATTTACGCAACGAAAAACTGGGTTTCAAGATCCGTGAAGCCCAGATGGAAAAAGTTCCCTATATGTTGGTCATCGGCGACCAGGAAGTGGCCGCAGGGACCGTAACCGCTCGTCATCGTTCCGGTGAAAACCTGGAGCCTATGTCGCCAGCGGATTTTGTTCAATTCATCCAAAAAGAATGTCGACAGTTTCATTAGGAGGTGCGTCATAAGCAAGGACACAACAAATATCAACCAGGCAATTCGTTCCAGTGAAGTTCGCGTCATTGATGATGAGAACAATCAGTTGGGAATTATGGACCTTAACTCTGCTCTGCAGGCTGCAGATGAGCAAGGTCTTGACCTGGTTGAAGTTTCGCCGACCGCAAAGCCCCCTGTTTGCCGGATTATGGACTATGGCAAATATAAGTATCAGCAAAGCAAACGCGCCGCTGAAGCCAAGAAAAAACAGGTCAGGGTTGAGATCAAGGAAGTCAAGCTGCGGCCCAAAACTGATGAGCACGACTATCAGTTCAAACTGAAAAATGCCATACGTTTTCTCGGCGAAGGTAACAAGGTCAAAGTGACCATTATGTTCCGTGGCCGAGAGGTGACGCATCCGGAGTTCGGCCGCCGCATCCTCGAAAGGGTTGCGACAGATGTTGCCGACCTCGGTCAGGTAGAAAGCCGGCCAAACATGTCCGGACGCTTCATGAGCATGGTGATCAGCCCGATCAAAAAATAAAGATAACGGCTTAAGTCCGTTACAGAATCAAAATATATAAGGAGAAATGTAATGCCTAAGATCAAGACCAATCGCGGAGCAGCCAAACGCTTCCGTAAGACTGGAACCGGCAAGATCCGTCGCAACAAGGCGTTTACCAGTCACATTCTGACCAAGAAGTCGACCAAGCGTAAGCGTGACCTGCGTCAATCGACCCTGGTTGACAAGGCCGATGCCAAGAATATCAGCTGTCTGATCCCTTACCTGTAAGGGGCGACAGTTCCACACAACTCGTGAACTGTGGGGCTTAATATCTCCCCCTGCAGATCCGGGTGGCGGCAATGACCGCTTTTACTGACTTTCAAGGAGAACAGCAATGGCAAGAGTAAAAAGAGGCTTTAAAGCCAGACGTAGACGCAACAAGGTATTAAAGCTTGCAAAAGGCTATCGTGGCGCCCGCAGCAAATTGTTTCGGAGTGCAACCGAAGCCGTCGATCGTGCACTTAATTATGCATACCGTGACCGCCGTGTTCGCAAACGTGATTTCAGGGCCCTCTGGATTGCCCGGATCAACGCAGCGGCACGTGACAACGGCCTCTCTTACAGCCGCCTGATTCATGGCTTGAAGCAGGCAGAGATCGGGATCGATCGTAAAATCCTTGCCCAGCTCGCGGTCACTGACCTCGCCGGCTTTGGCTCTATCGTAGAGAAGGCCAAGGCCCAGCTTCAGTAGCTGCCAAACGCTAAAGAGATGGGGCTTACCCCATCTCTTTTTTTTTAATTACGACCTGGCTTTCAGTCAGGTCGTAGTATTCTCTGGTCTGGAATATCATGAAAGATAAACTGAACAAGATCGAAGAGGCCGCCTTGCAGGCAGCGAATGAAGCTGTTGGCGAAGTTGAGTTGCAGCAGGTCCGTGCCCGTTACCTTGGGAAAAAAGGTGAGATGACTGCCGTCATGAAGGGCATGGGGCAGCTGTCTGCTGAAGAACGACCTTTGATCGGCAGCCTTGCCAACGAAGTGAAGAGCCGCCTGGAAGAGGCCTTTGCTGTAAGGCAGGAGACGTTGCGCCAGGAGCTGATACAGCAGAAACTTGCCAGCGAACGCCTTGATGTGTCCCTGCCTGGCCGCGTGCACAGGCCAGGATTCAAGCACCCGATCACCCGGGTGACTGAAGAAGTCGTCGGAATTTTTTCAGCGCTTGGTTTCGGGGTCGCGGAAGGCCCGGAGATCGAAAAGGATTTCTATAATTTCGAGGCTCTGAATATCCCGAAAGATCACCCGGCTCGTGACATGCAGGATACTTTCTACATCTCGGAAGACGTTGTTTTGCGTACCCATACGTCACCGGTTCAGATTCGCACCATGCTGGATCACGCGCCTCCTGTCCGCGTGGTCGCTCCCGGTACCGTCTATCGTCGTGATTCTGACCTCACGCATAGTCCGATGTTTCATCAGATTGAAGGTTTCCTGGTTGATCGCAAGGTGACCTTCGGTGATCTGAAGGGCATTCTGACGACCTTTATCAATGAATTCTTCGGTCAGAATATTGCCGTTCGTTTTCGCCCGTCCTTTTTTCCTTTCACTGAACCTAGTGCCGAAGTCGATATCCAGTGTGTTATCTGCGGCGGTAGCGGTTGCCGCGTTTGCAGCAACTCGGGCTGGTTGGAGATCCTCGGGAGCGGCATGATCGATCCCGAAGTCTTCAAGTCGGTTAATTATGATCCGGAGCTCTACAGCGGTTTTGCCTTCGGTATGGGCATCGAGCGCCTTGCCATGCTCAAGTACGGTGTCAATGACCTGCGGCTTTTCTTTGAGAACGACATGCGCTTTTTGAAGCAATTTTAAGGGCGGGCTTGGGATCGGGGGCTGGGGGCTGGGGACCGGGGGCTTGGGACTGGATACTGGGTACTGGGTACTGGGTACTGGGTACTGGATACTGGATACTGGATACTGGATACTGGATACTGCCCAAACATCATAAACTTTAACTGTTTACAGTTTTTTGTTTAACAAAGGACTTTAAGTATGAAAGTCACCTTGAACTGGCTCAAGGAATACGTTGATTTCGATTTGGATGCTGACGAGCTTTCCCATCGCTTGACCATGACCGGCCTTGAAGTTGATGCCATGGAGCGTCTGGGCGAAGGCTTGGATACGGTTATCGTGGCCCGTCTTGCAGAGGTACAACCACACCCTGATGCGGATCGCCTGACTGTCTGCACCGTTGATACGGGCAGCGCCACGCAACAGGTTGTTTGTGGTGCAAAAAACCACAAAACAGGCGATCTGATTGCTCTGGCCCAGGTCGGCACGGTTTTGCCCGGCGATTTCAAAATCAAAAAGTCGAAAATCCGTGGTCAGGAGTCATGCGGCATGCTCTGCTCAACCAGCGAGCTGGGTTTGTCGGAACAAGCCGATGGCATTCTGATCCTGCCACCAGACCTGATTTTGGGGCAGCCGGTGTTCGAACAGCTTAAGCTCAAGGATGTCATGTACGAGATTGGTTTGACCCCGAATCGAGCGGACTGCCTGAGTGTCCTGGGCGTTGCACGCGAGGTCTCTGCCATGGTGGACGACCCGTTGCGCCTGCCTGAACCTGCTCTTCATGAGAGCGGTCAGTCCATCGCCGAAAAAACCTCGGTCACTCTCGAAGATCCCAATCTATGCCCGCGCTACGCCGCACGTCTGATCGAGAATGTAAAAATCGGGCCGTCTCCGGAGTGGCTGGTGCGCAGGCTTGAGGCCATCGGACTAAGATCGATCAACAATGTTGTTGATGTCACCAATTTCGTTATGATGGAACTGGGCCAACCTCTGCATGCCTTCGACTTCAATCTGCTGCGTGAGCGCCGGATTGTTGTGCGTCGAGCAGAAGAGGGAGCTCCGTTCACGACACTTGATGGCCAGGTCCGCACTTTGATGGCTTCAGACCTGGTGATCTGTGATGGTGGCGGTCCGGTTGCCCTGGCGGGCATTATGGGCGGTGGCAACTCTGAAGTCAGCTCCGCGACCACCGATATCCTCCTTGAAAGCGCCTATTTCAATCCGGTGACCATCCGTCGTACCAGCAAGCGCCTGGGCCTGCATACCGATGCCTCGCACCGTTTTGAGCGTGGCACTGATGTTGATATGGTGCCTCTGGCTCTTGACCGTGCTGCGGCCTTGATTGCCGAGCTGGCCTCAGGCCAGCTTGCCAGGGGAGTTGTTGATGCCTATCCTGCTGCCTTGTCGCGGCGCAGTGTGATGGTTACTGCATCAAAAACCTGTCAGGTTCTCGGTCTCGAGGTTGATGCCGGTGATATATGTCATAAACTCAAAGCCATCGGCCTCAAATGTGAAATTGTTGTTGACCGCAGTGATGGTGCGGTCAAGGTCGAAATCCCTAATTTCAGGCCTGACCTGGAGCGCGAAATTGACCTGATCGAAGAAGTTGCGCGTCTGATTGGTTATGACGAGATTCCTGTAACCATGCCGACCAGCAGCCTGACCTGTCAACAGCTCCCTGATCATTTGAGCAGCGAACGGCAGGTCCGTGACCTGATGATTCAGCAGGGCTATTCGGAAGTCATCAACTACTCATTTTATAATGCGAGCTGCCTCAATAAACTGAGGATGGCTGAAGATGACGCGCGCCGCCAGAACATCAAGATCCTTAATCCCCTGACCGAAGAGCAGGGGGTGATGAGAACCACTCTGGTGCCGAGCCTGCTGGAAACTGCTTCACGGAATCTGGCCTATCGCAGTGAGAATCTTGCGCTTTTCGAGTTGCGACCGGTTTTTCAACCTGTTGAAGATTCCGAACTATCAGAAGAAAAACTGCGTCTGGTCGCCTTCCTCTGTGGCCGTCGTGAAACTCTGGGTTGGGCACAGTCTTCCGAGCAGGCCGATTTTTTCGATATGAAGGGAGTTGTTGAACAACTTCTGGTCAGCCTCGGTGTAAAGAATGTGTGCTGGCAGCCTGAGCATGATGAAAGCTTTTATCATCCCGGCAAATCCTGCGCAATTTACCAGGGTGAGCGTTTGCTTGGAACCCTGGGTGAACTCCACCCTGAAGTCGTGCGTAATTTTGACCTTGCTCCTGCATCCATCCTCTGTGACATCGATGTCGAAGCTCTCTTTGAATGTGGTGACACAACCATTCAGTTCAAACCCCTTTCGCGCTTCCCGGATGTGCAGAGAGACTCGGCGTTCCTGGTGGATCGGGAGGTCACTGCCCAGCAGGTATTCGGCGTTCTGAATGGGGTCAAACTCAAAGACCTGGAGAGCATTGAGCTGTTTGATGTCTACTGTGGCGAGGGTGTCCCTGAGGGCAAGAAAAGCATGGCGATCCGTGCCTGTTATCGTGCCATGGACCGCACTCTCACTGATGAACTGATCCAGAATCTTCATGGAAAGCTGATCAAGGCGATGGAAAAGCAGCTAAAAGCTGAGCTTCGTTAAAAAAATCATTTGCTTAGCGCGTTCGTGGTGTGATATAAACACCTGAAAATTCGGGTAGATATAAATTAGGAGGTGGATATATATGACTAAGGCGGATCTTGTCGAAAATGTGTATCTGAAGACCGGTTTCTCTAAAAAAGAATCCGCAGAGATCGTCGAAATGGTTTTTGATATTATGAAAACCACTCTTGAAGACGGTGACAAAATCAAAATTGCCGGTTTCGGAAATTTCGTCGTCAAAGACAAAGCGACTCGCCGCGGCCGTAATCCACAGACTGGCGATGAGATTGAGATTTCTTCACGTCGTATCCTGACCTTCAAGCCGAGCCAGGTACTTAAAGCTGCTATCAACGACTCGGAGTAAATAAAGTTGGCCCGCTCCGCCATCTTCAGGAGTTCGGCGCATGGACTTTCAGATTCCCGAAAAGCTGTATTACAAAATCGGTGAAGTTGCCAAGTTCACCGGTATCAAAACTCACGTGCTCCGCTACTGGGAGACAGAGTTTAAAGCCATCCGACCAAACAAGAGCCGCAGTAACCAGCGGCTCTACCGCAAGCAGGATGTTGATCTGATCCTGCACCTTAAAGATCTTCTCTACAATCAAGGTTTTACCATAGCAGGTGCACGTAAGAAGTTACGTGAAAAGCCAGCCGCCAACACTGTTGAGGCGGCCAAAATTGTTGATGCGACTAAAGCTGCCGAGACTCCTGAAACTCAGGCAGCGCCTGCTGCTGTTAAGACCAGTGAACCGGCCCCTGATGCATCCTCAGATCAGCTGGCACTGCCACTGTCAGGGTCTTACGATCCGAAACTGCTTAAGGAAATCCGCCAGGATCTCCTGCGCCTCAAAAAGAGTCTGGAAACCAGTCCTTGAGACGCTACAGTTCATTGTCAACCTACTCCCAAGACATAACTCGTGCTGATTCTACTTACAAATGATGATGGAATTCATTCCGCAGGGTTGCAGGCGCTTGCCGATGAAATGCAGTCTTTGGGCAGGGTTGTCGTCGTTGCTCCTGATCGGGAGAGAAGCGCAGTCGGACACGCTCTGACTCTGCATTCCCCGCTGCGGGCTGAAGAGATTCAAGCGAATAAATGGGCGGTCAGCGGAACACCGACCGATGCTGTCAGCCTTGGCGTTTACGGGTTGCTCAAGGAAAAGCCGGCCCTGGTGGTGTCTGGTATTAATAAGGGTGCCAACATGGGCGATGACCTGACCTATTCGGGGACCGTCGCTGCCGCGATGGAGGCCACCTTGATGGGGGTTCCCGCCATGGCCATATCCCTGGCTTCGAAAAAATTCAGCTACGATAATTTTAAACATGCAGCCATTGTTGCCAGGCAACTGGCGGAAACGGTTCTGGACCACGGTCTGCCTGCTGATACCTTTATCAATGTCAACGTTCCCGATTCGAAGCCCCTAGGGATACGCTTAACCCGGCAAGGCAAGCGAGTTTATGAAGATGCCGTGGTGCAGAACTGCGACCCCAGAGGCCGCATCTACTACTGGATCGGCGCCGGTGAACTCAGTTTTCAGAACCTTGATGGCACTGATTTTCATGCCGTTCACAACGGCTATGTCTCCGTAACCCCACTGCATCTCGATTTGACCAACTATGCGGCTATGGACAGGCTCCGTCAATGGCAGCTGGAAGAAAAGTCTCTGCCTGACAGTAATTCCGGGATTGATTCATGAAGGATTATACGATCTCTCGCCGCAGAATGGTTGAAGAGCAGATCATTGGCCGCGGTGTCACAGACCCGCGTGTCATCGGCGCAATGCTCAAAGTTCCCCGCCATAAATTTGTCGAAGACGCGCTCGCCGGCAAAGCATATCAGGATGCGCCATTGCCGATCGGTGAGAAACAAACCATCTCTCAACCCTACATGGTTGCGCTTATGAGTGAAGCCTTGCTGCTTGATGGCTCTGAAACCGTTCTGGAGGTTGGAACCGGCTCCGGATATCAGGCCGCGGTTTTGGCCTTGCTCGCCGAACGGGTCTTCTCCCTTGAACGCATAGCGTCACTTGCTCGTCGAGCACGTAAGGTTTTGGACAGCAACGGCTTCAGCAAGGTGAATATCCGTCTTGCCGACGGCACTGTTGGCTGGCCGGCCATGGCCCCGTTCGACGGCATCATTGTTACGGCGGGGGCACCCAAAGTGCCGCAGGAGTACCTGGACCAGTTATCGGTTGGAGGTCGCCTGATCATACCCGTCGGTGATCGGGACAGTCAGGTTCTGATGCGTATAACCCGGGTCGGAAAATGCGACTATAAAGAAGAAAAATTGCTCGGCTGCCGTTTTGTCCCCCTGATCGGCAACCAGGGCTGGAAACAGGAGTTATAATCGGCATGCGCATGATACGCAAGCTCTACGATTGGGTGTTGCATTGGGCTGAAACCCCCTATGGCGGTCCGGCTCTTTTTTTGCTCGCGCTGATCGAATCCTCTGTGTTTCCGATCCCTCCTGATGTTTTGCTGATTGCTCTGTGTATTGCCTTGCCCAGTCGTGCCTGGCGATTTGCGTTGCTGGCTTCGGCAGGTTCAGTGATTGGCGGCTTGTTGGGCTATGGTATAGGTTGGGGCGCTTGGCCTCTGGTTAACAGTTTCTTTTTTGACTACATTCCGGGCTTCACGCCGCAGGTCTTTGCCAGGGTGCAGTCCCTGTTTGGGACCTATGATTTCTGGGTGGTCTTTACCGCCGGATTTACACCGATCCCCTACAAGGTGATTACCATTGGCTCCGGCGTCTTTCAAATCAACCTGGCGATATTCATGATTGCTTCGTTGATCAGCCGCAGTTTACGCTTTTTCCTGGTTGCATGGCTGCTGCAGCGCTTTGGTCCCGGAATCCGCGATTTTATCGATCGCTATTTCAATCTGCTCAGTATTGTTTTTCTGATTTTGTTGCTTGGCGGTTTCCTGCTGTTGAAATATGTTTTCTGATGTAAGACACTTAAAGCTTCTGTAAACTTGATATCCAAAGAACCCTGGAACCTAAGGTGCTGATGTCTCAAACAGCTTTAAATAGTCTGATCCTGATGATGTGCTGTGTGGTACTGGCCGCCTGCGCTCCGACCGGTATCTATCATACTGTTCAACCGGGACAGACCCTTTATCGGATTGCGCTTACTTACAAGGTCGAAGAGAAGCGACTTGCCCGCATCAATCACATCAAGGACCCAACGCAGCTTAAAGCAAGCCAAAGAATATTCATCCCCGGAGCCACACGAAAACTCACAGTGCCGAGTACTTCCACCACGAACAGAAAATCCACAGCAAGTTCTTCTCGCCAGACTGCGATAACCTTCAAGCCAGAGTCCGGAACCAAGCCGGTCCAGATCAAGCCCTCTCCCGATAAAACCACCCAAAGCACAACTGCACCAGTCGCTACGAGCAAGCCTGCTAAGGGCATTTTCGTCTGGCCGGCTCAAGGCAAGGTCCTGAACAAGTTCGGCAAGCAAGGCCAGAAGGTTTTCAAAGGGATCGAAATAGACCTTAAGGAAGGTTCTGCCGTTACGGCTGCTGCTTCGGGTAAGGTGATCTATAGTGGCAACGCGATACCCGGCTATGGCAATCTGGTCATTCTTGAACATTCTGAAAATTTTTTCAGTATTTATGGTTATAATCAAAAGAATCTTGTGAAAATGGATGATTTTGTCGGCCAGGGGGAAAAGATAGCTTTGAGTGGTCTGCCGCCAAACGGACAAAGTGCGCGACTTCATTTTGAAATTCGTAAGGGTAAGGCGGCTGTCAATCCGATTTTGTACTTGCCTTAGAGGGAGTGCTCACTTAGACTCTTTGACCGGATATAACTTCGACCGGATATAACTTCAAAGTCCGCTATAGCCATGCCACACTCAAGAGCCACATAACCCATGTGTACATAACCCATGTGCAAAGAGAGTTCGTGTTATGAATGATGCCTTGCAGGACAGTGAAAAAGTTGAGCTCGAAGACGAAATGCAGAAAACGCCTGTTGTGACGGATGAAGAACCTGATTCCGCAACTCTGGCTGCTGTTGAACTCGAAGAGAAAGAGAAAGAGTCAACGGAAGACTATGAAGACTTTGCGATGGATGCAATCAAGCTCTATCTCAAAGATATTCAGAAAACCAACTTGTTGACAGCTGAAGAGGAGAGGGCGCTGGCCCGTCGCATTGACGAAGGCGACATGGCCGCTCGCGATCGTATGATCGAGTCGAACCTCAGGCTGGTTGTCAAAATTGCCAAGCGCTACATGAATCGTGGTTTGCCTTTCCTCGATCTGATAGAAGAAGGCAATCTCGGCCTGATCAAGGCCGTTGAACGCTTCAAGCTCAGCAAGGAATGCCGCTTCTCGACCTACGCAACCTGGTGGATTCGACAGTCCATCGAGCGCGCCCTGGTCAATCAGAGCCGCACAATTCGTTTGCCTGTCCATGTGTCGGACGATATCAATAAACTGATTAAGATTACCCGTGAACTGGTCCGGGTTTACAATCGCGAGCCGCAGATCAAGGAAGTCGCCGAGGCCATGGGGGTCGAGCCTGCCTATGTGCGCCGACTCATGGTTTTGCTCAAGAAGACGTTTTCCATAGAACACCCCATGGGTGAAAACAGCGACTACAGCCTGATCGACACGATTGAAGACACCACCGTCGTCAACCCCCTCGAACTCGCCGAGTGGCTCAACAAATACCAGCTCATCGCCGAGCTGCTGGCAACCCTCAATGATAATGAGAAAGAGATTATTGCTTTACGTTTCGGTCTGGATGACCGTGACCCGCAAACCCTTGACACCATTGGTCGTCAATTCGGTGTAACCCGGGAACGTATCCGACAGATTGAAGCAAAGAGCCTTGAGAAACTAAGGAACCTTCTTGCCGAACGGGACCCGTCTACCAACGAGGATTGAGCATGGAAGAACTGAAAAGAATTATCCGCGACATCCCCGACTTTCCCAAGAAGGGCATTATCTTTAAAGATATCACGACTCTGCTTTCCGATGCGCGCAGCTTTCATCGCATGATCGATCTGATTGCTCATCGCTATGTCGGTCAGAAAATCGACCAGATCGTCGGTGTCGAGGCGCGTGGTTTTGTTCTGGGATCTGCTTTGGCATACAAGCTTGGTGTGGGTGTCACACTGGTTCGCAAGCCCGGTAAACTACCCTCGAAAGTACGTCAGATCGTATATGATCTCGAATATGGAACCGATACGCTCGAGATTCACGAAGATGCATTTGAAAAGGGCGACAAGGTGATTATCGCTGACGATCTGTTGGCGACCGGGGGTACGGTTTCAGCTGTTGTCAAACTCGTGGAGGAGCTTGGCGCCGAAGTCATAGAGTGTGCATTTATGGCAGAGTTGGACTTTCTGGGAGGTCGAAAACGTCTACCGGAAGGTAAGGTTTACAGCCTGCTTAATTTTTAGCTGTCTCATCGCTCAGCACTCAACACGCAGCACTTTTTCCTGGCTCCGTAGCTCAGATGGATAGAGCAACCGCCTCCTAAGCGGTAGGTCTTGGGTTCGAATCCCGACGGGGCCGCCACAATTAAAACAGCCATCCGGAACGCGTTTCCGGGTGGCTGTTTTTTTGCCTCCTGATAACGCGTGCGCTTGTGTCATGCCTGCCATGCGATAAAATAACAGAGCAACTTTAAAGATGTTAAGAGGAGATTATTGAATGAAAGGTCTTTTGATCAGATGGTTTATTCTGACCTTTGCCATCATGACAGCCGCCTATTTGTTCCCCGGCATTCATGTCAGCGGTTTTGGCTCCGCGTTCTTCGCGGCGATGGTGTTGGGAATTCTCAATGCGTTTTTCCGGCCGATCCTGTTTATCCTGACCCTGCCGATCAATGTCCTGACCCTGGGTCTGTTCACGTTTGTCATTAATGCTGTGTTGCTACTGATGACCTCGGGAGTGATCGGCGGTCTTATGGTGGATGGCTTCGGGTCAGCTTTGTTTGGTTCGCTGGTCATCAGCCTGGTCAGCTTGCTGCTCAGTTCGTTCATCAGCGACCGTGGCAGAGTCGAATCACTCGATATTGAACTGCGAAGACGGCGCGGCGACCATTGGGAGTAATGATGAGTTCTTTAGCTGACAAAAGCTGTGAAGTCTGCAGGTCCGGTGCCCCAATGGCAACCCGGCAGGAGCGCGAGGACTATTTGGCGCAACTCGATGGCTGGCAGATCATGGATGTGGACGGCATCAATCATTTACAAAAAGTCTACCGGTTTAAAAACTTTACACAGGCCCTGGATTTCACCAACCGGGTCGGGGCCATTGCCGAAGCAGAAAATCATCATCCGGCCATATTGACAGAGTGGGGCAAGGTAACCGTAACCTGGTGGACTCACAAGATCTCCGGGTTGCATTCCAATGACTTTATCATGGCGGCCAAGACCGATGACCTGCTCTGACAAGCGATTTCTCAGAATCCTCGTGCTTTTATTTTCCATCGTCACTCTTTGGTTGACACCCTTAGCCGCAGCTGAAAAACCACTGGCATGCAAACCGACCGCAGAAGATGAAATGGGCCCATTCTACAAACCTGGTGCCCCCTACCGTCACAGCGTCGGTACTGGTTACCTGTTGTTTGGAACAGTCAAGTCAGCAGTCGATTGTAGTCCTATTCCTGCGGCCATGATCGAACTCTGGATGACCGGACCGGGAGGGCATTACGGCGATGAATGGTGGGCGACTCTTTTCAGCGCTAAAAACGGCACTTACTATTTTACCAGCCATGCTGCGACCGATTTCGGCAGTCGCCGTCCACATATACACATCAGAGCTACGGCCGAAGGTTTTAAGCCGCTGGTAACCCAGCATTATCCTGTTAGGGGTGCAGGGGAAGGGTTGTTTGACCTGGTGCTGACTCCTCTGATAGCACTTGAATAGTCACGATAAAAGACTTCAGTCTCCCCTGCACCGACCCACCATGGTTTATCAACTCACTAATAACCCCCTCTGCGCTGGTGAATTTGTTCTCATGTATTAAACTGTCTGATGGAAGGCTTCAGCTCTAATTGAAATTCGCGACACAACTGGTGTGTCCCTAAAACCAACGAAAGGAGAGTGAACCATGATCAGATTGATGTCATTGGGTTTTGTTTTGCTGACCCTGGTGTTGTTCGGCTGTGGGCAGTCCGAGGAACCGAAGAGTCAACAACAGGCTAATGAGACGGTCTCTGAGAATGTGGCTGAGACAGTCAAAGATGCTGCCGGGGAAGTAAAGGAATCGGCTGAATCGGTCGCTGAAAAAGCTGAAGATGTTGAGAATCAGGCGGAGCCTGCGATCAAAGATGCCGTTCAGGACACCAAGGATATGGCGGCAGCTACGGCGGATAAGACCGAGGAGATGGCGAGCCAGGCTGCCGAAGGGACCAAGCAGGTGATGGCCGATACCAAAGATGCCGCCACTGAAGCCGCTGTGGCAACCACTATGGCCGCTGAAAAAGCCGTTGATTCAGCGCAACAGGCGGTTTCACCCGAGACTATCGTGCTTGAAGCCAGCTACGGTAACGTCACCTTCCCGCACGCGATGCATCAAGGCAGTTACGCCTGTGCAACCTGCCACGGCGAAGGCACACCCGGCTTGTTTGGCCTGGACAAGGATAAAGCCCATGCTCTCTGCAAAGACTGCCACAAAGATGAAGGGGCAGGGCCTACTTCATGCAAGGACTGTCACAAGAAATAATTCCTGGACAGATCAGGACGCGGCATGACTTTATCTGCCCATCACAGGCAGTTATCAACTGAATGTGTTGATCTCAGGGTCTGGCTCTCGTGCCAGACCCTGTCTTGCGCTGCAGGCCGACCTTAAGGTTTTCACCTGCTATGCAACAGGCCTGTGTGCATTTCTTGTGGAAGGTGTAGACCTGATCCTGCACCTTACACATGCCTGTTCCCCGTAGATGTCCCGCACCTCCTGGCCCTATCTGATTGCTTGCACTTAATCCAATCGGATGGTATCTTATGCGTATAGATTATGCGCATAAGGAGGGCACAATGAAGACACAGAATGTTTATGATAAAGAGGCTCCGAAGAAACCGGTCAATCTGACCGTAAATGCTGACCTTCTACGGATTGCCAAGAGTGCGGGGCTTAATCTATCCCAAACCTTTGAAGAGGCTGTTTTGGCAAAGGTGCGCACCAGCATGGAAGAGCAGTGGCTTGTGGAGAACAAGCAAGCTTTTGAAGCTTACAATGAACGCATCGAAAGGAATGGCGTATTCGGTTCCGGTAAAAGGAGATTTTAATGGCTCAGTTTGATGTTTACGAGAATCAAGAGCCCGAATCAAAGGGTGCAATCCCCTTTCTGCTGGACGTTCAGCATGACCTTCATGACGGCCTGGCCACTCGTCTAGTGGTTCCTCTTATCCTGGTTTTTTCTGCACAACAAGTCGCCAGGAAACTTTGTCCGCGATTTGACATCAAAGGACAAGCTGTTGCTATGTCCACACCTGAGGTGGCGGGTTATCCAATTAAAGACCTGCGCAATAAAGTGACGTCTCTTGGCGATGCTCGCAGAGAGATTCTCGACGCTATTGATTTCCTTTTGAATGGATTTTAATACATTAAAAAATCCCCCAGATTTGCTGGAGGCCGTAATGGCAGCTGTCCAGTTTCTGTAGCATGTAAGCGTAAAAAAAAGAGCAAAGGCAACAGGCGCGGCCAAAGCGAAAAGCCAGAAGTTTGAGAAAAGATTTCAGCTCGTTTGAAACAGGGGAATTATTGTCAGACAGCTTAGGCCTCACGCAGAGCCAACGCCGGGCTGATTGATGATGCTCGCATTGCGGGGTGCAAACCAAATATTATTCCCGTTAAGGTTGCGGAGAACGGGCCCATCAGCAGGCCAACCAGAGAAAATGCGATCGGCCAGCCCGCGTAAGACTGTACGATCAGAGAGATAAAAACCCCGCCGATGACACCCCATAAGCCGCTGAGTAGGGTTAACTGCACCGATTGCCACAGATAAAGATTGACAATTCTCTGTTTCGTTGCACCAACAGCCATTCGCAGCCCAATTTCGCGGGTCTGCTCTGAAATATTGGCTAACATGACATTCATCACACCGATACCGCCGACGAGTAACGACAACCCGGCAATAACGCCCATCACCACGGAAAAAGTTCTTTGCGTTTCCCTCACTTCAACGAGTAAATTTAATGGTGCAACCACCAAATAATCTTTGACGCCGCGATGTCTCTGCTTCAGAAGATCATTTAACTGACTTGCTGTGTTCAAAATTGCCGCTTCTTCTGTTGTTGAAAGCGCAACGACAATACCGTCCAGACGATCCCTTCCTGCGCGTGTAGATGAAATATTCGTAAACGGTACAACGGCAAGGTTATCGTAGTCCAAGGCAGAGAGTCCTGTCCCTTCCGTCAGTAGCCGGCCTTTTGGAATAAAGACCCCCACAACGCTGCACAGGGTGTTATCTATCCGTACCAGACTACCAACTTGGGCGCGAATTGTTCTGGCCAGACTCCCCCCCAGGAGACAAATTTGTTGCTGCCTTTTGAGGTCTTCGGCAAACAGCGGGCGACCACTTGCCAGTGCGACTCCTTCGGCCCCAGTCCATTCGGGGGTCACTGCGAGCAAAGTCGCCGAACTGGATGCCTTGAAACTGATCCTGGCCTCGTCTTTTTTCAGGTATCCACCAACATCTCCCTCGGAACCAACCAGCAGCTTTATTTGCTCTAAATCTTGCAAAGAAAGGCCCTTAGAAAGATTAGCCTCTTTGCGAGTCTGAAGCGTTTCGACAGCTTCAACCCGCAGGGTGTTAACACCGAGTGATTCGATTTTGCTAAGCGCATTCTGCTTCGCACCTTCGCCGATCGATAACATAGCCACTAGTGCTGAGACTCCAATACCGATGCCCATACCGCTAAGTAAAAAACGGAACGGTCGGCGGCGAAGACCTTCGAGGGAATCTCTGAAATCGAGCAAAAATGGTTTAAGCATTAAAAGCGGCATAAACTACAGCCTTAACATCGTGTTCAAATTTGTCCAGGTTGATAATTCTGGAACCATAAGTCATTGCTTGTTCATCATGCGTGACCATAACCACCGTTCTCTGCATGGCGATCTGATCCTGCAAGAGCTCAAGTAACTTTCGAGAGTTCTCAGCATCCAGACTCCCGGTCGGTTCATCGGCAAAAACCACTTCAGGGTCACATAACAGTGCCCTGGCAAAAGCGACCCTTTGCAGTTCACCTCCGGAGAGTGTGTTCGGAAAACGTTCAGCCAGAGGACTCAGGCCGACATACTCCAAAAGCTGGCGGGCTCTCTCTTCAACGTCCTTGGGCTGCAAAGTTTCGCTGTATCGCGCTGGTAGTGAAACGTTTTCCACAACAGTCCGATCATACAAAGCATGGGGGGACTGGAAGATGAAGCCAAAGTGCCGGTTGCGGACTCCGGCCAACTTTTTTTCAGTGAGCATGTGCAAAGGTTCTCCCTGGAAACAAACCGTCCCGCCGGATGGGCGGTCCATACCGCTCAATAAAGACAGTAAGGTCGACTTGCCCGATCCGGATGGCCCGCGAACCACGACAAACTCACCACGCTGCACTTGCAAAGAGGTCGCAGCGAGAGCTCTTACCGTGGATGTCCCGGCATTAAAATCCCGGAAGACTTCCCGGGCCTCCAATATCACTTCCGTCGGCACCGTGTCAGCTCCCGTTGAGCAGCACATGGTCACCCTCCTTGACGCCGTCCAGCACAACCGTCTTATCGCCACCGGCAGAGCCAAGCTGCACCGGAATATCGCGAGTGCCGTTATTTTCTTGAAGACGAACAAAAGAAGCCCTGTTTTTATAGGACACGGCAGCAACCGGGACAACCAGAACATCCTTCAATTCCTGATAAGTGATACGGGTGCTGGCAGACATCCCAGGGTACATCTCTGGTGTAGTCTCTTTGAGTAGGATTCTGGTACGAAAGGATCGAACCTCTTGATCCGCATTCTCTTGTTTGGCCAGGGCATCGATGTACTCTACTTCACCCTGGAACATCCGGTCCGGAATCGCGTCCAGCCAGACTTCTGCCATCACACCTTTGTGCAGTTTGGCCACGTCAACTTCTCGGACGTTCACTTCAACAACCATTTCCGAGGTATCTGGTATCTCCATAAAAACCTGACCGAACCAGATAGCGTCACCGATCTGAACCTTCCTTCTACCATCATTTCGCGGGAGCTCTTTGTAGAGAAGAATTCCATCGATTGGAGATCGGACATCACAGGCGACAACGTCGCGACGGGCGTCAACAAGGCGTGATTCAGCCTTTTCCAGGTCGCGCTTCAGTTTGACGATTTCACCTTGAGCACGCTGTAATTCAAGTTCGGAAGTCAGCTTTTCCTGCTCAAGCTCTTCTCCAGCGGCATCAACGGCCAGCTTTGCCTCATACATCAGGCTCGGCCATTTGTAACGAGTGAAATTGTCCATTTCTGCAGTGACTATGGCGACCTTTTCTTCAGCCAGCAGTAGATCGTTGGCTACCCGGTCCCTTTCACGGCGGCTGACATGACCCTTCCCCAGCAATAGGTCCATATCATCCAGTTCGGTTTGAGCTACGACGAGGACTCGTTGAGCCTGAACGATCGCTTGCTCCAACTCATGTCGCATAAGCTGTCCGCTACCATTGAGCAGATCGTCTTCTTTGATCCGGGCGATCTCGAGCTTACGTCTGGCCGCCTCCACCCGCCCAGCCAACGTCACTTTCTTCATGGAAATAAGCTTTTCGGTGGCCGCCAGCGTCGCCTGGACATCTGCAAGTTCCTGCTCGGCGTGCTCCATCTTGTCATTGAAAGGCTTGGTGTCGAAGCGAGCAATGACCTGATCCTTTATAACAGCTGAACCCTCTTCAACCGCCCAAACCAGCAGTGCCTGGTTGCTCGATATCTGCGACTTGATCGGTTCGACTTTTGCCGGAGCAATAAGGCCTCTTTCAAAAATCTGCAGGGAAAGGTCCTCCCTTGCAACAACAGCGCTGATTCTGGTTGAAGAATCGGCATCAACTGGCTTGAGAGAAAAACCGACCCCCAGTACAACCAGGCACAACAAAACCAGGCTGCCTACGATCAGAAACCCCCTGCGGGAGGAAAACAGAGTGAGTATGTTCATAAAAGGAACCTCTTTATTTCAAGACATTCGAATGATATATGTCGGGATGACGGAGAACACCGGCTGACAGAGTCAAGAACACAGGTTAGGTAGCAGACCGTTGTCACCGAGAGAATGTAACCTGTGACTGGTTATTGGGCAAGGATAACTGCAGCCACTCCAGATCCAACACACCAAGGGCATAGGCAACACGCACAGCACTCAGGTTGTAGGTGACCCGATCCTGGATGATATTCAGTTCGGCAGCAGCAAAGGCCTCTTCTGCGTCCAGCAATTCGACGTTGTCAGAAAGACCCCGCTCATACCGGATCAGTGCCAGGTCGAGGGCTTTTTCTGCCTGCTCGAGGCTTTTTCGACTAATTTCCAGTCGTCGGTCTGCCGACAGCAGATCCTGAAACGCCTGGCGGGCTTCCCTGAAAATACGGCGTTCCAGCGCTTTTGCATTTCTGCGCAGCTTCGATTCGGCCATCTTCTCTCTGGTCAAAGCAGCTTGTTCATTGAAGCTGTCAAACGTCGAGTTGAGCTGCAGTTGCACCGACCAGTTGGTTTCGTCCAGCTGTCCTGCCTCGTCGTATGATTCACCCTGACCTTTTTGTTCTACCTGCAAATTCAGGAAAAGATCGGGAAGCAAATCACGTTCGGCACGAAAAGACAGAATGCCGGAAAGGTCAAGCTCTACAAGTTGCGCCTGCCAATCGGATCGCTGTTCGGGGAGAATCGCCCGCCAGTCCTCCGGCAAGACCGGTGCCAGTAGAGAGATGTCTTCATTCAGGGCAAGGTCCCAATCCGCATCCCAAGAAAGATTCTCTTTGAGTGCATCTTCTGCCGTTTCAAGGCTTCGTCTCTGGTCAAGAACAGCCGATTCAGCACTCAAACTTGCCAGTTCGGCACGGTACACGTCAGTTTTGGAGACCAGACCGACCAATTGCCGCGACTTGGCGACCTCCAGATACTGGGCAGAACGAGACAGGGCTTTTTCCGAGAGGGCCTTCTGCAGGCGGGCGACTACCGCAGTGTAATATTTCTGAATGGAACCCTGAATAATTTCCTGGCGGGTCCGATTGGCCAGAAAAGCCTGTTTGTTTCGCTGCATTTCGGCCCGGGTCAGGCCAAGGCGATTGTATTTCTGCCCCCAGCGTCTGAACAGCGGTTGCGAAAGTTGCGCATAAGCCCTGGCGTTGTGGCTGTTGTTGATAACAAAATCATCGTTTTCAATGCTGTTGCCGGCAAGACCTAAGGCCATTTTCGTGCCAACCTCAAAGTTTTTGGTGACTTCAAAGCCAAGCATTTGGCTGCTGTCACCGCTGGTAACACCGAAATTGGCCAAGGGGACAAATTTTAGACTGAACTGATGGTCTGCCGTGGCGACTTCAAGATTAGTGGTAATCAGGGAGTCTTTAAGATTCAAAGCTGTGTCGCTTTGCTGAAGAGCTAGATAAACACTATCAACTAGATTTAAATTTGTTTGACAATAAGATATTCCGCAAAAAGAAAAATAAATGATCGAAAAGTATGTAAAAATTATTTTATTTGTTTTCAAGAAGTTATCAGCCACGAAAAAAAGGATTTGACTAAAGTAAAATAATTAGCACCCCCACCTTTCATTTTGTCTTTTCCAGGTGGGGGTGAGACTCTGCTTATCTAGTAAAACTCGCGTTGTACAAGTATGCTCCGGACTCAAGGATATCTATTCTTATAGAGTTTGAAGAGATAAAATTCGCACCAGAGTATACAAAACCGGAAGTAATTCCAGCACATGACCAGTTATTTAGGCCTGCAGTAAAATCGGCTTCATTTATAGGACGAGGAGCTGGGTACGGACCAGGATCATTACAAGTAACGGGGCCAAGGTACCGACAGGCTACGGCGTCAAAGGAGTTTGCTGTGGTATAACTCAAGCCATATCCTCCAGTGCTATAGGTCCAAGTTGCGACCCCATTCTCCTGGAATCCAGGACAACTCGGCGATGTTACGCTATAGTTCCATGCGCCGACAATATCCACAGTAGTAACACTAGTAGTGGGGTTGGAGGTGGTTGTGCTACTGCTACTGCTACTACCACCGCCACCGCCACCGCCAGCAGCCGCAACACCAACCCCGGCCGCAACGAGACCGGCTCCGATCATTGTCGCGGTACTGATGGCAAAGGTACTCGCCGCAACCGTTCCCGCATTCGTAGCCCCAGCACCAGCGCCAACGGCACTACTTACTTCCATCCCCTGATAAAGACCGGCCACATAACCAAACTTAACTGCAGATTCGACAACATCCACCACTATATTGTCAGAAAAGCCGACTATCTCCTGAGGTGCTTCAGCCAACTCGGTATAAACCTGAACCTTGTCATCGGCAACAACCGCCTCGCCTTCACTATCCTTGACATCAACACGAAAGGTCTGCGACTTAACGACCTGGTTTGCTCCATTCTTGACCAGAATCAGGTAGTCGATGCTTCCGGCACCCTTGGCAGGGGCCGGTAAAGTTCCAGCGTAATCGTTACCACCGACGTTCGCCATAGCGACAAAATGGTAATCGGTTGCCTGCACCGATTTGAAATAGACACGTACCACATCCGCACCGGTCGGATCCTTAACTTCGGCTTCAAGGGCGATCCGTTGTCCGGAAACGAACGCTTTGGCCGGCTTGTGAACGATCTTGGTGTCAACGCTGCCTTCGGCCGCAAACGCAACCAAAGGCACGTTTAAGAGGCAGACCATTGGCAATAACAGTAATGCAATAATTTTACGAATTTTCACAAACTCCTCCTTGTTGGCTGAAACCAGCCATCAGATAAAATTGCGACGGATTTTCGACTGACCACAATGGTCAGTTTGAGATATGCCGCTGAATTTCAGATGCGATACGCTCACCATCCTGGCGAACTGTGACCATAGCGGTCTGGGTTTCTGTGTCATAGGCATCGACAACCACCGAGTAACCACTGACGATATTGCGTGCTCGGGTACGGATAACCATGCGCACCTGGTCGTTGTACAGATTGGTGTCTTCTTCGACAAGAACATCTCCTGCCGCTTTGGCCAGATCGTTGATTGCCAGATTGAGGGCCATGTTTCGTGCCATCGCCTGGTTTTCAGATTTAAAAGATCCTTTGCCTTCGACAGTCACGCCATCCAGCACCCGGTGTAACTGCGAAACCACCTGGTTGTTCTGAATCACTTCCTGGCGTTTCAGCGTACCCTGGTTGGAATAATCTTTCTGCACTTCATGAGTCCTGGCGCACCCACCGATCAGCATAAAAACTGCCAAACCGGCGACCAATAACGAAATCTTTTTCATTGTGCTCCTCCTGTCCAATAGGTTGACATGGTATCGCCAGCTTAAAAACCGGCGACGATCTGGTAATTCCCCAACTCCGTGATATTCAGTTGCTTAAATTTGTTCTGCAGTGACTCGACCAGGTCATGCTCACGCGGCCCGGTATAGATACATTTCACCGTGTACTTGGATTGTTTGTCTTTCCAACCAGCCATGTACACGGAGTCAATTCCCGCCAACTGATTTAGGAACAATCGGACATTATTACTCTGATCGTAGCTGATATTGCTCAGGGTGACCTCGATGTCACGGGTTTCCTGTGCCAGCAGTTTAGGCACTTCCCACTTCAGCTCATCGGCGGCAATCTGCGAAGCACGAGCCAGAGATTCTTCCCTAGCCATCAGTGCACTTGAGGTTTGCACCGACATATATTTCTGGCGGTTGGTTGAGACATGCAACACGCGGCCACTGCCGGGCAGGATCGCCTTGGATGTCAGATTGACCGTACCGAGATGGGCTCCTATATCCGTATTGCCATTAACGGCTGAAACCCTATATTTGACGACTCCGGATATCACAATATCTGCGTTGACTACTCGACCAATTTTTGCGGCATAGGCTCCCAGTCCCTTGCGAGCGAGACGTAAATCTTCCATCTCAATGAAGCCGCTGTTAAGCACATCGTCCGAAGTCAGCACTTCGTATCCGACCTGTCGGAAATGATTCGCCATTTCCTGCTCGGCCGAGCTGACTTGGAAATCTTCAATGTCATTGGGCTGGTCATTCATGCCCATGCTGTCTGCCGAGTTTTGGTCGCGATGCAAGCGCACCTGGGTATCACCCTGAACGACCTCGAGGTCGATTTGCTCATTCTGGCTGGCGGTATAGCCTGCAGCCGTTGTGTCGAGGGTCCGTTCTGCTTCGGTCGCAAGTACAAACAGAACCTTTGGCGAACCGATCAGCGCAACGAACTGCTTAAGACCCTCATCACCAGCAGAAAGTTGATCCAGGCCGTCAACCACGAGCGCGCGAATAGCAACCATGTAGATGTTTTTATCCTTGCTGTCTGGCCCTTCAGCCAGAATCTCGTATCCTTTGATATAGCCGTGGACGCGCTTAGTCACCAGATCAACAACCTCTTTAAAGTTGCGCAACTGGGAGAATTCGCCGATTTCAATCGAACCGCCGGCATTAATGGCTTGCCGATAGGCATCGAGCAGCGCCTGTTTGCGGGCCACACTCCGGCCAGACGTCATCTCAGCCCGGCCTTCGACAGTCACCCACTGCTCAGTTTTCTGCAAGCTATCGTCCGCAAGGGGAGTCAAGGGTTGCGTCCTGTCAACACGGTTGGCATCAGCAATGGGCAAGGACGTAACACCGGCGGCAAAGGCTTGCGACCCATTACCAATAAGAGCACACACAAACAGGCCACCAAGTATTGCAGGCACGCATAATCTTGCCGATGAATTCAACAATTTCATTGCGACTTCTCCTTTATAAAAGTTGTGGATGAATGGTTTTCGAGCCCTTGGAGAAGATCGCGCACGCCGTTGTTGACAGCGCCATCCAGTGCCGCTTTGGCCAGTGTAGGGTCACTGCCGCCGGCAGCACCGAACCCGAGGCTTTGAGTTACGGACCGCTGTTGGATACCTGTCCCGCGCGCCGAAGCTATGATCTCGTTGGTTAGAGCGTCTTTTATGAAGAGGTCCATGACGACCTCCGCGATCTGCGTTTTGCTCTTCGAAAAAGCGTTGGAGCTGTAATCCATGCGCTCCCCGTAGCTGTAAAGACTCGCAGTGAGGAAATAATCGTTTAGCAGTACGTCCTTGACTTGTTGCCGCACAGCAGCGTTGTCAACCAGATCCGACCATTCAAGATTGCGCCGAAAGAGCACCGCCTTGAGGCGTGACCAGTCCAGAACGTTCATGCGACCGGAGTGGTGAACCTCCCTGGTGATAGCATCACGAACCACCTGCTCTGAGAAGACACGTATTGCAGCGGGATGTTCTATGGACACTTCTGCGACAGCAACAACGCCGAGATTCTTCCCCTTTTGTGCTTGAGGTGGGTTGACCTTCGCTGCTTCCTGTTGCAGCACACTGGCAGTTGATGGGGAGACCGGCACCTGAACAGTAGGAGTACATGCGACCAAGGACCCTAGAACGACCATTAACCCAAACATGCGAAGCAATGGCAGGATAATTCGTTGCGGTCTTGATGCTATGGGTGGGATTCTCTTGTTAAAAATTTTCATTTTGAAACCGCCTGTATTTCGATAGCTTGCTCCAGGAGAGGATCCCCAGCAATCATAGTGGCTGGTCCGTCGGGCAGGCTCGAAAGAAGCATGTCCGCCAGGGCTTTCATGGCCTCATCAGCGGAGCCACCCTCTTTGATAAGAAATACATCAAGAAAGGCGTTAACCGGATCAAGGGCAAACCGTCTTTTGGCAACACGTCCCTGTAAGGCCGACCAGAGAACCTTGCCAGTTGTATCCTGAAGCTTCAAAGAGCAGGTGTACACGTAGGCATTGTAGACACCGGCATTCTGTATGGCCGCCTGTTCCACAACGCCAGAGAGAAACCACTCGGCCGACATATTGGCCTGCAATTCTTCGAACGTTATTTCGTTTAATTGCCCGGCATGAGAAATCCCGAGAGAATTAAGTTCCTTGTCCACCGATTGCTGCTTGAGAACGGAGTACCCCTTCGCTTGGAGTCGCTGAATAATTCTCTGCCTTAAATACAATGTGACTCGAGGATCAACACTGAAATTCTCCATGGGTAGTACTGCCACTGTGAGCGTCGAATGCTTTTCAAGAAGACCGGCAAAATCTTCAGCCAAAAAAATATCAACCCTGTCAGACTGTGATGCTGCAACGGAATAGACAGGCAGAAAAAGAGAGGTCAGCAACATAACGCAGAAATGAAAGCGACTGTTCTTTCCAACTAAATAACACAGCTTGACAATTGTCGGCACAAATTCACCAGGGACCATTTTAACCCCAGAAAGCCAGGTGCATACAGCGGGGTTAGACAAAGGCATCTATATGAAATTATTTAATTTATCTGCAAGTGGGAGTATACACACAATTTCTCACAAATTTCTCACAAATTTCTTATAAAACAAAAAAAACAGTTTTTTCCAAAATTAAATGGAAAGAAGAGCCTTCGTGTTTCTAACTTAAGATGAGTCTGGAGCCATAGTCGGGGTCGCTTGGAGTCGAAAAATCAAGCGGCCCAAACTGGACAGTTGTTTGCTGGCTCTTTTGTACTATGATTCAAGAGAATGGCGGTTGTTGATGGCAAGAATCTGTTTTAATGACGCAATTTATGATGCTTTAGGCCAACAGATACCACTCTTCGTTGCGAGGCGAAGTCGCTATGCAAGGTGAACGGATCCTCGAGATCGAAAAACTTCATGACCAGACCGGACTCTTTGCCGACCGAAACGAAGCCGGGCAGGTGTTATCCGGGTTGGTCGGACAGCTTGATCTGCAGCATCCTCTGGTGCTGGCTATACCGGCCGGAGGGCTGCCGGTCGCCATCCCGCTTGCTGAAGCCCTGGGTTGCCAACTGGATGTCGCTGTCGTCAGTAAAATTACTTTGCCCTGGAACAGCGAGGCCGGTTACGGGGCGGTCGCCTTTGATGGCGGTTACTTACTCAACGAGCCGATGATCAGGGCGGTTGGTCTGAGTGAGAGTGATGTTGGACTTGGTTTGGCAAAAACCAGAGCAAAGGTCGTCAGGCGAGTTGCAGCGTTAAGAAAAGGGCGGCCAATGCCGGATCTGCTCGACCACGAAGTCATTCTGGTCGACGACGGCCTAGCCAGCGGATTCACCATGCGTGCCGCTGTGGCCGCCTTGCGACGGGCAGGGGCAAAAGAGCTGATTGTTGCTGTTCCCAGCGGTCATGAGGAGGCTGTGCGAAGCATGGCGCAACAGGTTGATGTTATGTGTTGCGCCAACATTAGGAGTGGCCGATCCTTTGCTGTCGCAGCCGCCTATCGACACTGGTGTGATGTCAGCGAAGCTGAAGTTGAACAGCTATTGCTTGGTCCTCGGGGTAAGGTCTTGAATCTTAAGTAAATTCAAATTTCAAGTAGACCCCATTACCCATATTGGCACTTTTTTACACTGTGTACCCGATATCAAAAACCGAATGACATGATGGACAAACAAAAAGCCACTTGGTGTTGTCCTGCTCTTTTTTAAAGGCGGAATGAAAACCGTCTTTGTAGCCACATTGCGGGCAAATCTTGAAATCATCCGTAACTGTGATCTTGTGAATCTCTTCAATCATCAGGTGAACCTCTCATCATCGTTAGTGTGGACTCTTTCTCCAAATCATACCCATTAAGAGGAAAATGTACCGACTTTTTCACTTTCGCCACCCCCAAATCTAGCCCGAAACTTTATCCAGCTGTCCTTTCGAGCTTCTCGGCAAGCCACATCTTGATAATTGACTGGCGAGGGACCCCGAGCCTTCGCGCTTCTTTATCCAGGGAGTGAATCATCCAGATTGGAAAATCGACATTAACTCGGCGTTGCTCCTGTTCGGGGCGGCGTGCCTTGGACAGGTCAAGATCGTCAATGACGCTTTCGCCTTGATCAAATTTTTTGTCGAAATCTTCAGCTTTCATAAAGTTCGATCTCCTCTTGTCGCGAACGCCGGACCGAGATGAGGCGAATAGCCTCCTGGCGATAAGTGATCACCGCCGACCAGTGTTTGCCATCGAGCTTCCCGACGAAGAGACTTCTCGGCTCATCGACTGTTTTCGCCGGAACCTCCAGCAGGTCGGGATCGCCCCAGAGCGTTTGCGCCTCATCGAAGTCGATGCCGTGCTTTTCAAGATTGGCGGCACTCTTTTTGGGGTCGTATTCGAAGCTCATGGTATAAAAAATATACTCTTAATAGTACTCAGTCATTGTTGATTTTGGGTTGATTGGGTTGATGGGCTTGTAAATGTCCTAAAGTTTTGTTGATATTCCGAGGTTCTTAGGCACCACTCTCTTCCTCGAAGAGCTGGCCCACCGTACTCATCGGCATAAACATTCTGGTCCTGCCGTTGCTGTCGCACAGGATCTCAAACCCGAATTTTGTGTAAAAATCCTGGGCCGCCTGGTTGAGGCAATCGACAACCACTGCATAAGCTCGCATGTGGGCATGGATGCTCCAGAGATGCTCCAGTGCTTTAATCAGTGTGATCTTGCCCAGACCTTGCCCCTTGATTTCTGCATGCACAGCAAGTTGGGCGATCAGGAAGACCGGAATAGGGTAGTGCGGAAGTTTTTTGGCAAGTGCTGCCGGGAGTGTTTGTCTTTCAATCTGGCTCGGAGCAATCGAATAAAAGCTGAAAATGGGGTATTGACCATCAGGTAAAGGAGAGGAGGCTGGTAGCACCATCGTTCTGCTGATTCCAGCCGCCATATGCTTTGCTGCTTTGGTTTTGATGAAATCGTTCAGCGCGTCCTCGCCGCTGTCAAATGAACTGCGGTCATGGACTTTTCCGTCAAGCTCAACGAATTCCTTTGCCGAGCTCACTTGATGCCTTGTTTCCGGGTGAAGGTCATGGCCTCGCGCAGGGCTTTGTTGGGTTGTTTCGCGTTCTCGCAGGCGTGCATGAAGCGATCAAAGACATCGTCGCTTACAGTGATGCTTTCATGTTGTGCAATGACTCTGGAGGCATCTTCATTCATGAGGTGCACGACATATTCTGTGAGACTGCGCATCCCCAGCAGGGCAGAAGCCTTCTCTGCCTTTTCCTTGATTTCCAGATCAAGTCTCATGTCAAGACGTGCGGTCGCCATAGGAGTGCTCCTTTGCTCTTGTACGGATTGTTTCCGTACTCTTTGGTGAACTATAGGTGTCTTCCAGGGAGATGTCAAGTGGTACGGATGACTTCCGTACATGTTTAGAATGTCAAACTAAGGTCTACCCCGAAACTTTATCCATCTGCGTGTTTGAGGCTCTGGACGGATAACTTGGATCATTTACCCGTGTAACCACAGACTCCAGCGCGTGGCGAGTTGGGGATCGGCAGATAATCGACATCATCGCCGCAACTGTGCTGGGTTTCGCACTTCCGGCAAAGCCAGCCATCACCCTCCCAATTGCATTCGGGGCAGATACATACAGCGGGACGCTTTTCGCAATCATCGCAGGGAATCTCCGGCGGATGATTGCGCGCCAGAATGGATATCGCTTTCCCGCCGGGTGCCAGCCCCTGATATGCACCGAGAACCTTGACCCGCAGCTGCGTGGTGTCGCCCATGTCGTAGTCATAATCAATTTCTTATCCCGTTCTCAGCGACGTGACCAGCCGTCCGTGCATACCGATGATTTGCCGGCCAACGAAAAACTGGCTCATATGGCCGCAACATTCCAGCCAGAGCTTGCGCAAAAACGTATCCAGCGTTTTGAAGGTGGCCCGCTCATCCGTGTGCAGATGCAGCCAATAATCTGAGGGGTATCGGGTGGTGACCTGCAGGTGCAGACTGACACGCTCATCATCCATAATGGATTCTACGGGTTGTTTCGTCAGGCAGCTGGCCAGATGTTTGCCCATGCCAGAACGGGTGTACTCTTTTTCGCAAAGGGTGCAGGCCCCCTTGGTGGCCTTGATTGTCATACAACGAACTCCTTCATGGTTTGATGTGTCTGTATCTCCGACTGCTCGTCATAGTTCCGGTCAGGGAATTGATCCTGACCCGTTACAACTCTCGATGTCCCCTCTGCTCCAGTGGCATTGTCAGGATCTCCGGAATCTGGTCGAGCAGGCGGGTTGCCAGTGCCCGAATCTGCGCCGGGGTAACCCCTTCGAATTCATCGAGTCTCCAGAGATCCACGTAGTCCTGCGGATGGGCCTTGATGCCGCGCAGATGTTTCTCTGCGTCGCGCAGCCAGTCGTCTTCATTACTGTATCGGCTACTCATCGCGCCGAGTTCTGCCTTCAGGGTGTCTGACACCTGGGCGGCCTGGGCGATGATAGCATAGGCCCTGTCGGAGAAGTCATCTGTGTCCATGGTTCATATTGACTCTTTGACGGTGATTCAGCTTATTCTCTGATTGCTTCTACTCTGACCATCGCCGCAAATCCATTCTGACTCTAGCCGTTCTCCAGCCGTGACTTGCCAACTCAACCTTGAGATTCTTGATCGTCTGGATGGTGCTGACAAGCTCAGCTTTAATCTCGTCCCGCTCGGTGTTGTAGTGCCTGAAGGCATTTAGCAACAGCGGGGGCAGGTTGCGATCCCGCTTGATGTGGCTTCCGGTGAAATCCCGTGTCAGCCATGTTGTCGTCTTTTGCGGCGTATTAGCGTATCTGAAGTGCCATCGATGCCGAATGCAACTGGGCCCTCGACTGGGCCCTTGACCGGTTTTTCGGCGGCACGACCTCGGCGAAGACCGGCTGTGTCGCTTTGGAGACTTTTGGGGGATTGGACACTTACATCACTCCACCATAGCCTTCAGAGCGCCTGGCCGCCGCCGAGTCCCTCAAGAAAAAGCTGGAGCTGATTTTTCGGGCGCCAGCTCCTCGCACTCTTCCTGGGTAATGGCCACCCCGTCATAGATCAGCAGATCGTTCTCGGCCAGAAACCGGGCAAACAACATGCGGTGCCAGTGCTGGTAGGCAACCTCTTCGACCAGGCGATCCATGGTCTGCTCTTTGGCCCCGTTGAGGGAATCACCCAGCTGACGACCATGCACCCGTAGCTTACGGCGCAGGGCCTTGTCATCCTCACTCAAATGCTCGAACGGCGTCGCCTCAGCAACCCCCAACTGCCCCAGCGCCGCGCGCGCCGCCGCCTCGGCAATGTCGCGGGCCTGCTTAACGGTGCGTTCGAGCTGGTTGCGCGGGGTTTTCTCCAGTGGCTGCATCTATTTCCCCCTCTTTGCAGAGTAACGAACCGGTTTGCT
Source organism: Deltaproteobacteria bacterium (assembly GCA_024636215.1). The sequence continues at coordinate 57,528 of JAGXHL010000039.1, forward strand.
GTGCTTTTTGACCGAGCCGTCTTCGACCGCCGTTTTCAGCCAGAGATTCAGTTGCCCTTTGGCCACATCCAGTTGTGCCGCCAGGTCATCAACGGTCATCGGCTCTTGAAGATGGCGTAAGATGACCGGCAAGACGGCGTCGTAGACAGAGACCGGCATGCCCGGTTTAACTTGCTCGATCTCAACGGCTGCAGTGGGTGTGTTGGATGATGTGCTTATCTTCGGCTCGTCTTCACGGACTTCGGTAACCTGTTGTGGTTGATTATCAAAGAGGCTGAGCGTTGCAGCTTCCTTGACGGCTGCCTGAGGTTCGGGACGTTGATTCGCCAACACGGCAAGCTGCTGGGACAGATCCTCCTGTTGCATGGTGGACGGCCATTCCAGCGCGCCCATATCGAGCAGTTTCCGGTTGCCGGTGGGGACCTGCCCATGGGTACGGACGAACACTGCAAGCGGCTTGTCCCGCTTCAGCTCTTCCTCGGCACCGGCCCAGGTGCCGCCCTTTTTGTAATCCGCACTGACCACAAGGCCGTAATCGGCCATGGCATAGATCAGCTTATTGCGCCCCATGGCTGTGCCGACGGTAAAGCGCGCCTGGGGATGATAGGGGGAGATGAGCAGCAGTTGCCCATCAGAGATGGCATGGCGGGCATGGCGTTCAATGCTCGCTTTAAGCAGATTTTCTGCCAGAACTCCGATGGTTCGCCCACCAGCTTCGAGGGCGGTGCGCATGGAGATCTGATCGACCCCCCGGGCGCCACCTGACACGACCAGCATCCGATCGCGCGCGCAGGTTTCGGCAACCTGGCGAGTGAACTCTTCCCCCTCGCGGTCCACATCGCGGGAGCCGACCATCGCTAGGCCCCCTCCCTGGAGCAGCGACTTGTCGCCTGCGCCGAACAGCAGGGCCGGCGCCTTGTCTTTGAGGTGACCCTTGTAACGGGCCGGGTACTCGGGATCGCTGCGACTGATGACCCACAAACCGTTGCGTTGCCATTCCTCAATGGCAAAGCCGAGCTGTACTCCTCTGCCGAGCAGCTTGCCAAGTCTCTCCCGGTTGATCCCGGCACCCACCGCAGCATCATTGAGCCTATCCATGCTCAGCAGTGCTTCAGGGCGCAATTGCTCGCGCACCAGCCAGCGGGCGAGGTTGTTGTATTCCGACTGGGTGAGGGGGTCGGCTGCGCGATCCTTGCCCAGGATGCCGCAGAGCAGGATGATAGCTTTGGTATCGTTGGTTAAGAAGTTCGTCATGGGTCAATCCATCCGGGGGGAATTAAGCGCCAACGCCAGGGGGTGCACGGCGGCAACTCCGGCCTGGCGTAACAAAGCAGCGGCAACCGTGAAGGTCCAGCGCGAGTCGACCATGTCATCCACCAGCAGGCAGGGGCTCCAGGCTTTGGGTTCGAGGTTGACCTGGAAAACACCATCCAGATTCTTAGCTTGCTGGTAGCTGTTCTCCATGAATTTCTGTTGCTGGTTATCCCTCACCTTTTCGATGCACGGGACAAACTTGAGATTGAGAGCGTCCGCCAGACGCCGGGCAAAATCGGGCACCAGGTTGGGGTGCCGCTGCGAAGGGATGCAGGTCACCCATTTCGGCGCCGGGTCGGGCTGCCATTGCGCGATCATCTCGGCACAGGCCGTGACCAGTTCGTCGGCAAAATGATCGGTTTCGTACTTGCCTGAAGCGACGAGCTGCCCCCAACCGGCATCGCGCCAGAGGCTTAGGGCCCGACCTTCGGCGGCTTGCAGTTCCGCGGAGATGCTTGCACATCCGAACGGGTAATGCACAAAGGTGTTGGCCGCTGGCCAGCGCTTGCGCGGCTCGATCGGTTGATAACTCCTTTTCAGGAACAGGGCGGCCCGGTTGGCGAGCGCGTCATGGTAGCCTTCAGACAACAGCAAGTCCGGATTGCAGTTTTTACATCGACCGCACGCTTGCGGGTTCGGATCATCGAGTGCCTGGGCGAGAAACTGCATCAGGCAGCCTTGATGGGTCATGTACTCCTGCATCTGTGCCTGCTCTTCGCGGCGGATAGCAGTGATCGCATCCACAGAGTCCTGGTTGACCCTGTAGTCGGCAGCGGCGGCGGTGACATGCCACTTGGTACCGATCTTGGTGACCGGGGAAGGAGATTCGACAGTCAGGAATTTAAGCGTTTTGTCTATCTGCCCCTGGCGCAGGTTCAGTTCCCTCTGCAAGGCCGGAACCGATAGCCCATCCGCTTGATCGAGGGCACCGAGAATCGCCGAAACATGCTCCTGGGGCGGGAAAGCACTGCGAATGAAATAATCGGCGATGTGGTCGTCTTCCTCGCCGCAGAGCAGCACTCCATAGGCTTCATCTACGGCGCGACCGGCCCGGCCGACTTGCTGATAATAATGCACAACCGAAGCGGGGCGCTGGAAGTGGATGACGAACCCCAGGTCCGGTTTGTCGAAGCCCATCCCCAGGGCGACCGTCGCCACCAGGACTTTAATCTCGTTGTTGAGAAGCTGCTGTTCCATCGCTTCTCTTGCCGAGGTGCCGTCTTCGTTGTTGGGGACACCGGCGTGGTAAGCTCTGGCTTCGATCTGGTTGATCTGGAGCCATTCCGTCAATCGCTCGGCATCCCGCTGGGTCAAGGTGTAGATGATCCCGCTGCCTGGCAGAGTGGGAATCGTTGCCGCCAACCAGGCCATGCGGGCTGCCGGGCTGGGCATGTTGATGTTCTGCAGCTTGAGGCTCTCGCGTGTCAGGGGCCCACGGGAGAGGACGATGTCGTCGCCGAGCTGCGAGATCACATCAGCGACTACCCGGTCATTGGCCGTGGCTGTGGTGGCCACGACCGGAACATTTGGGGGAAGGGCTTGCAGGACGCGGGTAATTCGCCGGTAGTCAGGCCGGAAGTCATGCCCCCAGTCAGAAATGCAATGGGCCTCATCGACCACGAACAGGCCCACTCTGTTGGCGATATCAGCCAGAACGTCCTGCCGAAAAGCGTCGTTGGCCAGTCTTTCCGGAGAAATCAGCAGGAGATCGACACGATCCTGCTGCAGATCCTCTTTCACCCGATCCCAATCGTCGGTATTGCTGCTGTTGATCGTCCTGGCCGTAATGCCGATCCGTTCGGCGGCTTCAAGCTGGTTGCGCATCAGGGAGAGCAACGGAGAGATGAGCAATGTCGGTCCGGCCCCCTGGTCGCGAAGCAGCCTGGTGGCGAGAAAGTAGACGACGCTTTTGCCCCATCCGGTTCTCTGCACGACCAGAATCCGTTTGCATTCCAGCAGTCCTTGAATACTCTGCCACTGGCCGTCCCTGAAGGATGCATCAGGGTTGTCCAGGGCCCTTCTCAATAGCTCCAACGCTCTTTGTTGCATATTCACCCCCCTATTGCTCAAACGATCAAATTAACGAACCCGCACAGGTCCATTTTCAATGCAGATTTAATGGTCGACTCCAACTCGGCCAAATAGACTTTTAACTCATCTTCTGAACCCAAACTGCGCTTCGGCAGATCAACAAAGGTCAGTTCGGGTTCACATAGTTCAGCGGTCTGCTCCAGAACCCTGTTAAAACGCCCGGGCAGAGCCGCAATCTGATCGGCGAACTGGCTGATCGGTAAGCTGCGCAATGTCGCCAGCACCTGCGGAGTCGTTTGTACTTCGATCTTGTGCTGATAGGCATTGCTGAGTTTTTGCCGGGCCAGCAACTGGTTTTTTTGCTCCGGCTCAAGTTGCTGCCAGTTTTCATCGGCCTGTAAGCGAGTCATTCCTTCGCCGTGGAGTTGTTTGTAGTCACCATCAAGGCGATTAAGTTCTTCCCGCAGCTGCTGCGAAATTTGACTCAACAGCGGCGCCCCGGGGTCCGGATCGTCCAGCAGCATGCACTGTTCTTCAATGTTCTTGACCTGAAGACGATACGTTTCGGGCTCCGCCTCCCTGGTAGACTTTGGCCCCGGCGAAGGCTTCTTTGAGCAGTTGATTGACCTTGCCTTCGGCCGTCTGCAAGGTCGTTTTCATGGCTGAACAGGCTTCAATCCCTTCGGGGGAGGTTGGCACGCCACGGATTTCCAGGGTCATATGCGCGGCCTTCAGGTCAATAAGGGCTGAGCGAAGATCGTCGGCGGAACGCTTGGGGATAAACACGAAGACGGTTGGCGAAACACTGCCGGCCTGCAAAGCTTTATCGGGTCCGGGTTGCGGCATCACTCTGCTGCGCCTCCGCTTCGGACCCACTGGTCAACTTCTTCGCGCTTAAACTTCCAGAGGCGGCCAATCTTGTGCGCGGGCAAGGACTTTTCACTGATCCACTTGTAGACAGTGTCCCGCTTGACTCCAAGATAGAGCCCGACTTCATCGACTGATAGCCATCTGTCTTCCATTATTTTAACTCCGGGGGTTCGCTGCATGCTCAAGCGGTGACAATGCCAAAGTTCAAAGTTTGGGTGATGTGTACCCGTTCTCATCCGGTTTGGTCGAACGTTTAACAGCAGATCAAAGCTACGTGGCAAGAAAACAAATGTCAAGAAAGTTTGCCTTTTTAACCGAGTTTATCCGAATAAAGCACATCTAAGGGCCTTTTCGTTAACCTGCCAGATGAGCATGAATGTCGCAGGTCTGGATGCGTTCGCTTTCCTTGGCGTTGAGGAAGCAGTTCAGTACATAGCGTTCGACCCGGTTCAGTTCCGGTTTCCGGATCAGTTCTTCGCGTCGTGTTTGGCTGTCAACGGATTGCGGTGGACAGGACAGGCTTGTAGATACAGAAAAGCCCGCTATTTCTAGCGGGCTTTTCTGGTTATCTTTGGACTACTTTGGATTGTCTGTTGGTGCCGAAGGCGAGACTCGAACTCGCACGTCCTTTCGAACACACGCCCCTCAAGCGTGCGTGTCTACCAATTCCACCACTTCGGCAAGCGATGTATTTATACTGATATGAAGCGTTGCTGTCAATAAAATTGACGC
>JAGXHL010000040.1 GCA_024636215.1 Deltaproteobacteria bacterium
ATGGTTTCAAAAATAACACTGCCGCCGATCAGACCGGGAACAGACAGGCCAAGGATGGTGATAACCGGCAGCAGGGCATTCCGCAGGGCGTGCTTGTAGATCACAGTCCTTTCCGATAAGCCTTTGGCACGTGCCGTGAGAATATAATCCTGGCGTATCACTTCGAGCATATTGGAGCGCATGTAACGCGAAAAGCCTGCCAAACCACCGAAAGCTGAAACAAAGACCGGCATAATCAGGTGATGGACGATATCCCAGAACTGTCTTGCCGGACTCAGGTAATCGTAGCCGATCGATTTCAGTCCGGCTACCGGGAAGATTCCCAGGCGCACACCAAAATAATCCATCATCAGCAGCGCCAGCCAGAAAGACGGCATGGCGAAACCGAGAAAAACAAAAATCGTCGTACCACGATCAAACGCACTGTTGCGACGTACCGCGGAAAGGATGCCGATCGGCACGGCAACAACCAGGATCACAACAATGGATAAGACGTTGATTAGAATGGTTATCGGCATGCGTTCGCTGATTTTTTCCAGAACCGGCCGGTTGTCCTGAGAAAAAGAATCGCCGAAATCAAGCGTAACGATTTGTTTCATCCACAAGCCATATTGAACATACAACGGCTTGTCAAGGTTATAGCGCTCGCGCAAACGATCCCGCATGTCGACGCTCGATTTCGGATTGAGGTCGGTCTGCATATCAGTCGGCTCGCCGGGAGCCAGGTGGATGACAATAAAGCTGATCAGGGTAATACCGATCAACAGTGGAATCATCATGATCAGTCTTTTCGTGAGATAAGCAAGCATGGTTTTCTCTTATTGAGGGCTTAGCCATCCCGTGTGTTTTTGCGAGTGCATCATCTTATTGACTTCCGCAGTAAATAGACACCAAAAAATCGGAACGCAAAAGCCAGAGACGTCGGACTTTTTGCGAGTGTATCAACGTTTCAGCGAGTATATTTCTGTTCGCTCTTCGGCACATACCATTCGATAAAGTTATAGGTAATCCCGGCCGGTGCCGTCTCTATCCCACGAAAGCGTTTGGCCACGGCCGGCAGGGCTTCACCAACATAAAGAAACGTATAGGGCTGCTCCTCGGCAAGGATTTCCTGAAAACGATCATAGATCTGCTTGCGCTCTGCCTGGTCAAACGTTCGCCGGCCTTTTTCCAGCAGCTCGTCGACTTCCGGATTGCCGTACTTGACGAAATTCAGTTCGCGCGGCGCCGTTTTGCTGGAGTGCCAGATATTAAACTGATCCGGTTCCGGACCACCGGTCCAGCCGAGGATGGTTGCATCGAAGTTTCCCGTAAAGATAAACTCTTTGAGGAAGGTCGCCCATTCGACAACCCGGATCTCAACGGCAATGCCAACTTCCTTGAGACGCCTTTGAATAATCTCAGCCGTCTTCGATCGCAGGTCGTTGCCCTGGTTGGTAACAATCGTAAAAGCCAGTTTCTCGCCGGCTTTATCCAGAACGCCATCGCCATTACTGTCAATCCAGCCGGCCTCGGCAAGCAACGACCGCGACAGTTCAGGGTTGTATGGATAACGCTTCACCTTGGCATTGTAGACCCAGGTATCCGGCTTATAGGGTCCGGTTGCGGCCTGGCCCAGCCCAAGCAGAACACCATCGATGAGCTCCTGCTTGTTGATCGCGTGAGAGATGGCCTGACGGACGCGTTTATCCTGAAAGAGCGGTTTCGTCAGATTGTAACCGAGATAGGTGTAGCTGAACGACAGGTAGCGATACTTGTTGAAGTTGCGGGTAAAAGCCGGGGTGTCAGTCTGGGTCTGGTACTGTATCGGAGTTAAACCCATGAAATCGAGGCCACCCGATTGCAACTCGAGAAATTGCGTTGAGCTGTCAGGAATCACCCGGTAGACGACACGGTGAATATAGGGTTGACCTTCAAAGTAGTTTGGATTGGCTAACAGCTCCACTTTTTCACCGGCATCCCATTTGACAAACATGTACGGCCCGGTGCCGATCGGGCTGCGTGAAAGAGGGCTTTTCGAGACATCCTGATCTTCGAGAAGATGCTTGGGATGCATCGCGGTCCCCCAACTTTCCAGAGCCGGAGCATAAGGTTTTTCATAAGTAACACGGAAGGTGTAGGGATCGACGGCCTCCGCCCTGGCAACCTGCAGGAAATCCTCGGCATATGAGGTCGGCACATCGGGGTTGATGTACATCTGGTAGGTGAAAAGAACATCGGCACTGGTGAATGGGGCACCATCATGCCAGGTCACATCTTTGCGCAGATGGAAGGTAAAGGTCAGGTTATCCTCCGAGATCTCCCAGGTTTCGGCCAATTCGCCTTCGAGTTGTAAATTTTTGTCGTAGCGTATCAGACCGTTATAAACCAGACGGTTAATATCACTTGAGGCCGAGTCGGATGACAGCACCGGCAACAGGTTGTTCGGTTCGCCGATCGACGCCTCGATGAAGGTGTCACCATGGACCGGCTTCGCCGCATCACCTTCAGCCGGGATCACCGCCTGCTGCTTTTCGCAGCCGGCCAGTAGACACAACAGAACAAACAGGAGAAATCTCACAAGGGACTCCTTTGTGAAGCCGGACCATCATAACGCTCTGTTTTCAGGAGTCCAGGGACAGCTGCAGCGTCGGGACAGTCGCCTCACACTATAATTCGTCTAATGAAATAACCGTTACACCCGCCGGGGGTGTGAGTTGAAAGATACCGGAACGCAATACGCCATTGGTTTCAAGGTCCGTAAATTCGAGACTGGCAGTGCTCTTCTGCTCAGGAATTTCAATCCTGAAGAAATGCGGGAAGCTGAGCCCTCCCTCTGCGAAATTTCCGTAAGCAATCTTCATGAGCAGGTTGTCGCGATCGAAATAACTCACCTCAACAAGCTGACGCAAAGGATTAAAGATCAATTCCTGACGATGCGGCGAGCCGTTGCGTAGCAGCAGCCAGCCGCCCTCCTGAAGTTCAAAAGCCTCTTCACTCCAGGCATTTATCATCGGCGGCTGGTAGAGCAGAACACGGACCAGATCATCCGGGCGCAAGGGGATACGTACAAATCGGCCGAGATTTTCCGGTGTCGCTGCTCCAGTGTAATAGAGGTTCTGAGAAGGCAGCAAGATCCCGAGCTTGTCACCGTCAGCTGCCAGCAACAGCAAGGGCGAGCCGAAAGGGCTCAAGGTTTCGGCGCGCAGTCGATTCGGCTTTTCGGCCAGGATGACCTGGGTGCCGTTCATTGTATTGTCGGGCGTGCGCACCTTAACCCTGGCCAGCCCTTGTACTGTAGAAATCCGGGCAGAGCTCGCAGACCACTCCTGCATGAGCCCGGCGGCAAAGCTTTGGCTTACCTGCTCGCCAACCTGCTTTGGACGAACCGGGGCGCAGGCAGCCAGCAGGGCCATGAGGACGACACTTAACAACAGTGTAAAAAAAGAGGCATAATGTGACACAGGCCGAACCTTTACAGAGTATCTGCAAGCTTTTCAAGCTTGCTGCGAAGATCGAGATTGTCAGGCTGAAGGTGGAGTGCCTTTTCAAAGGCGGCGCGCGCCTCATCCAGGTTATTCAGCGCAAGATGAATATCGCCAAGATGCTCAAGAATGACAGCATCTTCGGCAAGTTTGCGGCTGGCTTCCTCTGTGACCTTGAGAGCTTCAACCAAACGACCCAATCGATAATAGACCCAACCCAGAGTATCCAGAATATGCGGTGCGGGTTTTAACTTTATGGCACGTTCGGCGTAAATCAATGCTTCATCGAGGTCGCGATTGTCAACAGCCAGCGCATAGGCAAGAAAGTTCAGGGCTTCAGCATGTTCATCATCAACAGCAAGCAGATCCCTTGCTGCCTGCATGGCCTCTGCATGCTGTCCGCTACGCTCCAGAATCAGCGTTCTCTGATAAAGCAGATCGATATTATCCGGGTAAAGTTCAACACCACGCTCGACCGTAGCGAGCGCTTGCCCATACTGTCCATCGGCCATGTAGAGTGATCCCAGATAGTTGAAAACTTGCGGTCGCGGTTGCCCCTCGGCCATTCTCGATTCGAACAGCATGATCGCTTCGCTGATGCGCCCGGTTTGCAGATAGATGTAGCCGATATGGGACAAGGCATCGTCATAAAGAGCGGACTCCTTGTCAATGCCAAGAAAAGCTTCAAGCGCCGGTTGCCACTCGGACTGGCTTTCGTAGGCCGTACCCAAGTAATAGCGGGCCGGTTCGAGATCCGGTTTCAAATCGAGAATCGTATTGAAGGTTGAGATAGCGTCTGACCAGCGCTGCTGTTCCAGAAAGATCAGCCCCATCTTGCGACGCGCATCAAAATCTTCGGGCTTGAGCTCAACGATAATGTTGAGCTCTTCCAGGGCATCGCCATAGCGTTTCATACCGACATAGATACGCGCAAGGTGATGACGCAAAGTAAAATCGAGCGGACGCTGCTTAAGAACATCGGCAAAAACATCCAGCGCGTTCTGCCACTCTTTGAGCTCTTCATAGAGGAGACCAAGCTCCAGGTATGCCTGATCCATACCTGGATAACGACGAATCAGATCTCGATATTGCTCCACCGCCAGAAGATGCAAACCGGTCTCTCGATAGAGACGTGCCATCGCCAGGCGTCCGGACATGGAATCCGGAAAACGTTTCAACAATTCTTTCAGTTGTTCTGCAGCAAGATCAACGTCTCCGACACGCACAAGCGCTATGGCCAGATGCAGACGGACCTCTTCATTATCCGGATCGAGTTCCAGTGCGTGACGGAAATAGGGTATGGCCTTATCCGCTTGACGGTTGCTGAAATAGGCATTGGCCAGGATCAAGTTGGCCTTCATGGAGTCCGGATTGCGCAACAGACTGTCTTCAACAGTTCGTATGGCGTTCTCCGGCTGATCAATAGCGATATAGAGTTCAGCGAGTTCAAAGCTTAAGTCTTCGTCGCCGGGATCATAATCAATGGCCTTGCGATAGGCTTCAAGAGCAGCGTCATGATCACCCTCGTTCAGCAACATGCGCGCACGCGCGTAATGAAAGTATGCGTTCGCTTGAGGTTCGTTCAGCCGAGAGACATAGGGCGCCTCATTCGCGGCGCCTTCCAGGATGTCACCCTGGACATCGGCAGTCACACAACCACTCAACAAGAGGGCCAGCAGAAGAGTAATTTGACAGCGGAGCAAAGGCATAGAAGGTCCGTTATGAGGGGAATGATTCCAAATAAAGGTAGCACAGTCAACCTGTATGGTCAATCAGACTGCCCCCTCCAGCACAAGCTTTACATGCATATATCTTCTGATAATCTTTAAGAAAATTTTGCTGTGAGCGACTTGGCCAGTGATCGCCACACCAACGTATTCTGGACTGTTGTAATTCGCTTTTATGCAAACGCATTTCTGACGGTCGCATAACTGCCATGGACCAACTTCATCCACAATTGCTGGAACCTTCTGCCTATCCGGAAGCGACTCAAGCCGTCGACTTCAGCCATGGCGACCTTCATACAGCGAACATCTGCATGACTGATCCGATCTGCATTTACGACTGCATCGAATTCAATCGTCGTTACCGGGTTGCCGACATTATTGCCGATCTGGCCTTTCTGCTCATGGATCTCGAATTCCGCGGCCGTCGGGATCTGGCAGAAGAACTGATGAGACAATACTGCTGCAGAGTTCATTATCAGTCAGCAAAGTGTTATTGTCGACGCATCTTTTGCAAAGGAAGATCAGCGCCAGAGATTCATCCGGCTTGCCGCGCAGGCTGGATGTCCCGTCTGGTTGCTGCACCTGGAATGCCCGGACAATGTGACATTGCAAAGGCTCGATCAACGCGTTGATGACGTTTCTGGTGGCAGAAGAGAGCTCTATTCCCGGCAGAAGGACGGCTTCAGCCCTATCCAGGCAAGAAATCATGTCGTTACTGTCGACAGCACCCGTGCTGTCGACTATAATGTGCAGTCACTTCTTTGCAGAGCATTGACCTCTCAGGAGCAGTTCACATGAAATCGGCGCGTAAACTGCCATTAAAAGATGCCTGGGTCATCTGGTTTCTTCTCGGCGTGGTGATGATCAATTACCCGTTTCTGCATATTTTCAACAAAGAGGTGCTGATCTTCGGCATACCGCTGACGATCCTTTACTTCTACATCGGCTGGCCGGTTTCCATCTTCGTCATCTATCTCTTTACAGTTTATCTCGTCAGGCGCTCGCCGGACCGTGATGCCCCCAAAAACCATCAGGAGAACGATTCGCACGGAGAAAGATCGTGATTTCCGTCACCATTGTCGCCCTGACATCACTGCTGTATTTCGGTATTCTTTTTGCTGTCGCTTATTACGCAGATCGACAACACGCTCGGGGGCAAAGCCTGGTTGACAACCCTTCTGTTTACTCATTGTCTCTGGCTGTGTATTGCACATCCTGGACTTTTTACGGCAGTGTCGGGCGTGCGGCAACCTCCGGCATCGACTTTCTGGCCATTTACCTGGGTCCGACACTGATCGCATTTTCATGGTGGTTTTTGCTCCGCAAAATGGTGCGCATCAGCAAAGAGCAGAATATCACCAGCATCGCCGACTTCATTTCCAGCCGCTATGGCAAATCGCCACTGCTCGGTGCCGTTGTCACAATATTCGCGGTTATCGGCATCATGCCTTACATTGCTTTGCAGCTGAAAGCCGTTTCCCGCACCTTTGACCTGCTGGTCTACCCTCTCGCCACGGTTGATATAAGGATGCATGTCCTGCCAAAACTTGAGTTACATTTTGATTCGGCACTCGTGGTTGCTTTGATACTGGGAATTTTCGGCATTATATTCGGAGCAAGGCATCTGGACGCTTCGGAGCGACACGAAGGGCTGGTTGCCGCAATCGCCCTTGAGTCAGTGGTCAAAATTATCGCTTTTGTCGCTGCCGGTTTATTTGTCACTTATGGACTGTTTGATGGTTTTGCCGATATCTTTCGCGACTTTCTGCTCCGCTTTCCTGAACGTAGCCATCTGCTGATGCTCGGTACAGGTGAAAACAGCTACGCCCACTGGCTGAGCATGACCGTCATCTCAATGATGGCCATCATGTTTCTGCCACGTCAGTTTCACATTATGGTTATCGAGAACTGCCGCGAAGACCATATCCGCAGCGCCATGTGGCGCTTTCCTGCGTACATGGTCATTATCAACCTGTTTGTCATCCCGATCGCTCTTGGCGGACTGCTGCTTGCCAACGGCGACACATACAATGCCGACTTTTTCGTCATTACCCTGCCGCTCCAATATGGCCACCCCTGGTTAGCCCTGCTGGTCTTTCTCGGAGGATTCTCAGCATCGGCAGGCATGGTGATGGTTTCATCGGTGGCATTGTCCACTATGATTCTCAACCACCTGATCGTACCGATCATCCTCAAGTTTCATACCGGCGCCAGTGAACTGTCCGGTTTGCTTCTCAACATCAAACGGCTTTGCATCCTGGCGGTTATCTTTCTTGGTTATGTTTATTACCGTTTACTCGGTGAATCAGCAGCCCTGGTCAATATCGGCCTGATTTCCTTTGTCGCTGCCACCCAGTTTGCCCCGGCCGTTATCGGCGGTCTCTACTGGCGCCAGGCAACTCGCCGCGGGGCCGCCGTCGGCTTGATCCTTGGTTTTATCGTATGGTTCTACACGCTCCTCATACCGTCCTTTGTGCAATCCGGCTGGCTAAGCACAGCGCTTATCGAACAGGGCCTTTGGGGACTGGCCATTCTGAATCCAACCGAACTGTTCGGGCTCAGCGGCTTTGATTTGTGGACGCATTCACTTTTCTGGACCATGTTTGTCAACCTCGGCAGTTACCTGACAATCTCTCTACTCACGGCACCGAGTACTGAAGAGCTGGAGCAAGTCCATAAATTTGTCGACGTTTTCAATCCCGCGCCCAGAAAGAAAGAGAGAACCCGGATCACCAGGGCACCGACAATCATCGAATTCGTCGATCTGATGGCAAAATTCATCGGTACAAAACAGGCCCATGCAGCGATCAGCGAATACATGAATAATCGTGAAATTGATGAAAAAGGCGGCCTGTCAGAACAAGATCTCCTTAAACTGAAACGCTTTACCGAACTGACACTGGCCGGTTCGGTCGGTGCCGCACCAGCCCGCATCATCGTCGACAAATACCTCTCGGCGCGCGGCAGTCACATGGAAGATGTATTTGACCTGTTCGGATCGGTCAATATCAGCCGCACGGCAAGTCGTGAGCAGCTGAGCGTCCTGTACGATGCGGCGCGGTCCATCGCGAGCGGCAATGATCTACAGTCGATACTCGATGAAATACTTGTCATTTTTACCGATCAATTCAAATTTGACCTTTGCGTCATCCGGATCCTTGACGAGGATCGGCAGACCCTGACTGCTCGCAGTCAGCGTGGCATGTCGTCTGAACACTTTGGGGAATCGGAGCGCGATCTGACGAGCGATACCTTTATCGGAGAAACCTTTTTGACCAACAGTGTCAGCGTGGTCAACGACTCGGATGTTATCAGCAAGATAAAAACAGCACAGATTATTCACCGCGAGAAGATTCTCTCCTTTGCCCACGCTCCAATCTCGATTGAAGGACAACCGATTGGTGTCCTCTCAGCATTTTCACGCTCAGCAAAAGGCATCTTTACCAAGGAATTCCTCGAGTTGTTTACCAGCCTTGCCGGACTGGTCGGCATTGCATGGCGCAATGCTGAACAAACCGAACATCTCATCAGAGCCCGTGAACAGCAGCGTGAGCTCGCTATTGCCAAAGGCATCCAGCTCGGCTTGCTGCCGACCAGCAC
>JAGXHL010000041.1 GCA_024636215.1 Deltaproteobacteria bacterium
AGCGAAAATTTGGATGTTTGAGAACAGATTTTAGCTCGTTTGCAGGTTCATAGCCGTAGCTATGGACCAAAAAGGAGCTGAAATATGGGCCAAACAGCCGGATTTGCAGCCGGCTCATGGATAGTCCGACAGGCTGCTAGGCCCTGAAGCTTACTGTACTGCAGTGGGGTTGTCAGTTTTAGGCAGTTCATTCGACAGTGCATTGGCGTAGGCGGTACGGGCTGTCTGGGCAATTGCCAGCAGTTGTTTTAAACGGGTAATTTCCTGGTCGGTGGCACGCACGTTGACCATCTGGTTTTTGGCGTTTTCACTGAGATCATCAAGATTGTATGTTACGCCGTCAATGGTTACGGTTTTACCTACTGCGTTTTTCATTGTCTGGTTACTCCCTGTTTGGGTTTGAGGTTGATATGAGCTGATAGTGGCGACTCAAGAGCTTAAAAATTAGCGAAATCGAGTATATCCGATTTGCCGCTGAATAAGGCTTCAATATCCCCGAGTACCACCGTTTCCACCTGTTTTTTTATGAGATTTTGCTGGATACGCAGCAGCTCGTCAAAACTCTGGACGCGCTGTTCACTCAAAAGTTGTGCATAGGCGAGCGGCAGGGCGCCACATTGCAGCAACCGGTACAACGGTTCTGCCGCGATCTGTTGCAGCGCCGCGGCATTCACCTTAAAGATCCCGGCAATCGGCTGCTTTTCACCGGCCTGATCTTGCATAACGATCGGCCAGGGGATAATCAGACCAAGCTCAGCGAGGGTATCAACAGCTGTTTGAGTCTGCACACGGCGGATTTCTAAGTCCCGTAAAAAGTTTAAAACGCGTAAAAATTGCGGGCTTGACTCACCGTTATCGGCAAAGAAAGGGCTGCTGTTGGGAGTTCCGACGTCTGTCAGCAAGCCACTGTCCTGGTCGAGACAGACAATCTGCTGTTCTGTGTCAGCCGCCGGCAGCAAACGAAACGGATAGGTACGAAACAGCGCCGGCACATAACCGGAAGACCAGCTGCCATCCGGCTTTACAAACAAATTTCGCTCAGCTGCCGGTGATAACAACGCGACCAATTCGTAGCTGGTCTTGCCGGAATTGTCGCGCAGCCGGCGAAAAGCCAGCGGCAGAGTCGCTATGGCATGATTGATCTCATCGACAACCAGCGGCACCATAGAGGTTTGCGCGGCGAAACCGTAATGCTGCGCATGCTTCCAGCCAAAGCCGGCATGTCTGGTTTTACTGATGGGGATATAATCTGACATATCATCTATCCTTCGAATTCACTAATCTGGGCTTCACTAACGTCAAGCTGGGCACTATACAATATTTATTTGATGTTGCGAACAAAAAACTGCCCTGTTCCGTTGCCGGAACAGGGCAGTTGATCGTGTAGTCCAGCAAAACAAATCTATGGACTAAAGGAAATGAAATCAACACCCCCTTTTTATGGGGGTGCTGATTTACGTTAGAATCAGATGATGAAATTATCAGCAACAAAGGCCTGAGTTGCGCCGAAGTCAACAACACCGATCAAACCGAGTGTAGCGTCGGTTGCACCTGCAACACCATCAGCACCGGCATTAAGCTCAGACACGGTGTAGGAACCAGCATTGGTTGTGCTTTCAACCAATGATACGTAATCGCTGTTGGCGGCGAGGGCGCCAACAAGCACAGCACCGTTGACCAGAACTGCGTCAACATCGTAAGCGCTGAAGTCGAGGAAGTCGGCACTATCGACGACGGCAACCGCGATATTCGCTCCAACGAAAGCAGCAGCCGTTACATCAGCCACATCGGCAACAGGTGTTGCGGTGGACGTGAATACGACCTCTCCCGGTGCACCTGCAGCAGCAGTCCAACCAGTGTATGTACCGGCAGCCACAGCAGTTGCGATCTCTGCAGCTGTCGCATCAACCGCAACCGTGATAGATTCACCAGCGAAGGTGTAGGCGGTGGCATTGGTGGAATCACCAAAAGTAACGGTGAAGCTTTCCGTTACAGCAGGCACGATCGCAGTGCCGCCATTCTGATCGACCACCATACTAGCGATCGCTCCCGTAGCGCTGTTATCAACAAAGTCCGCAGGTAGGGGGTTAGTGATGTTAACTCCGAGCGGTACCGTTTCAGTAAACAGGATGGTACCCGCTGTCGTACCTGCAGTCGCTGTAAAGGGGCCGAAAGTTCCGGCAGCAACAAATGCGTCCACAACATCAGCAGCAGTCATGGTATCGGTAAGCGCAACATCTACGGTTCGATAAGTGACAGTACCAGTCGCAGCCGGTGCTTGCACTGTGACTGTGAAGATTTCAGCGAGGATTTCAGTTTCTTCGGCAGCACCTTGAGTATAGGCGCCAACGACGGCGGTATTTTCAACAGCGCCCGTCACAGTAGACGTTGTGAAGTTGACTACCGTATCGTTGCCGTTTCCATAACCTTCGTAGAGTACGGTATCGTTGCTGAAAGCACCGGTACCGAGTACGAACACGTCGTTGCCAATTCCGCCTTCGACAACGTTGTCGCTGGTGTGAGAGCTGACATCACCAACAATAGTAGTAGTTGTACCGTCATCAGTAGCAAAGCTTGTGACGTAATCAGCATTGGTGTTAAAAGCAGTGACTTGACCACCGATCAGAGTGAGAAGTTGAGCAGCGGTTTGAGTTCCGCCGTAGTAGCCATTCAAGATGCCTACATCTGTCAAGGTCAGAGCGGTCGGACCAGTCAAAGAAATCGTCAGATCGGTCAGTTCCATAAGGCCATCGATCTTGGATTCAACGACCAGTGCGTTGCCATTGCCGTCATAGGCATTCAACAGCTTGCCCAGTACAGCATCATTGTTGATGGCAGTTTTGATTGCCTGGTTGATCTGCAGATCAGTCGCTCTACCGTTTGTGGTAGGCAGCGTAACGCCAACTGCAAAACCCATGAAATTAACATTCAGCGTCGTGTTGTACAGCTGGTAGCGGTTATTGATGTCAGACTGATGATCAGTAAGATCCGTTGTTACCGCGTTGAAAATAAATGCAGCTTTGTCTCCGGTATTGTCAAGATACGCAGCATCGTTACCAGCGCCGAGCTCAATGTTCACGTTGCCCGACCCAGGGGTCATGACGATGTCATCACCAGCGCCAGCGAAAATAAACAGGTTGTCGTTGAGGACGTTGTTCTCGTACCAGGCAGCAGGAGGCGTTGCCCCGTTCACGAGAGTCAGCGTAATGTCGTCATTGCCGGCGTTGCCGTAAATTTCCAAAAGGAAATCTTCGTGCTCGACTGCATTGACATCGACCTCGAGGTTAATATCATCGTCGCCGACACCGCCTGCATAGGAGAAGAGAACATTATCATCAGAAGGAATCAAAATATCTTGAAGATCCAAATATTTGGCAATGGTCTCATCCGTGATGCCGGCATACAGGGTCAGATCGCCGAGGAAAGCTGAAGCGTCGAAGGTCTGAACATCTTTCAAAGCGTTCGAGTAGTCGGAAAGATCTGTATTGCTGTTGCCAATCTGCAGGGATGCGGCATTGTCTGCCGTCACACCGGCTTCACTGGTGACATTGACAACCTGCAGGGCGTTGTTGGTGGAACGCAGGCTCGACAGGGAGTTTGGCAGAACGCTGGTGCCATTGACAACCACATTGAACTGCTCGATACCGGCAGGAGTCGTAGTGGAACCGTCGCCCCACTCATTATCACCACCTTTGTTCATACCGCCGATAACCAATTCACCGCCGTCGCCGCCGGTACCAACTTTTTCCAACTCGACGTTAACAGTGATCAGCTGATCGATCTGTGCAGACGGCTGGGTGCTGAAACGACCATAGACGTTGAATTCACCGGAGATGTCAGACGGAATGTTATAACCGAGATTGGAGAAAGCACCACCAGCCGTATCGGTCACAACAATCGCATCAACATCCCGCAACACGCCGGAGTCATCAAAGGTTTCATCCAAATCCGAGAGTGGGAAATCGGTCGGATCCACAGTGAGGGTCAGTGAGCTCAGGCGATCGAATTGACCCGAAGCGAGCATCGCATCGAGCTCTGCTTGCAGCGCGTCGCGGTATTCACCCCAGGTATTTGCGTCAAGAGCATTCTCACCCGCAGCAAAGGTGCCCGGAATAATCGTGTAGGCAACACCATCCAGCGAGAAGCGGATACCATTACGATCGATATTGTCCAGCTCAGGCTGGCCATCATCGACGGCATCCTGATCCAGCAGGTAGTAGTATGCCTGGGAAGAAGTGGTATCCTGACCGGCGAGCAGGTAATCCTGGTCGAAGTAGACATGCAGGTCAGACTCATCCCAATGGCTGTCGGTGTTCCCGGTGTAACCCATGCCAATAGTCAGGGCGTCGGTGTTACGAATTGTCCCGTCATCCGCCTTGGTGGTAAGATTCATAATCGTCAGATCGGCTGCAGAGTGCCATGACGAGATCATGTCAAGGCCGGTCATGTTTTTGGCGTCAACATAGACATCGGTGTTGGGTACAAAGCCATCTTCGTTGAATAAATTGGTGAGGTTTAAGTCCAGAACACCTAAATCCATGCTTGAATTCATAGCTTCCAGCTTGACAACTTCAATATCGGTGGTTCTGGGCTGGATTGGCATATTGCCGCCACCAGCGAATGCACCTTTAGTGACTTGCGCTTCGAGGACGTCATTGCCGGCAAGACCATCCAGACGATCGCCTGTAGCAAGGCTGTTTACCTGAAAGCCGTTAGCATTTTGCATCACATCGGCAGTAAACGTGTCGTCGGCGGCCGAACCGTTAATGATATCGTTACCGACTGTGAGGAAAAAATCGGTGTCGATGGGGTCGATCGTGCCGACCACAACATCTGCGCTGCCATTGTAAGCAAGAGCGGTAGCGACTTCAGCATTCCAGGCAGCAGCTGCAGCGGCATAGACCGTAGCGCCGCCTTCCAGATCAGCATAGATCTCGAGCATGTCGGCGATAGCAGCGCCACGAGCTCCGGGTGCAGCGGCATTGAGGTAGTCGAGGGCAGCATCGCGAACAGCAGTCACATCAGCTGCCGTCAGGCCGTTTTCGCCTACAACCAGGCCGAGATTGCCAAGCATCTCGTCAATAACTACGCTTGTCGACTTGCCACTGTGGCTGATGTTGTAATACGTGTTGAGCGCGGCGTCGTTGCCCAGGTCGTCAAAATCGTTGAGGACCTGGTTCATCGTTGTGGAACCCACCTGTACATCGTACATGGCGTTCGCATAACGCTGAACTAGCAGTTCGTTCTGAGATTGTGTTGTCGGTAGTGCCATTGTGTAGCCTCCTTGGTTGTTCTGTTGTTGAAAACGACATTGCATGCTATGAGTGCCCCCTATGGGCAATCACGGGATGCGTCTATCGTGCGAGCAAAGTACGCCCTTTTATTTCGGCGTCATGTATACCATGAATAATCAATGCCATGGATAAGCAAATCGAGCCTACTCGGCTGTACGTATATCGACAAAATGGTTGCCTGCAGTATTATCCGGAACACTCACCGGACCGAAGACCTCCATTGCGTCGTTGTCTTTAACGACTATCAATATAGCCCCGCCCTCCGGATAGGCTGCCTGAAACAGGCCGGGACGCAGCAAATCAAGATACTGCCACTGACCGCCGGCAATGGGCTTCATTGCAAGACGGCCGCCCGGATTGAATTCGCCCATCACATAGCGCCGCGACATCAGCGGTTTTGCAAAGTCCAGGACCAAAAGATACACGAATGGTTGATCCGCTACAGAGCTTAAGACCTCTGCATCGAAAGAGATGCCGATCTCGGTCAGGTGTTGAGAAAAAATATTTCTGCTAACGCCGGCAGCACCGCTGAGCTCATCACGCATAATGTTATCAAGCAGGATTGCAACGCCACGCTCCAGCTCAATGGGGTTGCTAAAGAGCAGAGCCGCCAGGGTTTCCTTTTCGGTCAAAGCCTGATAACCGGTTTGCGCAATGCGTTCCATCGGCCCGAAACCGTTTCGAGACACATGACTATAGTAAACGTTCTCAATCATATCCCGAGCGTGCAGCGATGCGGCCTGACCAAGCTGCACGCTTAAAGCCAACGGCGGCAATCCCGAAACCAGGAAGCGCGCATCCCCGGCAAAAACACGTTGCGCCTGCTCGAAAGGGATTCCCAGGCGCGCCAGAACAGCACGTGGATCCTTGCGGGCTTTATTGATCTGCTGCCAGAAAACATACTGCTGCAACGCAACAAGTTCTTGCCTGTCAACACCGGCACCGGCCGTCTCGATTGAAGATGCGGCGAAAAGCGGGCTCGCCAGCAGAAGTGCCGTAAGAAGCAGAGTACACAGTGCAAGGTGTATTTGGCGTGCAACGTTTATCATTTAATACCCTGGAACTTTCATGATTTAGCCAGTTTATCGGGCTAAGCTCTTGTTGTGTATTGCAACATACAGGCCAAAAACGGCAGAAGCAGCCCCTCCACCTGAATCAGCGATCTGGCTATCTTCGTTGCACAGGGAGCACCCAATCGCAACAAACCTTCGCCTGTCGTCAGGCTGGCAAGGAGAAGAGATAACTTACTACTTTTACGTTTATTTTTTGATATTGTGCATATTCTGGCGGCAATAAACAAGGTTCTGCAGAACTGGCAACCGGGGTTGTGCTTAAGTCTATGGGGAAAAACAAATCAAGTGTCACAGGGTTCAGGCGAAGGGGAACGGACATGAGAAGTTGGTTGATATTAACCAACCCTGTTCAATACTAACCAGACCAGGAGGCTTTCGGACACCTAGAAGCGCAAGCGCCATTCAAGCGTCACTTGCAATGGGAGGCCATCAACAGGCCCGTATATGTCGGGTTGCTTGTAATCCTTGTCAAACAGATTCGTAGCACGCAGTATCAGTTGATCCTTGCCGCGCAAGAAGCCAGGCCGCCGGTAGCTGACATCAATTAACAAAGGGGTATCATAGCTCCCTTCAACGGCACCTTTCTGATAGCTGTAGTCATAATTCCCTCCTATCCGACCGCCGACAGTCAGGCTGTGATCATCGCTTATATCCCAACGCAAGGCAAGGTTGGCCAGCCAGCTCGGGGATTGCTCGAACGGTTCGTCCCACTCATCGTAGACCTCCACCGTGCTGCCATCCGGACGCGCAAAGGTGAACTCCAGAACCCTGAAATTTTCTTCGCCACCACTCACGTTTAGCAGACTCAGACCGGCGTTCAGGGTCAAGTTCGAAATCAGCTGGGCCTGGCCGGCCAATTCAACGCCATAAATCTCACGATCTGAAGGCAGCGAGAGACCACCGTAGGGGTCTTCAGCGCGATGATCCATGATTCTGCTGTAGAACAGGGTTGTTTCCAAAGAACGTTCAGAGGTGGGCTCCCAGGTCATCTGGACGCTTGCGGTCTGCACTGATTCCGGATCAAACTTCTGGTCATTGAAGAGTTGACTGGAGTAAGGGCTTCGGAATGCCGTGCCGTAATTCGCTTTGAAATAGAGAGTCTTGCTCAGGGGGTGTTGAAAGCCGAGGCTATGACTCAACGTTTTACTGTACTGGCTGTGATCGTCAAGGCGCAGACCTGCCCACCACTCGCCTTTTCCCAATTTGTAGCGGAACTGGCTGAAGATCGAAACCAGCTGATTGGAAAAATCGGCCTGCTCGATCTGCGGCACGAAAAGAGGCTCATCAGGTGCCAGGAAATCCGGCAGGAAGCTATCACGCACGAAAGCATCGTTCACATTATTATGACGCCAGGAAGCCCCGACTGTTATCAAACCACGAGGCAGGATACGACGGTCCCAGAGAAGCTCGGCATGCGTCACGGTATTGCGCTGGCTGCGCTCTATATCAGCGTCGAGTACCTGGTAATCAGTTTGCTGATGATACGCTGTCAGCGTAAAATGGCTCGGGCCATAGAGCTTGCTGGCCGACGCTTTCAAGAATCGAGCTGGAGATGATTTTTTTCCGTACCAACGGATATCTTCGAAGCCGTTCTCCATAGTGTAGTGACGCGCGAAGTCGGACCAACGGCCACTCAGGTGGAACCAATCACCGACGTTCAAAGTACCAACCACTTCTTCGTACCGCGAACGATCCAGGTTCCCGGGCAAGTCTGTGCTTGAGGGATCAATATTCAGGTCGGGTGTATGGAGCATTTCTCGAGAGCCGGAAGCGGCCAAAAAGGCCTCCCAGTTACGTCGCGCAATTCCCCAGGTCAGGCCACCTCCCTGCACTTCCTGATTACCGATTTCTCCTCTCAGCTCCGTTCCGGCCTTGAGATGGCCGGACATCGGAACGATATTAACAACACCAGAGAAGGCATCTGGCCCCCAGAGGACAGAACCGGCTCCACGGAGAATTTCCACCCGCTCCACTGCAGCCAGAGAGAGTTCCCGATCAAGCACGTAAAAACTTTTCGTTACATCAGTAGAAAGTGGTACCCCGTCATATAAAAGCAGGATCGAATCTCGCAGACCGCGCAGAGTGGGAACCGTACCTCTTCCCCCCTCGATCATGTAGAAACCGGGTTGATCACGCAGTAACTCGGCCAGTGTCCGGTAGCCGTTGCGTTCGATCTGCTCGCGATCAACAACTCTGACCATCGCCGGAGCCGTCGTTGGGGATTCGGGATATCGGGAAGCAACGGTCACAACGGGCTCCGTTTCGCCGACAAACATCAACATGGTTTCTTCGGTGAACTCTGCTTGCGGTTGATCGGAAGCTGAAACACCGGGGGCGAAGACATAACCCCACAAAACGCAGCCGAGCAAAGCCTTCAGGATATAATCACTTTTCAGATAACGACACATCAATATCAACACCTTTGCCAGAGACCAGCGGAATCTTTCCCTTAGCGATCAACCTGATTTTCCTAGCCTGCTATTGCTTTTTATGAAGCTGGAATGTCATCTTGTTCACCGACAGTTCGCCTCTTATCAGGCCAAGCATGGTGCGAAACCTGGCCCGGCTGACACCCAGCAAGCGCGCTGCTTCACTCTGGTTGCCACCGGCAAGGTCAAGGGCCTGCATAACAAAATCCCGTTGCAACTCATCATAATTAATGCCCGACGCCGGGATTCTGAACAATTGATCATCGGCAATCGGGGCGGTAGTGCCCTGCCCCCCAAGATGAGGAAAATCGTCAGACGTAAACGGCCCTTCACCATCTTTCATGATAATCGCCCTTTCGATGACATTAAACAGCTCACGAACATTCCCCGGCCAGGCGTAGCTCTCCAGCATTTGCCGGGCAGCCGGAGTCAGGGGTTCTCCTGCGAGTGAATGGTTGTTACGTACGACAATGCAGTGCTGTACCAGGGGCAGGATATCATCACGACGTTCTCGTAACGGCGGCAAGCAAATAGGGAATACCGCCAAGCGGTAATACAGGTCATCACGGAATTCTCCTTTGCGCACCTGCGCGGCAAGATCCCGGTTGGTGGCGCAGACCAAACGGCAAGTCAGGGGAATTTCCTTGTTACCGCCAACGCGCTGGATACTCTTTTCCTGTATCGCTCGAAGCAATTTCACTTGAGCTTCAAGAGGCAGTTCACCAATTTCATCAAGAAAAAGGGTGCCATTACCAGCAAATTCGAACTTACCGGGCCGTGCCTTATCGGCGCCGGTGAAGGCGCCCTTTTCATGTCCAAACAATTCAGCCTCAAGCAGATTGGGGGCGATGGCAGCACAGTTCATTGCAACAAAACGCTCTTTTTTGCGAGGGCTCTCTTGATGGATAAAACGTGCCATCACTTCTTTCCCGGTACCCGATTCACCACTGAGCAGAACCGTAGCATGACTATTCGCAACTTTTTGAGCCAGATCACGAATTTTCTGCATCGCCTGAGAGGCAAAGATGCCGCTCTTGTCTTTCTCTCTTGCTGCGACTTCTTGTCGAAGCAGAATATTCTCAGACAGGAGGCGTCGCCTGCCGAGGGCACGTTCAACGGCCAGAATGACGTCTTTCTCTTCAAAAGGCTTCACCAGGTAATCCGCAGCACCGAGACGCAAAGCTTCAACAGCCGAGTCGAGGGAGGCAAAAGCCGTGACAAAGATCACGGGACAACCCAGTTGTTGCTCGCGGATGGCTGCCAGCAGACCAAAGCCATCCATTTCATCCATGCAGACATCAGACACCACCAGATCAACAGCTTCGTTTTCCAGCATTGTCAAAGCCGAGCGACCATTATCTGCCTGAAAAATCTGGTGACCGGCGGCGGTCAGCATAATTTCAAGTAATACTCGGATTTTTTCTTCGTCATCAACGATCAATATCTGTGCCATGGGTCTATATTCCTCGGAAATCGCTTTAAATTTTGTTTACAAGGTGAGGGCATTACAGCCTTCTACCGAAAAAGGGACTTGCAACACAAAGCGGGCTCCACCCTCCGGACAATTTTCGGCGAAAAGCATACCAGCATGAGCGTTAACTGCTTCCCTGGTTATCGCCAGGCCCAACCCGGTGCCCTTGGCTTTTTTGCTGAAGAACGGTTCAAAGACTTTCTCCAGATCTTGCGGATTTATCCCTGGCCCGTTATCCTGCACAAAAAATGTTAGGAAACGATCCCTGCTAACGACCTTTACCTTGACTGCATACGCATCTGTCGCTGCCTCAAGGGCATTTCGCACCAGGTTAAGCAGCGCCCTTTCCAAAAGAGGCAGATTGCAAGACAACGTGCCTGACAGATCTCTTTCCGCGAGTTCGATAACCACCTGAACCTTTGCCTCCATCAGACTGATCCTCTGCTCCAGACTGTAAAGAAGTTTCTTTGTTGTTACGGTCTGAAACGCCGGTGGCTGTGGACGGGCAAAGAGCAAAAAATCTTCGACCAGTTTATTGATCCGTGCAATCTCTTCATCGAGAAAACCGATCATCTGTTTTTTCATGGCGGGGGCAACCGGTTCGGGTTTACGCAGAACCCCAATGCTGCCTTTAATGATAGCCAGCGGGTTCTTGATCTCGTGAGCCATCATCATGGAAAATTTGCCAACTTCGGCAAGCACTTGCTGCCTGGAGACAATTTCGTTGGCCTCTTTAATCTGCTGGCGCTGCCGCTGTAAAGCATCGAGCATTTCATTAAAAGCGGCAGCCAGGGTACTGGTTTCCTGCAGAGTCCCCCCCTTGGCCCGCACATCCAGACGTCCACGTGAGACATCTCCTGCAACAGCCATAATATCCTGAAACGGAGCGCGGATCATCCGTGAAAGCCGCCAGTATAAAAAGACCGGCACTACGGCCAGAAGCAAAGAAATCAGGAGGAAACCGAGCGCAAGCTGTTTCTTTAATAATTCCAGGCCAGTGAGCGAATAACCGATGTTCACGCGTCCCAATTCTTCTTCAGCGTCAATTTCAAGACTCGGACTGTCAGTAAATCCCAAAGAGCTGGAGATAACCGGTGCCGAGACATAATCCAGCTGTGGCAACGGATTTTCATGGGCTCTACGTATAACCACGACACCACGATTATCGACAATTTCAACAATCTGCACATCACTGACAGTGAGCATACTCTCGGTCAGGCCCTGGAGTATTTTTTCGTTACCCAGCAAGAGCCCAAGTTCAGCGTTACTGGCCAGGTAAGTCGCCATAAGATTGAAATGATCACTGAATCGCTTATGTTCAAAGTTGACCGTGAATCGAAAACCGACGACACCCATCGTCACAGCGGTACCGATAATAAACAGAAAAGCGATCAACGTCTGGCGACGCAGGATCGAATTCAAGCCGATTCGATCGAAAGCAGCAGCCATCATTCCGGCGAAGCGGGGTGTCGAAACTGAACTTCGCGTGTTGATGTTCATGAACCTCCCCCCTTCCTGTCAACCTGCAATGCTTGCCAGACTTCTGAATTGATCTGTGTTTGAAAAACCGGAGGTTCCTGGCCCTGACACGGCCTGCCGGAGAGTATTGCTTCGACCTGATCCGCAACCTGCCGGCCGATTTGTACATAATCGATAAGAAATGCCAGTGATGCGCCGGAATCATAAAAAAACTGGTTATAACCAACAACCGGGGTTCGCTGCAGAACGGCCTGCTTGATGACATACTGGATAACGGCTTTGGAAATAATGGTTTTATCCGGGATAAACAGGAGAGCGTCCAGTGCAGAAAAGTTGCCCAGAATTTCCAATCGACTCGACTCACGCTGCACCTGCAGGGGGACGAGTCTGATCTCCATATTACTGGCTACACGCTCGGCGGCTTCGTACCAGGCCTGATTGTTGTCCGGATCAAAGAGAACCCCTAATCGAGTCATGTCAGGGAGATGGTTTTTGATAGCAGATAGTTGGCCCTCTATTGGCAGGTTCAAGGTTACCCCACAACTTGATGGGGCGGCGGATCCTTCGAGGATATTCTGCGGATTGAGAACCATGCCAAACACCAGTGGCACCTGATTGGCTCTGTCATGTAAATATCGCAAAGCCCCGGGGCCCACTGCAACCAGAACATCATAGTGTTCCGGGTTGAGTTCCCCGCCCCCACCTGCAAGGCTGTATGGCTGATTTTGTTTATCGAGAAAGAATCGTTCGACAGGGATATTGCCAAGTTGCTGTTCCAAGCCTCTGACCATAGAGATATAGGGAGCGATTTCTTTCGAGATAAGAACGCCGACCGTTCTCTCCTTTGCCCAAACACTAACCGGCACCATGACAAAAGCCAGGATGACGGCTAAAAATTTTGTATGTCTGGATAAGAGAGACATCATTGCAACAAGAACCTGTCTTTAGAGAACTGTCGGCAGCCGAGCAACTTCAGGGGGAAATTTTAAAATGACGCAAAAACCATAGCGAACCTGATGACACGTTCGTCTCAACAGCCGTTGAGACTGATCAGCATTCGTTCCATCCCCTCGTACAATGAAATCCGTGGAGACCATCCCAGATGGCTTGCGGCACGCCTGATATCCAGAATATTTACGGGAACATCGCAGGCTCGACCGGCAAGATAACAACAGTTCACAGGTCGATCGACCAGCTGCCTTATCATCTCGATCAGCTCGTTGAGGCTGACGCCGCGCCCGCTGCCAATATTGAAGATCCGCTCCGGACCATCATAGACCATGGCTTTTAGTACCGCCTGGGAGACATCGTCAATATGCAGATAATCACGCACGACGGTGCCATCTCCCCAGATTTCAAGAGGCCTGCCACGCAGTGCATACGAAAGAAACGCCGTGACAACGCCTTGTCCTCCCCGCAAGGACTGATACTTGCCATAGGGGTTGGCCAGACGCAGGATCCGATAATCAAGACCGTGCAGATGCTGATAGAGCGCCAGGTACTTCTCGACGGCAAGCTTGCCGGCACCGTAGGCACACAGCGGATTGTTGGGATGGTCTTCAGATATCGGTATTTCGCGAGGAACTCCGTAGATGGTTCCCCCCGAAGAGAAATAAACCAATTTCGGCCGGCGATCACGACTGACAATCAGGTCGAGCAGGCGCAAGGTAGCGGCAACGTTCAGGTTCAGGTCCCGCAGGGGATCTTCGTTAGAGGTCTTGGGATTGGTGGCGCTGACAAGATGAAAGATGATGTCTACAGCATCCAGGCAAGCTTCGATACTCTTCGGATCGCCAAAATCCCCCGTCAGCCAGGAGACGCCGTCAATTCGCGGATATCTGCCTTCACTTCCGGCAGGGGGAAGATCAAAAGCACGCACCGAATGACCGGTTGCAGCCAGCGTCTCGCACAGGTTTCTGCCGATAAAGCCGTTGCCACCGAGAACCAGACAATTCATGGGGCGTTCTCCAGAATAGCCTTCAGATGGGTTTCGATATCATTAATCATGCGGTTGAAAGTGAAGCCTGCGGCGCGTGCTGTTGAGCGTTGCGACAGACTCTGACGCAATTCTGTCGAACGTGCCAAAGTGACGACTTCTCGGGCCAGATCAGCCGGGTCTCCTGTTCGAAACAGCAGGCCGGTCTCGCGGTGAGTGATAATTTCGGGGGTCCCTCCGGCACTTGACGCGACAGTAGGGATTCCGGCCCGTAATGCGTGAATGAGGGTCAGGGCAAACGGTTCATAAAGCGAGGGGAAGAGATAAATATCGTGGCGCTGGAATAAATCGGAAAGCTCATTTTCCGCTACAGGTGCAGAGAAAGAAACACTATGTTCAAGACCGAGAGCCCGCACTCGCTTGTGCAGCCCATCGACATAAGGCCGGTCACGGCCATCACCGACGATTGTCAGCCGCACCTGAATACCGGGCAGTTTGCGTATGATATATGGCAGTGCATCAATCGCCGTATGCACCCCCTTGATCTCGACGATTCGCCCGGCAAAGAGAAGGCGGAGTTCATGAACATCAAGGAGCTGAGTTCGATCAGGCCGTGAATTCGCAGATTCAGGCAGCGGAATTGTGCCGTGGTGGATAATGGCGTGCTTAGCGAAGCTGATACCGGCTTGTCCATACAGTTCATGCATGAATCTGCTGGCAAAGATCGCCGACCCATTGAAAAAGTGTGCCTGCTGGCGATTTCGTACCAAAAGACGTCCCAATCGCCGACCCAGCGACATCCAGCCGCCATTGGACCGGGTGACCTTACCAATCAGATGCCTGGTCAGGGCCAGAAAGCTGTCATGACCTGCATAAACCTTTCGGACAAAGTATCCTGCGATAAAATCCGGATTACAAAGCGCGATCAGCCAGTTATCTGTCAACAGGAACGCTTTACGAATCGAAATGTTTTGCACTGCGGTCAGAAAAGACGGATCCAGGAAATGCAGGTTCCAGATGAAAACAACATCGGGCTTTTCTGTTGAGACAATCTTCCTGAGTGAATCCAGATTGTTTTGATTAATTCTAACTCTTTCCTCTGCGGTACAGACAAAGGGTTCATAGATGTTCCCTGGCGTCGCCGACAAAATCAATCCGCGGATCACCCGCTGACCGGTAAACGCCGCCACCTTATCGCCATAACTGCTCGTCAGAACTGTGACTTCATGCCCCCGCGTGGCCAGAGCCTGCATGACATCGAAGCAAAGAGCCTCATAGCCGCCGACGGCATTGGGGGGGTAGAGATTACTTATAGCCAGAATCTTCATCGTACGGTTCCGGCCATGAATTCCAGGAAAGCGTGGTCTTCAAGAAAATCATCCGCACCTATCGGTCCGGGCCCCATCCGTCTGAACTGCAGAAAAAAGAAAAACAACAAGCGCGACAGGTTGTGTCGATCGGCTATTTCAGCCAGCTTCCCGAGGTACGACCAATCCTGATTTGCTCCACAATGGTAAAGAAAAACGGCAACTACGGCAGCCCACTCGGTCTTGACTCTCAGGACATCCTCACTGATGGTATTGGTCGCATGCATGCGATAATGCAGCAGGGGACGATCAAGCCACAGAATTTTCTGCCCGCGAGAGATCAGACGTAAGAATAAATCCAGATCATGCGCGTAACGCAGGTTGGCAAACATGCCAAGTTCGACAAACAACTCGCGACGTATGAACAGATTCGATGTCGTCATCAGGAAATTACCGTTGATCAGCGCCAGAGACAGGTCGTCGATCTTCTGGTAAAACTTGATGGCCTGTTCATACCACTTGTTACGCATAGATGCTCCTGATCCGTCGATAAAGCTCAAGGCTGTACAGACGACAGCAGTATCGGGACTCTTCGCCAACGCGTCGAGACAAGCAGCAAACCGTTCCGGATGATAAATGTCATCGGAGTTCAGAATGGCGACATAATCCCCGGTGGCATGGGTAATCGCCTCATTCAGCGTGGCGTGCGCTCCCATGTTGGGGCGGGACCAGGTGATGATGCGCCTGTCTCGTTCAGCACGACGCTGCACCTTCTGCCAGGAATTATCCCGAGACCCATCATCAATGACAATGATCTCGGCAGGCTGAACGCTTTGCTCCAGAACGCTGTCGATAGCAGCATCAATGTATCGCTCGTGATTATAAAGCGGGATGATGACGGAGATAGTCGAGTCTGTCATTATGTTAAACCAAGGCAACGGATAGTCATTAAAGTGCTGTACGGAACCCCCATTGATCTGCCCTACTTTACAGCCCTGAACAGCAATTGATCGCCGCCCAGATATCCGAAATGCTGAGACCAGTACGAGTAGGCTGCTGCATCGCGAAAACCGAAGCTTCGCAACTGATCCAGAAGATCCCAGCCGAAATGGTAGTAACAGAGGCAGCCGTCTGGATTGATAGGATTTCCATGGTATTCCGGCGCCAGCAGATGATTGACCTCTCCATCGGCATTGAGTTCGGCGCGCACAATATGTTGTTCGGACTGATGATCAAAAGGAACAGTGAAAAAGAGGGCTCCTCCTGGCTTAAGACAGCGCAGACATTCACGGATAGCCTGCTCATAATCAGGGATATGCTCAAAGACATCAAAAGAGAGGATCGCATCGAATGCTTCGTCGGCGAAGGAGAGCGCAGTGAGGTCTTCATTGCGGACCCCTGTTTGATTAGTCGTGCCTTTTGCCACCACGTCACCCAGAAATTCACTGCCGATCACATGCTGATAGCTGTTACGGAACCACG
This sequence comes from Deltaproteobacteria bacterium, assembly GCA_024636215.1. The sequence goes on from JAGXHL010000041.1 coordinate 16,472, forward strand.
CGAATAGTGGTGTCTCCTGCTCCGTCAGATAAAGATGGCTCTCTGGTGCAGGATTGCACAACAGATGAAAGAGGTGAATTGAGGCTCGCATGCGGTTGTTGAGCTGACACTCGGGACAAACCATTCGCTCTCGCCAGTTGGGCAAAAATCCCCCATCGGGCTGAGGAAAACCATATTCGAGGTCGGTGTGAAAAAGTACACGCTGATTGCAGACAAAACAGAAACCCACTGTGCTCATCGGCTCCGGCTTTGCAGCTAGAGAGGCTTCGATAATCTTGCGGCGTGCCAGCTCATCAGTGCGCTCCAGCTTGCAGAATTGATCATAGGAAGCAATGCGCTGCGTCACGAAATTCTCATTTGCCTCATTGGGCAAAAGTTTTTTGAATATCCTGACAAATGCCGCCTCCGCGAACTCGAGTGAGAATCTCTGTCGTACAAAAGCCAGGCTTTCTGCAGAGAGCTGTTCCCATAAAGCCTGATCCGTAGAAAGCCGGACCACTGCTTGTGCAAACGCAGCAGGATCGTCTGCGACCAGAGCCTGGTGTCCGGCAACGATATCCATGCCCTCAACGGCTATGCCGGTACCGATGCATGGTACACCGTAAGACATGCTGGTCACCATCTTTCCTTTGACGCCGGCACCAAACCGCAAGGGATTAACCGAAATCTTTACCTTGTCCATCAATTCCGAGATATCACGGACAAAACCATGAATAATAATGTTTTCTGAAGCCAGAGAGGTTATCTCTTCAGGGGGATGACTGCCCACAACGTGCAGACGGATATCCGGGATTTCCAGGATAATCTGCGGCAGGATCTCACGGGCAAAGAAGAGAACAGCATCAACGTTGGGTCGATGTTCGTAGCCGCCGATGAAGATCAGGCCGTGACGATCGGCAAATCCTGCCCGACAACCATAAATTTCGCTGATGACCGGGATGACTTCAACAGAAAGATCCGGATTTTCTTTGAGGAGGGTCTGCCGCTCCTGTTCACTGACCACCAGTGTACAATCGACCGTTGCGGCGATCCGCAACTCCTGCACCTTGCGCTGCGCGGCATGAGCCAGCATGGCAGGCTTCTTTTCAATTTCGGCCTGTCGTTGTTCGCGAATGTAGTGCAGATCGTGAGTCTCATAGAGAATTCTGGCCTGCGGACAAAAGGCTTTCAACAGGTGGAGAAGCGGATCAGTCGAGTCGGGCCGGCAGGTCAGAACAAGATCATACTTTGAACCGTGTGCCGACAAATGTTGCTCGAGAGAATGCACCTCCGGCGGATGCAGACAGGTTACGCCCAGCTTTTCAAGCTGCGGGGTATAATACGGGTCGTAAGACAGGTTAACCGGGTAGAAAGTTACCGCATAACCCAGATTACGAAAGATCTGTATAAAGTTGAAGATCATGACCGAACCGGCATCCTGATCCGGTTTCGGTACCCAGCGCTCAATCAGCAGGATCTGCCCGCGCGCGGCCTTCATTGCCAACCCGGTATGGGTCGTCGTTAACGCCGCATCACAAGCAGGCTTTCCGGTTGACCAAAACTTCGAGGCCCGGCGACGGTAATACCAGGTTCGCAGTGATGCCTTGTGAGTAACGTGCAATGGAAGCCAATGATAGATCTTTTTAAGCAGTGGCCGAAGAGCACTAAAACGCTCGACGCAGGCGTTCTTGCCGTTGGTGATGATGGCCCTGAGCAGAGTACCACACCAGCGTAGAGGTCTGGTCAAACGCCAACTGCGAGAGCCCAGCAAGACATTACGTTCCTGGGTAAGCCTGAGAATTGTCTCCTGCTCTTCAGTCAACAGCTGTTGAAGTGTGGAGTGTGCCTTGATTAGAACTGCGACTTCTTTCTCTTTTGCAAAGATTTGTTGATCTTTTGCAGAGATTTGTTGATCTTTTGCAGAAATTTCTTGATATTTTACAGAGATTTCTTGATCTTTTGCAGAAATTTCTTGAACTTTTACAGAGATTTCTTGATCTTTTTCGGAGAGCTGTCTCTCCAGAGAAGAAAGTTCCATCTTTTTTGCAGAAACCTGCCGGATAAGATTGGCAATACTCTCATCTCTCTGGTCTACTGTCTGACCATATTCCTTAATGACCTTGCGTAAATCTTTGTTCTCCGTATCAAGCTCGAGGCTACGCCCCAGAGCGGTGAAGAAATTCTTTATTCTGAGCGTACTGCGGGCCTTGTCTTCCTTTAAAAAGATCATTTCAATGCCGGCAGGATGCTCGATGCCCACAAACAACACGCCCAGACCCTTGGCATGTTCAAAATGAACGTACGGATATTGTTCCGACAACTCCTGCCATAGCCTCCATACCCCGAAGCCCTCTTGTTTTACGTTTGTATCATGTAAAAGCACAATGGATCGATCTGACAGTTTCGGTCGCCAGGTTTCGAAGTCCTCTTTGACCGCCTCATAACTATGCAAGCCATCAATGTGCAGCAGGTCAATACTGCCATCTGCAAAAGAATTGACAGCAGAAGCAAAAGTCGAGCGTATCAAGCGAGAAAACGCTGCATAGTGTTGATCATTGTAGTGGGATACTTCGGCATAAACTTCTTCGCCGTAATAGCCTGCCTGTTCATCCCCTTCCCAGGTATCTACCGCATAACAGCGAGTCGATAACCTGTTGGCCAGTACAGCCTGGCAAAAAGCAAAATACGAGTTGCCCGTATGGGTTCCCAACTCAACCAATATACGTGGTTCAGTTTGCGCAATCAGCCAGAAAGAAAATGGGATGTGACCGATCCATGAACCGGGCGCGCAAAGGCGATTCGGCGACATGAGAATAGTGTCGCAGACATTTTCCAATTCGCTTAAGGAATTCATAAACATGTATATCTTACCTGTTGATGCACGACTGCGTTATGACACCCTATGGTACCAGTGAACGCCCCGTCAAAGAGAAAAGTCTCATTTTCATGCGATGAAGCCAGGAAACCGGTTTTTTTCTGAAGACACCAACCGTATCTCCCCATGCTGCACTATCGACTTCTACCGCAGGTTGCCAATCAGTATGCACTTCCAACAGATCCAAAGCGGCATAGTCTGCAAGAGCCTGATACGCATCCGGATAAAAGCGCCAGCAATCAACCGGATAACGGTGCTCCGGCCCCCGTGAGGGAGCAATCAGAAATATCATGCCGCCCGGCTTGAGTATTCGAACCAGCTCCATCCAGGTCAACCAGAAAAACTTGACATGTTCGAAAGCCTGGCCTGAAATCACAAGATCTGCACAACCCGAAGGCACAGCGATCTGATAAGGACTTTTCAGCACAATATCAACGTTGGGGCCTTTTTCGAGATCTATCCCCCGGTATTCCCACTTCGGGCAGTCAAACAAGGGCCGGAAACTGCCGTTGACATCGTAGCTGCCGAGGTCAAAAATACGTACTTTTTCAGTTGCGTCAAGATACTTTTCCTTCAACCCCAGCATATGCCGATAGGAACTCTTGTGCATCACCCGACTCCGTCTGTTTTGTTAGTACCAGGCAGCCAAAGAGGTTTAAGTCCTGGCCAGAGCCACCATTGCCAGGGATTTTTTTGCAGCTCTTGCTCAAGGATTCCCACTGCAGTCCGAAGAGCCTCATGAGGGTTGTCAGGTAACGAGTGAAGAGTAATGTCAACACCGCGACCTCGATCGCTGGTGCCGGCGTAAATCAGTCTTGCACCTGTCTTTTCGGCAATTCGGACGATTCCCTCAGGCAGAGACAACTCTCCTCCGCAAAACGGAAAAGACAGGCGCTTCGGGCTACTCGTTTCATTGCCATCTAAAGCGATCAAAATAATCTCACCTGACTTTAATGCCCGGAATATTTTCCGTGGATCGTCAGCAGTCGTAATCCAGCTTCCGCGTGAGAACATTTGGGTGTTGTGCAGTTTGGTGCTAATATACCAGCGATCGACCGCATCGTAGTAAGGATGACTATCATCAACCATCGTTGTCAGCATACCGAATTGCACTCCGGAAAATTTCAACCCGGGGCCCAACATGAAAAAACGACTGAAATGGCTGATAATCATAATCACGCCCCGACCGGAATCGCGGGCTTCGATAAGCTTCTCTACATTATTCACCCTGAGTTCTTCTGAGTTCTTTTCCCGAGTGAATTTCGGCATCCGAAAACAATCCAGCATATCCCGGGCCATCATCTGAAAATGCCGGCATATCTGGGTTTCAAGCCAGGCGGTTTTTTGCGCTTGTTCCGGAAACAGCTGTGTCATTCCATCAATCAGTGGCTGCCGGCTCACATCGTTTTTTGCGTCACGCTTACCGATCAGATTGGCCAACCGATAAGCAACACTTGAAGGTAAAGTGGCTAAAAAAGGGAAGAGAAGCTTATGCCGCAGCCATTTGGTTTTGTTTTGCAATGAACTTCCTAAAGCACTCAGGTAGCGGTCAATCACGTTTGAATCGACGGCAAATCCGGTAGTTTTGTTTACACGGCTCAACTGGTGCCAATCCAGCTATGCGGTAAAGCCACCACTCCTAATTCGAGACCTACCTGTGTGACATGTAACTGAGCAACCATATGGGCGTATTCATAAAAATGCACTGCATTTTCACACATCAGGAAAGCATAGACCCAATAGCTGCCTTTAAGCAACGGGATGCTTGCAAACTCAATTTTGGCCCGACCGTTACCCTGCTTGTCTCGTGACAGAATCAGGCCATCGTTTTTAGTGCCGGAGCTGGCAATCGGACGCGATGCCGGGTCAGTAAACATGACAGCAACGCTTGGTGCCGGCTTCTCGGGATCAGACGCAAAGCAAACTTCAATAGAGACTGTCGTCTTGCCACTTTCCACAAGCAGCTCGATTCCTTCCACCCCGTCTGCAAACACTTTGATTCCGGTGATTGTAGCAATCCCTGCGAGGATTTGTTTTTCTGCCTGCTGCTGTTTTTCCGATTCAATGATTTCTGAATCCAGGAATTTATTATAAGCGACAATCGCGGCGGCCGGATCTGCAATGATCTGAACCTGCCCTTTATGCAACCAAACCACACGATCACAGATCGCCTCGACCTGGTACATCGAGTGCGAACAGAAAAGGATTGTTTTTCCAGATGCCTTGAGGGCCATTATCCGATCAAAAGATCGGCGGGAGAATTCTCCGTCTCCGACCGAAAGCGCCTCATCAATAACCAGGATGTCTGGATCTACATTAATCGCGATTGAGAAGGCCAGACGAATGTACATCCCGCTGGAATATGTCTTGACCGGCTGATCAATGAATTCACGAACCCCCGAAAATTCAACAATCGACTCATAACGATCCATAATCTCGGCATGACTCATACCAATCACCGAGGCACTGAGAAAAACATTCTCCCGACCGCTGAATTCATGATTGAACCCGGCGCCAAGTTCTAACAGAGCAGCAATTCGGCCGTGAACGGTAACCTCTCCATGAGTCTGAGACAAGGTTCCGCAAACCAGTTGCAGCAGGGTTGATTTACCAGACCCGTTCCGGCCGATTACGCCAATGACTTCTCCGGCAGAAACGTCAAGGTTGACATTCTGCAACGCCCAGAATTCCCGACCATAGGCTTTGCGACCGAATGACAGCATCTGCAGCAAGCGTTCGCGTGGCTTTTCATAAATACGATAACACTTGCTCAGGCGGCTCAAACTGATAGCGGGCTCAGAGTACATCAGCAAACCCCTTGCGGGTTTTCTGGAACCAGGCAAAACCGAGCCAACTTATCAATAAAGAGCAAAAAGTCAGCAGGACATAGCCTGTCACATCAATCCCTCCACCAAAAATAAGCAGAGAACGAACTTGATCAACAATAAAGGTTAACGGGTTGAGATAGATAATTTTTTGGAAATTCGGAGGAATCAGTGATAACGGATAAAAAATTGGTGTCAAGAACATCAATGCTGTCACAACGATCCCGACAACTTGGGAGACATCCCGCAAATAAACTCCCAGTGAAGAAAGAAACCAGGAGAACCCCATAATGAAAAGCATTAATGGCAGCAACATCAAAGGAAATAAAATCGTAGAGAGTGGCGGCAGGCCATAGACGACTAACGAAAAAAGCAGCCAGACCAATAGACTGATGCACATATGAAACAGCGCTGAACCGAAAATGACCCAAGGCAGAATTTCCAGAGGAAAAACGACTTTTTTAACATAGCCGGGGTGACTGAGGATTAACCCCGGTGCCCTGCTGACACATTCGGCAAACAGGTTAAACACCAGTAACCCGGCAAATAGTATCAAGGCAAATTCAGCTTTTGAACCTTCTGCAGTTCCCCAGCGCGCCTTTAAAATGATACTGAAAACAAAGGAGTAGACAGTGAGCATAAAAATGGGGTTAAAGAAAGACCACAGCAGGCCCAAAACCGAGCCGCGATATCGACCAACAACCTCTTGGCGAACCAGGTTAAAGATGAGTCGGCGGTGAGACCAGAAACTGGAAATCATTGCGCCCGGTGCAATTGAAAAAGTCGGCATCAAAATATCTTCTAACTTCTTGAGTTGTTCCAGGGCGATAACATTGTAAACCGAGCTTGCAACCCGATCAGAATCCCAGCAATTTTTAAACATTCCAGTGTGGAAACATATATTACCAGTTTGCACCAACCACATAATTCAGCTGCACCCTGGCCTGTTGAAGAGCATGTTCGGTGTTGATTTTGTTAATTTCTGCCTGTGTGAGACGTAATTCTGCAATGAGTAGATCTTCAAGCGAAAGAACTCCGAGTTTGGCCGAGCGGGCAGCAAAATCGTAGGCTTCGTTCGCTTCGGCGACCCCGCTTTTCGCAGTGTCGAGGCGGCTGTCTCCCTCTAAAAACTGCTGGAAACGGGTTCTGACTTCAGTAACAATACCATTTTTGCGCCTGTCCCGTTCATGTTCAAAACGCTTAATCGTTAACAGTTGTTTGCGATATGCAAAAATATTTTTCCCGCCCTGAAATGGCCGAACGCTGAGGTTAAGAGACAGGGTATAATAATCTCGAGTTTCCAAGCCGATAGTATCATCATCATATTCACGCTCATAGTCAACCCAACTGGCGTCAAAGGAAGCCCTGGGCAAATTGCGGGCTCGAATCATCTTGGCATCTTCACGGGCCATGGCAACATTCAGATCCGACATTATTAATTCAGGCCGTTGATCCAGCGCCTGATCCAGACAGACGTCAACTGCGTTGCAAGCGACGGGTTCGAACTGCTGCAGACTCCCCTCGATAACAATCTGTTCATCAGTCTGATGAGCGAGCCATTCTTTAAGCTTGGCCTCGGCAATAGCCAGAGAGGCATCGGCATGTGCCAATTGCTGGCGGGCGTTAGAAAGTTCCACCGCAATTTCAAGCAGGCGTAAACGCGTAGCCAACTCCTGGTCAACCCAGGCCTTGGCTACTTCCTGCTGACTTTCCAAACGCTCAACCGACTCGGTCCATTTATTGACCAACTGTTTTTGCAACAAGATGTCGTTAAAACTTGTACGAATTTCACGGACCAGCTGTTGCTGCATGAGTTTCAGCTCATACTCACGATAAACCCGCGATTCGCGAGCTTTTTTCAATCCGGCCACTCCCGCCATACCGGTGAACAAAGGTTGTGATAGACGCGCTTGCAAACTATCCGTTGTACTGCTGAAGTAATCGAGGTCCAGGTTGTCATCGCTGTTATTCTGCAAATGTGTTTGGCCATATTCTGCACTCAGGGTCGGCAAAAAAGCACCCCATGCTTCATAAATTCCCTGCTCTGCTTCATCGACTGCCACTTGGTAGGCTTTGATCAAAGGGTTAAATTCCAAGCCACGTTCGATACACTGCTCAAGGGTCAGTGAAGAAGCTGCGCAAGCGAGAAACGGTGAGGCCAGCAAAAGCAGAACGCTGACAATGAATTTACAGAGAGACTTCATTTCGCTCAATTCTCGCGCATGGCACGGTCAAAGGTTTCTGTAAGCGGGGCCAAGGCATAATCCAGTACAGTCCGCGGTTCAGTGCGTATAAAGACAGCAGCCGGCATCCCGGCAGTCAGATAGAGCTCATTGTCGACCAATTCATTTTTGTTGATCTCAACATGCACAACGTACGTTGGCTGCTCACCATAGGGGGTTTCATGTAAAATTCGGTCAGCCGAAATATAGACGACCTTGCCGCTGATCTTGGGGGTTGTCCGGGTGTTAAAAGCCAATAACTGAACATCCGCTGACTGCCCATAATAAATATGGGTGATATCAGAAACCTTGATTTTACATTCAACAATCAGCGGGCTCTCTTTGGGGACGATGTCCAGAATCGGCTGCCCGGGTTGCAGAACCCCGCCTTCGGAGTGCACCTGGAGAGCAACAACCTCGCCGCTGACTGGCGCAGTCACTTCTTGACGACGACGGGCATCCTGTAAAGGAAGTAGTCGCTGCTGGAGGGTAAAGCGTTCCTGATTCATCTCAGCCAGACGCGTGATGGCTGCCTGGCGGTATTCAGATTCCAGTGAGTCGATGCGCAACTCAAACTCGGCCACACGCTCACGCATTTCAGCCTGCGAACCACGCAACTGGGCCTGTGAACCCTGTTTCTCGGCCAAAGCACGACGCAACTCCAGTATGCGGGTTTTATCGATATAGTGGTCTTTAAACAGAACAAGCTTGGCTTCCAATTCTTCTTGGAGTGTTTCACTCACTTGCTGGCCGGCGATCAACCGATCATCGATGCTGCGAATCTGCTCATGCAGTTGGTTGATCTGTTTTCTCAGCAGTGCGGACTGATTTTTCAAAGCAAGACGATTGGAGCTGAACACTTTTTGTGATGACTCCAGCAGCTCGGCAAATTTTTCTTCAGGGATAGAGCCGTCCGCTTTGGGCCATGCTGGTTCAGCCTTCAGTTCTCTCTCGGCAATCAAGCGAGCCTCCTCGATCCTGATCACTGCCAACTGCAGCAAGGCTTGATCGGTCGCAGCGCCAATCTGGGTACTGTCCAGCAGCAATAAAGGTTGGCCAACTTCAACATGGTCACCATTACGAACCAGAATTTTGCGTACAATCCCTCCTTCAAGATGCTGAACAGTCTTCCGCTCAGTGTCGACTCGTACTTCACCATTGGCGATAACAGCCCCGGTCATTTCAGCAAAGGTTACCCAGAGGCCACCTATGCCAAAGAACAGGCCGACAACAATCAGACCGGAGAGAATGATCTTTCGGCTGTCAGAAAAAGTGACGCCCAAATTCGGCGGTGGCGATGTTTCATCCTCAAGTTGCTTATATTCTTCTTTACTGATTCGATTTTTCTGGAAAATTCGTTGAAATAATGAGCCGGGCTTGTCTTCGTTCATATTAATTTCCGTGAAACGGGTGATTTTAATTATCAGACGAGAGAAAAGACTCCTGAATCAGATTAAGAGGCCATCTTCTGCTGGGTCTTAATTTCGAGCATTTTCTTGAAAACCGCTTCGCGCGGACCGAACATAACCAGTTGACTATCTTTAAGCACAAGTATTTTATCCACACCTGCCAGCAAGGTTGGCTTATGTGAGACAACTATCAGAGTTGTGCCGTTGGCCTTCAATTGTGGCCATGTGTTAAGCAGAGCACGCTCACCTTCTTCATCCAGGTTGGAGTTCGGCTCATCGAGAATCACCAACTTCGGGTTACCGTAAAGGGCACGGGCCAAGCCAATCCGCTGACGTTGCCCACCAGAGAGGATAACCCCTCCTGGACCGATACGCGTGTCATAGCCCTTTGGAAAGTTCAGAATCATCTCATGGACACCCGCCTGCAGTGACGCTTCGATCACTTTTTTTGAGTCGACCACATTCAGACGCGCAATATTCTCTGCAACAGTCCCCGTGAACAACTCGATATCCTGCGGGAGATAGCCAATGTAAGGACCGAGTTTCTCTTGGTCCCAAGTGTAGATATCCGCACCGTCCAGACGTGTCACTCCACTAGTTGCCGGCCAGATACCGAGCAACAAGCGGCAGAGTGTCGACTTGCCGGCACCTGACGGACCGATCATACCGAGAGATTCACCAGGTTGAAGAGAAAAACTTATATCACGCAGGATAAATTTTTCATCAATAACGAAACTGACTTTCTCAGCCTCCAACGCTCCTTTTGGTTCAGGCAGATCCATACTTTTGAATTCTGTTTTGTTGTCGAACATCTGACTGAGTCGCGTCCATGAACCACGTGCTTCGATCATATGTTTCCAAGAGCCGATTCCCATTTGAACGGGAGCAAGGGCGCGCCCCATGATAATCGATGCAGCGATCATAGAACCAGCGGTGGCCTCTCCTTCCAGAGTCAACCAAGCGCCAACGCCATAAATAAAAACCTGCATCGACTGCCGCAACCAACTGGACAGGGACTGCACTAATCCAGCCTTGCTGCTCGCCTGGGTCTGCAATTTCATAACCGAATCGTTGAGATCCTGCCATCGGCGCGTTATCCCCGTCAGCATCCCCATGCTACGCACAGGCTGAGCATTGCGACGTGCGGTTTCAACAAGACTCATCGTAAAACCGTTAACAACATTGGCTGAATCAAGAGGCTTGCGACTGACTTTTTCATTAATTAAAGCCAGGATGATCAGTAATACAGCGCCCCCAGTCGCGACCATGCCAAGCAAGGGGTGCAGAAAGTAAATAACGATCAGAAAGAGGGGCGTCCAGGGGATATCAAACAAGGCAAAAATGGCATTCCCGCCAAAGAAGTTCCGTAACACACTGACATCACGCAATGTGGCTTGATCTGGAGGAACACCGGCCAGAGCAGCCCTTTTCAGTACTTCATCAAGCACATCGCGGCTAAGAGCCTGATCAATTGCAACACCGCAACGAACCAACAAACGGGAGCGGATAAACTCGAGGCCCGCCATGACGATCAGAGCAATTACCGCAGCCACGGTGAGTGCATAGAGAGTTGGCATGCTGTAGCTGGAAAGAACTCGATCATAGATTTGCAGCATGTAGAGAGGGAAAGTCAACTGCAGAAGATTGATGAACATACTGAAGAAAGCCCCATACAATATGTAGGGGCGCCACTCTTTAAATAAGTCTTTCATTTATAACCTTTTTTTTATTTCTAAACTAATCTTCGAATTATGTAACGAAAGATAATCACAGAAAGAACAAGAGCTTGTCAATAAATTTTTAATCCGTCTCTGCACAACAATAACCTCATTAAAAGTGTTCAGCGTCACGAAACTGCGGCGCTTCAGCGTCTTTTGCGGACAGGATTGGCACGTCTTCGCCGGGCCACTCTATCTTCAGGTCGAGATCATTCCATCGGATCGCTCGCTCCTGCTCAGAAGCATAGTAATCTGTTACTTTATACAAGAATTCAGCGGCATCACTAAGCACCATAAAACCGTGGGCAAAGCCTTCAGGTATCCACATCTGACGTTTGTTTTCCGAGGACAGGCGTGTTCCGACCCACTGACCAAAGGTAGCCGATTTTTTCCTCATATCGACAGCAACATCAAAAACCTCACCATAGACACAACGGACTAATTTTCCTTGTGCCGCTGGAGGCAATTGATAATGAAGCCCGCGAAGCACGCCACGTGCAGATCGTGAATGGTTGTCTTGAACAAATGAAACGTTAATACCTGTCTTCTCTCGCCAAAGGTTTTCGTTAAAACTTTCGTAAAAAAAGCCACGGTCATCACCAAAGACTTTCGGCTCGATGATCAGTATTTCTGGAATATGTGTTTTAATGATGTTCATGGTTATCTTTTGCTTTAGGTTTTAGGTTTTAGGTTTTAGGTTTTATGGGTTCTGTATAAACGTACTTTGGCTTTTGGAAATAGTTTTTGTCAGTTGATGGAGCATTTTTGACAAAGATATGAGCTGTGCAACCATTAATTTTTGGTCTTTGTGGTCAAGAACACCAATTTTTGTTGCAATATACACTTGAGTTCTTAACTCAGCAGCGGATCCTTTGGCGATGTGTAAAAAACGGACAAATTCTTTTTTTGAATCGCGCTCTGCACCTTCGGCTATATTCGATGCGATAGAGACCGCAGCTCTACACATCTGATCTTTAAGACCAAAATCGCGACAATCTTTTAGAGATTCATAGACTTGCACCGCAAGCCGGGAAGCCCGCTTCCAAACATCCAGCTCTTCAAATGATGAATACCCCATTCAATTCTCCCCCTCCGAAAGAATCCTTAAAACCTAAAACTTAAAACTTAAAACTGAGAATTTAAAACCGGTCCCTTAAAACCGTCTCCAGATATTCCCGATAACTGGACTTGGGGGTATCTGCAATGACTTGCTCCATTTCATCACTGGTTAAAAAACCTTTTCGATAAGCGATCTCTTCCAGACAGGCGATCTTCAAACCCTGGCGTTGTTCCAGCGTACCGATAAAATGGCTTGCCTCCAGAAGACTCAAATGCGTGCCCGTATCCAGCCAGGCGATGCCACGTTCGAGTTTCTCGACCATCAGCTCGCCACGGCGAAGATACTCAACATTCACATCGGTGATTTCCAATTCGCCGCGTGCGGAAGGCTTCATCTGCCTGGTGATCTCAACGACCTTGTTATCATAAAGATAAAGCCCGGGGACGGCATAGTTTGACTTTGGTTTAGCGGGTTTTTCTTCAATCCCGATCGCTTTACCGGTTTGATCAAACTCAACGACGCCGTAACGCTCAGGATCAGTCACTGGATAGCCAAAAACCCTTGCTCCTCCACTGAAGGCACTAAAGATCCGACTTAGCTCCATCTTGCCGTAAAAAATATTATCGCCGAGAATCAGGCTGACAGCATCATCGCCGATAAATTCCTCGCCGACCAGAAAGGCCTGGGCGATCCCCTTGGGTTCCGCCTGAACGCCATAACTCAGCCGAATCCCGAAACGGGAGCCATCGCCGAGAAGCGCTTCAAAACGCGGGGTGTCCTGGGGAGTCGAAATAATCAGAATATCCTGCACTCCAGCGCGCATCAGGGTGGAGAGCGGGTAGTAGATCATCGGCTTGTCGTAGACCGGCTGCAGCTGCTTGCTGGCCACCAACGTCAAGGGATACAATCTTGTACCTGCACCGCCAGCGAGTACAATTCCTTTTTTAATGCCAGCCACTATCATTTCTCCTTATAGACATGTCGGATATTAAACATGGGTGCTGAATTTCAGCGTTCAGCAAAGTATTTTGGAAGGCTCTCTTTCCAAAGGGGTACTGATTTTCCAGTAATCCGAGAGTACTTTTCTTTAGAAAAAACTGAAAAGGCCGGGCGTTTTGCCGGCAACGGGTAATCTTCTGTTTTAATCGGGTTAATCTTGTCAACTTTTAACTGCTCGCCCTCTGCTCTTGCAAGAGAGGCTATCTCTTTCGCAAACTCGTACCAGCTACACTGACCATCATTGGAGAAATGGTATAGGCCGTAGGGTCTGGAGGCTGGGATATGGGGACTGGAAGCTGCTTCTAGAAGAGAGAAAACTGCATCTGCCAAGTCTCCAGTGTAAGTCGGGCTACCTACCTGATCTGCGACAATTCCTAACTCAGCCCTCTCTTTCGAGAGCCGGACAATTGTCTCTACAAAATTATTGCCGCCCGGACCATACAGCCAGCTTGTCCTTACAATGAAATATTTCTTCAGACCGCTAGCCAAGAGTTTTTTTTCACCAAGAAGCTTCGAGTGACCATAAACAGATTGTGGATTCGTGGAATCCGTTTCTGTGTAAGGTGAGTTCTTATTTCCATCAAAAACGTAATCAGTTGAAATGTGGACTAATACAGCATCCACTTTCTTGGCGGCCTCAGCAAGATAGCCGACTGCGACACCATTAACCTGCTCCGCAAGAGACTGCTCTGTTTCACATCCATCAACGTTGGTGAAAGCCGCACAGTTGACAATGACTTCAGGGTTTAAATCTTTAACATAAGCAAGGACGTGATCCTTGTCGGTCATATCAAAACCAGGCAAATCTACCGCCGTGACTTTATAATCTGTCGGTGCAACAGAGGCTATCTTCTTTGCTAACATCCCATTACCACCAACAAGAAGAAGCTGTTTTATTTGCTTGTTCATGCTATCGTCCACTGTACATTTTCTCGTAGTATTCCTGGTAAGACCCATTCAATACAGACGAGATCCACTCCGGGTTATTCAGGTACCAGTCGACAGTCATGCGAATACCTTCGTCGAACTGGACACTCGGTTCCCATCCAAGTTCGCTCTTGATTTTCGATGCATCAATTGCATAGCGGCGATCGTGACCGGCACGATCTTTAACAAATTTGATCAGGTCTCTGCGTGCCTTGGTTCCCGCCAACTGCCCGACTTTTTCATCAAGAATGTCACATATTGTCTGCACAACCTCAATGTTCTGTTTCTCGCTGTTGCCGCCAACGTTATAGGTCTCACCTGTTCGACCATCTTGCAGAACGGCCAGAATAGCGGCGCAGTGATCAACCACATACAACCAGTCACGCACATTCTTGCCGTCACCGTAAACCGGCAGTTCTTTGCCGTTAAGAGCATTGTTGATAATCAGCGGGATCAGCTTTTCCGGGAAATGGAAGGGACCGTAATTATTCGAGCAGTTAGTCATCAACGTTGGCAAGCCGTAGGTATGATAGTAGGAACTGACCAGATGATCTGACGAAGCTTTACTTGCTGAATACGGAGAACGCGGATCATAGGGCGTGGTCTCGGTGAACAGGCCTGTGTCCCCCAGCGAGCCGTAGACTTCATCAGTCGACACATGCAGGAAGCGGGGACCTGGGGCTGGAGACTGGGGGCTGGTCAACCAGGCTTTACGGGCAGTTTCGAGCAGGGCGAAGGTGCCGATAATGTTGGTCTGGATGAATTCAGCCGGACCGGTGATGCTGCGATCGACATGGGATTCGGCGGCAAAGTGAACGACCGTGTCGATCTGCTCTTCGGTAAACAGCTTTTCCAGTAATAGCGTGTCACAGATGTCGCCATGGACGAACCTGTAATGCGGATTATTTTCGACATCCTGCAGGTTTGCAGGGTTGCCGGCGTAAGTGAGCTTGTCGATATTGACAATGCGCGTTTTAGGGAGTTGATGAAGAGCGAGCCGCACAAAGTTCGAGCCGATAAAACCGCAGCCGCCGGTAACGAGAATCTTCTGCATTTAAACCCCTCTTGTAATTATTCAACACATAAGCGAACGCATGTGGTCTGCAGCCATTGCCTGCGTCCAACGTTGTCACTTAACGTCCCTTAAAGCAACAGCTGCAGCCCACATGCTGTGTCGTTGAGTAAGGGAGCTGAATAGTTACCCCCTCTTAAACAAAAAAAACCCGATCATTAAAGATCGAAGCTGTCACAGACAAGCCTAAGTTAGTACCCCAAAACGTGGCCAACTTAACACTAATCTTGTCAATCGTCAACCAAGCATTATTGTTATTTTTCAGCGAGTTGGCTGAGTATGAAACTGGCAGCACAATCCAGATCGCGACACTTTTGCACCGTTGCAATCTCCGGCTGCAGCCAAGCAACATTACCATAGCCTGTCAAAACCAGGATCGGCGTACAGCCGGCCCGCTCCCCTGCCTCAATATCAGCGAGTTTGTCGCCGACCATGAATGAGCGAGTCAGATCAATATTATAATCCTCAGCAGCCTGCAGCAACATCCCCGGCGCGCCTTTGCGGCAATTACAGTCAACCTGGTAAACACCGACTCCATGCACAGGATGATGGGGGCAGAAGTAGAAGGCATCGATCGCGGTGCCATACACGGTCAACTCTGCCTGAATATGCTCATGCAGTATCTCGACCGCCTGTTCATCGAAGTAACCGCGGCCGATTCCTGACTGGTTGCTGACCACTATCACCAGCAAGCCGCCATCCTTGAGGCGCTTGATTGCCTGCGGCGCGCCGGGGATAAACTCGAAATCCTCGACCTTGTGCAGGTAGTCTTTCTCGACGTTGATGGTGCCATCGCGGTCCAGAAACACCGCCCGGCGGGTGTTTTCCTCACTCCTCACTCCTCACTCCTCACTCCTCAAGACTCCAGCCCCCAGC
>JAGXHL010000042.1 GCA_024636215.1 Deltaproteobacteria bacterium
CTCCTGTCTGAGACTTGTCAGCGCTGTGCTGATGGAAATCTCTGAGGAGTGGGAAACAGGTCGTGTCTACTTGAACTTTTAACTGTCAAAGATCGTTCCAAAGAGGGTTGTGAATTTTACAGAACAGATGTTGCTTTATCCAAATTCTCGATGCACACGGCGGAAAAGAACCGTTTCCGGATGCAAACTAAATATTAGGGGATGCACTATGGCATGGAACACTAGCGTCAGGGTCTTTTTTACAGCAATATTTCTCTCCGGGTTTTCAGCTTTAGTCTACCAATTGATTTGGGTCAGGCTGCTTGGACTTGTTTTCGGGGTCAGCAGCTTTGCGGTTGCAACCGTTGTCGCTGTTTTCTTGCTGGGACTTGGTCTTGGCAGTTATTATTTGGGCCGATGGTCAGATAAATCTGAGAATCCCCTGAAGGCCTATATGCTGGTAGAGGTTTGCATCGCTGTCTTCTCATTTTTGTCCTATTTGATTATCAATCATTTACCCCTTTACAAGCTTCTTTACGAATACTCTTATAATAATCTCGATTTTTATGGTATTTCACTCGTCCGCCTGTTGTTGTCCATATGCGTACTTCTGCCACCCGTGTTTTTTATCGGGGGGACACTGCCGTTAATTTCGAAGTACTTTCTTACCTCAACCGAAACATTCGGCTCTAATTTCAGCAAGATCTACTATATGAATACCTTGGGCGCTTTCGCTGGAGCCTTATTGACCGGCTTTGTTCTGGTAAAGTATCTGGGCGTCTTTTTGACCTTGATGGTCGCCATCAGTCTCAACCTGATTGTTGCCTGGATGATTTACGCGACAAGGACTCCCGGGAAAACAATTCCGCAAAAGGACAGTGTCCATGCACCTCATACCTACATGCTGCTGATTTTATTTGTAACCGGCTTTATCAGCTTGAGTTATGAGATATTGTGGGTCAGGATTCTGTCAATATTCGACCTCTCGACGTCCGAAGCCTTTGCGCTGATCGTCTCCGGTTTTTTACTGGGCTTTTCCCTCGGTTCTTATTACATATCAAGAAAAATTGATGTCAAGAAAAGCCCCGAACTGTTCTTCAGTAAGGTCTGTATTCTCACCGCAATCAGCGGGGCCGTAGTGTTATACGCGTTTCAGAGGTTCGAAAGTCTTAATTCCGTACTGGCAGGATTTTTAAATATGAATGCCCTGACCGTATCATTCGCAGTGGCCTTTAGCGTGTCTTTTATTCCGGCAACTTTCATGGGCATACTCTTTCCTCTGGGCTTGAAAATTTACTCCAATGACGTTAATGAAATCGGTATAAAAACAGGAAAAATTTTCTTCTCAAACACAATTGGCTGTGTAACGGGGAGTATCCTGACGGGATTCCTGCTGATCCCTTTTGTCGGTATGTGGAATACCACCTTGTTGCTTGTGAATCTGAGCCTTCTGGTTGCCGCCTATATGATCTTCAAAAACGGGCAGTATGCAAAAAAACATTTCGCGACACTGCTACTCGTGTTTCTGGTGGCCAATTCACTGATCCTTTCCGAAAGCAAAGCGTTTTATAAGGAAATCAAGGGCTACGATGTCATTTACTATGCAGAAGGGGTCTCCGGAACGGTTAATGCGATAGAGTACAAAGATTACCGTGGCTTATTTGTGGATGGGCAGAATGTCTCAGGTACGGACCTGGTTTTGCAAGCAGATTCCAAGATATTGGCCCATCTGCCCCTGCTTATCTCGGAAGATCCAGAGCAGGCAGCGACTGTCGGATATGGGACCGGTGCCACTTCTTACAGCATGCTCACCCATGGGGTTAAGGTCGATGCTCTGGAGATCGAAGAAAAAATTATCGAGGCAGGGCCGCTGTTCAAAAAAGTCAATTTCAGTTCGTATGAAAACGATGACCTAAATATCATTCTCGATGATGCCAGAAGTTATCTTGATTCAGTGACTGACAGGTATGATGTCATCGTGACGGATGTCACAAACCTGAAATATAAAAGAAATCCCTATCTGTACACCAGGGAGTATTTCGAAATCATGCAGAATGCCCTCGTCGAAAAAGGTGTCGCTGCCGCCTGGCTCCCGATAGGAGGATTATCTTTCGATGACTTGAAAATTCTCATCCGGACCTTCGACAAGGTCTACCCGCACACGACGGTCTGGTATTTCACACAATATCCGACGCACTTCATCACTGTGATCGGCACTGCCGACAAAATGCAGATAAATCTTGCTGTATTGGCTGATAAGGCGGAACAGGTCAAAGAAGACCTTAAGAGAGTACAGGTTGATAACGAGTACGAAATTGCGAGCATGCTGCTGTTGGGTGAAGAGGATGTCGACACCCTGGCTGCCGGCGATGTGATTCATACTGACAACTTCCCTGTTCTTGAGTTTTCCGACATGGATGACTATAACCTGGTCGATCTGGAAGCCAACCTCGATGAACTTCTTGACTACCAGCAAGAAGATCTCCTCAAGTATTTTGTTGGCGGTCCGGATGAAATGCAGGAACTAGAGGAAAACATCCAGAAATACAGAGAGAATTACCGGAGCTTTGTGCGTGCTTATAAACGCAGAATCGCACAAAAGGTTAATCAGCCCTGAAAGCTGACACTTTGTCGGCAATCAATACTAACCCCCTTGAACCTGAAGGACTCTCCATAAGCCGACGGCAAATCCGGCTGCTTGGCCAATGTTCCAGCTCCTATTGGGCCCATTGCTACGACGATGAGTCTGCAAACAAGCTCTTACCTCACCAAATTTTTACTGCGGCACGCATCCTCCGACAGATTCCAGATAAAGGCTGACAGCTTCGAGATAGTAGCAAAAACCTGCCTCACTCAAAAGCGTAGAGAGTTCAATAGCGCAGAGAGCACAAAAGCGCTGAGAGGACAAAAGCGTAGAGAGCGTAGAGAAAGTCATTACACGACCAAGGTTTGACCTTTATCTGTTACGCTTTGCTCTCTGTGTCGAGTGAGCAAAGCGAAGGCGTGAGGCAGGTGTGAAATTTTCATGCCTCAGCTTTTTCCAAAGGGTTTAATGGAGCGAAAAGATAGTCATAAAGAGTTGCTGGAACTTGTTTTTTTCGTTCGTACCGCCAACAAAAAAAGGGCCCTCCGAAGAGGACCCTTTTTTCTGTTGCCTGGCTAGCTAATTATTGAGCTTTGTCAAGCATTTCTTCTCTGGTTACATTGGCCTTGTAACCGTTGGCTTGTGCATGGGAACGCTGTGCCGCACCAGCGTGACACGCGGTACAAGCCGCAGCAGACGGACCAATGAGAGTGTCATCACTTTGATCCGGCCAATCGAACCCGGCATCAACCGTGACGCCCACAGCCTTGGTCTGATCAGCCGCTTCGTACTGACCATCGTTATGGCAGGCATCGCAATCATTCACCGGTTTCGGATAATGGACCACAACCCAGTTGTGAGCGATCGTGGAATCATTCAGAGAACCGTTGATGGTTTCCCCATCTACGGGCCAGCCTGCTGGCAGTGGGGTGTCATCAAGTCCGAAGCCATAGATGCCACGGCCGCGGTAAATCACCCAAGGCTCGCCACCGGTGTCCAGGCGCTGCTCGACACCATGGATGGCATGGAGCATGGTGCGCATGTCGTAGGTCTCGGCATTCTTGCCGTCATAGGTGGCGTCGGTGTTGACGGTACCGTCAGCATTGACGATTGCGAAGGTCTCCAGACGGTTGTTCTTGTCACTGGACGCGGGGTTGTGACAGATAACGCAGAGTTGCTCGTTATCCACGCGGTCGCCGCCGTGCTGGTACAGGGTACCCTGGTGACAACCCAGGCATTTCTCATTGTCGACAGCATCACGACGAGCCGTGGCAGCAGAACCATCGGCTGCGTTAAACGCATAGGTCGGAGATGGCTCACGGACATAGTATGCCAGGGGAGTTGCACTGACGTCGACAAATGTACCCTGAACCTGGATTTTGCCGCCGATGGCGAGCAGAACCTTGGACGCATAGTCTACGCCCTCAGGGTCGAGGACCAGACCGGTGGTGGTGGCAACATCGCCAACACATGCAGTCGTCAGGTCAGTGAAGAGGTTTTCGGCTCCTACAGGTTGTCCCGGATCGGAACCAACGAACTCGTTGACCCAGTCATCGCCTTTGGCATACGCCAGGTAGGCACCGAGCCCTTGGTAGATCGGGCCATCAGCAAGAACGGTATTGCAAGGATTAACCGCGCCGGCAGTGGTTGATGCGGACCAGGTGAAGGAGACATTGGAGCCGTCAGATGTCACCGAGTCAATGCTAAGGGTGGCTTCATCTTCGTTGGCGAAAGAGACGTCTACGCCTCTGTAGAACGAGGAGCTCCTGTTACTATCCACGATTTGATTGTGGAAATCGCCCGCTTCGTCGAGGGTGGCGATTGCGCTGTGGCAAGCCATGCAATCGGTGTCTACGTCCGAGCCTCTGTGGAAGTTTCCTTCAGGAATTGCATCGCCAAAACCGTCCCAATCCTGGTGACAGGTCATGCACAGGTAGAAGGAAACCGGAGCTTCAACGGCTGCTGCCAACTGGGCTGGCTCTACGTGGCAGGATTTGCAGTTGAGCATGTTGGAGGGATAACCAATTGACCATTGTGTGCTTGAGCTTCTGTAATATTCACCGGCAGGCATGCTGTGCGAGTTGTGGATGCCGTGGATGTACTCGGTGAAGTTGCTGCCCGGGATGCCGTCTGGAGAGCTCGCGGTAACGGCCGTGTCGACCCAGGCGCCGGTTTCATCCTGTGCAAAAAGGTTAGTATCACGACCGTATATGGCATGACAGGCTGCACACTCATCGCCCTGGACCAGGTAGTGACCAAACAACTGGCTTGCGGAGTCGCCGTGGCAGGATGCGCAGCCAACGCTCATGCCATCGTCGGAGACGAGGTCACGCAGCGGAGAAGTGCCAAGTGTGAGCAAGGACGCCGGTTCTGTATGGCCCCAGCCAGTTGTGGAGGTTGGATCCAGGTCGCGCACAATAACCGTGTAGACAGCGTTGTTCACAACCGAAGCCGCAGGAATCGTAATGGTATAGTTTCCAGCGGGATCTGTATCGTCAAATACGATGTTTCCGGCATTCGTGGCGGCTGCCGACGCATCGAGCCTGTTTCTGTTGTAAAGACCGTCACGTGCGTTAGTGGTTATCGGCGTCGGGAGTAGCGGATCGACCTGAGTCGGGTCATCATAGGTCACGTAAACAGCATACAGGGGGAAGTTTGCGTTGGTGCCGACACCATCCACCTCAAGTGTGAAGGCGATGTCATAATCACCGGTCACGGCATCCAGTGTACCTGTTGCATTGGCGATCGTGGCAACGCCTGTCGCGGCATGCAGTGCCTCAACGTCGCCATGACAGACCGCACATTGCTCAGGCTCTGCGGTGGTTACTGCCGAGCCAACCTGCAGAGAATCAAGCCACTCCTGCTCTGTCCCCACAAATCCATTGTTGACAGCGATCTCATAGGCGCTCGCTCCTGGCGTGCCATTATCGCCGTCATCTCCATCGTCGCAGCCAAACAGGCCCAACGTGGCGACCAGCATTGCCAGCATCAATAATCTAGCCAAACTCTTCATAATTCTACTCCTCCTCTTGCTTGTGGTTGGCCCATGACATTTAGTTCACTCTAAAGTTTTAGTCGTTTCGTCCGGGCTGTAAAAAACGCTTGAACTCGTAAAAAGCCAGAAATCATTTCCGGCGAATATCATTGTTTCGCACAAGCACTAATTGTGCCAGCTCACGCAGTAAATTTTCAGATTAAATTGGTACTGTTCTGGAAAACCCAGAACCCATTAACACATGGTATTAAAGTTTGTAATAAATCAAAATTAAAGCTCTTTTTTGGACAGTTTTGCGATGGTAACGCAACTCACGCAAACAAGTCAAATGGTATCGGAAAGTGCGTCAAATGGCACCAACAGGTGGCCATATAACGTTATTAATAAAACCGGCAAATGGCATCAGCATTCAAGAGACCATTACACTCGGAGATATACTTAATAACGCAAAATAGAAAATTTGCAACTGCCTGCTACAAATAATCATTAAGTTGACTTTTTTTGATATAATTCACGGCAGTCAGAACGAAACAATAAGTTTTACAGCGATGCGCATGCGAGAAGCTCATTTCTAATCACAGCTACGGATGACTTGAGTGCTTGAACATCACAAATGCGGGATCATGCCGATCGGTTATAGGGTCTTGGGGGCGATGGAAGAACTCCTTGCATTAAGGTTTGATGAATCCTATTATGGCAACCTGATTTGCCAACCCCATGGATAAGCAATATGCTCAGCTCTTTACACAGCTTTTACAAGCCGGTCTGCCTGACTCTGCTCGCAATCCTCGGGCTGGCGTGCGGACATCTGGTGGATACCCTGCTGCTGATGAATTTGCGACCGGCCGTCACCACCGGCATTGTAGCCGATCGCTTAACGACCCCTGCCATTGCAAAAACGCCAGAAGCCGACCTCAACCTGATCCTGCAAAAAAACATCTTTGATGCCAACAACCGCTCTGCCAACGCAATGCTCGAACGGGGGCCCGGCACAGCAGTTAATCAAGATGCGTCGGCACCGCCAGCCCGCTCAGACCTCAAGCTGTTCGGCACCGTGGTTGCCGGTGAACGTTCCCAGGTCCTGCTCAAAGTCGACAAAGATTTGCAGCTCTATCACCTTGGCGAAAAGATCCCCGATGGTGGTACCGTCGAGGAAATCCGGCGCAACCAGGTCGAAATCAGGAACCGGGACCAGAGTCTGACAACTTTATCACTGTATGAAGTGGCTCCCGCTGCCAATCGTGGCGTGAGGTCCGATGCCGAGGCCGGGACAGATAGTCGCAATGACACAGAAGGTATCAGGGCGGTTGGTGAAAACCGCTGGGTCATATCAAGCCGGACCATCGAGTCGGTGCGGGAGAATTTTGCCGACCAGTTGCGTCTTGCCCAGATGCAGCCGCGCACGGTGGATGGCAAGACCAACGGTTTCCTGGTCCAGCGCATCAACCCCCGCTCGCTGCTGGCCAAGGTCGGATTGCAGCGGGGTGACGTGATCATCGATGTCAACAATATCAGATTGGATAGTCCGGAAAAGGGCTTGCAGGTATTCCAACAACTTCGCGAGGCACGGCAGATTAACCTCTCCGTCGAACGCAATGGCCAACCGATGAGTTTTGCATATGAAATCGAATAGGAGGTTGCTCCGATGAACCAGCCCGTTGTTTTCCGAATGCTTGTATGGGTAATGTTGATGGCTTTCTGCCTGGTCCCCGCCCTCTGTCTGGTCCCTGCCCAAGGCCTCGCCCAGGATAAGTCGCAATCGGCCGAAGAGGGCCGGGTCACCCTTGACTTCAACAATGTGGAGTTGACCGACCTGATCCAGACCATCAGTGAACTGACCGGCGAGAACTTTCTCTATGATGAGACGGTTAAAGGCAAGGTGACGATCGTTTCGCCGGAAAGTATGACCATGGACGAGGCCTACCGGCTGTTTCATACGGTCCTCAATGTCAAGGGGTATACGGTCGTCCCCTCGGGCGGGATTAACAAAATCGTCGCGCTGAAAGATGCCAAAGAGTCCAACCTGCCAACCCTTGTCACCGATCGGCGCGGTGCAAGCGAACAGGTCATCACCCGGGTTTTTCGCCTCAAGTACCTTGATGCGGCCATCGTCGGTCCGCTCGTTCTGACCCCCTTGATGCCAAGTACTTCCAATGTCGCCGCTTACGCGCCGAGCAACAGTCTGATCATTACCGATTCAGGAGCCAACATCGAGCGGCTTGCCAAGATCATTCGCGAGTTGGACCAGCCGGATACACAAGGCGAGATCGAAATCGTGCCGTTGATGAACTCCAGTGCTGAAGAGCTTGCCAAGATTCTCAACGAGATTATAAGCCAACCCGCCGCGGCCCCGAACAGTCGCAGAAGATCTGCCATGACAGGCGGTGGCAATGAGCCAACCGCGAAGATCATTCCCTATCCCGCGGGACGTTCATTGATCCTCATGGCAAGTGGCGACGATATATCGATCATCAAGGGTTTGATTGCCCAACTGGATCAGGAAATGTCCGGAACCCGATCCAACATCAATCTCTTCTACCTGGAGAATGCCGATGCGGTCACTCTGGCTTCGACTCTCAACGAAATCCTGACCGGTATCAAAACAGAAGCCAGAACGGCCCAACAGGGCGCGCAGGCCAGCCCCTTGTCAGCCGGTCCGGTGACCATTACAGCTGACAAACCAACCAACTCGCTGATTATCAATGCCAGCCCGGACGACTATCGAACGATCGAAGAGATTATTACCAAGCTCGATATCAAGCGCAAACAGGTCTATGTTGAGGCGCTGATTCTGGAGCTCTCCATGGACGCGACCCAGCGCCTCGGCGTTTCCCTGCAGGGTGCTGCAAATGTCGGCGACGACAGCCTGGTTATCGGCAGCAGTAATCAGAACACCGGGCCGGTTGGCATAGGCGACGCCCTCTCTACGGGTACTGCGGGCATACCTTCCCTGCTGACCCAGGCCATAGACGGGCTTCTGGCCGGCGGCTTTTTCAACCCGATCACTGTCACCGGGCCTGACGGCAACCAGATCAGCGTGCCCTCCCTTTCGGTGCTGATCGATGTGTCGAAATCCGATAATGATGTCAACCTGCTTTCAGCGCCGCGCCTGCTCACCTCCGACAACGAAGAGGCAGAGATTATCGTCGGTTCCAACGTGCCGATCATCACCGGCCGTTTGACCGATACCGGTGCCAGCGAGGGTCTGGCCCAGAGCGTGTCTGTGGAACGTCAGGACGTTGCCCTGGTCCTGCGATTTACACCTCAGATTACCGAAGGGGATCTGGTGCGTTTGAATGTTTACCAGGAAATCACCAATATCGCACCGGCCACCCAGGCTCTGGTTGCCAGCGTCGGCAGCCCCAGCGATGTTGGCCCGACCTTCACCAAGCGGGTTTTGCGGAACACAGTCCTGGTTGAAAATAACAGGACCGTGGTGCTTGGTGGCCTGATTGATACCAATGTCATCGAATCGGAGACCAAGGTACCTATTCTTGGAGACATCCCCGGACTCGGCTGGTTGTTCAAGCGGACATCGACCCAGGAAGAAAAGACCAATCTGTTGGTCTTCATCAACCCGACCATTATCAAGGATGCTGAAGACCTCGAACGGGTGACCGGTCGCAACCGCACCGCTGCCAAAGGCTTCCTCACCGACAAGGTCATTAACGCCGTGCCGGAAAATTTCTTTGGCAAAAATGACAGAGCGGGCAGCACGGCCTTGCCTGACCTGAAAGCTACCGAAACGCTCGATGTGCAAATGGACACTCAGCAAGGCGAGACCTCACAGTGAACTCAGCCTTGGAAAAGCAAAACGGGAAGCGAATGACCTTATCCTCCCGGGAAATAACTCAGCATGCATAACTGGCGGCGTATCGGTGAAATACTACAGCAGGATTTCGAGGTGTCTCAGCAGCGGATTGACGCGGCCCTGACGGAGCAGTCGCAGAGCGGCGAGCGTCTCGGGCAGATCCTCCTCAAGCAGAAAGCGCTGGACAGCGTGACCCTGGCCAGGGCTCTGGCGGTACAGTTCGAACTGTCCTATCTGGAGACGATTGCCGAGGAATCTGCGACCGAGGACCTGCTGGATCTGATTCCGATCGGGTTTGCCAAGGAATACCGCATTTACCCCCTTTCGCGACAGAACGGCCGTCTTCAGGTGGCCGTGGCTGACCCTCTGGACTCCCGACCGCTGAATGATTTGAGCACTCTGACCGGGGAAGATATCGAACCCTGTATTGCGACGCCTGAAGAAATTCTGAGTGCCATCAATCGCGGCTATGAGAAACAGGCCGGCGACTCCAGCGAGGTGATCGAGGAAATTGAGGAGAAGACCGCCGGAGACCTGGTGCGCGACCTGGAACCAGCGGACCTGATCGATGCCTCGGATGAAGCGCCGATCATCCGTTTCGTCAACAGCCTGATCACCCAGGGCTACAAGGAACGCGCCAGTGACATTCACATCGAACCCTTTGAACGCGACCTTGTGGTGCGTTATCGGATCGACGGCATTCTTTATGAAGTGCTGCGGCCGCCGCTGAAAGCCCACTCCGGTATTGTCTCCCGCATCAAGATCATGGCCCAGCTGAATATTGCTGAGAAGCGTCTGCCGCAGGATGGCCGCTTCCGGGTACGGGTGGCCGGACGGGATATCGATATCCGTGTTTCCACCCTGCCGACCTCATTTGGCGAACGGGTGGTGCTGCGTCTGCTAGATAAAACCTCAAGCATCCTGTCTTTGGAGCAAATCGGTCTGGGGCGTAGCCTGCTGCAGCAGTTCGAGACGATGATCAATAAAAATCACGGTATTTTCCTGGTGACCGGGCCGACCGGTTCCGGTAAAACCACCACCCTCTACGCAGCGCTGACCCGTCTCAACAACCGTGAGAAAAACATCATCACCGTTGAAGACCCGGTCGAGTACCAGCTGCCGGGTGTCGGTCAGATTCAGGTTAACCCGAAGATCGACCTGACCTTTGCCAATGGGCTGCGCTCAATCCTGCGCCAGGACCCCGACATCATCATGGTCGGTGAGATCCGCGATCGCGTAACCGCCGAGATTGCCGTGCAATCGGCTCTGACCGGACACATGGTTTTTTCGACCCTGCACACGAATAATGCCGCCGGGGCCTTGACCCGTTTGGTGGAAATGGGCATCGAACCCTTTCTGGCAGCCTCAAGCATCGTCGGTATCCTTGCCCAGCGGCTTGTGCGCAAGATCTGTCCGCACTGTAAAGAAGCCGTTACGCCACCGGCCGAACTGCTCGATCAACTTGGTGATGAATGCAGCCTGCCGGCAAACCCGCAATTTTACCAGGGGCGAGGTTGCTCGCACTGCATGAATATCGGTTACTGGGGACGCAGTGGCATCTACGAACTGCTGCGTGTCGATGAAACTGTGCGTGAACTGTTGCTGCAGGACAAGGACGCCGCCACGATCAAGCAGGCCGCCATGAGACAGGGGATGCAGAGCCTGCGTTCGGCCGGAGTGGAACAGGCCCTGGAGGGCGTGACCACGTTAGAGGAAATCCTGCGTGTCACTCAGGAGGAGGTCTAGAGTTGCCGCTGTTCGAGTACTCAGGTCTCGATAGCCAGGGACGCAAAAAAACCGGCACCGTTGACGGGCCAGGACGCAAGGCGGTGGCACAGCAGCTGAGCGGCCAGGGTATCTATCTGACCGATTTACGGGAAACCGGAACCCAGCGAGCCCGCAAATGGTCCTTCCGGTTCGGCATGGCCCGCAAGCTGCCCACCGGCGAACTCGCCGCGGCGACCCGCCAGATGGCGACCCTGCTGGGGGCTGGCCTGGCCCTGGATGAAGCTCTGCATACCGTGAGCGAGCAGACCGAACAACCGCTTCTGACCCGGGCTTTTGCCAAGATTCGCGAGCAGGTTGTACAGGGCGGGACACTCCACGAGGCACTGGCTGGCCATCGCCAGATTTTCCCCGACCTTTTTATCAATATGATCCAGGTCGGTGAGGACAGCGGTACCCTTGACCGGACCATGTATCGACTGGCCGATTTCCTGGAAAGTCAGGCCCGCATGCGTGCCCGGATTCAGGCTGCGTTAGCGTACCCGCTGCTGATGACTGTGGTGGGTAGCGGTGTGCTGGTTTTCCTGTTCGTGTTTGTTATTCCCAAAATCACCAGCATGCTGGACGAACTTGACCGGGCGTTACCCTGGCCGACCCTTCTGCTGATTACCCTGACAGATTTTCTGGCCAGTTGGTGGTGGCTGATCGGGCTGTTACTGGTTTTTATGCTGGTTGCCTTGAAACGTTATCGTGACACGGCGCGGGGGCGTAAACATCTGGATGCGCTTCTCCTGAAAACCCCGCTCTTCGGTCGGTTGCAGCTGCTGATTGTGACGGCCCGTTTCGCCCGCACCCTGGGCACCCTGCTGGAAAGTGGTGTTCCTTTGCTCAAGGCCCTCGATATCGCGCGCAATCTTCTCACCAATCAGGTCCTCAACCAGGCCATCGAAACCGTCACCCTGCGGGTTCAGGAAGGCGGCAGCCTGGCTGTGGCGCTGAAAGAATCAACCGTATTCCCGCCAATGCTGGCCCAGTTAACGGCCGCCGGCGAGAAAAGCGGTAAACTTGAAGAGATGTTGTTCCGGGTTGCCGATACCTACGAGCACCAAACCGATCTGTCCCTGACCGGCATGCTCTCACTGCTTGAGCCGTTGATGATCCTGGTTATGGGCGGGATTGTCGGTTTCGTGGTGCTGGCCATCCTGCTGCCGATCTTCGAGGCCAGCCAGGGCTTTGGGTAAGACTCTGTGAGGCGTGAAGGGTGAGGCGTGAGGCGTGAGGCGTGAGACGTGAGGCGTGAGGCGTGAGGCGAGAGGGGCATTAGCTTGTATCTCCTCACTCCTCACTTTAATGACAGGAGAAACAATACGATATGCAACTTTCCAAACTACATGACAAGCGCGGCTTCACCCTGATCGAGATCATGGTCGTGGTGGTTATTCTCGGCATTCTGGCGGCCATTGTCGTGCCCCGTCTGCTCAGCCGCCCGGATGAGGCTAAGGTGGTTAAGGCCACGGTCGACATGAAAAGCATCGAGGAGGCCCTCGGTTTGTTCAAACTCGACAACGGTTTTTACCCCACCACCGACCAGGGGTTGAAGGCTCTGGTCGAAAAGCCGACGACCGGCAGAATACCGAGCAAATATTCAGTTGATGGCTACCTGAAGAAAACCCCGGTCGATCCCTGGGGCAGTGATTATGTTTACCTCTCGCCCGGAGTGCACAGTCACAACTTTGACCTGATCAGTTACGGTGCCGACGGACAGCCCGGTGGAGAGGGCTTTGATGCTGATATCAACAGCTGGGAACTTGATTAGCAGCAGACTGCAAGCTACCGAAAAGCAGAATTGCCGTGGCCAAGGCGACCGCCATGACTTGTGAGCTGCAGATAAAACATCCCTCTCGAGGCCGTGGCAAGTCAGGCTTCACGCTTGTTGAAATCGTTGTGGTGATGGTATTGATCAGTCTGTTCATGGTACTCAGTGTCCCCCTGTTCAGCAACATCGGCACCAGCAGCCTTGGCACTTCGGCAAGACGGCTCAGCGGCACGATCAAATACCTGTTCAATGAATCTGCCTTGTCGGGACTCGAATATCGTCTGCTCTACGATCTGGATCAGGGCGTCTACCGAGCCCAGATTCTGGAAGCCAGCGGTGAGCTGGTCGATGCCGATGACCAGGGACGCGAAGCGGCGTTAAAAGGTGATGTTCGATTTATGGATCTGCAGCTGCCGGGTCGCGGCAAGTTTCCCGCAGGCCAGGTCACGACCCGCATTCACCCGAGCGGCTGGGTGGAAGAGACCATTATTCACCTTGCTGACGGAGCTGGAGAGATGCTGACCCTGCGGGTTTCACCCTTGACCGGAACCACCGAGGTTTTTGATGGCTACCGGGAATTTTAAAATGCTGCCGACATGGCCGACTCCCTGATGCAACAGAGCCACTGCCCGACAAAATCACAGCGCGGCGGCTTTACGCTGCTGGAAATCATGATCGCCCTGGCGATCGTCAGTATTGCCATGGTGTCCCTGCTGGCACTGGCGAATCGCTCGATCAGTGTTCATGACCGCCTGCAACGGATGACGACAGCCACCTTGCTGGCACAGCAGAAGATGGCCGAAACCGAATTGAACGCGCAGCAGGGCACAGGGGTTGAAACGGAATTGCAAGGTGTCTTCAGCGATCCCCACGCAGATTATCGTTGGCAGATCGCTTATGCAGATATGCCCCTGCCGTCAATCAAGATGGTCACTGTTACCGTTCTCTGGGGAGACGAAGAGCGCAATGAGCTGGTCGATCTCACATCTTTTATTTTCTAAGCGGTGCAGGCAACCGGAGCGAGGCTTCACTCTCGTCGAGATCCTGGTTGCGATCAGCATCCTGGCCATCTTACTGACCTCCGTCTATGGTATTTTCTCTTCGGTCAGTCTGGCCCGCGAACGGTTGGATGCCGACAGCGCAGAATATCACCGGGCGCGGGTTCTCTTCGATCGCTTGGGACGCGAGCTGCGCGGCACTTATTTCCAGCCCCGCAGTCGGAACCTGACTTTTGTCGGAAGCCGGGTTGATGACCAGTCTTTCGAATTCGAACTGACCACATCGGCGGTATCCCCCCTGAGCCAGGCAGGTTCCGGGATCGCCAGGGTTCACTACCTGCTGGTAGAAGATGAAGAAGATCCGACCGCCGGACAGGTTCTGATGCGCAGCGAGCACCCGGTTCATGAGTCGGTTGATGAAATCGCCGCCGGTATGATGCGTCTGATCCCTGGCATCGAGGCCATGACGCTGCGCTTTTATGCCAATGGCCAATGGCAGACGTCATGGGACGGTCGGACTTCCGGACTTCCGGAGCTGGTTGAAGTTGCGCTGCAGCTGCGCGGGGAAAGGGATGAACCGGTGGCCTTCGTCTCGGCCTTTGAAATCCCCGAGGTCATGGTACGATGAGGGCCCGGCGAGGAAACCGGGGCATGGCCCTGCTGCTGGTTCTGGTCGTCATTGCATTGATGACCGCACTGCTGACCGACCTGGCTTTCTCGACCATGGTCGACATGCGCCTGACCGAGACGTTTCGCGACAGCACCAGGGCTTATTACCTGGCCAAGGGCGGCATTAATGCCGGTCGCATGATTCTTCAGGCCGACAGCAACCGTTACGATTCGCTGGATGAACCCTGGAGCAAGGGTGTGATCAATTACCCGGTCGGAGAGGGCAACGTCACCGTCCTCATTGATGATCTGGACGGAAGACTGGATGTCAACGGTATGGTTGTCGGCAATAATCCTCAGCCCCTTCAAACCGATCGCTTTTACCGCCTGCTGCTTGCGCATGAGCTTGATCGACTGGCCGATCCGGCTGAATTGACGGCGGCCTTGATCGATTGGATGGATTCAGGCGATAGCCCCTACAGGGAAATTCGCACCGATAATCAGAGCTTGCCTGTCTCGGGTGCAGAGGATCTCTATTACCAGGGACTAGCGCAACCCTATCGATGCAAGAATGGTCCCCTCGAAACGCTGCAGGAGCTCTCACTGATCAAGGGCTTCACGCCGGAGATCGTCAAGCAGATCAGCCCGCATCTGGCCGTCAACGGCAGCCTGGCCGTCAATATCAACACTGCCAGCGCCGAGGTCCTGATGGCTCTTGATCTGCAGATCAGTCGTGATACTGCCGAAACCATTATCGACTATCGCCAGCAAGAGCCAATCATGAGTGTCGCCCAGTTGGAAAAGGTCGTAGCGGAGGAGGTTTACATCGTGTTGAAAACTCTGGCCAATCTTGACCAGCTGGGGACAACCAGCCGAACCTACCGGATTGAATCCTCAGCCATGGTCAATGACGGCAGCCGTCGGTTGATGGCGGAGGTTGATAAGAGAAGCAACAAACTGCTTTTTTTTAAGGTGAATTAATGTCATGAACAAGCGATTAATCGGAATCGAGGTCGGTAACAGCGCTCTGCGCATCGCCATCCTCAATCAGGAGAAGGGCCAGATCTCAGTGGCCTCCTTGCAGGAACGAGGCTGCGCTGATGCTGCTGAGCTGATTGCCCACCTGGAGGAACTCCTGGCTGGAGAATTTGGCATCGGTGATCAAGTGGTAACCCGTCTGACTGCCCGAACCGCCTATGTGCGCAGGCTGGAATTTCCCTTTCAGGATGACAAGAAAATCGCAGCGGCGATTCCCTTCTCTCTGTCTGCTCAACTGCCGGTTGCAATCGACCGCTGCGCCACTGCGATGCAGCGGACCCAGTCGACTGACACGGGAGCAGCTGTTGTCGCGGCGGCGGTTCCCATAGAAAAGCTCCAGTCACTGCTGAGCGATTTCGATGCAGCGTATGTACCGCTGCATCTGGTTGACTTGTCGCCCTTTTGTTATATCGCGGGACTTGGTGAAGAGCTCAGCGATGGTCTTGTGGTCTGCGCGACCGACCAGGAAACCACCGTCTCACTGGTGCAGGCAGGGCTCCTGGTGGATTACCGTGTTCTGCCGGCCATGGCCGTGCCCACCCAGACGATGCAACTTCAGCAATTGCTCCGGGAGATCAGGGTTCTCAAGCAGGCGGGCGCAGAAAACAACTTAAGCATCAGCCTGATGGGCGAGAGAGGCACAACTGAACTCGCAGAGGAACTGCAGTCTCATGAGCTTGCTATTGAAGTCCTCTCCCTGACCATCGGCGGACAGCTGGTCGACAGCGCGTTTCTGCCGGCCGTGGCACTCGCCCTGCGGGCCAAGACCGCGCGATCCGATCGGTCATTTAATTTCCGCAGTGGCCAATACGCCTTGAAGGGGGAATGGGCCAATCTGAAGCGCAAGCTGGTGCTGCTGGCCGTGTTGCTCGGTATCACGGTTGCTGTTCTGACCGGTTCGTTGATTCTCAAGTATGCCGACAAGGCGGGGCGCGCTGATCAGTTGCAGACGGAAATGGTTAACGTCTATCGGTCACTGTTCCCGGAAGCCACAACTATCGTTGATGTGCCCTTACAGCTGCAGAGTGCGATTCGTGACCTGCAGGAGAAGGGCAGCCTGCTTAGCGGAGGTCAGGCTTCGGTGCTTGCCGTTCTCAAGGAGATTTCACGCTTGCCAGATCTGGCCAATGTTGAATTCCAGGAATTCAGCCTGAGCAGCGAAGAGCTCAAACTGACCGGATGGACCTCATCCTTCGAAGCGGTCAACCAGATGTCCGGGGTGCTCGGGGACTCACCTGTGTTCAGCAAGGTCCAGGTCACCGATGCCAAAATGAGTCTGGATGGGAGCCGCATTGATTTTCGAATGCTGCTCTCACTTGCCAAGCCGGGGGCCGAGTAATGATCAGTCAATTGAACCAGAGGGAACGTATTTTCGTCTTCGCCGGTGGCTTTGCCATTGTCCTGGTCTTGCTTTATTTCGCGATCGTGGCTCCTTACCAGAGTGCACTGAATCGACTCGACCGACAGATCACGGTTCGCAGCGGACAATTGCAGGAGGTCAAGGTATTGCAGACACAATACCTGGCGCTCCAGCAGCAGATGTCCCGGATGGAGAGATTGCTTGGACAACGGCAGAATTTTTCCGCGCTCACCTTCGTTGAAAATCTGGTCGAGCGCACCGCCGGCCGCGAGAACCTTTTATCCATGCGGCCTCAATCCCCCGAGGTGCGCAACGAATTTACGGTCGATGCCGTCGAGATCAAGCTGGAAAGATTGACTCTCAGAGAACTCCTCGAATTTCTTCTGGGCATTGAAGAGGCGGCCACGCCCATGCAAGTCAGGAATCTCTATCTGAAACAACGCTTCGATGACCGCTCCCTGCTTGATGCAACCATGACGGTTACGGCGCTGCGGAGGACGCTATGAGGTCTTTTGGGAAAATCCGCAGCGGAGAAAAAAACCTCAGTCGCTGGCAAAAACCGAGTCTCTTCCTGCTGGCAGGATGCGGTCTGCTGCTACTGGGTATGCTGGCAGGCTTCTATCTGTTCTTCCCGGCAGAGGCGCTCAAGCAACGGATCACCCAGGAACTCATGACCAGGACCGGCACAGAGGTGCAGATCGGGAAGGTGTCGCTTTATCCGTTGTTGAGTCTTGATGCCGACCAGGTCAGCATTGTTCTGCCGGATCTGCCTCGTCCGTTGGAGATCGAGCAGTTGAGTTTTGCACCACAGTGGTTGTCATTGCTGTCCAATGACCCGGCAGTGCAATTGCAGGCCCGGCTCATGAGCGGGGCCCTCAGCGGGGAGATCCAGAAAAGCGGCATTGTCAAAGCCATGGCGACCGGACTGCGTTTTGACCTGCCTTTGCAAAAACCGATGGTTCTCAATATGGCAGGAACTCTTGACCAGGCAACTTTCGATGGAGCGACTCGCCTTGATGCCGAGACGCAGACACACGTCACCCTGCACCTCAACGAGGTTATGGTGAAAGGCCTGGACCTTTTCAAAGCGGACAGTCCGGGCCTCGCCCTCGGTGAAGTCATCCTGGAGGTCGATGGACAGGGACGCGCCATGCAAATCAGGACATTGTCCGCCATGGGCGGCGATCTCGAAGTCAGCGGCGAGGGCACACTGCTCATCGGCCGCACTGCGGCGTCAAGTCGCATCAAGCTCGCACTACAGGTTCGTGCCGGTACAAACGCGGATCCGTCCATCGCCTCGATGCTCGAACTCGCCGGGGAACCCGGCCCGGACGGCCGTTATTCCTTAACCCTCGGCGGCAGCCTGGCCCAGCCGACAATCAGGACCGGAGGTTGATATGTGGTTTCGAATTCTGGTCTACCTGGTGCTCGTCACGGCCAGCACGGCGCTTCCCGCAGGGGCTTTGGAAATGACTCCTTTTGCGGTCCGTAATTTCTCTCCCACCGCACTGGTCCACGGCCTGTCCATTGCAGAGACGCCTTACTTGCTGCCGACCGGCGAGGCGAAGCTGAACGCCAGCTTCGACCTGGTCAACCAGTCTGCTCTGAACGTCGAAAACAACGCAGCCATTGTCCTTGACGGGGAATCCTATATCACGACATTAGGTCTTCGCTATGGACTCAGCGACACTCTCCAGTTGGGCATCGACCTGCCCTGGGTCTGGCATTCGAAAGGTTCTCTGGATGGCTTTATCAGCGACTGGCATGATTTCTTCGGGCTACCCAACGGGGATCGGGATGATCTCGAGAACGACCAGCTTAACTACATAGTGACGCGCGACGGTGAAGATCGCATGCGACTGCAGGATTCGGACAATGGTCCTGGCGATTTACGTCTGCAACTTGCCTGGCAGTTTAAAACCACCGAACAGTCCGCGTTTGCTCTACTAACCCAGGTCAAAGCACCGACTGGCGATGCCGATAAGTTGACCGGCAGTGAAGCCTGGGATGCCTCCCTGGCTTTGTTTGCACAACACAACTTTCCTCTTGGAGACGGGCAGGGGGCGCTCTGGGGTGGCTTTGGCGCCAGCTGGCTCGGTGATGGCAAGGTCATCGAAGAGGATGTTGAAGATTTTGCGGCGAACGCATGGCTCGGGGCAGGCTGGAGTCCTCTCAACTGGCTGGCTCTTAAACTGCAGATCGACAGTCATACTGCGTTGTATGACAGCGACCTCGAAGAAATTGGCGATCCGGCGATGATTCTGACTCTGGGCGGCACCTTGGCTCTGGGTGAGAAGACTCAACTTGATATTGGTGTCGGTGAAGACCTTAGTGTCAACGCCTCGCCGGATGTCACAGCACACTTGCAGCTGGCACATAAATTTTAAACTATGACGGCAGTAAAAAACGGCATGGCGATTTAGAGATGGTCAGCTAGCTTCTTTCTTATAACGCTGCAAAAACTTAATCTGGTTCATATTTCTGCTTCCAGTAATCGGCATTTT
This sequence comes from Deltaproteobacteria bacterium, assembly GCA_024636215.1. The sequence continues at coordinate 19,420 of JAGXHL010000042.1, forward strand.
CTGTTTGAGGTTGTTTATCCTTTTCGAAAAGAAAGTTACCCATCACCAGATAATCCATCTCCGTTCCCATAAAGCAGCGGTACGCATCTTCTGGCGTACAAACGATCGGTTCGCCACGAACATTGAAGCTGGTATTGACAATGACGCCATAGCCAGTTAGGGATTTAAAACAATCAATCAGGGCCCAATAACGTGGGTTTATCACTTTATTGACGCTCTGGATCCGCGCAGAGTAGTCAATGTGAGTTATGGAAGGAACGTCCGAACGCTGGTGATAGAGCCTGTCGTAGAGAGGCAGGGCAGCGTAGTTGTCCGGCATGGTGTGGCAACGACTGGCCTTCACGGGGGCAACTAACAACATATAAGGTGAAGGTCGCTCAAGTTCAAAAAACTCATTAATACACTCTTCCAAAACAGAAGGCGCAAAAGGTCGAAATCCTTCCCGGTATTTAATCTTGAGATTGAGTCTCTTCTGCATGTCCGGTTGCCGTGGGTCACCAAGGATGCTGCGGTTTCCTAAAGCCCTGGGACCGTATTCCATACGACCCTGAAACCAACCAACAATGTTTCCTTCCGAAATCAACCGGGCGACATCTTTACTGAGTTGATCAAAGTTGCTGTATTCCTGGTAAGGAGCTTTGTATTGTCGAGCGGTCCGGCGGATATCCTGTCCACTGTACTCAGGACCAAGCAAGGCCCCTTTCATCTGATCCGGGGAGATGGGAACCCGTGGTTCATCCATCCAGATATGCCAACCAGCCAGAGCTGCGCCAAGAGCCCCCCCTGCATCGCCGGATGCCGGTTGAATCCAGATGTCTTCAAACAGCCCACTCCGCAACAATTTACCATTTACAACACAATTTAAAGCTACGCCACCAGCCATTACCAGGTGTTTGCATCCAGTCAATGCCCTGGCTGTTCTGGCCAGCTTCAAAACAATCTCTTCAGTAATTTCCTGAATAGCCAGAGCCATATCCATATAGTCCTGGTTAAGTTCGTCATGAGACTTGCGCGGGGGGATTCCAAATAGTTGCTGCCAAGCACTATCGTTGCACATGGTCAGGCCGGTTGCGTAATTGAAGTAGTCCATATTGAGAAGGAACGAACCATCTTCACGTACGTCGACCAATTGATCGTAAATTTTGGCCTTCCAGTCCGAAACCTGCTGTCCTGAGTTGCCATAGGGAGCTAATCCCATAAGTTTATACTCACCACTATTAACCTTAAAACCGCAGTAGTAGGTGAATGCCGAGTAGAGCAAGCCAAGGGAGTGAGGAAAATCAAGCTGTTTCATTATCTTGATTTTATTGCCGTGGCCTGAACCGACTGTAGTGGTTGCCCACTCCCCAACCCCGTCCAATGTCAGGATGGCTGCTTCTACAAACGGTGACGGGAAAAAAGCACTACTGGCATGGGATAAATGGTGTTCAGGAAAAATGAGCGGGGGGCATATGTCGCCGAGAGCCTTAAATTCACGATTGAGGCTCTGTCGCATTAGAAGCTTCTCCTTGACCCACACAGGGATGCCCGACAGAAAACTACTTAAACCCTTAGGAGCAAAACTATGATAGGTCTCCAAAAGTCGCTCGAATTTGATATAGGGCTTATCATAAAATGCAACAGCTGAAATTTCAGAAAGCCTTAAGCCGGCCTCGTCGAGAACGTAATTAATCGCGTTGGCCGGAAACCCGGAGTCCTGTTTTTTGCGAGTAAATCGCTCTTCATGCGCGGCTGCAACGATCTCACCATCAACAACCAGTGCTGCAGCACTGTCGTGGTAGTAAGCAGAAACACCCAGGATGGCTTTGGACATAAGTGAAAGGCCCTGGCAGTTTGTCGGACTATCCATGAACCGGCTGCAAATCCGGCTGTTTGGCCCATATTTCAGCTCCTTTTTGGTCCATAGCTACGGCTATGAACCTGTAAATGAGCTAAAATCTGATCTCAAACATCCAAATTTTCGCTTCGGCCCGTATGATCCGACAACCTGCTAAAAGAGTGTGTAGATAAACGGAGCAATAGCAGACCCGCTCGTCAAAACAATCAGTACCCCAAAGAGCAACAGAACCAGGATGATCGGCAACATCCAGAACTTCTTTCTAACCTTTAAAAATCCCCAGAGGTCTTTCAAAAACAACATCATCAAAGTTCCTTATTAATATGGATGGTCAAGATCCTGGCGGGTAAACAGATGGTCTCGATCGTGGAACACTGATAGCTGCCCGCGCTTCCATTTTTTTAATTGCATAGAATCCTTGCCCAGCAATCGACGAATGAAGCCGACAGGTGTAACCAGGCCATAAAACAAAAGAGTCAAAAGTATTCTGGAGACGACAGTACCAAGCGCGTGCGAGAATCCAAACCAGACTCTCGCAAATGGCCTGAAAAGGGTAGGGACGGACATGGTTACAATCAGCAGGCCAGTGCCAATTGGCAAAAAATAGTGTGGCGAGAAGGTCATAGCTAAAATCAGAGCAATGAGAACCAGCGCCAGGCCGGAATCTTTGCATTGAGTATCAGATACTTTCAATTTAATCCTCGTCAATGGCAAACCAGATACTAAAGAAGTTCGCCGTCCATAGCCCAGGTTATTTCAGTTCCGTTCAACTGCCCCATGGAGATATCCTGGAAACGTTTGAGCCGACCATTCTCGTAAAACTCGACTTCTATACCGTCACGAATACGCTCACCTCTTTCACCGTGGCGCACTTGTACCAACTGACGAGGAGCATTGGAAGGATAAACCTCCAGGACAATCTCTGCAGGTTGGGGGTTAGGGGGGGGGCGGTTTAATAACGGTCGGATCTTTTCCAACATCTCCTGAGCACGGGTATTATTAGGGTTTAGATGCAATGCTTTCATCAAACTGGGGTAGGCGATCCTGGGACGGCCCCGTAAGGCCATAACCATGCCGAAGAGTGCGTGACCCTCGTCATAGTCCGGCATCATTCGACTGACCAACAAAAGATTTGCGGCAGATTTTTCCAGGTCTTGGAAGGAAGGTACCAAGAGAAATCTAGCCAGTTGCAAATGAAGTTCAACAACATTTGGGAACTTCTCTAAAGCTGAGTAAATCAGTGAAAATGCATGTTCAGACTTATGCTGTTGCATGTAGATCGTTGCCAGGAGGCTGGTCGCACTTATCGCTGCATTGTTATTTTCATCGGCAATTTCGAGTGCCTGCTTGGCAAGCCGTTCAGCATCAGCAGTCTTCTTGGCCCATAACAACACCCGTGACAGGTTAGCAAGAGCAAGACTTTGAGTTTCAGTATTGACGCTGGCTCTAATTTTCTCATTAACTTTTGCGATTGCCTCTTCACTCCATGCTGCATCCGGCTGAACGATCCCAACTTTAATCATCTCTTTGATCAGAGCGACAGCCAGTATTTTATGCCCCTCGATTGTTGGATGGACATGATCAAGAAAAAACTCCATCCCGGGTATACCATGGCCTTGGCTCGCTTTCATGCGCTGTTCCAGCAAATCAATGTAGTCAACCAGTCCGGCACCCTCATCTTTGGCGACTTGAGAAACAATCCTGCGGAGAGGTGTTAACGCTCGTAACGGGCAGACATCCTCGTCACGGGCCAGGAGTAGTGCCTTTTCGGCTTCCTGATAACGGCCCAGGGCCAGCAGCGTCTGACCGCGAAAGTACTGCATTTCAGCATTACGAGGGTCCAGAGTGACACCAACCGCCAAAAGATTGAGCGCTGCTTGCCAATTATTCCCTTGAATCTCCTCTTTTGCCTGGGTCAATAGTTTTCTAGAGCGTTGCATGTCCGCTAGAATGAGACCTTCTGAGTACTCACTTTTAAATGGCGAACAATCTTTCAGGTTAGAGGCCGGCGTGACAAAAGTGACCCGAGCATTAACCGATCCGGCCAGCGCTACCATACGCTCCAGACTTAACTGGTAATGCTCTAAAATGTTTTTCTTCAGAGGGTCGTCACGGGTATAACGCTTCAACCCTGCAGATTTATCCAGTATGGCGTCCACCTCAGCGGCAAGGCTGGTAGGCTTTTCCTGGGTCGATTGTGGGGACAGGCCAATGCCCTGGAGTGCAGAATTCATGACGGACCAGGTCCGGGTCTTTGTCATCAAGGAAACCGTTGACCTGACCATCGATGGTATTTCCTTGATTTGACCGTAAGTGCGCTCTTCGAGGAATTCATTGTGACCTGTGTAAATAATGAAAAGATCAGGCTGGTAATTAATCAACTCTTCCATCAGATGAGCCACTCGATAACTGGCATAACTGATACCCCCGGCGTTAATGACCTCCCAGTTCTTACTCCTGTCTGCTGTTGGCAAAAGTTCACGGAGCCAGCCGGCAAATGAGGTTTTGTCATCGTAGGGGCGCCCATAGGTGGTAGACCCGCCAAGGCAGAAAATTCGATAGGTGTTCGGCGGTTTTTCTCTCGAAAAACTCTGCTGATTGAAAAAATCTTTTTTGTTGGGTGCCGTGCTCATTACACCCTGAGAAGGTATGAACAAAGGGACATTTATCGCAAAACCAACAAAAGGATCATCCTCTTGAAACGCTGGTTGCACCCCAAACAAGGCGAGGCCCCCTTCCAAGAGACCGAAAAAAAGCCCAATTGAGATAATAATGATCAATACCGCCTGACGCAGTGAAGTCTTGACAGAAACGTCACTCGTATTACGGCTGTCGGGAGTGGAGTCTTTTGTTTGAGGTCGCTTGCTCACAAAAAGGTTCCTTCAGGTGGCTTTCCGATAGTTTTTTTCTTGCATCTACTGAAAGACACCATAACATTTACAGAATTTATTTCAATAAGTTAACAGCTAACAGGGGGGACATACGGTTAGGATGGGCTCAGTAATAAACTCTGTCCCAGATTGATTAAATTTAATTGTGAGCAGAAAAACAAACCAGACCCATTTAACGCATGATGAGTATCTTGACGAGGCTCTTAAAGTATGAGGTTGTGGCAAGCTGTTAGATTTACTGTTCACTATAATCCACAGTGACCTCTGGAAAGATTTTGGAGAGGCTTTCTTGGCCGAGTTGATGTTAGAGTGGATCCACTGCTCAGTTTTCTGATCGACAGGCCATTTCGCCAGGCTGCGCATTGTCTGCTCTGCCAGAAAATTGATATTCCTTGCGACTTTTCATATGAGACGCCGATGCAGGAAAAGACGAAAAACTGGATCGAAAATATGGTCCGTGACTTCTGCAACTCCCCGGCCAACAGCCTGGGCAGCGGCTCGGACGAACCCGCCTGGGGCGATCCGCAAGTTGCTTATGCCCGGGGCGATGACCCTCTGTTCGACCAGTTAAAAGCTGATATCGGCCCTTTCTACTGGACGCCCGGCGAGGCCTTTAGCCTCGCTTATCCTGCCGCAGAGATTAATCCTTCACAACTCGCGGTTGTCTGTTACATCCTGCCGCAGACTGAAGCCACCCGTCTTGACCAACGCGCAGAGACGAGAGTCCCCGCACAGCGCTGGGCACGTTCACGCTTTTATGGAGAAGAGTTCAACTGTGCCCTGCGCCTGCATCTGGCGACAGCCTTGAGTAAAGCCGGTTACCCGGCCGTGGCTCCGGAACGCCTGGAGGGTTTTGACTACCGTCAGAGCGAACGCTTCGGTATGGCCTCCAACTGGTCGGAGCGGCATACCGCCTGGATAGCCGGATTAGGAACCTTCGGCTTATCCGACGGGTTAATCACAAAGCTTGGCAAAGCGGTCCGGTTCGGTTCCGTAGTCGTCCAAATGGAGCTGGAAGCGACACCCCGGCCCTACTCGGGTCACCAGGACTGGTGTCTTTGGCATGCCAAGGCCACCTGTGGTGTTTGCATGCGGCGCTGCCCGATTGCTGCGATCACCGAGCAGGGTCACGACAAGCCTAAATGTTTCGATTACATCCGTAACGTCACGACACCATACGTCCGCGAGCATTATGGCACCGGAGCCACTCCCTGCGGGCTCTGCCAGGTTAATATCCCCTGTGAGTCGCGCTCACCGCTCTGAACGTCTCTCTCGTCAATCACTGTCGGGGGCTGTTTCCGGCAAAGCTGCGCTTTCCAGGCCGCCTTCAAGGTCGCGACAACTACACGTAACCGCTTTTATGCGGAAACCTTATTGATCTGCAGTAGATCCGTCATGCCCTGGAAGATCTTCTGAATACCGTCCATGCGCAGATTGCGCATCCCCTGCTGCATGGCAATTTCGGTGATTTCTTCAACCCCTGAACTCTGCTTGATCGCCCGCTTGATCTCCGGAGAATTCGTCATCAGTTCATGCACGGCGATCCGGCCGCTATAACCTTGGCCTTCACATTTTTCACAGCCGACGGCTTTCATCAGGGTCAGGTCCTTGGAGAATTGCGGCAGGCCATCTTCCTTGAACTGCTCGGCACCATAAGCTGCGACCAGGTCATGGTACTCTTCCTGCTCAGGATGGTAGGGCTCTTTGCACTCATTGCACAGCCGACGTGCCAGTCTTTGAGCAATGATGCCGAGCATGGCATCGGCAAAGTTGAAAGGGTCCATGCCCATTTCTATCAGCCTGATCACAGTCTCCGGTGCGTTGTTGGTGTGCAGGGTGCTGAAGACACGGTGACCGGTCAGTGATGCACCGATCGCGGTTTTGGCAGTGACCGGGTCACGCATCTCACCGATCATAATGACATCGGGATCGGCGCGCAGAAAGGAACGCAGGGCCTCTTCAAAGTTGAAGCCGATCTTGGGGTGGACCTGGACCTGCCTTAAGCCCTCCTGAGTAATCTCTACGGGGTCTTCAGCCGTCCAGATCTTTGTCTCCGGAGAGTTGATCTCGGCCAGGGCCGAGTGCAGGGTGGTGGTCTTGCCGGAACCGGTGGGGCCGACACAGAGGATGATGCCGTAAGGTCTATGAACCAATTTTTTAAAGCGTTCAAGATTGCTGGCGGAGAAGCCAAGGTCATCGAGAGGAATAATATTTGACGAGGCTAATACACGCAGTACAGCATCTTCCTGGCCACCGACGGTCGGTGTGATCTCAACACGATATTCGATGCGCTCGCCGGCTTGCTTAAGGAGAATTTTGCCCGATTGGGGGCGCCGATGCTCGGCGATGTCGAGCTTGGAAATAATCTTCAGCCGCGAGATGACCGCTGCTTTGTAAGTTGCGGCAATCTGGTGAACCGTATAACAGATACCATCTTTCCGATAACGGATCTTGAGCGGCTGCGGACCCATCCCCGGCTCAAAATGAATATCGGAAATACCTTTTTTGCTGGCGTCGAGGAGGACCTTATTGACCAGGTTGATGACCTTGGAGTCTGATTCGGTGATCTTGTCGAGCTCCGGCTCATCGTCGACCTCGACATCGAGATCTTCCAGCTCATCAATCAGATCTTCGACGCTGTCATCGTTTTGATCGAAAATATCTGCGATCTTCTCGCCGAGCTGTGCGCTGCGGGCACAGACCAGTTCGATCTGGCAGTTGGTGGCGAAACGCAGATTTTCACTGATAGTTGGATCGGTCGGGTTCGCAGTTGCAACAGTGAGGGTGGTGCCCTGCAAAGAAATCGGCAGCGACTGCATGCGGATAATCATGTCGCGGGGAACTTTTCTAATTGCCTGCGGATCGATTGTAGTTTCTTCCAGGTCAATAACCTTGAGGCCGAATTTACGGGCCAGAGCTTCTAAGAGCTGATCTTCGGTAATCAGCCCTTTTTCAATCAGGATCAGGCCGATCCGTTTGCGTTTGCCGGAGGTCTGATCTTTGAGAGCCTCTTCAACCTGTTGTTTTGTGACCAACCCTGCTTCGACAAGGATGTCACCAACCCGTGCCTGCGGCTTCTTGCCGCTCTTGACGGCATTGTTGATGGCCTGCTCAACGATGACCCGTGGAAGCTCCGCCTTTTCAGCAATGATCTCACCGACCCGACGGCTTCTTAACTCTTTTTGCGCCGATAAGGCTTCATCAAGCTCGGTCTGACTGACCAGGCCTTGCTGAGTCAGGACTTCGCCCAGGGGTTTTTCGTGCTTACGTTTCTTGAACCCCTCGGAGGTAAAGAAGATCGATTTGAAATCACTGTCTATTTCGACCGGATAGCCGAAGAAGCCTTGGGCAACGCGCTTGCCGCTTTTTTTCAGGCGGAGGTGAAACCTTTCTCCGGTACGAGTCGTGACATCTTCAAAAAACTCATCTTCACTGAAAGAGTCGCCGAGATCGGGTTTGCCAAGGAACTTGATAAAACAGATTGCAGAGAGTCCAAGCTTGTTGTTTCTCTGCTCAGTGGCACAAAAAAAGTCGACGTATTCTGAGACAGGGTCGAAATCCTGATTAAGAATACCCTGGCGCTCGCTACCATCGAGGAGTTTTATGGTCAGTTCGGATTGCACGGGAATCCCCCCTGGGACTTTTCATTGTGAAGGACGTAAAGCATCTACATTCTAAATGTTTTGCACGATTTGCCAAGTAAAAACAAGTCTATCAGAGCATCGGGCTGGCTGCTCTTTGTCGCCTAAGCCGTTGATAGCGGCTCTTGCACTCATGATTTGTTGCCGTGTCTGTTGATTTGTTCGTATAGAGCAATCTGTTCAGCGATGGAGAGTTTCTTTTTGCCCTCTCCACAAGGTTTCAGGCAGAGCCGACAGCGTTCATCGGAACACCATTGACAGCAGCGACAGTCCGGGCAGGGATGTTTTTTGTCAGCGGGCTTCATTCCTGTATTTTACGGTTTTTGCGTCAAGCGGCACAAGCCCGCGACTTGCTAATAATTTGCCGCGTTGGCGGTAAAGATAGCCCGCTTCACAAAGTTCTGCCAGCAGCAGCAGGAATATGGCCGCGGCAATCCCTGGGATAGGCATGAACTGAAGGGTGAAGACGGGCCATAAAGCCACCATCAGCAGTGCTTTATAAAAGGTTGAGTAGCCCAGTCGCGCGGTGAGGTGCGCGCCGGCAAACCAGCCTCGCAAGAGGTTAGCTGCACCGTACAGGATCGGAAAGAAGGCGCAGGCGGTCATGGGCCAGCGGAGGTACTGCTGCATGGCCGTATCCAGGCCCATGACGGTACCGAGGATCAGGCCATTCAAAGGCCAGGCGAGCAGGAGCATGATGAAAGCCATGCCGCCGCTGATTTTTAGCAAAAACTGCGTCAGTGTTTGACTGTCCTCATCTCTTTGCACCAGTGTCAGGTAGGCCTGCTGCAGGTTGCGCATCGGCCCGGCCAACAGAAAAAGGAAGCCCCGAATTACGCCGAAAGCCGCCAGGGCGAGCGTGCCGTCCGGCAGTCGGCTGATGATGGCGTTGATGATGAGCGGCACCGTCTGTTGCAAACCAGAGGAGTAGGCAAGAGGCAGGCCATAGCGCAGGATTTCGATAAAGCGACTGTCGTCATCCTGGTCGGCTTTGAGCCTGACTCTCCAGGCGAAGAAGCCGATGACCAGGGTTTCAGTGCCGACGCAACCGAGCAGAGCAAAGGCCGCGACCTGTGTGCCACTGAACCAGTGCTGACCGATCCAGAGATAGGCAAACAGCATGAGGATGCGAACTGCCGTGGCGAAGGAGACCAGGCCGGTTCTGCGGGCACGAATGACCAACCCCTGGAAAAGACCGCGCAGGCCGGTGATGAAGGGGAGAAAAACCAGTAAAGCGAGAGTGTCACGGGCGCCTTGGGCGACCTCGGGGGCGACCCCGAGAAGATGGTCAAGGATGAAGGTGCCGACCGGACTGAAGGCAAGCAGGGCAAGCAGAATTGAGACCCAGGTGGCGATCAGCAAGACGAACAGGGTCATAGCGATAAGGGATTTACGACCCCGCACCATGGCGATGGTAATCGTATGGTTCTGATAAGACGGCGAGGCAACAAACAGATGCAGGACCATGGCGACCGAGAATCCGGCCAGAACCACCACAGCGTCGTCCAGACGGGCCAGGCCGGCGTTGATGATCGAATGAGAGACGCTCATCAGCTGGACGTTGAGCAGCAGCGGAAAAAAGAAGAGAGCAACGTCCTTCTGCGTCAGGCGGACATCGCTCAAGAGAGATTGCTCAGGGGGAAGACCCGAGGCAGATCGATGGATCTGTCGGCCTGAAAATCTGCTTGCAGGCCATCGTCATGACCGAGGCCCCAGGCACAGAAACATGATTTGACCCCGGCGGCGTGGGCGGCGCGCAGGTCAACATGATGATCACCGAGCAGCACAGTTTTCTCCGGATGAGAGTCAAGAAGTTTCAGAGCATGGTGAACCATGTCGGGATGGGGTTTTTTCTGCAGGGCAAGTTCAGCGCCGATGACATGTTGAAAAAATGGCGACAGACCCAGTCGATCGACGAGTATCTCGGCAAGGTGTTGTGGCTTGTTGGTGACGACCGCCATAGGTTTCTGCCGATGCATGACGAGAAAATCCATGATGCCCGGGTAGAGGACCGTTTCATCGGTCAAATGCTCGGTGTAAATCTCCATGAATCGTTTGCGGCGCTTCTGGTTGTACAGCTCTTCAGGTAAGGCCCTCTGCAGCAGCAGACCAACCCCGTCGCCAACATAGCCGCGGGCCTGATCTCTGGTGACAGCAGGCAGATCAAGTTCCTCCCGCAGCAGGTTAATCGCCCTGGTCAGGTCGGGGATGGAGTCGACCAGCGTACCGTCGAGATCGAAGAGGAATGTATCAATGGACATAACTAACCTGGGGGCTGTAGGGCTGTAGGGCTGTAGGGCTGTAAAGCTATAAGCTATAAGTTTTAAAAGCTTTACAGCCTTACAGCTTACAGCTTCGTTTCTATCTTGCTCCGAAGATCGCGGTGCCGACGCGCACCATGGTCGAGCCTTCTTCGATGGCGACTTCAAAGTCGTGGCTCATGCCCATGGAGAGTTCCTGCATGCGGACGTTTGGCAGACCCAACGCGTCAACTTTTATCGCCAGTTCCTGTAGTTGCCGAAAATAAGGGCGGACGTCTTCGGGATCCTCTGCCCAGGGGGGCAGGGCCATCAGGCCCATGATGCGCAGATGCGGCAGTGCTGCAACCTTGCGAGCCAGGGCGATCAGAGCTTCGGCCGTGGTGCCCGCCTTGCTCTCCTCATCGCCAAGATTGACCTGGAGGAGGATGTCGAGACAGGTGTTGTCCTTGCCCCACTGTCGATTGATCTCTTTCGCCAGGGAGAGGCGATCAACCGAATGAATCATGGCGACCTTGCCGCGCAGGTATTTAACCTTGTTGCTTTGCAGCGCGCCGATAAAGTGCCATTCGGCTTCGCCGCTGACCTCGTCGATCTTGGCAACACACTCCTGCGCATAACTCTCCCCGAACAACCTCTGTCCGGCACGGATCGCAGCCTCTATCGCCGCAGCGGGTTTTTTTTTGGAGACCGCAACCAGGCGCACGGTCGCAGGATCACGCTGACAGCGCCGGCAGACGTCAGCAATGCGGTTTGAAATTTGCGTGATGTTGTCCGAGATATTCATAAGGGTCAGCCTGAGGTCACAAAAAGTTCTATGGCACCGAGTTCTTCAAGCGCGGCGATGACTTCGCACAGAGGCAGACCGACAACGTTGGTGTAGCTGCCTTCAATCCTCGGCACCATGAAAGAACCAATCCCCTGGATGGCATAGGAACCCGCCTTGTCAAAGGGTTCCCTGCTGGCAATGTACCCTTCAATTTCCTGACTTGTCAAATCCTTGAAAAAGACTTTTGTCGTGATAGCCGCGCTGATTGTGCGAGACGTCTGTCGATCGTAAACGGCGTAGCCGGAGATGACGCGATGACTGCGGCCGGAAAGACGCTGGAGCATGCCTTCGGCCTCTGCTGCATCAAGCGGTTTGCCGAGGATCTCCCCGTCGCAGACGACCACGGTATCGCCGCCGATGAACCAGCGCCCCTGTTGATCGGGGCGGCTGGCAACCTCCATCGCCTTGTCGCAACTCAGACGTACGACATGGGCTTGCGGCGTCTCATCCGGCAGCAGACTTTCCTCGGCATTGCTTGGCACGACCTGGACGTTGATGCCGACCTGATTGAGCAACTCACGGCGACGGGGTGACGCTGAAGCGAGAACAATATCCTGAAGCTCTTGAGGCATGTATGCATTCCGTTGATTAATTTTGATGCGAGAGGAGCGCCTGTCCTTCCATGCTGGCTTCGAAAAGAACCAGGCGATTACGGCCGGACTGTTTGGCGGTGTAGAGAGCAAGGTCGGCGGCATGCAGCAATGCGTTGGCCGTGACACCATCAGCGGGAAAGGATGCGATGCCGATGCTGGTGGTCAGGCGGCCAAGTGGCAGATGACTCTCGCCCGGAAAACTCTCGGCTTCTATGGCGCGGCGAATCCGCTCGCCGACAAAGATCGATTCTTTCTTGCCGGTCCCAGGCAGGATCAGGCAAAATTCTTCTCCTCCGAAGCGGGTGACGACATCCATCTCCCGGGCAGAGCGCCGCATGACCTCAGCCACTTTGCGCAGGGCCTCGTCGCCGGCCAGATGTCCGCAGAGATCATTGTAGACCTTGAAGCTGTCCAGATCGGCCAGGAGGATGCAGAAATTCTGCTTTTGTCGTTCTCCTCTGCTGAATTCCTCTTGCAGGCGATCTTCAAGAAAGCGCCTGTTATAGAGACCGGTCAGAGGGTCGGTTATGGCAAGCTGCTCGAACTTACCGGCTTTTTCGAGAGATGCCGCACGATCGACCATTAATACCGCATGTCCGGTGAAGGTCTGCACCAGGTTGAGGTCGGTCTCGGTAAAATTGCCGCCATTGTCCTTGTCAGCCAGGTTGAGGACACCGATCAGCCGATCATTGGCTTCGAGAGGAAGGCTTATAAAGGACTTGGTTTTAAAGCGAGGCCGGTTTTTCGTCGCAACTCTGCTGTCTCTCTCAATATCATTGACCAGCATCGGGAAACCGCTCTTGGCGACCTGCCCGGCGATGCCTTCGCCGTAGGCGACCGACATGGTCTTTGCCAAAGAAGAGGTCATGCCCTTGGCGGCTTCAATCTTCAGGGTTCCTTCTGTCTCATGAAGCAGCATCAGCGAGCCACTGGTTGCAGTCAGTAGTTCTGCAGACATCTCGAGGATCTGCTGATAGAGGTCTCGACGACTGCCAAGCAGGGATAGCTTGCTGATCATGGCAACCATGCGCGCAGAGAATTGTCGCTCAAGCTGCCGACCTGCGGCTGTTCTCAGACTCTCCAGGCGGCTTGCCAGACGATTGACCAGGAGTTCGATCAGGGCCTGGTCGCGGCTGTGAAGCTGGACGTCCAGAACCACAATAGCGCCCAGTTGAATATTATTTTCCTTTAGCGTGAAGAGGTGCGCTGTCAGGGTTTTCAGGCCAGGGAAAAAGGTTGCCAGTTGTCCTGCTGAGAGAGCCTTTGGATGACCACTCGACTGTTCCAGGTGTTCTGCAAGATGTTTGTGGTCGAGTTGAAAGCTTTCCGGGTCAAGTCCGAGCGTTGAATGAATAGTCATCGAAAGACCTGGCTGCTGCAAAACGATCAGGACTTTAGGTAAGTTAAAGAGCACAACCAGAGCTTCACTGACAATTTCTACCGCCTGCTCACTCTCTGTGCAATCGGCAAGATCGCGCGCCAGAGTCTGAACAGCTTCCAACCTTTTCGTAGTATGGGCCAGGCTGAGAGAGTGCAATTGCTGGTCAAGTAGTCGTGGTAGGGATCTGGAGATCTCATCGGCCATTGACTCGGCTTCAGGTATGCTGATCAGCTGCGGGCGGTCCCCTGATTCGAGGACCCGTGTTTTGGCTCCCGGCAGGACAGCGCTTGCGGGTGCGCGGTGTGTTGTTTTGATTTGTTCAAAGACCCCGCCGCCGAGCAGGCAATCAGGAAGGTCCTTGCTCTCAGGCAAGGGAACGATGAAACAGACAAAACCCTGTGCACAGCTCTGGACGACCGGCTGGTTGGTCAACAGAGCTTGAGAAATGCCTGTTTCCCAGGTTTGACAACACGCGGTGAGACAGTGGAGCTCTCCACCGAGCGGAGCGCAGATGGCATGGATCGCCGCGAGAAGGCCATCGCGACCCTGGTCTTCAGAATAGAGAGAGAGGTTGAAGGGTGCACTGAGCGGATGCCGGCGCAGCATTTCAAGCAGGTCTCGTGAATCGACCAGTTTGATGGATGATGTGCCGTCAGCTGTCACCCCTTGCCCCCTGTGAGATCGAAAAATACATTGGAAAATTATTTGCTGATATTAACTTGCTACCCTATCAAATATTTAGTCTCCAGGCAATCCACAATATAACCCTGTTACTCTGCTTTTCGCCACAAATCAAGGTCGGCCAGAGCGCGGTCCGCCATGGCCTGACGACGGTCACGGCGCTTACGGACACGCTGCTCCAGTGCCGGCAAGAGGCCGTAGGTGATATTCATGGGCTGAAAGTTCTCTGCTGAAGCTGTCACCGGGTAGTTGAGCAAGGCGCCGAGGGCCGTCGTCAAGGGAGGTGGATTGAAACTGCGTTCCTGATAACAGGCCGCAGCGGAGAGTCCGGCCAGAAAACCGCTGGCAGCTGATTCGACATAGCCTTCGACACCGGTAATCTGACCGGCAAAGAAGATGTTGCAGGATTGCTTGAGTTGCAAGGTTTCGGTCAGGCAAGCTGGTGCGTTGATGAAGGTGTTGCGGTGCATGCTGCCAAGGCGGGCAAATTTAACCTTCTCCAGACCGGGGATGGTGCGGAAGATCCGCTCCTGTTCCGGATAGGTCAACTTGGTCTGAAAGCCGACCAGGTTGTAGAGGTTGGCGTGCTTGTCGTCCTGGCGTAACTGAATGACCGCAAAGGGGTCGTGTCCGGTCCTGGGATCGCGCAGGCCGACCGGTTTCATCGGACCGAAGGCCAGGGTCATTGCGCCGCGCTCCGCAAGCACTTCAACCGGCATGCAGCCTTCGAAGTGAAGCACTTTTTCAAAGTCGTGCGGGACGACCTTGTCGCCTGTGCAGAGGGCTTCGACGAAGGCCAGATACTGTTCTTTGTCAAAGGGGCAGTTGAGGTAGTCTGCACCGCCGCGATCATAGCGGGAGGCTGCATAAACCTGCTCCATGTCGATCGAATCTGCTTCGACGATCGGGGCGATGGCGTCGTAGAAATAAAGGTGTTTCTGGCCGGTCAGGGCGCCGATCCTTGCTGCCAGGGCGTCAGAAGTGAGAGGCCCGCTGGCGATGATTACCAGGCGGTCCATGGGGATTTCCGTAATCTCCTGCCGATGCAGGCTAATCAGGGGATGCCCGACGATCATCCTGGTGATCTGGTCGGCAAAGCCTTCCCGGTCGACGGCCAGTGCTCCACCGGCCGGAACCGCGTGAGTGTCTGCGGTTGTAATGAAGAGACTGTTGCAGCGGCGCAGTTCTTCCTTCAGGAGACCGACGGCGTTGTGCATACCGGTGCCGCGCAGGGAATTCGAGCAGACCAGTTCGCTGAGGCGGTCACTCTGATGCGCAGGCGTCATCCGCTTTGGGCGCATTTCAAAGAGATCGACCGGGATGCCTTTCCCAGCGATTTGCCAGGCGGCTTCGCAACCGGCGAGGCCGGCACCGATAATGGTAATGGGTGTCATGACAGTTCTTTCAGAGGCTGTTTGTTGATTTGAATCAGTAGTGTAATGGGTATTCGGCTTGACAGGCAAAGCTAAAAACCTAATTGAACGCAGATAAATGCGGATGCACACTGATGATAAAACGAACTATAAGCTTTTTTGTTTATGTTTTTGATTCTATGCGTACTGATCAGAATTTATCTGCGTTCGATAAATGTTTGCTTTAAACGTAAACGGATGAGGGGTACTTTTATATGACTCGCGCCTTCAAAAACAGAAAAGGCCGAGCAATCAGCCCGGCCTTATCCTGTCTGCCTGTCAAACTTACCGTCAGGTGTCTTTTTTGGCCGCATTCTTCACCGCCGGTTTCCTGGCTGTTGTCTTTTTCGGCGCTGTCTTCTTCGGCGCTGTCTTTTTTGCGGGGGCCTTCTTGGTCGATTTCTTGGCCGGAGCTTTTTCCGTGGCCGGTTTTGCCTCCGGTTCGATCAAGGTGACCTGGTAATCGCATTCCTCTTGAGGGCACTTGCGCACTGTGCCAAAACGTTTGGTGGTTTTCTCAACAGTCAGAGGGAAGTCACATTTCGGACAAGGCTCTTCAAACGGCTGATCCCAGAGGGCATATTTGCACTTCGGGTAGCGGTTGCAGGAATAGAAGATTTTGCCGTAGCGACTCTTCTTTTCCATGATCTCGCCCTCTTTGCAGGAAGGGCAGTCGATGTCGAGCGATTTTGGTTTTACCAGCGGTTGGTTGTTCTTGCAATCCGGGTAGCCTGAACAGGCCAGGTATTTGCCGTAGCGTCCTTCCTTGAACTGCATCGGCTTGTCGCATTTTTCACATTTTTCGTCAGAAAAAACGACCTCTGCATTGCGCTCACCGTTGACCGGACGGGTGTACTTGCATTCAGGGTAGCCGTCACAGGCAATAAAGTAGCCGTTACGGCCGTATTTTTTGGTGAGTTGCTGACCGCAATCGGGACATTTCTCATCGAGAGGCTCACCGACAAAGCGAACCTCTTTGACCACTTCGACCTCATTTTTAAAAGGCACCCAGAAGTCTTTCAGAAAGGATTTCCACTCGACTTTGCCTAGTGAGATGGCATCAAGGTCATCTTCCAGGTTGGCTGTGAACTGGTAATCAACATATTTTTCGAAACACTGCAGCAGAAAGCGAATGACTTCTCGACCGAGGTCTTGCGGATGGAAGGCTCGTTTGATGAGTTGCACGTAGTTACGCTCCACCAGGGTATTCATGGTGGCGGCGTAAGTTGAGGGCCGGCCGATGCCATTCTCTTCGAGAATTTTTACCAGCGAAGCTTCCGTATAACGAGGTGGCGGTTGGGTGGTGTGCTGTTCGCCCCGCAGTTCCTCAAAGTTGAGCGCTTCTTTTTCGTCCAGACTGGGCAGAAGACCTTCAACCTCTTCGCTCTCGGTATCCTTGCCTTCAATATAGACTTTCATGAAGCCCGGGAAGCGGACCACCTGTCCTGAAGAACGGAACAGGAACTTTTCACCGGCAAGCATATCGATGGTGGTCGCATCGAGCAGGGCATCCGCCATCTGGGCGGCAATCGTGCGCTCCCAGATCAGCTTGTAGAGCCGCAGTTCATCGCCATCCAGAAAAATTTTGAGGGTCTCCGGGTGGCGAGTCAGACTGGTGGGGCGGATCGCTTCGTGAGCCTCCTGGGCGTTTTTGGCTTTACTCTTATAGACGCGAGGTTTGGCGGGGATATAGTCTTTGCCGAAGCGTTCCCCGATCACCTGGCGCGCTTCTTCAATGGCGACATTGGACAGGGTGACCGAGTCGGTCCGCATATAGGTGATCAAACCGGCCGGGCCATCGCCGGTGTCCACACCTTCGTAGAGTTTCTGCGCCAGCGACATAGTCTTGCGCGCAGAGAAACCGAGCTTGCGATTGGCTTCCTGCTGCAGGGTGCTGGTGGTAAAGGGTGCTGCCGGGCGGCGCTTCTTTTCCGTGCGACTGACTGCTGAGACCTGTACCGGAAGCGGTCTGATCTCCTCGACCAGGGCCTCCGCCGCTGCCTGGTCGGCAATTATCTGGTGGGCACTTGACTCAAGGTTTTTGGCGCTGGAGGCGACCTTCTCGCCATCAATGGCGTGCAGGCGCGCTGAAAAAGAGGTCTTCTCAGCGTTAGCCATAGTGGCCTCGATGGTCCAGTAATCCCTGGCTTTGAAGGCTTCTATCTCTTCTTCACGCTCGCAGATCAGACGCAGGGCGACCGATTGAACCCGGCCGGCCGAGCGACTGCCCGGGATCTTGCGCCAGAGGACCGGGGAAAGGTTGAAACCTACCAGGTAATCAAGGATGCGTCGAGCCTGCTGGGCATCGACCATTTCTGTTGAAATCTGCCGTGGGTTGGCCATCGCTTCATTGACAGCATCCTTGGTAATTTCATGAAAAACCACCCGGCTGACACGGGGCGAATCACCTTGCTCGTCAACGCCGAGGGCTTCCAGAAGATGCCAGGCGATGGCTTCCCCTTCGCGGTCGGGGTCTGTTGCGAGGACCAGATTGTCAGCTTTCTTAAGCGCCTGCTTTAAAAGCGCCAGCTGTTTCTTGGCCTTGGCCGATACGACATATTTGGGGAGAAAACCGTTGTCGACATCAACGGATCCGTCTTTGCTGGGAAGATCTCTAACGTGCCCGTAGGAAGCCAGAACCTGGTAACCTTTGCCGAGAAATTTCTCGATGGTTTTGGCTTTGGCCGGAGACTCAACGATAACCAGTGAATTTGTCATAATATCCAGTCAAATCTTCTCTTGGAAATGAAAAAGGCCGCAGGAGGTCCCGCAGCCTGTCGCTTGTCAGTTCAGGAGGCGTTGCCAGTCGTCTTCGAGCAGGCAGTCGAACTCTCGACGCCATTCGTTCTGCGAGTTGGCAAACATGGCCAGCACTGTGATGGTCTTGATTTCCTTCAGAGTGACCTCGTCCTCAGCCATCAGCAACGCCTTGTCGATCACTTCTTCCTGCACCTCATCATCCAGAATTCCCATGGTTCTCAAGCGGGTTAAAAAGCCACGCGCTTCTGGAGACAGGGCCCGATTCTCTTCTGTGGTGAAGACCCGGTGACTGAGTGATGGCACGTTTAACGAGGTCTCGCTGCCAGCCGGGGCAGATAAAGCCTGACTTTCCATCCAGCAGAAAGCAGCATCAATCTCTTCAGCCTCAAAGCCTACGGATAACAGCTCCTCGACGATATCGTTCTCTGTCACCAGGTCTCGATCATCGAGAAAATATTGAGCGATGAAACTTACGATTGCCAGGACTCGTTCTCTCAAGGAGTCTCCGTTGTACTTTTAAAGGTTTCAGCGTGCCTGGCGACCCCGTATGTAACGACCGCCTGGCAGCTTTTCCGCGTAATCCTGTAGTTCCAGCTGCAGTAAAATAGCCGAAAGCTCCATAGGTGTCAACCCACTTTCCCCGACAAGTTCATCGCTGTGACGCGGGGTTAGATCGAGTTTGCAGAGTACATTGCGGGCGGAGTCGGAAAGGTTGTAATCGGTCTTTTCGCAGCTGACAGGGCGTTCTCTGCCAGCCTTTGCCAGGCCGAGGACTTCGAGAACCTCTGCCGCGTCTGTGATCGGCTGCGCGCCTTGCTTGATGAGGAGGTTCGGCCCATAACTGGTTTTCCGATCGATGCCGCCGGGGACGGCCATGACGTCTCGACCCTGATCGAGGGCGAATTCGGCAGTAATCAGTGAGCCGCTGTTGCAGGACGCTTCCACGACCAGGGTTGCGCTGCTTAAACCACTTATGATGCGGTTGCGGCCGGGGAAATGTCCTGGCAAAGGGTCTGTCCCGGGCGCATACTCAGAGAGCAGCAGACCCTTTTCAATGATCTCCTCATAGAGACTGCGGTTCTCGGCGGGGTAAACACGGTCGATACCACAGCCGAGAACGGCGACGGTTCTGCCTCCGCCATTGAGAGCGCCGCGATGCGCCGCTGCGTCGATGCCGCGCGCAAGTCCGCTGCTGATGGCAACACCGGCTTCGGCCAGCTGTTTTGCCAGCTGTTCTGTGAAAACTCGCCCGACATTAGTCGGATAGCGCGCACCGACTATGGCAAGATGCGGCATCTCGGATAAATGGCCACAGCCATAGAGCAGGGCTGGAGGGTCCGGGATCTGGCGGAGTTGTTGCGGGTAGTCTGCATCCCAGAGCGTGATAAGCCAGCCGTTCATTTGGCTCAGGCTTTGCCAGGCCTTTTGTACGGTCGGTGCTTCCGTTTCCGGCACCATGCCTGCCAGGCCGTGTCGCAGCCCGGGCAGCTTCGGCCAGCCGGTGCTGGCAGCGGCAAGCGCGTTTTGAGGTGTATCGAAATGTTTTATCAGGGAGATCAGGCCGACTCGCCCAAGGTTGGGAGTGAGCTGCAGCCGCAGCCAGGGCAGCAGTTGTTCCATCGGGGCCCTCCAGTAAGCTCATGACAAGTGTCGCATTGAATAAAGTGACCAATTAGGTCGAACAAAGTCTAAAGATAAAAGTATTCTGCTGGTATTGCAATAGGCGGCGAAGAAAAACAGGCAAGCAGGGCTTTAAGGAAAAAAGGATGGGCCCTTTGCATGGCCCATCCTTTTAAAATTGCTTCTTATCCAGGCAAAGCGTCGCCCGAAATTACCTGGTTCTGGTTCTGACCTGGTCGCCTCGATAGATCGGCAGGTTGTTGGTGCGGGTAATCAGAGCCTCGGCAAAGCCACGGCGAACTTCGAGAACAATTGCGTCTCCCAGGTTGATGTCAGGCAGTACCAGGTGCTTGTCCTTGTCCACCCGCTCGCTCGGTGCACGTTTACGATAAAGGTCCAGTTCGTGGCCAACTTGCAGTCCCTCTTCTGTGCCGATGTCGATGAGGATGACTTCCCACTGGCCCATGGCCAGTTTGCCAATATCATCAGAGAGAACGTAGCCTTCAATAATCGTGTCTGCAATGAGACGGGGGATGCGGTCGGGAACCGGCGTATAAGGGCGTAGTTTGGAGCCACGCTTGATCTCACGAGTGGCCGTGATAATTTCGGCAACCGCAACCGATGGGGTCACCTCTTTGATTTCCAGGGTGCCGAGCTGGATGGTCTGAAAGCCGATGGCGGCTTTCTCGCGTTGATGGCCGAATTTATCCTCGGCCATGGGATGGAAAACTTTTGGCCCCATGGTGATCAATTCAAAGACATCACCAGGTCTGGTGGCAGCAAGATCAGCCATTTCGAGAAAAACCTTGTCGCCGACGGTGACCATGACACGATTGTCGACTGTATCCACAAGGGTGCCGAGGGATTCCTCTTCCTCTGCACTGATGTAACTCTTGGCTCCACCATAGGTCGAAATCAACAGGATTTCGTCCGGGGTGACAACCGCCGCACCAATGTCGCTGGTTCCTCCCTCGCCGGCTCCAGTGACCGGTATAATCTCGATGCGGCCATCGTAGATACGGAGTTTTTGCCCCGGGTAAATCAGGTGGGGGTTGCCGACGTCAGGATTGTTGGACCACAGATTTGGCCAGTAATGGGGGTCTTTGATAAAGCGTTGGGAAATGTCCCACAAGGTGTCACCCTGCTTGACCGTGTAGATGATCGGTTCTTCCTTGGCCAAGGTTATCCCCGGCAGGATCATAAGCAGTAAGCAGGTTGTCAGAACAATACGTCTGAGATTCATGTTTCCCCCTGATAGTGGCAAACGTTTTTAAGGTATCGTCAGCTTCTGGGCCTTCTGGGCGGCTGTGCTCTTCGGATATTGCCGGTCCAGAGTTTCAACGGCCTGGCGGGCTTCATCCGTGGCCCCCAGTTGTAACTTTGCAATCGCGATTTTCAAGAGGGCGTCCGGATTTTTCGGGGCATTTTGATAGTCGTTGAGAACACGCTCGAATTCCTGAATCGCCAACGGATACTGTTGCTGGTTGAAGTAGCAGTCGCCCAGCCAGAACTGGGCATTGCTGGCATAGCTGTTGTTGGGGTAATGTTGCAGGAAGGTTTCAAAGCCGCGGATTGCTGCCTGGTAGCGGCCGGATGCATAATCACCAAAGGCCTGCAGGTAGACTTCTGTCGGTGAGCCATCGCCCTGAAGCTGAGTTGAAGGCACCCCCGCGGGTTGAGTCCCCCGGGAGGACAGGTAGCCACCCTGGACAGTTTGTGGCGCCGGATCCAGCTGTCTGAGTTGTTCAGCCTGGCTCTGCAGTTGACTTTCCATCGCGTTGACCTTGCGCGACAAATTCTCTATCGTCTGTTCCTGACTGTTTAGCGTGGCGTTGATTCGGCGCATCTCGAGAGTCAGGTTGCCGGAGGCTGGCAGGTTTGCCGGCGGCGCGCAGGCAGCGAGCAGGGCGGTGACCGCCGTCAATGTGAAAATTCTGTAAACAAGGGTTGTCATAGCATTTACTGTTGTGGTCAGTTTTCGTATGGGCACGGGTCAGAATTGAAATTTTCTAAAAATTATAGGCTTTTTCAGCCCTTGTCAAGCATCATGGCGGCTGGACTTATTTGTTGCTTTGCATGAAACATGCCCCATTATGTTAGAGTGGTCGGTGATCAATATCCTCTGGAGGCCCTTTTGACTGTACCTGAACTCCTGGCTCCGGCCGGAAACCTGGAAAAATTGCAAACGGCTCTGCGTTTTGGCGCTGATGCGGTTTACTGTGGCATTGAACAATTCAGTTTACGTTCCCTCGCCGGGAACCTGACTTTACCGGAACTCTCGCAAGGATGCGAACTCGCGCACTCCCTTGGCAAGCGAGTCTACCTGACACTGAACGCTTTTCTGCGTGCCGATGAAGAACTTGCCGCACGTGAGCTTTTACAAACCTTGCTGCCGATCCCGGTCGATGCTTACATCCTGGCCGATCCCGGCATGCTTCTTATTGTCCGGCAGATTGACCCGGAAAGAGAGGTCCATCTTTCCACCCAGGCTAATACCACCAACGCCCTGGCGGCGCATTTTTGGCAGTCACAGGGCGTCAAACGGCTGAACCTGGCCAGGGAGTTGAGTTTAAAAGAAATCTCTGCTATCGGCGCTTCGGCAGACCTGGAACTCGAAGTCTTTGTTCACGGTGCCATGTGCATGGCCTATTCCGGTCGCTGTCTCCTGTCGGCTGGGATGTCCGGGCGCAGTGCCAATAGCGGTAGTTGCAGTCATCCCTGTCGCTGGCAATATTCTCTGCAGGAGGAGATGCGTCCTGGAGAGTATTACCCGATCGAGGAAGACCAACGCGGTACCTATATTTTTAACAGCCGTGACCTTTGTCTGATCGATCATCTGCCTGAACTGATTGAGGCTGGAGTCGACAGCATGAAGATTGAAGGCCGTATGAAGAGTCTTTACTATGTGGCAGCAGTGACCCGCGTCTATCGGGCGGCATTGGATGCCTGGCGTGATGATCCGGGCCATTACCGGAGCAACCCTCAATGGCGCAGGGAACTCGAGGCTGTCAGTCATCGCCCTTACGGAACCGGTTTTCTCTTTGCTCAGGATGATGCTTTCGTGAATACGGCAGACAGTCATTATCTGCGGGATTGTGATTTCGTCGGTCTGGTTAAGGAGCAGACTGAGTCGGGAGCATGGCTGGTGGAAGGGCGCAATCGTTTTCAGGCCGGAGACCGAATTGAATTGATCGGTCCGCAGATGCGCCAGTCGGAAATGGTCTTTACTGAAGCGACCAATACAGCTGGTGAGGTTCTTACCAGGGTCCAGCCGAACGCTCTGGTGCGCATGGTTCTTCCTGAAGGGACCCGGCCGGGCGATTTTCTGCGCCGCTGGCGTTAAATGTTTCAGACTTGCCAGATTTGCCTGCTGAATACATCGCAAGCGGTGAGTTGCCGGCCGTAGACGCAACCGGTATCAAGGGCCAGCCGGGTTTTTGTTATTAAAGGCTCCTGACGTGGTGTGTGGCCATAGACTACCGTCTTGCCCCAGTCGTAGTCGGAATTGATGAATTCATCACGAATCCAGAGCAGGTCGCCGACGTCCTGATTCGCCAGTGAAACACCGGGTCGCAGGCCGGCATGGACGAAAATGTGCTGTTCCGTTTCATAAATATTACGCAGTGTGCGGAGGAAGCTTCGGTGGGCCTCCGGGATTGGCCAGTTGCCAGCCTGTTTATAGCTGGTCAAAGTATGAGTACCACCGTTGAGGAGAAAAGTTGTTGGATCGCACTTTTCAAGATAGTCGCTAAACATCTGCTCATGGTTGCCGCGTAAAAACACCGTTGCCGGAAAGTTTTTGTTAAAAGCGAGCAGATAATCGATTACACACGAACTGGCTGGCCCTCGATCGACGTAATCTCCCAGGAAGACAACCTGATCAGCAAGGCTCGGGTTGACCTGATTCATCAGCGCTTTAAGTTGATCCAGACACCCATGAATGTCGCCGACTGCAATCAGGCGCTCTGGTGATTGAGTTTTGTGACATATCATCATTCTTTTATTCTACTCCTTCCCGCTAGCTTGTGAAGGACGTAAAAACTGTGAAGGACGTAAAAACTTGTTCGTTCCAGCTAAGGCCTGCATAATATGGCGACAGACACAATTACAGCCTACACTTGAATCTTGAGTTGAACAGATGCGTATCAAATTAATTGCCAACCCGGTCAGTGGTGGCGATGCACGCGCTCGTATCGCACTTGCACATGATGCCCTGGAAAGGTGCGGCGCCGAGGTCGACCTCTGCCTGACTCTTGCTCGTGGTGACGCCAGAAAGGCTGCTGCAAAAGCGTTGGGTGAAGGTTACGATCGCGTGGTTGCCGCTGGTGGTGATGGCACCCTGAACGAAGTAATCAACGGCATCGCATCCCCTGCTCTGCCGATTGCTTTTCTGCCCCTGGGCACGGTAAATGTGTTCGCGCTCGAAGCCGGGATACCACAAGAGCTTGATGCCGCGTGTGCTTTGGCGGTGACAGGGAGGGCTCGCCCGATCACCCTTGGTCGCGTCAATGATGAGTTTTTTCTGCTCATGGTGAGTTCCGGATGGGATGCCGAAGCGGTTGCGTATGTCCGCGCCGGTCTGAAAAAATGGCTTGGCCGCCTGGCCTATGCTGTCAGTGCCCTGGAGATCCTCTGCAAAAAAGCTCCGGCACCTTTACTGCTGGTGACAGAGGACGGCCGGCAGCTCGTGGGGTTCGGTGTGGTCGTCAGCAATTGTCGCTACTACGCCGGACGTTACCTGGTGACCCCGGAGGCTTCGATGTTTCATGACCAGCTGGAGGTCTGTCTGTTGCGCCAGGGAGGACGTCTGGGCGCGCTCAAGTTTGCCCTTTCTCTGATTCTGAAACGCCCTTTGCGCGAACCCCTTGTCGAGTTCCTGAGGCTTTCTTCGCTACATTTGCAGGGCGAAGCGGCTCTTTTCACTCAGGTTGATGGTGACACCGGGGCCCCCTTGCCGGTAAAGATTGAGGCTGTGCCGCAAGCCATTCGTATGATTTTACCCGATAGTTGCCAATAAAACTGTCAAGGATTGAGTTATGTCGACGATTATCTCCAGTAGCAAAGTTTATCAGGGGCGTATTCTGGATGTTGCCCTCGAAACGCATGCGATGCCGGACGGCCGGCAGTCGAACTTCGAGATTATTCGCCACCCCGGCGGCGCCGCTATCCTTCCGGTTCTCCCCGACGGTCAGCTCCTGCTGATTCAACAGTTCCGTCCGGCGATAGGGGCGATGGTTTATGAAATTCCTGCCGGACGGCTCGAAGCGAATGAATCGCCACTGGCTTGTGCCAGGCGCGAGTTGATTGAAGAGACCGGCTACCGTGCAGAGCAGATCACATCCCTGGGGGGCTTGTGGAGTACGATCGGTTTTTGTGATGAATACATTCATCTGTTTCTTGGCCTGAGGCTGACGGTCTCAGAGCAGGCCCTGGAGGCTGACGAGGTCATCGAGCTGTGTCCTATGCCCCTTGACGAGGCACTGCATAAGGTCAGCAACGGTGAAATCCTGGATGGCAAGACTCAGCTGGCCTTGTTGCGCTACCAGTTAACGCTTACGGAGAATAGCGAGTGAGCGGTTTTCCTGAATATTATGCTTCAACCTTGAACCTACCCTTTAACCGGGCTTGTCTTGCCGGTCAGTTCGTTCTGCAAAATCCTTCTGATGATCCTGGAGGTCCGGGTTATGGCCTGTTGCTGCACGGCAATAAGCTGCTGGCCGAAGAGCTTGCGGCGACTATCCAGTTGCCTTACAGGGAATGGGGCGATCGCCCGGCCGTCTACCTCGGTTGCTGGCAGGGCAAGCCCTGTCGACTGATTGAGCTTGGTGCGCGCGGTGATTTGCCGGACGGTCTTGAAGCCTTTGGCTTGCTGGATGAAAAACCTCGCTTGCCGATAGCCTTGCTTTCTCTGGGGGGACTGGGGCGCATGGTGTTGCACTGGCAGGCACGCAGTCAATTCTGTGGCTACTGTGGACAAGCGACCGACTGGATGCCCGGTGCCTGGGGGCGCAAATGCAAAACCTGCGGCGCTACGGCATTTCCCGCCATCCACCCCTGTGCCATCGTGCTGGTCCGTCGGCCGGGACAAATCCTTTTGACCCGCAAACGGGAGTGGGCGGCCAATCGTTACAGCCTGGTGGCCGGTTTTCAGGAGTTTGGTGAGTCTTTGGAAGAAACGGCGCTTCGCGAGATTGCCGAGGAGACCGGCATTGTGGCCAACAATGTTCGCTATGTCGGCAGCCAGTGCTGGCCTTTTCCGAGTCAGGTGATGGTCGGTTTTGTTGCCGACTATGTCAGTGGAGACATTAAGGTTGAGACGACAGAACTCGATGATGCGCGCTGGTTTGCCGTTGA
Organism: Deltaproteobacteria bacterium; assembly: GCA_024636215.1. The sequence continues at coordinate 45,677 of JAGXHL010000042.1, forward strand.
TGATTTGCCGGGGTTGCCGCCCAAGCGCAGCATCGCCCGTTATATCCTGGACACCGCAATGGAGCAGTCATGAGCCCCGAGGCAGCTTTCAGCAAACGTTACTTTCGAATGCCCCGCGCAGAGATCGGACATTTGCGTTTCATCCTGGAAAGTTACGACGGACTGGCCTTTGCACGCACCCTTGACAAGCAGCTGGCGTTGGTGGAGATTGCCTACCCGCCAAGTCGCAGCCGTGATGTCGAACTCTTGCTCAAAGCCCTTGCTGTCGAGGCCGGTCTGCAGGAAGTAAGCGCTCCGGATAATATCCCGCCGCTCTAGCAGGCTGTCGGACTATTCATGGGACGGCTGCAAATCCGGCTGTTTGGCCCATATTTCAGCTCCTTTTTGGTCCATAGCTACGGCTATGAACCTGCAAATGAGCTAAAATCTGTTCTCAAACATCCAAATTTTCTCTTCGGCCCGTATACTCCGACAGGCTGCTAGCCTTCTGTTTTCACCCCGAAACTCCGGACGAAAACTAGAGGGTTACCAGTTCTATCTCCGGTGCATCGAGCAGTGCTTTTTTGACCGCACATTGATCGGTGGCACGGATAATGGCGCTGCGGTATTTCTCGGGGAAGTCTTTCGGCAGCTGCATGGTAATTTCCACCCGGTCGAGTCTTTTGGTTTCGGCGTTGCGTTCACTCGTCAAGTGCAGGCGCAGTCCATCCGTAGACAGTTCGCGCTGCTGACAGAAGCGCAGAGCGAAAAACCCGGCACAGGTACCGAGCGAGGCAAGAAAAAAATCGAAAGGCGACGGTGCCGAGTTCTGTCCGCCATTTTTTTCAGGCTGGTCCGTGGTGATTTCGAAGCCGTTGAATTGTGCATTGACCTGAACGCCGCCAGGGAAAGTGATCTCCATCATAACTTGATTCTCCATGTGCTTTTGTTTAAATATCGTTGTTGTTTAATCATCGTTATCGTTGAAGCACCGTTGCTGTTTGCTAAACAGTAATGCTAGTATGCCGCCATTCTAAGTTCTGCCTCTACCTTTGAGCAAGATGAACCTTCTGGCTCATAGTTCTTCAGACAGACAGGTTGATTCATGAAGCCCATCCTTGATTTTTTCAGCTCGGTAAAACTGACCCTGACCCTGTTGCTGGGGCTCTCGATCGTCGCTGTTTTCGGTACCATCTGGCCTGTCGAACAAGGCACGATACTGCGTTTCGAACTATATTTCCAGTCTCTATGGTTTCGCCTGCTGCTGGGTCTTTTGGCGCTCAACCTGTCCTCTTGTACCTGGCAGACCTTTATCCGGGTTTTCGGTGAGAAAAAACGACTCCTGAAACAGTTACGAAATGCTGGTTCTGCAGAGTATAAAACCGGGCACGACCTGGCCTGCAGGGATATGGATGAACTATCCAGTCGCTTGCAGGCACAGGGCTACAATGTGACTCTCACGGCTGAAGGGCTACTGGCTCGCCGCGGCCTGATCGGCCGCTGGGCTTTGCCTGTCCTGCACCTGTCGATTCTGGTTGTCATGATCGGCGCTTTGGCGTCTCAGCTTGGTTTTGTCGGTACCATGAACCTCTATGTGACTCATCAGAGTGACCAATATTTCGACTGGGACAAAGAGGCTGAGGTGCCGCTCGGTTTTACCTTCAGGCTCGATCATTTTGAACCTCAGTATTATCCGATTGATCTGCGTTTCGCCACTTACGACAAGGACACCCGCAAACAGTTACAGGAGTTTACGAGCCGTGAGGGGGAAACCGTGGACATCTCGGCCGAACTGAGTGTCCAGGTCTTGCGGTTTTTCCCCGAAGAAAAGCATCTGGTCCTCGGGGTTGTGCGAAAAGGGGTCCTGATAGGCGAGTACCATAGTTTGAGTGGAGAGCGAACCTATCCAAACAGCATAGATCTCGGCTTGGAGATCAAACCGACGGCTTTTCGTGATCCACTTCTCAAGCAGTTGCACAGTAAGGTTTCCATCCTGGAGCATGACGAGGTCGTGCGTCAGGGTGTTATCGAGGTCAATACACCACTGGTTCACCGTGGTGTGGCGATTTACCAGACCGCTTACAGTCGTGATGAATCAGGCTTTTGGACCTGTGGTTTCCAGTTGTCCAAAGACCCCGGCGAGCCTCTGGTCTGGCTGGGTAGTATTGTCATGACCCTGGCGATTCTTCTGGTTTTCTTTGTCCGATTCAGTGCCCTGGCAGTTGTGTCGACTGCAGAGACTTGCCGCTTGCGTCCTTTGGCAGGTTTGCGTGGTGAGGCCGGCAGAGAAAAATTGCAGGCTTTGGCTGCCGCGCTTGGACGGGGGGCACCGAACGATTGAGCCTGACTTGTGTTTATCCGGAAACTGTGTATGGCCACCCTGAAGTTTTTGATCTGGAAACGAACATCAAAATGATCACGGAACGCAAAAACGCCCCGAAAACTTTCGGGGCGTTTTTATCTTGAGGCGATGAAGTTGACGCAAAGAGACTTTTCTCTTTGTCGGTTATTGCTGGGTTGGTGAGCTCTGTTTGCCCAGCTGACCATAAGCCTCGACTTTACCGCTGATAATATGAACGTAGTAACGCTCCCAGAAGCGGTTGGCAGGGATATACCAGAGGTATTCTTCGTTGCCGCTGCCCGATGAGTTGCTCGGTTTGCCCATTTGCTGCATGACTTCCGCTTTGCTCATGCCGAGCTCAATTTTGTGCATGCCGATCCATGGAGAACAGCCGCCAAGCAAAAGGACCAGTCCTGCCAACAGTATTAACTTGTGCATTGTTTTCCTCCCTGAACGGTAACAAATCAACTAAATTCAGGGTCTTAAGCTATCAGATGAAATAATCAAAAGCAAGGTTGCGAAGAGACGCTTAAAAAAACTCCGGGAAGCAAGTGATCTTGGTTGTTTATGTTAGAATGGGAGATAGAAAAGGCCGGATATTTTATACGGACAAAGATAAAGAGGGAGAACACATTATGAGTACTGACAGTCTTAACAGCTTCAATAGCCGTCAGAGCCTCGATGTTGCAGGCAACAGCTATGAATATTACAGTCTCAAAGCCTTCGCGACCAAGCGCGGCGATGTGAAGCGTCTGCCGCTGACGCTCAAGGTCCTTCTGGAAAACCTGTTGCGCAACGAAGATGGTGCTTCGGTGACGGAAAAAGACATTCATGCCGTGGTTGACTGGCTTGATCAACGCAGTTCCGACCATGAAATTGCCTTTCGCCCGGCACGTGTACTGATGCAGGATTTTACCGGTGTGCCGGCGGTTGTCGACCTGGCGGCGATGCGTGATGCGGTTGCCAGGGTCGGCGGCGATCCGCAAAAGATCAATCCACAGATTCCAGTGGATCTGGTAATTGATCACTCGGTCACGGTCGATAAGTTCGCGATGCCGGAAGCTTTTGCCTATAACGTGGAAAAAGAGATGGAGCGTAATCGTGAACGTTATGCGTTCCTGCGCTGGGGACAGCTGGCCTTTGATAATTTCCGGGTTGTTCCCCCTGGCACAGGCATCTGCCACCAGGTGAATCTCGAATATCTGGCACGCACTATCTGGTCGGACGAGCGAGATGGCAAAAAGATCGCTTACCCGGACACCCTGGTGGGAACCGACAGTCATACCACCATGATAAATGGTCTGGCCGTACTCGGTTGGGGGGTTGGCGGCATTGAGGCCGAGGCGGCGATGCTCGGCCAGCCGGTTTCAATGATTATCCCTGAAGTTATCGGTTTCCGTATGACCGGTCGTTTGAGAGAGGGTGTGACGGCCACGGACCTGGTGCTGACAGTGACCCAGATGCTGCGCCAGTTCGGCGTGGTCGGAAAGTTTGTCGAGTTCTTTGGCGACGGTCTGGCCAAGCTGCCCCTGGCTGATCGCGCCACCATCGCCAACATGTCCCCTGAGTATGGTGCGACCTGCGGCTGGTTCCCGATTGATGATGTCACTCTCGATTACCTGCGTCTCTCCAATCGTGACGAGGCAACGGTGGCCCTGGTCGAAGCTTATGCCAAAGAGCAGGGCTTGTGGCGTTTCGACGGTATGGAGGACCCCGAGTACACGGCCGTCCTTGAGCTCGACCTGGATTCGGTCAAACCGAGTCTTGCCGGGCCGAAACGCCCTCAGGACCGTGTTGATCTTGACGCCATGAAGGAGGCCACGCAAGCCGTTATTCCTGCAGAGGCCAGGGAGCGAACGGCTCCGGTTGCCGACGCTGACTTCAGCTTGAAGCAGGGAGATGTTGTTATTGCGGCGATTACCTCATGCACCAACACCTCCAACCCGGCGGTGATGATGGGGGCCGGTCTGGTCGCCAAGAAAGCTGTTGAAAAAGGCCTGGTTCAGAAACCCTGGGTGAAAACCTCGCTGGCACCGGGTTCCAAGGTCGTGACCGACTATCTGGAGAAGGCCGGCTTGCAGTCTTATCTTGATCAGATCGGTTTTAACGTAGTCGGTTACGGCTGTACCACCTGTATCGGCAACTCGGGGCCGCTGACCGGGCCGATCGCGGACGCGATCACAGACAATGACATGCTGGTCTGTTCCGTACTGTCCGGAAATCGTAATTTCGAGGGGCGGATCCATTCCCACACCAAGGCCAGTTGGCTGGCCTCTCCGCCTCTGGTTGTCGCTTATGCACTGGCTGGCAGCACTTGCATTGACCTGACCAAAGAGCCTCTGGGACAGGACTCGCAGGGCCATGATGTTTACTTGAAAGACATCTGGCCAAGTGATGAAGAAGTGGCCGAGATGGTCAAGTTGGTTTCCGCCGACATGTTCCGCGAGAAGTACGCCGATGTCTTCGTTGGTGAAGAGAGCTGGCGCAGCCTGCCGGTCCCGGAAGGTGAGACTTACGACTGGGAGGATCAATCGACTTATGTCAGAGAACCCTCTTTTTTCGAGGTCCGCAAAGACATGACCCGCGGCCTGGACAGTTTTACCGGGGCACGGCTGCTGGCCCTGCTCGGTGATTCGATCACCACCGACCATATCTCGCCGGCCGGCTCAATCCTGGCGAGTAGTCCTGCCGGTGTTTATCTGCGTGAACACGGCATAGGTCCGGCGGATTTCAATTCCTACGGCTCGCGGCGCGGCAACCATGAGGTGATGATGCGTGGGACTTTCGCCAACATTCGTTTGAAAAATGAATTGGTACCCGGTGTGGAGGGTGGTTTTACCAAAGCCCTGCCCGATGATGAGCTGGTCAGTATCTACGATGCTGCAATGAAACATGCCGATTCAAACACACCATTGATTATTATCGCCGGCAAGGAGTATGGGACCGGATCCAGCCGCGACTGGGCGGCCAAGGGAACCCTTTTGCTGGGTGTGAAAGCTGTGCTCACCGAGAGTTATGAACGGATTCATCGTTCGAATCTGGTGGGGATGGGAATCCTGCCCTTACAGTTCAAAAAGGGTGAAAGCCGCAAGACTCTCGCTATCGATGGCAGCGAAACTTTTGATCTGATTGGTCAGTCCCATGCACTTGAACCGGGGCAGGATCTTACTCTACATATCAACCGTGCTGATGGCAGCAGTCAGGAGATTGTTGTGACCTGTCGAATTGACACGGACAATGAGGTGCAATATTTCCAGAGTGGCGGGATTCTTAATTATGTCCTGATGAATTTAGTCGATTAGTCAAGTTCTGATGCCGTATTGACGAGCAGAAAACCGGCGGGGCTCACTCCGCCGGTTTTCGTTTGTCATTGTCATCAAGGTGCTCACCGACTTGCACATGTCTTACGGCGCTTCCTGCCTGGATTTCATACCATAGTCCCGTAAAACCTCCGCCACCCGAATCCTGAAATCGGCGAAGATCTCCGCTTTGCCTTTTGCCTGTGCCAGGCGGTGTATGTCGAACTCCCGCCATTGTTGGACCGAAGCTTCATCCTCCCAGAAGGATAGCGAGCAAAGTTTGCCTTCTTCAGACAAGCTGGCAAAACGCTCGATGGAGATAAAACCCTCAACGCCAGCCAGATGCGCTTTCAAATCAGCAGCGATCTGCAGATATTCCTCCTGCTTGCCTTGCTTGATCTGAACTTCAAAAATGACTGCAATCATAATCTCTCCTTTACAGCCCCCAGCCCCCAGTCCCCCACCCCCCCCCCCCCCCCCCCCCCTTTTTCCCAAACCCCCCTTTTTTTCCAACTCCC
>JAGXHL010000043.1 GCA_024636215.1 Deltaproteobacteria bacterium
AAGCGAAAATTTGGATGTTTGAGAACAGATTTTAGCTCATTTGCAGGTTCATAGCCGTAGCTATGGACCAAAAAGGAGCTGAAATATGGGCCAAACAGCCGGATTTGCAGCCGGCTCATGGATAGTCCGACAGGCTGCTAGAAGCAGGAAGCGACATATCCGTTCTGATATTCTTGATGCAGTTAATCTCCTGATATGCTATAAAAATCAATTCATTATGCGAACTGGTTTGCAGTTGAACACCCCCTCAGGGAGGATTTCATGTCTAAAGTCGCTTTAATAACCGGGATCACTGGCCAGGATGGCGCGTATCTCGCTGAATTCCTGTTGAAGAAGGGATATATCGTCCACGGCATCAAACGCCGGGCATCGCTCTTTAACACAGACCGTATTGATCATCTTTACCAGGATCCGCATGTCGAACACCGCAACTTCATCCTGCACTATGGTGACCTGACCGATGCGACCAACCTGATCCGTATTATCCAGGAGGTGCAACCGGACGAGATCTACAATCTGGCGGCCATGTCGCATGTGGCGGTCTCTTTCGACACCCCGGAGTACACGGCCAATGCCGATGGTCTAGGTACCTTGCGCATCCTCGAGGCGATCCGCATTCTCGGCATGGAGAAGAAAACCCGTTTCTACCAGGCATCGACTTCGGAGCTCTATGGCAAGGTGCAGGAGACACCGCAGACGGAGACGACGCCGTTCTACCCGCGTTCTCCCTACGGAGTGGCCAAACTGTATGGTTACTGGATTACCGTCAACTACCGTGAGTCGTACGGCTTTTTCGCCTGCAACGGCATCCTCTTCAATCACGAGTCGCCAATCCGCGGTGAAACCTTCGTCACCCGCAAAATTACTCGCGCCGTGGCGCGTATGGCGCTCGGTCTCCAGGATTGCCTGCATCTCGGCAACCTCGATGCAAGGCGCGACTGGGGACATGCCAAAGATTATGTCGAGGCCCAGTGGTTGATGCTGCAACAGGACGAACCGGAAGACTTTGTCATTGCTACCGGCAAACAGTACACAGTGCGCCAGATGGTGGAAACCGCAGCTCAAGAGCTTGGCATCGGTCTGCGCTGGCAGGGCGAGGGCCAGAACGAAGTCGGCATCATTGATGCCGTTGAAGCGGGACGCGGCACGCGGGATGCGGTATTAACCCCTGGGCAGGAGGTTGTCCGTATCGATCCGCGTTATTTTCGCCCGGCAGAAGTCGAGACCCTGCTTGGAGATCCGACCAAGGCCAGGCTGAAACTGGGCTGGGAACCGAAGGTGACTTTCAAGGAGCTGGTCGTCGAGATGGTACGCTCCGATCTCGATGCAGCGCAGAGGGATGAGCTGGTTAAACAGCATGGTTACCAAACGTTTGATTATCACGAATAATTGCTCACCACAGAAAACAGCAGAGGTTGAAAGGAGACTGTCGGACTAGTACCCTGTAACCTATAGGATTTCGAGGGATTGCGTAGGGAAAGAACAAGCAAGGTGCGAAAGATTATGGGTTACAGGGTACTAGCCATGAACCGGCTGTAAACGAACGATATGAAAAAAAAGTCGAAAATATTCGTAGCCGGCGCCAAAGGTCTGGTTGGTTCGGCGATTGTGCGTCGCTTGAAGGCCGACGGCTACAGCAACCTGCTGACACCCGAAAGCAGCGAGCTCGATCTGACTGATCAAAAAGCCGTAGCCGCTTTCTTTACAGCGCAGCAGCCTGAATATGTGTTTCTGGCCGCAGCCAAGGTCGGCGGTATCCATGCCAACAATAGCTACCCTGCGGAATTTATCCATGTCAACCTGGTGATCCAGAACAACGTCATCGATCAGGCTTACCGCTGCGGAGTGAAGCGCCTGTTGTTTTTAGGGTCGTCGTGCATATACCCGAAAAATGCCGTTCAACCCATGAGCGAGGAAGTCCTGCTGACTGGTCCGCTCGAACCGACCAATGAGCCTTATGCTTTGGCCAAAATCGCCGGATTGAAGATGTGCGAGGCGTACAACCGCCAGTATGGCACGCAATTCGTGGCGGTGATGCCGACCAATCTTTATGGACCAGGAGACAACTTCCACCCTGAAAACGCGCATGTGCTGCCGGCGCTGATTCGTCGCTTCCACGAAGCACGGCTTGGTCAGAGTGATCCCTCACAAAATAAGGACAAAGTCATCGTCTGGGGAACAGGAACGCCGATGCGGGAATTCCTGTATGTCGATGATATGGCAGACGGTTGCGTATTCGTGATGGAATTGGACGACGTGACGCTCGGCAGAGAAATGCTGATCTATCCCAAACCCTGCTTTGTCAACCTCGGCACCGGAGTTGACGTTACCATCCGTGAACTGGCTGAAATCGTAAAAGAGGTTGTCGGCTATCAGGGCATCCTCGAGTTTGACACAAGTAAACCAGATGGTACCATGCGCAAACTGCTTGATGTAACACGAGCCAGGGCATTGGGCTGGCAAGCGAAGGTTTCACTCAAGGAAGGGCTGGAAAAAACTTACAGGTGGTTTCTGGAAAACGAGAGCAGCGTTCGTAAATAAAACAAACCTATAGCAAAACGTAACTATTCAGGGGGCGAAGGCATACATATGGTATGTCGAGGCCCTGAAAAAACGCCATAACGCCGTAGGGTGGACTTTGCGACGCCATCAAGTTTATCCAGAGAAGTGGCCCCGGTGTCCTCTGTAGTAAATGATTGTTCCAGCTGAAAGTTTGAGGTTTTTATGATCATACCCGTGATTTTGTCCGGCGGTGCCGGTACCCGACTCTGGCCCCTGTCCCGCGAGCTTTACCCGAAACAGCTGCTGCCATTGGTCGGTGAGCGCACTCTGCTGCAAGAAACGATGTTGCGTCTGGAAGGGCTTGCAGACCTGGGTGCGCCGCTGGTGGTGTGCAACGACGCGCATCGTTTCATGGTCGCCGAACAGTTGCGCCAGGTGGGTCAGGCCAACGCGACGGTGATCCTTGAACCGGTTGGCCGCAACACTGCCCCGGCACTGGCGGTGGCCGCCCTGCAGGCGATGGCTGACTATGCTGACCCGATTTTGCTGGTGTTGCCTGCCGACCATGTCATTCCTGATGCCGTGGCCCTTCGTGCTGCGATCAATGCCGGTGTTGCTGCAGTGGAAGATGGAGCGCTCTTGACGTTCGGCATCGTACCGACCGCGCCGGAAACAGGTTACGGATATATAAAACGCGGAGAAGCGTTAGTCGCCAATGGTGCGGAGTCGACCCCTCACCCCTCACCCCTCACCCCTTACGTCGTTAAACGTTTCGTTGAAAAACCCGACCTGGCGACCGCTGAACAGTATCTTGCAAGTGGTGACTACTACTGGAACAGCGGCATGTTCATGTTTCGGGCATCGACCTATCTTAACGAGCTGGCGACAACGGCTCCGCAGATGCTTGCTGCCTGTGAGCTGGCCTGGCAGCTGCGTGTTGCCGACCTGGACTTTACCCGGCTTGATACCGCAGCTTTCACAGCCTGCCCGGCCGATTCCATCGACTATGCAGTGATGGAGAAGACCGAACAGGCTGTCGTCATCCCGCTTGATGCCGGCTGGAATGATGTCGGCTCATGGGCGGCGCTCTGGGAGGTTGGTGCCTCTGACGAGCAAGGCAATGTCAGCACCGGTGATATCATCAGCATCGATTGCAAAGACAGCTATTTCTATGCCGGCACGCGTCTGGTGGCCGGAATCGGATTACAGGGCGCTGTGGTTATTGAGACGTCCGATGCCGTACTGGTTGCCGCCAAAGACCGGGTGCAGGAGGTCAAGCAGGTTGTCGAACAGCTTAAAAAACTGAAGCGTGACGAATGCCTGTTGCACCGACGCGTCAACCGACCCTGGGGTGCCTATGAAGGGCTGGACAGCGGTAACGGTTTTCTCGTGAAACGCATCACGGTTAACCCAGGGTCCAGCCTTTCTCTGCAAAGTCACCGGCACCGCGCTGAACACTGGGTGGTGGTGCGCGGTATCGCTGAAGTCACCTGTGAAAATGTTACCCAGATCCTTGAGGCGAACCAGTCCGCATATATTTCAATCGGCGCCAGGCACCGCTTAAGCAATCCCGGTGATGAGCTTCTTGAGATCATCGAGGTGCAAACGGGGCAGCTGCTTTCGGAAGACGATATTGAGCGATTTGAAGACCAGTACGGGCGTTGAAGCGTGCGGAGCGAGGAGTGTCATGAGAGTATTATGAATTTATCCTGTTTTAAAGCTTACGATATTCGTGGCCGTATCCCCGACCAGCTCAATGAAGACGTGGCCTATCGCATCGGTCGTGCTTATGCGCAGTTCCTGCAGCCCAAAACCGTCGTGGTCGGCCAGGATATACGGCCAACCAGCCCTGTATTGACCGCGGCCCTGATCCGGGGTTTGACGCAAGGCGGAGCCAACGTGCTCGATATCGGCCTGTGCGGTACCGAGGAGGTCTATTTCGCCACCTCGCATGCCAGGGCCGACGGCGGTATCATGGTCACGGCGAGTCACAACCCGATCGATTACAACGGCATGAAGCTGGTGCGCGAGGAGAGCAAGCCGATCAGCGGCGACAGCGGCCTTGACCGGATACGTCAGCTTGCCGAGCAGGGTACGTTCGCTGCGCCCGGCAAGACAGGACAGGTGACGTCTTATGAGCATCGGGTTGCTTATCTCCGTCATTTACTCAGCTATATCGACACCTCGGTTCTGCGCCCTTTGAAGGTGGTGGTCAACGCCGGCAACGGTTGCGCCGGGCCTGTTCTTGACCTGCTTGAAAAACAGCTGCCGCTGGAGATCATCAAAATATGCAACGAGCCGGACGGCACCTTCCCGAATGGGATCCCCAACCCGTTGCTGCCGGAAAACCGCAGTTTAACAGCTGATGCGGTGCTTGCACATGGCGCTGGTCTTGGCATTGCATGGGACGGTGATTTTGACCGATGCTTCTTCTTCAATGAGCTGGGCGAGTTTATCGAGGGTTATTATATCGTCGGCTTGCTGGCCGATGCATTTCTGGCCAAACAGGCAAATGCCAAAATCATCCATGACCCTCGACTGACCTGGAATACCATCGATATCGTGCGGCAGGCGGGCGGAACGGCGGTCATGAGCAAGACCGGGCATGCCTTTATCAAGGAGCGGATGCGGGCCGAGGATGCTGTTTATGGCGGCGAGATGAGCGCTCATCACTACTTCCGCGACTTTGCTTACTGTGACAGTGGTATGATCCCCTGGCTGCTGGTGGTCGAGATGATGTGCCGTCAGCGCAAGCTGCTGACTGAACTGGTTGGTGAACGCATGCGCATGTTTCCTGCCAGCGGCGAAATCAACCGGACTCTGGGCAATCCGGCCGCAGCGATTGCTGCCATCGAGAAGCAGTACGCTCCTTGTGCCGTTGATATTGATCACACGGACGGCCTGTCCATCGAATTCCCTGACTGGCGCTTTAACCTGCGCATGTCGAATACGGAGCCGGTAGTACGCTTGAACGTCGAAAGTCGTGGTGATCAAGCGCTGATGTCGCAGAAGACGGAAGAGTTGCTGGTTCTTCTTGACAAGGGTTGAGGCAGGAGGCTGGAGGCTGGAGCGCATACGAATCGCTGGTAAAAAATCTTAACGAAGGTTTAATCATGAATCAACAAACAGAAGCGCATCCTCGCGGCCCGGGTTCCAGGATTCTGGTCACCGGTGCCGCTGGTTTTATCGGTTCCCATCTCTGCCAACGTCTGCTGGTACGAGGCGATAGCGTCATCGGTCTCGACAACATGAACGATTATTATGAGGTTACACTTAAAGAGAACCGACTCAAACGATTAACAGATAAAGAGAATTTCACTTTTGTGAAATGTGATCTTGCTGATCGTGCCGATATGGAAAAACTCTTTACCGAACATAGGTTCGATGCGGTGGTCAACCTGGCAGCCCAGGCCGGGGTGCGTTATTCATTGACCAATCCCCGCGCTTATGTCGACGCCAACCTGGTTGGTTTCATGAACGTCCTTGAGGGGTGCCGCCAGCAACAGGTCGGCCACCTTGTCTATGCGTCGTCATCGTCGGTCTACGGCGCCAATACCCGTATGCCTTTTTCGGTGCATGACAACATTGATCATCCGCTGTCGCTGTATGCGGCAAGCAAAAAGGCCAACGAGTTGATGGCGCACACCTACGCGCATCTCTATCAACTGCCCTGCACCGGTTTGCGCTTCTTTACCGTTTATGGTCCCTGGGGGAGGCCGGATATGGCTCTCTTCCTCTTCACCAGAGCCATTCTCGCCGGAGAGCCGATCGATGTTTTTAATCATGGCCGCATGCGCCGGGATTTCACCTATATCGACGATATCGTCGAAGGCCTTGTGCGCGTGACTGATCAACCGGCAAGACCGAATCCCGAGTGGTCGGGTGACAACCCCGATCCGGGAACCAGTGCGGCACCTTACCGGGTCTACAATATAGGCAATAACAAGCCGGTGGAGTTGATGCACCTGATCGAGACCCTGGAAAAAGCTCTTGGCAAGACGACGCAGAAAAACTTTCTGCCGCTCCAGCACGGTGATGTGCCGGCTACCTGGGCCAATGTCGACGCCTTGAGCGACGATGTCGGCTTTCGCCCGGCGACGCCAATTGAAGTCGGTGTCGGCCGGTTCGTAGAATGGTACAAGGAGTATTATTTGTGAAGCAAGGCACGCGTCCCTGGTTTCAAATGACAATCTCACCGGTCACGGCTGGCAGTCCCAGCCCCCAGCCCCCAGCCGCCAGTTCCCAGTCCCTGAGAGATGAAACATGAGCGCCATTGTTGCCATAGTCGGCCGTCCCAACGTAGGCAAATCAACACTGTTCAACCGAATCCTCGGTAAACGTCTGGCCATTGTCGAAGATGTTCCGGGTGTGACCCGTGACCGTAATTATGCAGAAGTGACTCGTTACGAGAAACGTTTCACCCTGATCGATACCGGTGGCTTTGAGCCGACCAGTAATGATCGTCTGCTCGCCCAGATGCGAGAACAATCACAACTGGCGATGGAAGAAGCGGATATCATCCTGTTTCTGATGGATGGCCGCGAGGGTTTGAACCCTGCTGACGAAGAGGTTGCCCATATGCTGCGCCAGGTAGACAAGCCGGTGCTGTTTGTGGTCAACAAGGTCGATGGCCCGGCCCAGGAGGCGACACTCGGTGAGTTTTACGCCCTCGGCGTTGGCGACATTCACTCCATTTCAGCGGAGCATCGCCTCGGTACGCGTGACCTGGTGGACACGATCATTGACTTGCTGCCTGATCAGGCTCCTGATGAGGAAGAGCTCACAGAAACGCGTCTGGCAATTATCGGTCGGCCCAATGTCGGTAAATCCTCGCTGGTCAATCGCATGCTCGGTTTTGAAAGGGTTGTTGCCAACCCGACTGCCGGGACGACCCGTGACAGTGTGGATACGCCATTTATCTATAATCAGCGCCGCTATGTACTGATCGATACCGCCGGCATCCGTCGCAAGGGCAGGGTGTCACAGAAACTAGAAAAATATTCAGTCATCCTGGCGCTGAAGGCCATGGACCGGGCGCACATCGCCCTGGTGGTGATCGATGCCGAAGAAGGTATTACCGATCAGGATCTGACAATTGCCGGTTATGCCCATGAACGGGGGCGGGCGGTTATTCTGGTGGTCAACAAATGGGATCTGATCAAGAAGGATAACGCCACCATGGGCGACTACATTAAAGAAGTGCGCGGTGCCTTCAAGTTTCTGCCCGACAGCCCGATCCATTTTGTTTCAGCACTCAGCGGCCAGCGCATCAGCAAAATCATGGCGGATGTCGAGATGGTCAGCGATGAGTTCAACCGCAAGGTGTCGACACCGAAACTCAACAAGCTGTTGAAAGACGCCGAATATAATCACCAGCCGCCCATGTATCAGGGCAAACGGCTTAAACTCTTCTACATCACCCAGACTGCTGTCCGTCCGCCGACCTTCGTCATTTTTGTCAACAAGGCCGAAGGGGTTCATTTCTCCTACGAGCGTTACCTGATGAACTGTCTGCGTCAGGCGTTCGGCTTTACCGCCTGCCCAATTCGTCTGAAATTTTCAGATCGCGTGCATTAGGGCTGGAGGCTGGAGGCTGGAGGCTGGAGGCTGAGGGCTGAGGGCTGGGGGCTGAGGGCTGGTCCCAGGACCCTTTCAACGGAAAACCTGCTTTACTTGGTGGCGTTCTATGCAGTATATTTATTCCCATTTAATTTCGGATTGTTACGACACATTGTGTTTACCTGATATTGGTGCTTTTGCGAAGAGCTTATGAGTCTCGTTGGTAACCTTGAAGATCTCGGCCTGGGGGAAATCCTTCAGATTGTCAGTCTGAGCCGCAAGTCCGGTGTGTTGCAGTTAAACAGCCGTGAGCGGGAAGGGCGTGTCATCTTTCATGATGGCCAGGTCATCCGTGCGTCTGCTTCGTCGTTTCCGGAAAACATCGGTGATCTCGTCCTGCGCGCGGGCCTGGCAGACATGGAGACCCTCAAAAAGGTTCTCGCCATTCAGCGGAAAAAAGAGGACAATCGTCGTATCGGTGATGTTCTGGTCAGCGACTTCGGGGTTGACCGCGAGGCGATTGAAAAGACTGTTCGTGAGCAGGTTGAAAAGATTGTTTACAGCTTCTTTGGCTGGGATGAAGGATCTTTTTCCTTTGAACTGGGTGATCCGGTTGAACTGGCGGCAACCAATCTCAATCCTCTGCAATTCATGCTCGACAGCGGCCTGAATCCACAGTGGCTGGCCATGGAGGGCAGCCGACTCCTTGATGAAAAACGCCATCGCGGAGAAAATCTTGAAGAGCACGGTGAATCTCTGGTCAATATTGATCAGTTGCTCGCAGAGGTCGAGGGTGAGGCATCAGGTTCAAAGGCTGATACGGACAAGCTGCAACTACGCTCGACGGCAAAAAGCCAGGTGCCTGCTCGCAACTTTATTGTGGTTGACGATGATCCGGGGACTGCCGAGCAGATTGCCTGTCTGCTGCAGGAACGCAAGGCCCACGTTCATGTCTTTACCGATTACCGTTCTTTTTTGCAGGCCGTAGAGACTGCCGACCCTCAATTGACAACCCTGGTCATAGATCTCATCATGCCCCGTCGAGACGGTAGTGGTGTCCTCGGCGGGTTGGAACTGCTTGAGGAAGTTCGTAAGAGGTATCCAGATTTTCAGATACTGGTCATGTCGGATCATCCCAACCGGGAAGCGGAGAAGAGTGTCCACAGCTTCGGTGTACCAAAAATATTCCCAAAACCGAAGAAGACGGATGTTCTTGACGAGCGTGGTCGTGATGGTTTGATTGCTCTGGTTGACGCAATCATCGCCCTTGGCGAAAAACCTGTACAAAAGACTCCTGCAAAAGATGTCATGTACAACATCGGAGCGGAACTGCTCAAGGAGATGGGAGAGGTAGCAAGCGACGCTTCGCCGCAAGCTCCCCAGCAATCTCCCGGGCTGCATCTGTTGCGCGGCATGCTGCAAGAGCTGAACAACCCTTCTCTCGGCGGCGGCATCATTCTGCTGATCCTGCGTTTTGCCAGTGAACTGATGAATCGTGCTGTGATTCTCCTGGTGAAGGATGAGGAAATCGTCGGCCTTGGACAGTTCGGCATTGAACTGGATGGTGAATCCGCAGATGTCAAGGTGCGCAACACCAGGCTGCCGAAAGCAGCAAATCATGTGTTTATAAAAGCCCTGAAATCCTTTGCACCCTACCGCAGTGAGCCGCAGAAAACCGAATGGAATGATTACTTCTTCACTCAATTGGGAGGCTTACGTCCAGATGAGGTTTTTGTCGGCCCTCTAATTAGCGAAGGCAGGGTGGTTGCGGTCCTGTACGGTGATAACCTGCCTGATGAGAAGCCGATAGGAGATACGGAATCTTTGGAAATCTTTCTCTCCCAGGCGGGACTGGCAATGGAAAAAGCACTTCTTGAGCGCCGCATGATGAGTAGTCGTAATGCGGTTTAGAGTTGTTGAATTGTTGAATTGTTGAATTGTTGAATTGTTGAATTGAGCTTCGCTCGTTGTTTTGCTTTATAAACGATTCAACGATGCCGCAGGCATCAATTCAACGCACGAAGTGCAATTCAACTGATGTTTAAGGAGTCGTTCCAGTGAGTAAGAAAATTCTGATAGCTGAAGACTCGCTGACCATGCGTTCGCTGATTGTTTCGACAATCTCGTCGATGGGCGACTATGAAACTGTCGAGGCGGCCAATGGCTTCGAAGCTTTGCGTATTCTGCCGCGCGAAAAAGTGGACCTGATTATTACCGACATCAATATGCCTGACATCAATGGGCTTGAATTGATCAGTTTCATTCGTAATAACGAAAACTACCGGGAAACCCCTCTTTTTATCATCAGCACTGAGGGGAGCGAGCGTGATCGGGAGAAGGGGATGTCTCTTGGCGCCAATGCCTACCTGGTCAAACCGTTCGCTCCTGAGCGGTTGCAGCAGCTGATACGTGAGTATCTGGGGAGCTGATTAATTTGAAGAACTGTACCGGATATTGGAATACTCGAAGTTGGATTTGTCGATTATTGCCGATGACCGTGCACCGATCTTCCGAATCCGCAGCTGGTTCTTGTGAATCCCTGGCAGCCTGTCGGACTATACAGGCCCTATGCCGATATGGAGACAATTTTGTCCGATAAGAGCTCTTCACAGGCCCTCAAGGATTTTATCAGTGAAACCGAGGAGATTATCGGATCACTCAATCTGGACCTGGTCAAACTGGCTGATTCGATCGATTCAGGAGATTGCGACCCAGATGTGCTCAATGGCATTTTTCGGGGAGCCCATTCGATAAAAGGTCTGGCCGGCATGTTCGGTTTCGACGACCTATCACAACTCTCTCACTCCATGGAGAACCTGCTGGACGGTCTGCGTCTTGGCAAGGTCCCTTTCACTCAACCCCTGGTCGACACCCTGTTCAGCTCGCTTGATGTCCTGATCAACCTGATCGACGGCAAAAGCAGCGATGAAAACTTCACCATCGATCTTGGCCCTATCCTGGCACAGATCAATCAGGCCGCCGAGGGCGATGTCGTCGGCATGGAAGATCCCCTGGCCGGACTGGACATCGATTCAAGTATACTGAATGTACTCACAGAATACGAAGAACATCGATTGCTCGAAAATGTACGCAAGGGGCGCTGCCTGCATCTGCTGCGTATGGACTTTGATCTGGCCAGTTTTGACCAGGAGCTTGCTGAAATCACCCAGCAGCTCAAGCAGCAGGGTGAAGTGATCAGTACCTTGCCGTCGATTGGCTCTATCAGTGAACGGATCGCTTTCCAGATTCTTTACGGAAGTGAATTAAATCAGACGGACATTGAATTACTGCTGAGTCGCGAGAACCTTGATATCCATACCTATGGTGATGTTGTTGACGGATCGGAATCCGACGGTTTTGTTCTGGAGGATCCGGCTGTGATAGAAACGGACACTATTGATGTGTATCTTCCGGCAGCAATCGAAGATGAAGACGTCAGCAGCAGTTCGTTGCGATCGATCAGTCGTACCGTCAGGGTCGATATCGACAAGCTTGATCTGTTGATGAATATTGTTGGTGAACTGGTGCTTTCCAAAAGTGCAATAGCCAATATCAACGACCGCTTGAAGGGGACTGGCGAAAAAGAACTGGCGACCGAGCTGGGTAAATCCACTCGTATTCTGGAGCGTCGTCTGCACGAATTACAAAAAGGCGTCATGGACGTGCGCATGGTTCCGATTGGCCAGCTCTTTGAAAAGATGAACCGGATTGTGCGACGGGTTGCCAACGAACAAGGCAAGAAAGTCGATCTGGATATCAAGGGAGCGGATACGGAGCTTGACAAGTTGATCATCGAGGACGTCTCCGATCCTCTCATGCACATCATCCGTAATGCGATTGATCATGGCCTGGAAACTCCGAATGAGCGTCGCCTTGCCGGCAAGAAAGAGAAGGGGCTGGTACAACTCTGGGCTTCGCAGAAAGGCAATCACGTTGTCATTGAAGTCCATGATGATGGCCGTGGTATCAATACCGACAAGGTCCGCAGCAAAGCAATCGAAAAAGGCCTGGTTAAAAAAAACCAGATCCTGACTGAAGGGGAAATCTACGATCTGCTGTTTATGCCCGGGTTTTCCACGCGTGATGAAGTGAGTGGTCTGTCTGGCCGCGGGGTTGGTATGGATGTCGTCAAGAACAACATCGCGGCGCTCTCCGGCATGATCGAGGTCAAAAGCCAACCCGGACAAGGCAGCAGTATGATCATTACCTTGCCGATCACCCTGGCAATTATCAAGGCGTTGATTGTGCGGGTTGGTGATAAGACCTACGCGATCCCCATCAACTCGGTACTTGAAACCCTTATGATCGAAGACGGCGTCATTAAGACTGTCGAGAAGCGGGAAGTGATCGAGCTGCGAAAAAGCACTGTGCCGCTGCTGCGCCTTGATCAGGTCTTTGCTTTAACGACTGCTGATAGAGGTCCTGATCATCGTCTGTTTGTTGCAGTTGTCGGTCTGGCGGAAAAGCGCATGGGCTTTATTGTCGATGAGCTCATCGGTCAGCAGGATGTTGTTATCAAATCTCTCGGCAAGGCCCTGGGTTTTGTCAAAGGGATTGCCGGAGCGGCTGAATTGGGTAACCAGAAAACCATTCTGGTTCTTGATGTTGCCGGACTGATGAACGAAGCGTTACGCGGCGAGTCTTCATTCAATGTATGAAGCTCATTTCGGGTTGCGCGAAAGACCCTTCAGCAAAACCCCGGATCCACGGTTTCTTTTCTTGAGCCGCGGTCATCGTGAAGCTCTGGCCCGCATGCAATATGCGGTTGAAGAGCGTGATCTGGTTCTGCTGACGGGTGAGATCGGTTGCGGCAAAACGACTCTGTCACGTGCGCTGATGGATACCCTTGATGACAGCTTCAAGGTCGTCTGTCTGATAAATCCGCGCTTGACGCCGGTAGAATTTCTGAACAGTATGGCACGACATCTCGGCGTTGCTGAACCTGCACGTTTCAAGGTGGATCTGCTTGAGCAGATAGGCAAGATACTCTATGAGTATTATGAAAACGGCATGACACCGGTCGTTGTTATCGACGAGGCGCAGCTGGTTCCGCATAAAGAAACCTTCGACGAGATCCGGCTGTTGACGAATTTTCAACTGGACGATCGCAACCTGATCAGTATTGTACTTATGGGGCAGCCGGAGTTAAAAAAGCGACTCAATCATCGTGTTTATGAACCGCTGAGACAACGAATAGGCATGCAGTATGACCTGCAGCCGCTCAATCTCACGGAAACGGCAGAATATCTCGATTTCAGAACCGTCAAAGCCGGCGGGCAACCCGGTTTGTTCAGTGTGGTTGCTGTCGAGGCCATCTATGCGTATTCTTCAGGGACCCCGCGTATGATCAATCACGCGGCCTCTCTGGCTCTGCTTGAATGCTTCGGCAGGGGAGAATCAAAAGTTGGCAAAGTGGTCATTGACGCTGTCATGCTGGAGCTGGATAACAACAGGTTGAGTTGAATACGAAAAAACTAGCAGCCTGTCGGACTATTCGGGCCGAAGCGAAAATTTGGATGTTTGAGAACAGATTTTAGCTCGTTTGCAGGTTCATAGCCGTAGCTATGGACCAAAAAGGAGCTGAAATATGGGCCAAACAGCTGGATTTGCAGCCGGCTCATGGATAGTCCGACAGGCTGCTAGGTAACTATTCAGCTCCCTTTATTCAACGGCACAGCATGTGGGCTGCAGCTGTTGCTTGCGGGAAGTTAAGTGACAACGTTGGACGCAGGCAATGGCTGCAGCCCACATGCTCTCGCTTATGTGCTGAATAACGTAGCTTTCCCATAACAACTTACCGGAGCGATGCGGATAGCACGTATGGATATAGCAGAGATACGCAAAAAGGCCAAAGCCCAAAGCAAACCTGATACCGCGATGATTGAACCTGAGAAACTTCAGGATTCGAGTCTGCAGTATGAAGTCGAGGCTTTTGAACGACAGAGTGAAGCTGTGCGTACTGCGACGGATCACAAGCCTGCGGCGGTCATCGAAGATACTCTTGTTACGATAGAAAGTGCCAACGCAGTGATAGACCGGCTGTTTGCAAACACTGATGATTTTATCCTGGATACGGATGAGTCTTTTGCGGAGATCCTTGATAATCGGGAGGCTTCTCAAACTCAAATCAACCGTCAGTATCTGGCTTTTCACCTTGGTGATGAAGAATATGCACTGGACATCATGCGAATTAGCGAGATAATCAAAGTCAGAGAATTTACCGATATTCCCAGAACTCCGGAATTTATACTGGGGATTATTTCCCTGCGCGGGGTTGTCGTGCCGGTTTTTGATCTGCGTCATCGACTAAATCTCGGTATATCAGAGCTGCTGTCGACGTCGCGTATAGTTGTGTGCCAGTTGGGTGAAGTGACAGCCGGCCTCCTGGTTGACAATATAAATCAGGTTGTCAACCTCACGGATGATGAGGTGGAGCCGCCACCAGGGGTTCTCTCGGGCCTGGACCGTGAAATGGTTTTTGGGATTGGCCGCTGTCAGGGACGTATGATCATTTTGCTGAATTTACAGAGTGCCCTGAATATTGAGTTGAATTGACACTTTCATAAGGAGATAGCCGTGACCAAGAAAAAGATTCTGATCGTTGAAGATGAAGAAAGCTTGCTGAAGTTGGAAAGTATCCTGCTGACATCAAAGGGCTATGACGTTCAGGGTGTTGGTGACGGCCAGGCTGCGCTTGATGCAATCGCTAAATCCAAACCGGATCTGGTCCTTTTGGACATCATGCTGCCGGAAATTGACGGTTTTGAGGTTTGCCGACGCATCAAGGCGGATGATGAGACCAAGCATATACCCGTGATAATGCTGACAGCCAAAAAGAGCCGCGAGGACATGGCCCGTGGAGAACAGGTCGGAGCAGACTGGTATATCACCAAGCCGTTCAAGTCGGCCATGGTTATTGAAACCATCCAGAGATTTATAGACTGACGATGATGCCGATACCCAGCCGTGAAATATCTTTGGAGGCATCTGACGAGAAAGCATTGCGTCAGGAAATACAACTTGCATGCTTCAAAGTCGGTCCAGAGCTGTATGCCCTGGATATCATGAGAATCAAAGAAATAATCCGTCCACAGAAGCTGACCCCTGTTCCCAAAGCGCCATCCTTTATCGAAGGTGTTATTAACCTGCGAGGCGCAGTCATTCCTGTTGCTGACATGCGCAAGCGTTTTGACCAGCCTGTCAATAAAGAGAATCGCAAAAATCGTATCGTAGTCTGTTCTCTTGCCGGCAGGATTATCGGTTTACTGGTTGATGAAGTGACTGAGGTGCAACGTTTCACCAGACAGGAGATTTCGCCGTCACCTCAATTTATCAAAGGTCCGCAGGCTGATTATTTCCTCGGAGTTGCCCGCCGCGATAATGAACTGATTATGCTGATAGATTTGGAAAAAGTCCTTTTAACGCATGAAAAAATCGAACTGCAGAATTTGAGCCGCGAATAGAATACGATGTGCCGGGCCTGCAACGTGTTTATGCCGGAAGCCGTAAGTTTCCCTTTTGAGGTTTATTGATGATTGTAAAATGTCCTGCCTGTGCTGCCCGTTTCCGTCTGAATCATGAAAAACTTGCCGGGAAAAGGGTTACCTTGCGTTGTGCGCGTTGTCGCAACCCCTTCAAGATTGAACTCCCGCACAGTACTCCTTCGCAAGCTGAGGGAAAACCGCGCGTGATGATTGCCCACAGTGATCGTGAACTGTGCAAAACGATCAACGCGATTGTCGAAGACGCCGGATATGATGGCGTCTTCGGACATAATGGCGCGGATGTTCTTGTGACCATGGATGCAGTGCGTCCCCAGGTTGCCGTTGTAGATGTCGCCTTGCAAGGACTCTATGCGTTTGAAGTGGTCGATACTGTCAGACGTCGTCCGGGGCTCGACAATGTCAAGATCATTCTCTTGTCATCCGTTTATAACAAGGCGGCTTATAAGCGCCAGCCGAACTCGCTCTATGGTGCCGATGATTATATCGAAAAGCATCACATCCCCGATGATCTGGTCCTCAAGATCAACCGCCTGCTGGTTGGCGCCGCTGAAACCGGTACACCACCTGAAAATGGCGAAGTTGAAGAGTCCGGCCTGCAACTGTCACCTGCAGAGGGAGCATCGCAATCGCTCGATTTTATTCACTCGGTTAACGCGAAGATACAAACGGCCGAAGACGACGAAGTGTCTGCGCAGAGCATCCCGGAACGTGATCGTGCCGAGCGGCTTGCCCGCAACATTGTTGCCGACATCTCGCTTTATCATCAGAACCGTATTGATGAGGGGATTCTCCAGGGCAGCTGGTCTGAACTGCTGGCTGCTGAAATAAAAGAGGCCAGACGTTTGTTTGGCGAACGCTTTCCCAGCCCGCAAATACAAAACAGCAAAATTCTGGAAGCGGCATTTCTGGATCTTCTGGATAAACGAAGCCGGGAACTGGGTGCCTGAAAAACCCCTGTCTTGCTTTGTTTTACATAAACAGCAGTCGCTGAAGTTAGATCTTTGACTGGTTGTCCGACTTTGTTCAATTTCAAAAACCCTCACTACAGAAGTCACAGAAAGCATCAATGGCATTACATAAGCACGGCTTAAAATTTTTGACAGGAAAGAATTATGGATACAATTGACCAGATAACCAGGGCCTTGGACTGTCCGGATGAGGAAGTCCGCTTGCAGGGTTTGCGCGACTTGGCTGCCGGCGAAGCACTCGTCGGACTTGATCTGATCTTTAAGGCCTTTGGAGACAGCAGCTGGCGGGTTCGCAAGGAGTCGATCGATCTGTTTTTGACGATGCCGGTCAGCCGTGAGCTCACTGGTGAAATCATTGAGCTCCTCCACGCTGAAGAAAATGCCGGTTTGCGTAATGCCGCCGTGGAAACCCTGACCCGCATCGGTCGGGATGCCGTACCTATGCTTCTGGATCAAGCGGGCTGTCCCGACCACGATGTCCGCAAGTTTATCCTCGATATCCTTGGCGATATCGCGGATCCGCAAGCGATTCCGACGCTGATTCACAGCCTGGGAGATGTAGATAGCAACGTGCGGGCTGCCGCCGCTGAAAATCTCGGCAAGCTGAAGGCAGCACAAGCTGTTCCCGCACTGCTTAATGCGATGCAGCATCCGGATCTTTTGCTGCAATTTACCATTCTCGAGGCCTTGAGCAGAATTGCTTTTCCGATCACTCTGGCAGAATTACTTCCCTACAAAGATGAGAAGCTGCTGCGCAAGGCGATGGTGGATTGTCTTGGCAAGGCAGGAGATGCTTCAGCAGTCACTGAACTGGTTGCCGCCCTGACAGACTCCATGCGCAACGTGCGTGAGGCAGCCGTTCTGGCCCTGTCAGAGATTTTCGCACGACACCCGCAACAGGTCCGACAGCAACTGGCGGCATGCGAAAAAGGTCCGGTCGCTGTCGCTGTGTCCAGTTATCTTGATCATGAATACGGTGATTCACTGAAACGTGCTTCAATCAGAATCCTGGGCTGGCTTGGCATTGTTGATGCTGTTGAGCCTCTGTTACAACGCCTCGAATACGAATCTTTGCAACAGGACGCACTGGCGGCCCTTATAGATATTGGCGGCGCCAACCCCAAGGCATTGCTGGAGTCATGGCCTGTTGTTGATCGCAAGCAGCGGGCTTATCTTGCCTATGTACTCGGCGAATCGCGCTGTCAGGATAGTTTGCCGCTGCTGCAACAGGGGCTACGCGATGTCGATCCGCAAATTGTCCGTATGTCTGCATATGCCATGGGTAAAATCGGTGCTGCGCAGATGCTGCCGGAGCTGGTCGCGTGCCTGCAGAGCGATTCAAGCGAGGTCCAGGATGCGGCGCTGCAAGCGCTGATTTCTCTGGGACAGCAATTTTCAAGCGAGACATTCACCGAGTTGCTGCCGCTGATGACTCACAAGGATTGCAAACAAAGGATGTTTGCAGTGATGGTTTTCAGGGAACTGGATGATCCTGCTGTTCTGAATACCTTGAGTCTGGCTGTCAAGGACTCTGCTGCCGAAGTCAGAAGAGTCGCGGTTAAAGTTTTCGAACGTTATGACGTCGGTGAACATCTCAGCACGCTGCTATTGTCCCTGACTGATGAAGATGTTGAAGTCAGACGTAGCGTTGTCGAGATTCTTGGCCATTGCAATATCGAGGAAGCTCTTGACGGTTTGCAGCTTGCCATGCAGGACGAGGATGTCTGGGTGCGGTCTTCAGCTGTGCGCGGCCTTGGCCGGATTGCCGGCGAACGCAGCAGGCCCCTTTTGCAAAGAGCCTTGTCTGATCCGATCGGCCTGGTGAGCATTGCCGCTTTGGAAACCCTTGCCGAACTTGCCGGCACCGATGCCTGCCCGCAGATGATCATGGCGCTGAACCACGCCGATGAAGAGGTTGTGACAGTTGCCATGAACCTGCTGACTCGCTATGGCTCCGCAAGCTGGATTCACGGCCATGCAGAAACTTTACTGAACCATCCTTACTGGGTGGTTCGTGCGCAAACAGCCAGAAGTATTGTTGAAGTGCCGGGTTCTAATGCACGAGCCCTGTTGCAAGCCAGGTTAGCTGTTGAAACAGAGGAAGTAGTGCGTCAGCAGTTGATGGATCTGCTTGCCGAACTGCCGGTGAACTGACTCAAGAGATGCTTTTTCTTACTCCTGAAATACCGATGAGTAGCGAAGAATTCCGCCTGTTGCGGGATTTTGTCTACCAGCATTGCGGATTGAATTTCACCGATGATTCCAAGTACCTGCTGGAAAAGCGTTTGGGCAAGCGTTTGCTGCAACATAATCTGAAAACATTTAAGGACTATTATTACTTTCTGCGCTACAACCCGAATAAGGATCAGGAACTTTCAGAAGTCATCGATCAGTTGACGACCAACGAAACCTATTTCTTTCGAGAAGATTTTCAGTTAAAGGCCTTTGTTGAAGACATCCTCCCGGAGGTCCGCAAGCGTAAGGAACGGGAAGGTCAGAAGAGCCTGCGGATCTGGAGCGCTGGATGTTCCTCGGGAGAAGAGCCCTATACCATCGCCATGCTGTTGCTTGACCAGCCCTGGCTTAGGTCCTGGCGCGTTGAGATTATCGGCACCGACATCAGTCATCGGGTTCTGCATATGGCCCGAGAAGGTGTTTACGGTGACTCCTCCTTTCGCAGTACCGAGCCTTTGCAGAAACAGCGGTTTTTTACCGACTATGAAGGGAAATCACGCATCAGGGATGAAGTCAGAAGTCTGGTTTCCATAAGTCATTTGAACCTGTTTGATACCTCGCGGATTGCCCTGCTGGGCAAGATGGATGCAATATTCTGTCGCAATGTCATCATTTATTTCGATAAGGCAGGGAAAAAAAATGTTATCGAAAATTTCTTTCAGAGGCTGGTCCCCGAAGGTTTCCTGCTGCTGGGGCACTCTGAGTCATTGATAAATTTGAGCACGGCTTTTCAGCTAAGACATTTCCGGCACGATATGGTTTACCAGAAGCCCTTGACCGCAACGACACAACCAGGAGGGATTTATGCTCTCCGCTAAAGTCAGGGTGCTGGTCATCGACGATTCTGCGTTTAATCGTCGCTCCATTGTAAAGATGCTGGAATCGCTGCCCAATGTCGAAGTCATCGGCTATGCCTGTGATGGTGAAGAGGGTTTGCGCAAAGTGATTGATCTGCGTCCTGACCTGATCACCCTCGATCTGGAAATGCCGCGTATGGACGGTTTTACACTGTTGCGCATCGTCATGCAGCAGCAGCCTACTCCTATCATTGTCGTTTCTTCCAGATCTGATGATGAAGATGTCTTCAAGGCCCTCGAGCTTGGCGCGGTAGAGTTTGTGCCGAAACCTTCTTCAAAAGTTTCGCCGCTCCTCATGGATATTCGTGAGGAACTTTTGGCAAAAGTTCGGGAAGTCACCTCTGCTAATCTGAAAAACGTTATGGCCCGCAGCAACATGGCAGGCAAACAGCGTCATGTCATGCCGAAGCACGCAGCCAGTGTCATCACTTTAACGGAAGCGGCCCGTCGAAACTTCCGCATGGTTGTGATCGGCTCATCAACCGGAGGTCCACCGGCGCTGCAGAATATTTTTTCTGCAATTCAGGATGAAATTCCTGTTGCATTTGCTGTTGCTCAACACATGCCACCTGATTTTACGCGTGCTTTTGCCGAAAGGCTCAATCGTTTTTCCGCACTCAATATTCGTGAGGCTGCCAATGGAGACATTGTCAGACCGGGCGAAGTCCTGATTGCCCCCGGCGGTAAAAACCTGGAGTTTTTCCCCAGAGGTGCAGATGTCATTGTCAAGATTTCAGAACCCAAAGGCCACCAGCGTTATTTGCCGTCAATAGATACGTTATTCTCAAGTGCCGCCACCATCTTCGGTCGTCGCGTGCTGGGTGTTGTGCTGACCGGCATGGGTAATGACGGCGCCATGGGGGTTCATGCGATAAAAAATAATGGCGGAAGTGTCTTTGCCGAAGCAGAAGAGAGTTGCGTTGTCTTCGGCATGCCGAAAGAAGCTATTGCAACCGGCCTGGTTGATCGAATCGCTGCCTTGCCTTTGATGTCTAAAGAAATACTGAAGTTTTGCGGATATGGCCGCTGATTCTAATTCTAGCAGCCTGTCGGACTATCCATGAGCCGGCTGCAAATCCGGCTGTTTGGCCCATATTTCAGCTCCTTTTTGGTCCATAGCTACGGCTATGAACCTGCAAACGAGCTAAAATCTGTTCTCAAACATCCAAATTTTCGCT
>JAGXHL010000044.1 GCA_024636215.1 Deltaproteobacteria bacterium
GCGGGCAGCACTCCAGCGCTGTCCTTCAGCCAAAGGTCCGGTGACAGTTTCGTTTTTGTTGTTTGTTGTCATTATTAATCTCCTTGGACACGGGGAGTTTACCCCAAATCAGTGTCCAAGAAAACTGGTGCCGCTATAGATTGAACTCCTGTCGATTAAGTTAAAAGGGGAATACCGGCAATTCCAGCCCGGCCAGCTTCTGGGTCAGGCGTACCACCTGACTGCTGTAACCAAACTCATTATCGTACCAGACGTAGAGTACAATCCTGTCTTCAGCAACGATGGTCGATATCGAGTCAACGATGCCGGCATAGGTAGAACCGACAAAGTCACTGGAAACCGCTTCCGGAGAATTGGTGTAGTCAATCTGATTCTGCAGCGGCGAGTCGAGCGAGACGTCACGTAAATAGCTGTTGAGTTCTTCGCGGCTGACTGGCTTTTCCAAAGTCAGATTGAGAATTGCCAGCGAGACGTTGGGTGTCGGTACCCTGATCGCGTTTCCGGTCAGTCTTCCGGTTAACTCGGGCAGAGCCTTGGCGATGGCGCTCGCAGCGCCGGTCTCGGTAATGACCATGTTAAGTGGCGCGCTGCGACCGCGGCGGTGTTTATCGTGATAATTGTCAATCAGATTCTGATCGTTGGTGTATGAATGGCAGGTTTCGACGTGACCACTGATGACCCCGTAGCGGTCATTGACTGCTTTCAGAACCGGTACGATGGCGTTGGTCGTGCAGCTGGCCGCCGAAAAGATCTTTTCATCTTCCGTCAGTAACTCGTTGTTGACACCAAACACCACGTTAGGGACATCGCCCTTGCCCGGTGCCGTTAAAACAACCCTACTGATCCCTTTAGCTTGCAAGTGCCTTTCAAGGCCTTTGCGGTCACGCCATTTTCCAGTATTGTCGATCAAAATGGCATCCTGGATGCCATACTCTGTGTAATCGATCTGATCCGGAGCATCAGCATAAATGAGCCGGATCATGTTGCCGTTGGCGATAATCGCATTCTCGTTTTCGTCGATGGTGATTGCGCCCTTGAACTGACCATGCACAGAATCGCGGCGCAGCAGACTGGCCCGTTTCATCAGATCGTCATCGCCGCCTTTACGGACCACGGCTGCACGCAAGCGCAGTTTGTCGCCACCGCCGGTTTTGTCGACCAGAATTCTGGCCAGCAGGCGACCGATCCGGCCGAAGCCGTAGAGGACGACATCACGGGGTTCGCTGAGTAGCGAGGTTTGTCCCGTGTTGACCTTTGCCAGTTCCTGACGGACAAAAGCCGTTATCTCCTGGCCGGGCTCCTGCGCCTGGAGACGCACGGTGAGCTTGCCGATATCAATCCTTGAAGGCGCCAGGTCAAGACTCTCCATGGCTTGTAAAACCGGAAAAGTGTCGCGTACAGAAAGCTCGTTTTCGAGGATCTGACGGGCGAAGCGGTGCGCTTTGAGGATGTCCACCATGGAGCCGTGGACCAGGCTGCGGCCATAGACGGTGGTCACGATGCCATGATCGCGGTAGAGGCGTCCAACAAGCGGTAACATGGCTTCGGCAATCTCTTCGCGTTGTTTCCAGTCTGAAAAATATTCTTCATGCTTGTCCAGATTCATTTTCTTTTCCCTTCTGCTGCGACTGTTCATGGTGGTTGTTTACAAAACGTCTAATCCTAAAACATGGCGGGATGAGATGCAACTGATACCGGATTGATTCGCGGTGTTTGCTCTGGACTTGCTTTAAGTAAATTGATATTAAGGTATATTTATAGAACCATGACTGAAACATCCACAGGGAGGGTTATTGCTGATGAGTGACAAGGTGCATTATTCAGAGCTGGGACTGGTCAATACTCGCGACATGTTTGCCAGGGCAATGGCTGGAGGCTACGCTATTCCTGCCTACAACTTTAATAATCTTGAGCAGTTACAGGCAATTGTGACCGCCTGTGTAGAAAGCCGTTCACCGGTGATCATTCAAGTCAGCAAGGGTGCACGTGAGTATGCCAACGCCACGATGCTGCGCTATATGGCGATGGGGGCCGTGAAAATGGCTAAAGAGATGGGTATGGATCTCCCTGTCTGCCTGCACCTGGATCACGGTGATTCTTTCGACATCTGCAAAGCTTGTGTCGATAATGGTTTTTCTTCGGTCATGATCGATGGCTCGCATCTGCCTTATGAAGAGAATGTTGCCCTGACCAGAAAGGTCGTTGAGTATGCCCATCAGTTCGATGTGACGGTTGAAGGTGAACTCGGCGTACTGGCCGGCATCGAGGACGATGTCCAGGCTGAAGTATCGACCTATACCAAACCGGAAGAGGTCGAGGATTTTGTCAAGAAGACCGGTGTCGACTCTTTGGCGATTTCCATCGGCACCAGTCACGGCGCCTTCAAGTTCAAACTGAAAGAGGGTGAAGAGGTCCCGCCGCTGCGTTTCGATATCCTTGACGAGGTCGAGAAACGCATTCCCGGTTTCCCTATTGTCCTCCACGGCGCTTCGAGCGTTGTACCGGAATACGTGGACCTGATCAATCAGTATGGCGGCAAGATGGAAGGTGCTATCGGTGTATCGGAAGAGCAGTTGCGCCGGGCCGCCAAAAGCGCTGTCTGCAAAATCAACATCGACTCCGACGGCCGCCTGGTGGTCACGGCCAAGGTCCGCGAGTATCTGGCCAACCATCCCGGCGAATTCGACCCCCGCAAATACCTTGGCGCAGCACGCAAGGAACTTGTTAAGCTGCTTAACCACAAGAATGAGGCTGTGTTGGGGAGTGCCGGCAAAGCTTAAAAGAAAGATGCGCGGGACGCGGAATGCGTGGCGCGAGAAATCGATAAACAGATACAGAGCCGCTCAGGAAACTGAGCGGCTCTGTATTTGATGGTTTGTGTCTCCAAGATTATGAAGCTTATTTCTTGTGACGACCCTCCACGCCATGACTGTCTGGTTTCGGTAGGGGTTTGAAGGTTACATCGAGTTTGATTCGCTCACCTTTTCTTTCGACAAGTAGTGTTGCCTGGTCACCACTGACGCGTTGTTGAACTTCGTAGATCATATCAAAGCTATCTTCGACAGCAACTTGTCCTATTGAAATGAGGATATCTCCCGCCAGAACCCCAGCCTGATCAGCCGTTGACCCCGGCACAACCGTTTCAACGACAACCTTGCCATCGGTTTCCTTCATGCGTACGCCTAGTTTGACAGGTTCACCGGGAAGACTCTCGTATTCCGTATAAACCAGATAGTCGTAGGCAGGCATGGGAAAACGCGGCATGTCGACATTCATCAGTTTGTCCTGCTTGTTTGCGGGGACGACCAGCTCGCGACTGCCCACCAGCATATAAGAGGTTGGCAGACGGCGGTAGACGCGTCTGGGGATGCCGAAGCCATAACGGACGTGGTTGCCGCCAGCCATGACCACCATGCGGTGCTCTGGTCCTTGCTCTTGCATGACGCGTGCGACATTTTCAGCCATGGTTTCATCCCATAAGGTCTGGATGCGTAAAAAGCCGTCGAGCATCGCCTTGCCACTGCGGTGGTCGGCATAGATCGCCTTGGCCATGGCCAGCTGGTAGGGGTCTTCCAGGTCGATCTCCGGAAGCCGGGCGCGAACCTCTTCGTCCAGGTTATCAAATGAAGTTCTGCCAACCTGCTTGACCAGCTCACGGGTTGCGTTCAAGCCGATAACGGGGATCTGGTGCTCACGTGCGTAATTCAGGATGTCGCGGTAATAGGCATAGTCCATGCTCCAGTTGTTGAACCATTGCGAATTTTTCAAAAATTCTTTATCGCTGAGCTCCCCTGCTGTCCATTGATCGAGAGCTTCCTGCTGCCCGGAGTTGAACATCTCCAGGCCCAGGCTGATTTGCCCGGGATAACGTTCCGCCATGGCTCTCAGGACGTCAAGCTCCAGGCGATGAGACGCCGGGTTGTCGTGCGTCTCCCCGACATAGATGATGCGTGCATCTGTTATGGCAGACAGCATCTGCTCCTGGCTGATTTTAACACCGGTGGGCAGGTGATAAATATCTCCGACGACCGGGTTCTCGGCTGGATAGGGTGCTTCAGAGTTGCCAATCGGTTGTTGCGTCATGGTGCAGGCCGTTAATGAAAGGAATGTTAGGCTATAAATAAGAGGCAGAACGTTGATTCGCATGGTCATCTTTAATTCCGTGTTAAGGCTGATATGATTGTAGTGGCTTGAATTGACAGTAATTAAACCATACCTCATCAGAATGGCCAGGGGAATCGGATTTTTAAAGTGTCTTTACTGGTTTTTCTGTTGACAAAAGATAAGGGTTAGGGAGAAAAGGACTGTTTAACCTTTGACTTCTGAAACCCGAGTTCTTGAGCAAGCCTCAAAGGAGTTGCGACATGAGTAAAGTCCTGATTATTGGTGCCGGCGGCGTCGGTGGCGTTGTTGTCCACAAATGCGCACAACGCCCGGATATCTTCTCTTCTATAACCCTTGCTTCGCGAACCAAAGCCAAATGCGATGCGATCGCTGCGGAGATCAAGATCACCGAGATTAAAACGGCCCGGGTCGATGCTGATAAGGTGTCTGAACTGGTAGCCCTGATCCGTCAGGAAGAGCCGCAGCTGGTCATCAACGTAGCGCTTCCTTATCAGGATTTGACGATCATGGATGCCTGCCTGGAAGCCGGGGTCGATTATCTCGATACGGCTAACTACGAGCCACCCGATACGGCGAAATTCGAATATCGCTGGCAATGGGAGTATCAGGAGCGTTTTCGTAAAAAGGGTCTGATGGCCTTGCTCGGCAGTGGCTTTGATCCGGGCATGACCAATGTTTATACGGCCCTGGCCGCAAAAAACTACCTCGATGAAGTACAGGAGATTGATATCATCGACGCCAACGCCGGTGACCACGGTCAACCCTTTGCCACCAACTTCAACCCGGAGATCAATATTCGTGAAGTGACAGCCACCTGCAGACACTGGGAGGATGGGAACTGGGTGGAGAGCGAGGCTTTGGCGACCAGGCGAACCTTCGACTTTCCTGAAGGTATCGGCCCGATGAACATCTATCGCATGTACCACGAAGAAATGGAGTCGCTGGTCAAGCATATTCCGACCATCAAAAAGGCCCAGTTCTGGATGACCTTTTCCGATAACTATCTCAAGCATCTTGAGGTCCTCCAGAATGTCGGCATGACGCGTATCGATGAAGTTGACTACAATGGCCAGAAAATCGTGCCTTTACAGTTCCTCAAAGCGGTGCTGCCCGACCCGGGTTCGCTCGGTCCTTTAACCAAGGGGCGCACCTGCATCGGCGTGATCGCCCGAGGGCTCAAGGATGGCCAGCGCAGGCAGGTCTATATCTACAATATCTGCGATCATGAAAAATGTTATGCCGAGGTCAACTCCCAGGCGATCAGTTACACCACAGGTGTTCCGGCTGTGGCTGGGGGCATCATGATGCTGACCGGCAAGTGGCACAAGCCAGGCGTGTGGAACATGGAGCAATTTGATCCGCAACCGTTCCTGGATGAAGTCGGGCCGATGGGTCTGCCGTATGAAGTGGTTGAAGGCGAATGGCCGGAACTTTAGGGCTGTTGATTAGACTTCGAGGTTAAAGTTGACTGGTATCGACATCCCGAAAATTCTCGAACTCGCCCCGTCGCCGGCTTACGTCGTTGATCTTGGCCGTTTGCGTCATAACCTGGCCATCCTCGATGAGGTGCAGCAACGCAGCGGTGCAAAGATTCTCATGGCGCTGAAGGCCTTTGCCATGTGGAGGACCTTTCCGCTGATTCGCGAGACCTTGCAGGGGGTCTGTGCGTCTTCGCCCTGGGAAGCACAGCTCGGTCGTGATAAGTTCGGTGGCGAGGTCCACTCCTTTGCCGCGGCCTTCAAGGAGAGTGATATCCTCGAGCTGCTGTCGATCTCGGATCATCTGGTCTTTAACTCCTTCAACCAGTTGCAAAGATTTCGGCCCTTGTGGGAAAAACAGCAGGGCAGGGTGTCGATCGGGTTGCGGGTTAACCCTGAGCACTCCGAGGGGCATACCGAACTTTACGACCCTTGTGCGCCAAACTCACGGCTGGGCATCAAGCGGAATGAGTTTGATGGCAAGTCACTGGATGGCATTGACGGCCTGCATTTTCACACGCTCTGCGAGCATCTTTTCGAACCCCTGGCGCGAACCGCTGACGTCTTTGAACAGAAATTTGGTGAATTTTTGCCGCAGCTGAAATGGCTCAACTTTGGCGGGGGGCACCACATCACCCGCGAAGGTTACGATATCGATGGTCTGGTTGAACTGATCAAATATTTCAAAGCAAAATACAACCTTGAGGTCTACCTTGAGCCGGGGGAAGCGATTGTCATAGGCACCGGTCTGCTGGTTGGTGAGGTCCTGGATGTTGTGCCTGGAGCAATCGAGACGGCGATCCTTGATGTCTCGGCCACCTGTCACATGCCGGATATCCTCGAGATGCCTTACCGGCCTGAAATCAAGGATGGCTATGATCCCGGTGTCAAGGCGCACAGCTATCGCCTCGGTGGCCCCTCATGTCTGGCCGGTGATATCATCGGCGACTGGTCCTTCGAGCATAAGTTGGCCCCCGGTGACCGACTGGCGTTTCTCGACATGGCCCACTACACCATGGTCAAAACTACCACCTTCAACGGCATCCAGCATCCGCACCTCTGTACGTTCGAGCCGGAAACCGGGGAGTTGACGGTGGTACGCAGCTTCGGCTACGAGGATTTCCGTAATCGGCTGTCGTGAAAACCGGATGAATTGGCATCTGCGATGCCGTTGATTGGGCTGTCGTCCGTTGAAATGTTAAACAAATCAACGCCTCAACAATTCAACAATTCAACAATCAACAGAAAAGGCTTCACTTATGGAACGTTGGACAATCAAAAGCGCGGAAAAAGCCTACAATATTGATAACTGGGGTGACGGTTATTTCTCAATCAACCGCAAAGGGCATGTTTGCGTTCACCCTTCGCCCCATTCAAAATATGCCATAGATCTGCGTGCCCTGATCGATGATCTGATCAAGCGCAAAATCAAACCGCCGATCCTGCTGCGCTTTATGGATGTCCTTCAGGGACGGATCGCCGGGATCAATCGAGCTTTTAAAAACTCCATCGAGGAGTACGATTATCCGGCCGGATACCAGACGTTCTTTCCGATCAAGGTCAATCAGCAGCGCCAGGTTGTCGAGGCGATTACCGAGTTCGGCAAGAGATACAATATCGGCCTGGAAGTCGGCTCCAAGCCGGAGCTGGTGGCAGCGATTTCTTTTGCGACCGGCAAGGACCTGCCGATTATCTGCAATGGTTACAAGGACAACGATTTTATCGAGACGATCCTTTACGCCAACAAGATCGGCTACAATATCACCATCGTGGTTGAGAAACTCTTTGAACTGGAGAAGATTATTGCCCTGTCAAAGAAGATCGGCATAGTGCCGAAGCTCGGTATCCGGGTCAAGCTCTCGGCAAAGGGCACAGGAAAGTGGGCGACTTCAGGTGGCAGCGAGGCCAAGTTCGGCCTGAAGGTCTCGGAGTTGCTCGCCGCCATAGACCTGCTCAAGGAGCATGATCTGCTCGATCAGGTCAAACTGCTGCACTTCCATATCGGCAGTCAGATCACCAAGATTGACAAGATTAAAAATGCCCTGGTTGAAGGTGCCCGGATTTACGCCGAGATGAAGAAGATAGGGGTTGGCCTCGAGTACCTCGATATCGGCGGAGGGCTGGGTGTCGACTACGATGGTTCCAAATCGAGTTACTTTTCGAGCGTTAATTACTCCATCGAAGAATATGCCAACGACGTCATCTACCAGGTCAAGAACATCTGCGATGAGGCGGACGTGCCATGCCCGAACATCATCTCTGAGTCGGGACGGGCGATCGTCGCGCATTACTCGGTGCTGATCACCAATATCCTTAACACCAACACCCAGAACTCACTGCCTGATTATGAAGCTGTCATCGAGGAGGCGGAAAAGCTCTCACCGACCGTCAAAAAACTCTACGATATATACAAGAGTCTCGACAGACACTCCCTGCGGGAGGATTATCACGATACTCTGCAGCTTATCCAGGAGGCTGAGAGTCTGTTCCGGCTTGGTTACCTGACGCTGCATGATCGGGCGCTGTCCGAATGGCTCTGCAGCAAGATCTTCATCCAGATCAACGAAATCGTTGAGCGCATGCGCGACGTTCCCGATGACCTGCAGGCTTTTCATTTGAGCCTTCGTCAGACCTATTTTGCCAACTTTTCACTCTTTCAGTCTGTACCTGATTCCTGGGCAATCGATCAGCTTTTCCCGATCATGCCGTTGCAAAGACTCAGCCAGAAGCCGGATGTTATGGCAACCATTGCCGATATCACCTGTGATTCCGATGGCGAGGTCAGCAGTTTTGTCGGCGAAAATGGTCGCACCAAGTACCTGCCTCTGCACAAGGTCTCGGCGGATGAAGACTACTACATCGGTTTTTTCATGATCGGCGCCTACCAGGAAATTCTCGGCGACATGCACAACCTGTTTGGCGATACCAATGCCGTGCACGTTACCTTCAATAAGAAGACCAACTACAAAATCGACACGATTATCAAGGGTGATGCGACCTGGGAGAGTTTGAAGTACGTCCAGTACAAAGGGCCGGAAATCCTCAAGCATGTGCAGGATACCCTGGAGAAGAAAGTCGCTACGCGCAAGGTCTCCTTCGAGGAGACCAGCCACTTCATTGAGCTGCTGGACAAGATGCTGGTCTCGTATACTTATTTGGGGGAGTAGGGCGGGGGCTGGAAACCGGGGGCTGGGGGCTAGGGGCTGGCTAGACCACTGACATTAAAAGAGGGGCGCTTCCGGTTGGAAACGCCCCTTTTGCATTGTTACCTTTATGGAAAAGCAGAACCAGCCCCCAGCCCCTAGCCCCCGGTTTCTAGCCCTCGCCGTTCATTCATCACCT
Source organism: Deltaproteobacteria bacterium (assembly GCA_024636215.1). The sequence goes on from JAGXHL010000044.1 coordinate 8,946, forward strand.
TGTAGGCACAGAATTCACCACACATGGTGCAGGCGCCGTGCTCTTCGTCAACGCCGGATTCGGCGCGGATGCGGCGGGCTTTCTCCGGGTCCAGAGCGAGGGCGAACTGGCCTTCCCAGTCGAGTTCCTTGCGGCATTTCGCCATGGCAATGTCTTTCTCCATCGCTCCAGGGACGCCTTTGACAATATCTCCTGCGTGGGCAGCGATGCGGCTGGCCATGACCCCTTCATGGACGTCTGCTACGGTCGGCAGGGCCAGGTGTTCGCTGGCGGTGACATAGCAGAGGAAGTCGGCCCCCGCTGCTGCTGCCAGGGTGCCGCCGATGGCGCAGGTGATGTGGTCGTAACCGGGGGCGATATCCGTAACCAGGGGACCGAGAACATAAAAGGGGGCGCCATGGCAGAGCCTTTTCTGCAGCTGGACGTTGGTTTCGATCTGGTTCAGCGGCACATGGCCAGGGCCCTCGATCATGACCTGTACACCGGCTTTCCAGGCTCTCTGGGTCAGTTCGCCGAGCAGGATCAACTCGTGAATCTGCGCCCGGTCCGTGGCGTCGGCGATGCAGCCGGGGCGAAAGCCGTCACCGAGAGACAGGGTGGCATCGTAGGGTTTGACGATTTCCAGCAAGCGGTCAAATTGTTCGAAGAGCGGATTCTCGGCATTGTTGTGCGTCATCCATTCGACGGTGAAGGAGCCGCCGCGTGAGACGACTTCCATGATGCGCCCTTCGTTGTCCATCCGCTCCACTGTTGCCCGGGTTACGCCGCAGTGTACGGTGATAAAATCAACACCGTTATCGAGGTGCTTGATGATGCCCTCGAAGATCTCGTCTGCGGTCATATCAACCATCGCCTTGCCCTTGCGGGTTACAGTGTCGACGGCGGCCTGGTAGAGCGGTACCGAGCCGATGCAGGCGGTCGTCTCCTTGATAATGGCGGCGCGGATCTCATCGATCGGCCCGCCGGTGGAGAGGTCCATGATGGCATCGGCTCCTGCAGCCACAGCCACGCGGGCCTTTTCCAGCTCTTTGTCGATACTGGTGTCGTCCTTGCTGGTGCCGATGTTGGCGTTGACCTTGGTGCGCAGCCCCTTACCGACCGCCAGTGGAATGCCATTGGTGTGCTTGTTGTTGTGGCAGATAATTGCAGTGCCTTCGGCAATCCGCTGGCGCAGCAGCTCAGGGTCGATACCTTCCGTTGCTGCGGCCTGACGCATTTTGTCCGAAACAACGCCCTGGCGGGCGAGTTCAAGTTGGGTCAGTGTTGCTTGTTTCTTCATAAAACCTCTTTTAGGTGAAAGGTGAAAAGTAAAAGGTAAAAAGTCGAACCCGGTTCTTAATCACGCACTTTTTCCTTTTTCCATTTCACTTCTTACAGCTTTGGCTCCTGCGAAATGATTGATCGGTCCGTGCCCGCCACCCAGAGGCGTGGCATGACGGATCGCTGCACTAATGAAAAGCTTGGCTGAGGCAGCGGCTTGGTTCAAAGCTTGCCCCTGCGCAAGGAAAGTCGCAATCGCCGCAGAATAGGAACAGCCGGTGCCATGGGTGTTGGTTGTGTCGATGCGCTCCGCCGCCAGCCTTTCTATCGAGGCCCCCGCGAGAAGAACATCCTTGGCGTCTCCAACCCTGTGGCCTCCTTTGAGCAGCACATGTCGAGCCCCCATGGCCTGAAGTTTTTTTGCTGCCTCTGCCATATCTTCCAGGCTGCTTATCTTTGTCCCTGTCAATGCTTCCGCTTCGGGAATGTTGGGCGTCAATAAATAGCTGCAGGGTAAAAGCTGATTGCGGACTGCTTCGATCGCTTCCTGCTTTAAGAGAGCTGCGCCACCCTTGGCAATCATAACCGGGTCGACCACGGCGAGCAGATTGTGCCTCCGGAGCAGTTCTGCAACGGTCGTGACGATCTCGGCGCTGTAGAGCATGCCGGTCTTGATCGTGTCGACACCGATGTCGGTGATGACCGCTTCGGCCTGCCTGGCAATGAAGCTCGCGGTTGCCGGGGAAAGACCCTGTACGCCGAGAGTGTTTTGTGCAGTCAATACGGTGATGGCGCTGGCGCCGAACGAACCCAGCAGGGTGATGGTCTTGAGGTCGGCCTGAATCCCTGCACCACCACCGGAGTCGGAGCCGGCAATCGTCATAACCCTGGTTCGTTCCGGGGCTTTCCTGCTGTTGAAGAGCAGGGACAGTTCTTTGGCCGCCAGGCCCGGGTTCGGATCCGCAGAAATCGCTGAAATCACAGCCAGTGAGTCGGCGCCAGCTTCGAGAGCGGCCGCCGCATTCATCCAGTCGATACCGCCGATCGCCACCAGCGGGATTTTGACGGCACGGCGTATCTTGCTTAAGGTTTCCAGCCCGATCAGCTCGGTATCATCTTTGCTGCGGGTCGGAAAGATGCTGCCGACACCTATGTAGTCGGCGCCTGCCATCTCCGCTTTGAGGGCCTGATCAACTGTACGGGTCGAAACCCCGATCAGCTTGTCTTGACCGAGTATCTTTCGGGCTTCGTGAACTGAACCGTCATCCTGCCCCAGATGAACCCCGTCGGCAAAACACGCAACGGCAAGTTCTGCGCTGTCATTGATCAGGAAGGTCGCACCGGCCTCCTGGCAAAGCTGTACAAGTTGTCGCGCCAGGGACACTTTTGCGTCCTCCGAACGTTCCTTGTCGCGGTATTGCACCACCTGGGCTCCGCCACGCAGCCCTTCGCGGACCACATGCAGAATCTGTTGGTCGGACCCTTGCGGGGTAATCAGATAGAGACCCTGAATCATTATGCTCTTCTCCAAAAAACAAAAAAGCGCCCAGGCTGGTGGCCACGGCGCTTGCCCATTTAAGGGGGATGCTCGTTGCTGTCCAGACCGCTTCCCTCCGCCGGTATGATCCGGATCAGGTTCTAAGGGTCGCTCCGTAATCGAACGAAGCTCTCAGCAAAGGTACTCCCCTAGCGGTGGTTCAGATTTAAGGATGTTCCGGTCAGCCCAGAACAATCCGGTTGTTCAGTAAATCGATTTCCTGGATAGAGGCGTCGATATCACGATGCTTGCCGAACACATCGATCAGACGCACCTTGTCTTTCACAACCAGGAGGGAAGCGATATCTTGCAAAGCCGTTTCCCGGTCACCCTGGACCAGAAGAAAATGACCATCATTCAGACACATATGAGAACCTTTCCATTTGACTTGTCGTTAGCCTAAAAGATTGCCTGCGGTGTGTCAACCTTTCCCTCTTTACAGCTGTTAAACCTGCATGGTTTAATATGCCCCTTGCTTTTAGTGGAGCTTTGCATGTCTGTTGCACGTCCAACCCGAGTTGAAATCGACCTAGCCGCTCTCCGGCATAATTTTCAGGAAATCCAACGCACTGTCGATGGCGGTTGTGAGGTTCTAGCTGTGGTCAAGGCCGATGCCTACGGTCATGGGGTAAAACATGTTGCTCCGGCCCTGGCCGCTGCAGGGGCCAACCTGTTTGGTGTTGCGCTGGTCGAAGAGGGTGTGGAATTACGCAAGCTTGGCATAAAACAGCCGATTCTGGTCCTTGGCAGTTTTTTCCCAGGTCAGGAAGCTGACGTTCTTGAACATCAATTGACTCCGGTGCTCTACGATCTGGACTCTGCCCAACGATTAGATCGTGCGGCCCGTGATGTCTCCAGACGAGTCGACTACCACCTCAAGGTGGACACCGGCATGGGGCGGCTGGGTTTCCGGGTCGACAGGCTCGATGAGGTTCTGCCGGTCCTGAAGAATCTGAAAAGCCTCCATATGTCCGGTCTGATGAGCCATCTGGCGCTCGCCGATGAGCCGCAGAGGCCGCTGACCGCTTTGCAGTGCGACGCTTTTGCTGCCGTGGTGGAGCGTGTCCAGGTGGCCGGTTTCCGTCCTCACTATAAACATATCGCCAATAGTGCCGGTATCTACAGTCTTGCTCTGAACGGATGCAACCTGGTTCGCCCTGGAATTTCTTTGTACGGTGGTTTGACGGGAGGCCCTTTTGCACATCCGTTATCTCAGCAGCCGGTCATGCGTTTTGTCAGTCAGGTGGCCCAACTCAAAGATGTCCCGGCAGGAGAGGGTGTCTCTTACGGTCATCGCTTTGTGACGTCAAACCCGACGCGACTGGCTGCAGTCCCGGTGGGCTATGCCGACGGCTACAACCGTCTGTTGACCAATCGTGGCGAAGTCTTGATCGATGGTCGACGGGCCCCTGTGGTCGGCACGGTTTGCATGGATTGGATCCTCATCGATGTGACCCGTTTGCCGGATGTTCAGGTTGGTGACCAGGTGACTCTGTTGGGCCGGGATGGTGACGCGATCATCACCGCAGAAGAATGGGCGGACAAAGTCGGCACCATCACCTACGAAGTCTTCTGTAATATCAGCAAGCGGGTGCCACGGCTTGCTGTGAATCTTTAACTCGTTTCCAGATCGAAAACTGCACCCTGCCCATCCGGTGTTTCCGGATGGACACTAACTTTGCTGTTGACGTCAATGAATGTCTCTTCGATGAAGCGCTTGATCGCCCTTGATCTCGGCACCACAACTCTGGCAGGGCGTTTGCTCTCGGCATCAGGAGAGGTTCTGGCCGAAGCTCAGATCGCCAATCCTCAGCGGGAGCAAGCCACAGACATCCTGACGCGCTTGCAAAAGGCCGATGAAGATGGCGGGGAGAGCCTGCAAGCGCTGCTGGTTGAGGCTCTGCGCTCATTGATCGCCACACTACTTGCCGACGCCGGTTGTCCCAGGCAGAACGTGGCAGCCCTGGCCGCAGCAGGCAACCCCGGCATGTCCTGCCTGTTGCAAAATCTTCCTGTGCGCTCATTGCTCTTGCCTCCGTACAAGCCGCCTTATCCTTATAAAGAACTGCTATGCATTCCTGCCGCTGAACTGGACCTTGGCGTTCCTTGCCCTCTGGAAATCTTCCCTCTGGCCGCGGGGTTCGTGGGCGGAGACATGGTTGCCTGTCTGTTTGCTTTACAGGATGTTCAGCCGGGCACACTGTTGCTTGATCTCGGCACCAATGCTGAGCTTGCCAGCTGGGATGGCACTCGCTGGTGGGTGACTTCAGCCGCCGCTGGCCCTGCTTTTGAGGGTGGCAACATCGGCGCAGGCATGATTTTGACTGATGGTGCGGTGACCGATGTTCGTCTGATTAATGATTCCCTGCAACTCAGCGTAGCCGGGAAGGGGTCGCCGCGCGGCCTGTGCGGCAGCGGCCTGGCCGCGTTGGTTGCGGCAGCTCGGCAGGGAGGTTTGATCGATGTGAGCGGGCGCATTCGCTCTGCCGCTGAGGTCGAGACAAATCTTGGTCGCTACCTTGTGGAGCAAAACGGCGCCTGGGGAATTCGCTTTCATCGTGATGCCAGCAGTGCGTTGCTGCTGACACAGGACGATTTACGCAACTTTCAGCTGGCCAAGGGGGCGGTCAGAGCCGGGACGGAAGTCCTGCTTGACCGAGCCGGCTTCACACCGGAGAGTGTGTCCCGAGTCCTGGTGACAGGAGCGCTCGGCACGGCTTTGCCCGTTGAGGTTTTGAAAAGAGTTGCCTTGCTGCCGGAGGCCATGTTAGATAAAACCTCTTTTGTCGCGAACGGTGTGTTGGCGGGCCTGCAGGCCTATCTGACCGGCACCGACCCCCAGCAGAGGCTGGCTGCACTGATGACAAAGATTCAGCCGTTGCCAATGTCCGGTACGCCTGCATTCGAGAAGCATTTCCTGGCCGCGCTGGAACTCTGATGAGGAGGGTGAATCGTTGATTGTGAATCGTTGATCGTTGTAATGATTTAAACGATTCAACGATCAACGACCAACGATTCAACGATTCAACGATTCAACGATTCAACGATTCAACGATTCAACGATTCAACGATTCAACGATTTAACGATCAACGATCAACGATCAACGAACCACGAACCACGAACCACGAACCACGAACCACGAACCACGATCCACGATCCACGATCCAACAGGAGTTTCACAGATGGCAGTCATCAAACGTGCACTGATCAGTGTTTCCGACAAAACCGGCATCGTCGATTTTGCCAAAGAATTGAGTCAATTCGGCGTGGAGATCCTGTCCACCGGGGGTACCGCCAGCATGATGCGCGAAGCGGGCCTGACGGTGAAAGATGTCTCCGAGCATACCGGTTATCCGGAGATGCTGGACGGCCGTGTCAAAACCTTGCACCCGAAGGTGCATGGCGGCCTGCTTGGCCTGCGGGACAACCCGGCACATGTCGCTAAAATGGCGGAGCATGACATCACGCCGATCGATATGGTGGTGGTCAACCTCTATCCCTTCGAAGCCACCGTTGCTAATCCTGATTGTACCCTGGAGGAGGCCATCGAGAATATTGATATCGGCGGTCCGACCATGCTGCGCAGTGCGGCCAAGAACAACCAGTCGGTTACAGTGGTCATTGACCCCGCCGATTATGCCGTAGTGCTGGAAGAGATGAAAGCCAACGCAGGCGATGTGTCGCGCGCAACCAACTTCCAGCTTGCCCTCAAGGTTTACCAGCGCACCTCGGCTTACGATGCCGCCATTTCCAACTGGCTTGGCAAGCGGGTTGATGCGGAAAGTGTCGATTTCCCGAGCGCTCTGACCTTTCAGTACCAGCGTACCGAGATCATGCGCTATGGTGAGAATCCCCACCAGAAGGCGGCCTTCTATGTTGAGAACAACGTTGAAGAGGCGTCGATTGCAACGACAAGGCAGCTGCAGGGCAAGCAGCTCTCCTACAACAACATTGCCGATACCGACGCGGCTCTTGAGTGTGTCAAGCAATACAACGAAGGTCCGGCCTGTGTCATTGTCAAACATGCCAATCCCTGTGGCGTCGCTTACGGCGAGACGCTGCTCGATGCTTATCAGCGGGCCTTCAGCACCGATACCGAATCAGCCTTCGGCGGGATTATCGCCTTTAACCGCGAACTGGATGCAGACACGGCCCAAGCGATTGTCGACCAGCAGTTTGTTGAAGTGATCATCGCTCCAAAGGTCGGTGCCGGAGTCGATGAGATCATTGCCGCCAAGAAGAATGTCCGTCTGCTCGAGTGCGGCGAATGGACTGAGCAATCAGCCCCCCGCTTCGACCTAAAAAAAGTCAATGGCGGCATGCTGGTCCAGGAAACCGATCTGCAGTTGACGGCCGAACTGAAGGTCGTCAGCAAGCGTCAACCGACCGAGCAGGAGATGAAGGATCTGCTCTTTACCTGGCGGGTCGCCAAGTTCGTCAAATCGAACGCCATCGTCTACGGCAAGGACGGCATGACGATCGGTGTTGGCGCCGGTCAGATGAGTCGCGTCAACTCGGCACGCATCGCAGCGATCAAAGCTGAGCACGCAGGCCTCGAAGTTAAAGACGCAGTCATGGCCTCCGATGCCTTCTTCCCCTTTCGGGATGGCATCGACAACGCCGCCGCGGTTGGCATCAGCGCCGTTATCCAGCCAGGTGGTTCGATTCGTGATGAAGAAGTCATTGCTGCCGCCGATGAGCATGGTATGGCGATGGTCTTCACCGGCATGAGGCATTTTAGACATTGAGGGCAGGGACTGGGGACTGGGTTTTGCCAGACTCCAAGCCCTCAGTCCCTAGCCCCTGCCTCATCGCTGCCCCCCCCTATGCGGAGGAAACATGCTGACAGAAGAACTCAAAGCTCAGCTGATTGAAAGGCTTAAAGCGACCGATCCCCACAAGATTATTTTATTCGGGTCGTATGCTCACGGCACCTCTCGTACGGAGAGTGACGTGGACCTGTTGGTTGTCACGGATGACGATTTCCTGCCGGTGGATTTTGCAGAAAAAAACGCCATTTATCTTCGCGTCTCCAATGCGATCACCGAAATTGAAAAGCAGATTCCGATCGATTTGATCGTCCACACCAAGGCTATGCATCGGAAGTTTATCGAGATGGGGGGCCTGTTTTCCAAAACGATCACGACCGCCGGAAAGGTGTTGTATGAAAAAACTCACTGAGGAATGGCTGAAAGCTGCAAAGGATGATCTGGATGTCATCGAGAGAATCTTAAACGATAAACATCTGTCTCACATCGTGGCCTTCCACGCGCAGCAGTGCATTGAGAAGGTTTTCAAGGCTCTTTTGGAAGAACATGATATTGAGACGCATAAAATCCATAACCTCGTGACCCTCTTTGGCAGGCTTGAAACCATCATTGGTGCGGAACTGGACTTGTCATTGTTGAAGACTCTTGATTCACTTTACATCGAGGCTCGGTATCCGGGAGAACTCGGGTTGCTGCCGGGTGGTCGTCCAACGCTGGCTGACGCCAGAAAATTCTATGAATATGCAAGCGGGATTTTTGCACGAGTGAACAAGCAACTCAGGTGAAGTCTGTCAGCCATTATGTCTAAGACACAAAGTTAAAATCTTAGGGTTTTGGACTTTCTTGGTGCCTCCGTGTCTTGGTGGCCAGTTTTAGATTGGGAGTTTTTTGATGAAAATACTGATTGTCGGAGGCGGTGGCCGCGAACATGCCCTGGTCTGGAAGATTGCCCAGTCGCCGCTGGTTGAAACGATCTACTGCGCGCCGGGCAACCCGGGTATTGCCGGTTTGGCCGATTGTGTGCATATCCCTGCTGATGATATCGAGGCCCTGCTTGATTTCGCCAGAGCTGAAAAAATCGGTCTGACGATTGTTGGCCCGGAGGTCCCTCTGACTATGGGAATCGTTGATCGTTTTCAAGCTTCGGGATTGGAAATCTTTGGTCCGAACAAGGCGGCCGCCTGCATCGAAGGCAGCAAAAGCTTCTCCAAGGATTTGATGGCCAAGTATGCTATTCCCACCGCGGCCTACCGGACTTTTACCGAGCACGCTGCCGCCGTTGCCTACATCAGGGAGCAGGGCGCACCGATTGTCGTCAAGGCTGACGGTCTGGCTGCCGGCAAGGGCGTCATCGTGGCCATGGATGAAGCACAGGCGATTGCTGCGGTTGACGACATCATGCTTGACAAGGTGTTTGGTGCTGCCGGTGCAAGCGTCGTCATCGAGGAGTTCATGGACGGTGAAGAGGCCTCCTTCTTCGCGTTTACCGATGGCAAGAATATCCTGCCGCTGGCGTCCTCCCAGGATCACAAGCGGGCTTACGATCATGACGAAGGGCCAAATACCGGCGGCATGGGCGCATATTCTCCGGCTCCGGTTGTCACGGCTCAGCTCCACGATGAAATTGTTGAGACGATCGTCAAGCCGACCATCGCAGGTATGGCCAGCGATGGTTGCCCTTACAGCGGGATTCTCTATGTCGGCCTGATGATCAAGGATGGCAAGCCGCGTGTTGTTGAATACAATGCCCGCTTCGGCGACCCGGAAGCTCAACCGTTGCTGATGCGGATGAAGTCCGATATCGTGCCGGTTTTGCAAGCCTGTGCCCGTGGTAATCTGCAGCAGGATTCAATTGAGTGGCATGATAAGGCCGCTGTCTGCGTGGTTATGGCCAGTGGCGGTTATCCGGGTAAATACGCCAAAGGCTTCGAGATCATGGGCCTGAACGATGTGCTGGCGATGGACGATGTGGTGGTTTTTCATGCTGGAACCAGCTTCGAAGACGGAAAAATCGTTAACACCGGCGGCCGTGTCCTCGGTGTCACCGGGCTGGGTAGCAGCGTTGCCGAGGCGATCGATTGTGCTTACGGCGCCGTGGATAAGATTAACTGGAGCGGCGTTCAATTCCGCAAGGATATTGGTCGAAAGGCACTCAATCGATAAAGCGGGGGCTGGAGGCTGGAAGGGAACGTTGATCGTTCATTGTTCATCGTTCAACAAACAACGATCGATCCACGATAAACGATCCACGATAAACGATCCAACGATTCAACGGAGGTCAACCCAATGCAAACACCCCCCCTCGTCGGTATCCTCATGGGAAGCGACAACGATTACGAGATTATGAAAGAGACGGCCGTGGCTTTGAACCAGTTCGGCATTCCCTTCGAAATGACAGTTTCCAGCGCCCATCGTACTCCGGAGCGTACAGCCAGAATAGTTCGAACAGCAAAAGAACGTGGCATCAAAATTCTGATTGCCGGAGCCGGTGCAGCCGCCCATCTGGCCGGAGTGGTTGCCGCTGAAACGACCCTGCCGGTTATTGCCGTGCCGATCGATGCGACGGCTCTCAACGGCATGGATGCTCTGCTGGCCATGGTGCAGATGCCTGCAGGAATCCCTGTGGCAACCATGGCGATCGGCAAGGCCGGCGCTCGTAATGCAGGGATCTTTGCGGCGCAGATGCTGGCTGTTGATAATGAAGAACTCAGTGAAAAGTTGGTGCAGTTTAAAGCCGACATGGCGGCAGGCGTTGAAGCCAAAGCAGAAGCGCTCAGACAGCGTCTAGCGCAGGATTTCGATTAGTTAACCCGTATAGGCTTTAGACAAACTTTCAGTCGCTGTTGTCTTGACAGCTGCAGATAATTCATATTAATTTGGTAAGAATTTCTGTCGAACCTGTTATGCGACAGTCTGATTTTTAGAGGGGGATAGGCGGGGCCCCTCTTCCCCAGGAGAAAATATTTTGAGTAAAGAAAAGAATTTTAGCGACGAGCTATGGGATTTTTTCTGTTCCCTGAAGCTTGCCATCATCACCTTGATCCTGCTGGCAACGACCTCGATTATCGGGACGGTGATTGAGCAGAACAAGACGCCCCAGGAGTACATGCAGAACTACGGTATGAGCGAGTCGACCTAC
>JAGXHL010000045.1 GCA_024636215.1 Deltaproteobacteria bacterium
CGGTTAGAAGATTGCATCTCAGCTTCGGGGCTGAAACAGCTGCATTGCACCCTCCCCCAACCCCTCCCATCAAAGGGAGGGGGGCATAAATTCCCTCTCCCCTGGTGGGAGAGGGTTAGGGAGAGGGAGGAAATGCGCGAGCTGCAAGGACCTAACCGGTCAACGCTACGATTTAACCAATTGGCGTTTGTCCTCCGGGCGCAATTTTTTAATTTCTGCTTCACGACGGCTGGCGCTGCTCCGATCGTGGCCGGTCTCCAGATAAACCAGACGACTGACGCGGTGGCCACGAAAAAACCTGGCTCCCGTGCCCTTGCGGTGCTGACCAAGACGACGCTCAATGTCGGTTGTGATTCCGGTATAAAGAGAGCCATCGGTACAAAGGATAATGTAAACCTGCCAGTTCATTTTTACTTTCCTCTCAGGGCACCCTCGGTACGCTGCACAAGCTAAGGCCGCAGATTGAGGCCGCCAGGGTGGAAAAAAACTTTCCAAATGAAAACCGGCTTGCCTGTATTCGAGCCTTCACACCACGCGACAAAGCAAAGGAACCAGCTATGAGTGATAAGCCGATGGTCCAGATTGAAACATCCCACGGAGAAATTATCTTGGAGCTTGACCGTGTCAAGGCTCCGGTCAGTGTCGAGAACTTCATCAACTATGCCAACGCAGGGCACTATGATGGTACCCTTTTTCATCGTGTCATCAAAGGTTTCATGATCCAGGGGGGTGGCTTGACTCCGGATATGAAGGAGAAGCCCACTGGGGAACCGATCATTAATGAAGCGACCAACAAGTTGAAGAACAAAACCGGCACTGTCGCCATGGGCCGAACCGGCGAGATCAACAGTGCGACCGCACAGTTTTTCATCAATACCGAGGACAACAAGGATCTCGACCATGCCGGGCTCAAAGCGGAGCTGTATGGCTACGCAGTCTTCGGCCAGGTCGTCGACGGCATGGACGTGGTCTACACCATCGAGCAACAGGCAACCACCCGGATCGGTGACTACGACGATGTTCCGGTGGAACCGGTCGTCATCAAAGCTGTAACGGTTCTGGATTAAGCTTTTCTGCAATCCGGGACACGTTGCAATCATACATACAGAAAAGCCTCTACCCTGTGAGCTGGGGAGGGGCTGATATTTACTGAAGGATTGGGCCTTGAAATTTGAATTTACTCAAGATCCAAGACCTGACCCCATTTAGCTCCTTCTCAATGTTTTTCTCTGGAACGCCAAATTAAACTAACATTTGTGGTTTTTTGTGGTCTTGAATATCCTAAGGACTTTCAGGAATTAGTTGCAGTAATACTAATAAGAAACCCCCGACTCGGAAACTGACAGGGGCTGATTTGATCTGTAAATGGTGAATTATAAGACTGATTCGTTGATGGAAATAGAGTCAACAAGTGAAAATCTATGCTCAATGTTTCGTTGCTAGTTTTCCGCCCGGAGTTCTTTCATTGCTGAGATTATTACTCGAAGTGCAGAACGCATTAACAATAACGCAAGACAGGCAGCAACTAGGATATCAGGCAGACCAGACCCGGTTATCCAAACTGCGCCAGCAGCTATAAAAACTGAGAGGTTTGAGGCAATATCATTTCGCGAGCATTCCCACACCGAGCTCATATTTATATCTTCATTGCGATGACGCCACAGGAGAAAGAGGCAAAGTGCGTTCGCGATAAGTCCCAAAAAGCTGAACGCACCCATAATCTCGAAGATCGGTAGAGTTGGGGTAATCAGTTTGTAAATAATTTGCACTATGACAGCACACGACGCCAGGAAGATCAGACCGCCTTTAAATAATGCTACTCTGGCCTTGGCAGTGTCACTCTTTGCAACAACGTAAAGACTCATGCCGTATGTCAAAGCGTCTCCCAAGTTGTCAAGACTGTCGGAGAGTAACGCAGATGACTTGCCATATATTGCAGCAGCCATGATTACTAGAAACATCAGTGCGTTCACGCCGAGGACGATTTTTAATGTTCCACTCTGTCGTTCACGTAGCTGGTTTAGTGAAAAATCATTATTACAACAATCACCCATAGCCTGTCCGATTAATTGAGAGAGTCTATACTCGTGGCACAAATGACAACCACGCCACTCGGTAATGATTTGCGTGTTTCATTATCTCACAAAGTGGGATTGAGGGTACAAAACATCTTTAATGCAAATCGTTCTTATATTTTTTTACTTTGCTTTGGGCGCTTGGATTGACAAATAAACATAATTCTTAATGGGCCTGATATTTAAAAAAAAGCCCCATAGTCAGGGGGCTGACTATGGGGCAAAGGGTTTCGGTTTTTTTATCTTAGGAGGGAGAAACATGAAGAATCATGTTCTATGCTGATATCTTACTGATATGGTCAGGTATGTCAAGAGAAAAAATTCACGCGAAATAGGCCACCAAGAAATCTATCCTGGCTGGTGGCCATCATTTTGTCGTCTTAAATGTCTCTATCAATAACACGCCCGATTTCGTCTCGGCAGTGGTGATAAATAAGAATTGAAGTAATGGTCAATTGTTAGCAGAAGCATCTTTGATAAGAAATTCTTCCACCACTTGATGAAGTAATTTTACAAGTTCTGAATAACTTCCCGGTTTTGTAATAAAGTTGTCAGCGTGGTTCTTGTAGGAAAGGCGCATATCTTCCTTAGAGTCTGAAGTGGTGAGGATGACAACTGGGATGCCACGAAGGTCTTCACTCCTTTTGATAAGCTTGAGGACATCCAGACCTTTTATCTTTGGCAAATTCAGATCCAAAAGCACAAGTGCTGGCCGAGGTGAAGAGGCCGGATTGACAAACTCATTCAGATGATTTAAATAATTAACCGCTGTCTGCCCATCTGTGACTAGTTTGACGTCGCAAGCAAATGGTACCCCCTCAAGGGCTCTTCTTATCAGCAGCGCGTGGCCAAGATCATCTTCTACATGGAGTATTACAGACATTCCTTAATCACCCTCTTCAGCTTGATATAATTTTCTCTTCGCCAATAAAGCTTTATGAGAAAGGAGTTACTGTTTCGCTTCTTGAACCGTAAAGAAGAATGTCGTGCCGTGACCCAGCCCTTCTGATTCAGTCCAGATACGTCCACCGTGAGTCTCGATGATCCGTTTGACAATCGCCAGCCCGACACCTGTGCCGTCAGAGTTTGTATCAATCCTCTCAAAGAGTCCAAAAATCTTATCCAGGTAGTCAGCCTCGATCCCTATACCGTTGTCTTTGACATAACAGATTAATTCTTCAGCGTTTCTGGTTACACCAATTTTGACATGAGAGCCGCCATCTGCAGACTTTGAGTATCTGGCGGCATTTACAACTAAATTCTCAATGACTTGCAGATACCGCTGCTTGTCGACTCTGACATCCGGCAGGTCACATTCGACTTCGATGGTTGTCTGGAACTCTTTGATTAGTTCTGAAAGGTTGAAGGTGCCGTCATCGATCAATGTGTTGAGGTTGACAACTTCTTCTAGGTTCTTTTTGAAACCAATGCGAGAAATCTCAAGAAGGTCATCTAACAACCGTTTCATTCGTTGAGCAGATTGTTTGATTATAGCCAGATCGTTTTTGGCGGAGACTTGATCTCCTGAGTTTAGGTCTTGTTCAGCAAGGTCTGAAAACCCTGAGATATTTACTAAAGGTGATTTCAGATCGTGGGAGACTGTGTAAATAAATCGCTCTTGCTCTGCCGTCTTGTCCTGCAGCTGAGTAATCAGCTTTTCACGCTCTACTTCCATCTGTTTGCGTTCGGTGATGTCGGTGAGAGCGCCCGTCCAAAGAATGTCTCCATTTTCGAGAGGTCGGGGCAAAGATTCGAAACGGACCCACTTGATCACGTCATCAATGAAGAGGCGACCTTCCCAATTGAAATCTTCAAGAAATACCGCATCCTCGTTTTTCTTAGCAAACCCTTCCCTGTCATCGGGATAGATCAGATCTATCATCATGCCGGGGTTGTTCTCAAAGGCTTCCTTTGTGGTGTTAAGAATTTTGCAAAAAGGCTCGGATGCCAACTCAACGACAACAGGAGCACTTTTGGAGTTTCGCCACGCATTTTTTTCCCAGATCTCCGTTGCTAAGACGCGGATTCTGTAAATGCCCGCGGGTTGAGTGTTGATGATATCCAGGGAGAGATCACGTTCATGTTGGAGGGCTTGTTCAGCCTTCTTGCGATCGGTCAAATCAAGGCCAAGGACCCAGTTATGTTTTGCAACCGTGCTAAAGTACCACAGCACATCCTTTGTCGAACCGTCCTTGCAGGTGACAACCGATTCCACCGGCTCAACTTCTGAGCCTGTTGTTATCGCGTGCTCCAATCTTTTCTGCCATTCCTTGGCGACCCGCTCGCGATTCTCATCATCCGGGTAGGCTAATGGCCACCATTCATCAATAGTTGGGATTTCGTCATGTGTGTAACCAAACAACTTAACAGCAGCCGGATTAAGGTATTCAATGACCTGCTCAATTCCCGAAGTCATAAACATGGCAAGTGGGGATGTCTCCGCCAGAATCTTGAAATTTTCCTCGCTCTCACGGAGCCTTGATTCAAACCTTTGACGGGAAATGAGTAACCCAATATTGCTCGCCAGAATTTTTAAAAGGTTAATTTCGTGTTCATTCCATTTACGTTTTTCTTTTACCGAATCAAAACCGAGAAAGCCAAGTACTTCCTCATTGATTGAAACAGGAACCACCAACAAAGCCTTGATGCTTTGCGCTTCAAAAATCTTTTTTTCAAGATGAGCCGCGGTTGGAAGTTTTGAAACATCCTGTATATTTAAAATTTCTGAAGCCAGAATTGCTTCATTTACCCAGGGCAATTCTTCCTGGGCGCATATATCTTGTAAGTTATCAATTTCTTTAGTTATGCCCTCATTACACCATTCATGAATATTAACAAGGTGGGAGTGTTGATCCCTGTATAAAAAAAGATATACCCTGTCTACGTTGCAATAATGGCCTAAACTGGCAAGGGCCTTTTCTATACCCTTATCAATTCCATCGGCTTGTAAGCCTACAAATCCGGATGTTATTTCTAGAATTATATTGTCCATAAAGTGAATCGCGCTTCGCTTTTGAGACATGTTATTAACAAAAAACCGCCAGCCAGCATAAGCCAACAACAGCGGTCAGTAGTTATCTACGATTTTCTACCTGATTTTCTACCTGCTGATCATTTCCATCCCCCTTGGAACACATCAAGTAAGACGATATCAATCTACAGGATGAGGGTAAACAGGTAAAGATTTCTTTCTTATTTATATTGCTAGATTGTTCTGCGTACTTAGATTGGCAGAAATGCGAAATTCTTGCTGATCCTGACAATTAAGAACGGTTGTGCCCCATTCCCGACACAAAAAAACAAAGCACCCCGAAAAAATCCGGGATGCTTTGTTATTATCCACATTCTTTGCAATTCCCGTTGCAGGAATTCACATCAGATTACCTGACTTCTGTGAGTCAGGTTTTAATACTGTTTAGAATGATGAGGCTTGCACTAAATGGTCAGGCGGATCAGAGACTGGCATATAATCTTCCTCCTTATTCCTGTAAGACCTCTTGTGCTATTGAGGTAGTTCCACTATATCAAAACGTCAATCCAGGATGCAAGGGGCTCACTGAAAATTAATCCAGGGGATAATCATTTTGTTGATTGCTGAGCATCAACCCGCTTGCGGGGATTAGCGTTCAATTGTTTGCAGGTTTACCCAGTTTTCAATCTTTAGATCCGGAATTTCATTCTTTCTCGATATTAATCGTTCTCTCCCGATCCTTGTCGCGCCCGAAAATGTTTGGTAGGTCGATGCCGAAATACTGCAGACACAGCAACAGCAGCGTGACCGCGGCGGCTTCATCAAGGTTGCCGACCAGCGGCAGATTATCCGGAATAATTTCAAACAGGCCGGCGGTCGGGTTGAGAATGTAAAGCGTCGCCAGTAAACCAACGCAGAAGACAACGATTTTTTTCATGACACCTCCTCAGCTTGCATTGTCTGGCATGTCTGCGTGGGCAACCTCAGCCAGAACGACCTGGTTACGCCCCTGCTTTTTCGCCTTATAGAGAGCCTGGTCGGCAGCGACAATCAAGTCGTGAATGGAAGGGGCTTGCGGACAGGTTTCTATACCGATGCTGATGGTCAACTTCAGATCAATCGTTCCCGGCTCGAAAACGGTTGCTTCCGTGGTTGCCCTGATACGTTCGGCGACATAGCGTGCGCCTTTTTCGCCGGTGTTCGGCAATATCACGGCAAACTCCTCACCGCCGTAACGGAAAACCAGATCATTTTCACGGACTGAGCTGCGGAAAATATCGCCGAGTCGTTTCAGCACGGCATCGCCGATGACATGACCGTGGGTATCGTTAACCGCCTTGAATTTGTCCAGGTCCAGCATTAGCAAAGCAAATTTATGGCCATATTGCTGGTATTCAAAAAAACTCTGTTCAATGCACTGGCGAAAATGGCGCTTGGTAAAGGTTTTCGTCAGCTCATCGGTTATTGCAATGTAGTAGAGCCTGGCATTGTCGAAGGCGACCGCAATGTGGCTGCTGATGACCGAGCAGAGTTTGAGACGTTCCTTGTCAAAGTAGCGAGTCTTCTTGCCGGCAATCACCAGGGCAAGACGTTGTCCGCCTTTCTCGATAGGCATGTAGAGTTGTCTGGCATCGTTCGAAACCCTGGTTTTATCGAGCCCCCCATCCAGCCACTCCTGCAAGACCTGGTTAAGTTTGTCGTGCTCTGCAATATTTTTTCGTTCGACCTTGCCACTCTCAATGGTCCATTCCGAGCCACTGAACTCCCTGTCGCCGCGCGCGAGGATTAAAATCACTTTGTCGGTATTCAGGATATCCTTGAAAATCTCTATCACGATCTCTTTGAGCAGGACCATGTCCAGCGTTTTGCTCAACCGTTCCACCATCACATAAAGCAATCGCAACTCTTCATTTCGGGTAAAGATTTCAAAGATATACTTGTTGATCCCGCGCGAGAGCAGTCGGGAGAAGAGCGGGACCAGGATAATCAGGCAGACCACACCGGAGCTGATAAGGACCAGTTCTATGCTTCTGATCAAGGCGTAGGTGGAGTCAAGGGAGCGGTCGATAATCAGCTTGCCAATGGTTGCTCTGGCTGGGTCGTGGCAGCCATAGCAGTCTTTTTCGTTGTAGATCAGTGAGATGTTGCGATGGGTTTCCTGGCTATTGGAAAGGACCACGGCATGGGACTCAGGTTGTGTTCCGGAGCGGCTGTGGCAGACGCCGCAGGAGTCGTTTTCGTAGCGGTCAAAAGTCGTGCCGATAATAGCCGGGTCGGATGAATAGGTCACACTCCCCTGACTGTTCAAGATGGTGACCTGGGTGATCGAATCATTCTCTGCGGCAATTTTATCCAGGGTGTCCTGAATGGCTTCGGGTGCCCGCAGAATCATCAGGTGATGAAGGTTCGAATCAATCGTTATCGCGAGCTCCCGGGTTTTAAGCTTACTGTCTTTAGTCAGGGTATCTCGAAGGATAACGGCTATGAAGATCATGGTGACGATGATGGTCACCGTGAGTACACCAATGATCGAGAAGAGCATTTGCTTCTTCAGATCATACAGCCAGTCAATTTTCAGCTCTTTGCTGTCCATCATGAAGACCTGTAAAGATAAAGTGCAAAGGCGAAAGCCGGCAAAGCAATAATCAGAGCATTTCGTCAGACTACCCCAATTTGTCTGATCAGGTCAAAAACTAACGGTCGGCATCTACTGGTATTCAATTGCAAACCTGAATTGTCTATAAACAAAGTTTGGTATCAGACGCCTGCTGGGAAAAGTAAATTTTTTTTCAGCAGTGAATTTTTTTCAGGTCCCAGCCTGCCAGCAAATAGAAAAAATAACGGTTGGGCTATTAAAACCTGGAAATAGCAGGGTATAACCAGATTTACAGGGATAGGTCGCACGGATGTTCTCAGCGAAGATAGATTTGTTGCTCAGTTTAAACCGATAGTCTACTCAATAAAACAAAAGAGAGGTGTAACATGCTGTTTTATAAGTGATTTGTAAGAAAAAAGGCTTGCTTTGAAGGCGCCATGTAACCTATCTTCTCACGGTATCTACAAGATCGTTTACTTTTCACCACAAGTAGGAGATAAAACATGAAGTGCCCAATCTGTAAAAACACCCAGAGTAAAGAAACCGATCTTCACGCCGAAGGCTTTTATGAAGACCTCTTTGAATGCGATGTTTGCGGCAGCAGCTGGGCCGTCAACCATGGTCTGATGGAAATGGTTCGTGACACCCAGCAAGCTTCTTTTCTTGAAGCACTCACCGAGAGTGTTGAAGGCGACGATTACTGCTACGCGGCATAGCCTGAAAAACCTATGTGTGCAGAGATAAGCCCTCCTGCTGTTGCGTCGCAAGGCGCGATCAGCAAGGGGGGTTGCCTCTGCCTGCAATACTGAGGGGCATGGTCCCTTCTCTATCTCTCCTGTCAACTCCCCCACAGCTTGATCTCTGCTTCAGCAAACGCCGATTAGTGCTCTTTGTAGCCCAGAACCACGAGGATACAGCTGCCGTCAGCGATCACGTTGACTCCGGCCGCTTCGCAGGCCTCTACTGCTTGAGGGCTTTCTGCTCCAGGCTGCATCCAGATATTCCGGATCCCTTTTGCAATCGCCGAGGCGACGATTTTTTCCGTGACTTGTGGTGGCGTGATAACTGAAATGCTCTTGACCTGGTTCGGCAGTTCATCGACCGAGGCGACGCAGTCAAGGCCTTCAATGGTCTTTTCGACGGGGTTGACCGGGATGACCGCATACTGGTTCTGCTGGTAGCAGCGTAATACCTTGTTGCCATATTTGTGAGGCTTGGAGGAGGCGCCGACGACGCCGAAAGCTTCAGCGTCGAGAAATGTTTCGATGCGTTCGGAAATAGTCATAAGAAAAGCTCCTTGATGAATAGCTGTTCCTCCCATCTTAACCCAAAAGGAAGGTCAGGGTAAGAGACGAGCGATCAGATCAAGGAGAATCCCCGGGAAAAGTCCGAATGCCAGAACCGCAGAGGACGATACAGCGAGCACCGCGTGCTCGAAAGGCGAGCCGATATGCCAGCTTGCAACTGACTCGTCTGCCTGAAAGAGCAGCATCGCCAAATGCAGATAAAAGGCAAAGGAGACAATCGAAGCTATCACACCGAGCACGACCAGACCGATATAGCCCGATTGCAGCGCAGCCTGGAAAATCGTGAACTTGGCTATGAATCCGGCCGTCGCCGGCAAGCCGGCCAGTGACAGCAGCAACAGGACCAGCACGGCGGCACGCACCGGATGCCGGTATCCCAGTCCGCGCAAATCATCAAAACTCATCGGTTCGCCACGCTGGTCAGCCAGAGAGGCAATCACAGCAAAAGTGCCGAAGCTGGCGATGACATAAACCACCAGATAAAAAGTCGTCGCAATCAATCCTTCAGAGGTCTGACAGAGCAGACCTACCAGCAGTGTGCCCATATGGGTTACGGACGAGTAAGCGAGCAGGCGTTTCAGGTTCTTCTGGGTCAGCGCGCTGAAGGCACCGACCAACATGGTTACGGCCGCCAGAAGCCAGATCAGATCGATCAGGTCTTGCCATATCGGCCCTGATATCGCCAGCAGGCCAACCAGCGCGGCAACCACCGCACCCTTGGAGCCGGTGGCCAGCAGAGCGGCAACCGGAGCCGGAGCACCCTGGTAAACATCGGGCGTCCAGAGATGGAAGGGCACCAGTGAAATCTTGAAGCCCACCGCAATCAGGATCATCCCCCAGCCCAGCAGGCCCCAGGCCTGCAGTTCACCATTCGCACCGGCCAGTTGTGTGACAGCGTCTGGCAGGGCGAGAGTGCCGGTGGAAGCGTAGATCAAGGCAATGCCGAAGGCCATGAAGCCTGTGGCAACGCTTCCCATCAGGAGATATTTCAGCCCGGCTTCGGCCGCAAATTCACACTGTCGATGACAGGCAATCAGGATGTAGAAGACCAGGGTGAAGGTTTCGAGCGCCAGGAAGAGACCAAGCAGATGGATCGCCGACGAAAGTAGCGCCATGCCGGCGGCAGCGTAGAGAAGCAGGGATACATATTCGCCGGCTCCGAGGTTCTTTTCTGCGACAAAGCGGTCGGCAAGCATCAATCCGGCTGCCGCCAGCAAAGACCAGAAGATGGTAAAGAAGCGTGCCAGGCCGCCGGCACTGAAGAGTCCGGCGATCTCGGCCACCGGCGGTGGCACCATGCCGGCGGCGATTGCAGCGAGTAACCCCGTTAAAATACCACCGGCAATAAGTGGCCGGGGCTGCCTGTACCAGGCTCCGGCCATGAGAATGGTGGTGCCGCCAAAAACCAGGATCAGAATCGGTAATAGAGCGAGCAGGTCAAGCAGACTCATGGCAGCCCTCCTGCCAGCAGGCTTGCAACAGCAGCGTGCATCGGCGCCAGAAAGGGTTCCGGATAAAGACCCAGCCAGACGACGAGGATGGCCATCGGCAGCAGGATCAACCATTCCCTCGGGGTCAGATCGGGTATGCTGCGCTCCTTGTAAACTGGACCCCAGAGGACAGCCTGGATCAGGCGCAGCATATAGGCCGCCGCGAAAACGACTCCGAGCAGGGCAATCACGGCCCAGAACGGGTGCTGCTGGAAGGTACCGAGCAGCACCAGGATCTCACCGGTAAAGTTGGCCAGGCCGGGCAAGCCAAGGGAAGCCAGAGAGAAGAGCAGGAAAAAGAAGCCGAGGCAAGGGACCTGGCCCCAGAGACCACCCAACTCGTTTATACTGAACGTGCCGGTGCGTTGCTTTATCAGGGCAACCAGCACGAAGAGAGCGCCGGTGGTTAGGCCATGGCTGACCATCAGCAGAATGCTGCCCTCCCAGGCGGTCAGTTGCCAGGCCGCCAGACCGAGCACCACCAGGCCGAGGTGGGAGATTGACGAGTAGGCGAGCAGCCGCTTGATGTTGTCCTGCTGGTAAGCGCACCAGGCGGCATGAAAGAGACCGATCAGGGCAAGCACGGCAAGAATCGGCAAAAAACTCTCTGTGGCCCTGGGGAAGAGCGGGAAGGCCACGCGAATCAAGCCATAGATACCGGTTTTCAATAACAGGCCGGTCAGGTCGAGCGAGCCGGCCGCCGGAGACTCGCTCAGGGCGTCGGTCAGCCAGGTGTGAAAAGGCACCAACGGCGACTTGACGATGAAAGCCGCCATGAAGCCGGCAAACAGCCAGCCTTCCTGGGCCGCAGTCAACCGGGTCTGCAGGAGATCACCGATGACAAAGCTGTAAACACCACTCTGTGCTGCATGGATCTGGTAAAGCGCAATGATCGCGATCAACATGAAAAAGCTGCCGACCAGAGTGTAAAGGAAAAACTTGAGTGCCGCCTGCCGGCGGTTGTCACCGCCCCAGATACTGATCAGGAAGAACATCGGGATCAGTGCC
Organism: Deltaproteobacteria bacterium; assembly: GCA_024636215.1. The sequence goes on from JAGXHL010000045.1 coordinate 11,448, forward strand.
ACTTCCCAGCAGAGATAGAAGAGCACCAGGTCATAGGCGAGAAATATGCCCATAAGACCGGCTTCCAAAAGGAGCAGCAAGGCAAAGAAACTGGAAATATGACGTTCGACACGCCAGGCGAGCAGTACCGCGGAGACCTGCATGAACGAGGTCAGCAGCACCATCAACAAGGCGATGCCGTCCATGGCCAGAACGTAGCGGGCGTTGAAACGTTCAATCCAGCTGACATCTTCATAGAGCAGCCAGCGCCCGTCAGCCTGCCCATAACAGACAAACAGGTAGAGGGCCACACCGAAGACCCCCAGAGAGGTCGCCAGCGCCAGAGCCCGGCAGTCGGCAGGGCGTTTGCTGTGCAGCAGACACAGCAGCGCACCAACCAGGGGCAGGACAAGCAGCAGGCTCAGCCAGGGGAATTGGGGCAGGCTCGTCAAAGTAGCCATCAGTGGCCTCCCCCGTTCACCAGCTTCAGGAGGAACCAGCCGAGCAGGACCAAAAACCCCCAGGCAAATGCCGAAAGATAGGTGGTCAATCTGCCGGTTGTCATCTGCACGATTAATGCACTCCAGCTGTTGGCCATTTTAGCCAGACCGTTGAGGGTGCCGTCGAACAGGGTACGATCAAAGCCTGCAGAACAGAAGCGGGCCATGGCGGCGAAGGGGCGGACAAAGAGGCGATCGACCAGGGTGTCGGCGTACCAGCCGTTAAGCAGGAAACGGCTGAGCGCGTTCTCCTGCGGGGCGCGATAGGTGCGATAACGCCAATGGGCAGCGAACCAACCAAGGGCAACCAGCGCCACGGCCAGACCGATCAGCATCCATTCGACATCGTGACTGGCGGTCACTTTACGCCCGGCCAGGTCGCCATACCAGCGCTGCAGGGAAGCGTTGCCGCCGACAAAAGCAGGCAGATTGAAAAAGCCACCCAGTAGCCCGATAAAGGCCAGCGGCCAGAGCGGCCAGCGCATCAGCAACGGCAGGGCATGGGGCTTTCCCAGGCCGCGATATTCACCGGCGAAGACCAGGTAGACCAGGCGGAAGGTGTAGAAGGCGGTTAACAGCGCCGTGACCACTCCGCACAACCAGAACAGCTTGTAGGTCGGATCCGGATGGCTGAAGAGGGCCAGCAGGATACCGTCCTTGGAGAAGAATCCGCCGGTCAGGGGCACACCGGCCAGGCAGACCGCCCCGGCCAGAAAGACCCAGAAGAGCTCAACCGGACCACGACGGGTCAAACCACCCATCTTGAAAATATCATTTTCCTCGCCGGCCAGATGAATCACGCAGCCGGCGGCCATAAAGAGTACGGCCTTGAAGAAAGCATGGGTCAGCAGATGGAACATGGCCCCGGCCACGCTGCCGGCGCCGACCGCCATGAACATGTAGCCGACCTGGCTCATGGTCGAATAAGCGAGAACCCGCTTGATCTCGCGTTGGGCAAGAGCGCAGGTCGCGGCATAAATCGCTGTTAAAGCGCCGATGGTGGTGATCGCGATCATGGCCACAGGTGAGAGAGAGACCAGCGGGAAAAGACGGCATAGCAGGTAAACACCGGCCGTGACCATGGTGGCGGCGTGAATCAGTGCCGAGACCGGCGTCGGCCCGGCCATGGCATCGGCCAGCCAGGTCATCAGCGGCAGCTGGGCCGACTTGCCACAGGCACCGAGCAGCAGCAACAGGCTCACCAGGGTGATGACCAGGGGAGAAAGCGTCGGCGCCTGGGTATTGATCTCGGTGATCGACAGGGTCCCGCAGAGAGCAAATAGCCAGAGCAGTGCGATGGCGAGGAAGACATCGCCAACGCGGGTTACCAAAAAAGCCTTGGTGCCGGCCCTGGCGTTCTCCCGCTTGCGATACCAGAAACCGATCAGACCGTAAGAACATAAACCGACGCCTTCCCAGCCGAGAAAGAGCACCAGCAGGTTGTCGGCGAGGATAATCGCCAACATGGCGAAGACGAACAGATTGAGCAGGCAGAAGAAGCGAGCGTAATCCTCCTCTTCGTGCATGTAGCCGACCGCATAGAGGTGAATCAGGGAGGCAACCCCGGTCACCATCAGGGTCATCGGCGCCGCGAGACGATCGAAGTTGAGGGCGAAACTGATATCGACGCTGCCGCTGTTGAGCCAGCTGAAGAGGACCGCGCGGGTCCCTTCCCCTGCCGCGAAACTCCAGAAAAGCATGCTCAGCAAAAAGGCTCCGACCACGCCGGTCACAGCCAGGACCTCGGCAAACAGGCGCGGCAGGCGCATGCCGAAGCACAGGTTGATCAGCGCACAGCAGAGCGGCAGAAGAGGTATGAGGAAGAGCAGGCTCTGGTTCATCCACGCATCCCGTTGAAAAGATCGGCGACCAGGCTGCGTTTGCGTCGCCACAGATAGACCACCATGGCCAGGGCCACTGCAACCTCTGCAGCGGTGATCGCCATGAGCAATATTACGAAAATCTGACCGTCAACTTGCTGCCAGTAGGCCGAGGCGGCGACGAAGACCAGTGACGCCGCGTTCAGCATGATCTCTACACCCACCAGGATCATGATGACCTGGCGTCTCAGCAGCACGCAGGTCAGGCCGAGCACAAACAGCGCCGCCGCAAAGGCCAGGGCATGTCCGAAAGGAATCATCATTACTTTTCCCCTTTTGACATTGGCCGACCCAGCATATAGGCGCCGATCGTGGCAAACAGCAGCTGGAAGGAGACAACTTCCACGGCCAGGGCGTAGCGGCCGAAGAGGGCTTCACCAACCGATTGGGGCGCAAGATAGAACTCACCGATTTCCTTGCCTGCAGCAGGGTCCTGGAAAATCAGCAACAGCGTGCAGATCATCAGGCTGGAGGAGAGCAGCAGCAAGGGCCCCCAGCGCTGCCATCCAGGGCCTTGCGGGGTTTCTTGCGGCGCCAGACCGAGCATCATGATGATAAACAGGAACAGGACCATGATGGCACCGGCATAGACAATCACTTCAAAAGCCGCGACTAAAGGCGCACCGAGCAGGTAGAAGATAATCGCCAGGGCAAAGAAGCTCACCACCAGATAGATCACGGCGTGAACCGGGTTGCGCCGCGTGATGCAGAGCAGGGCCGCGGTGAGCATGATGAAGCCGAGGATGTAGAATAAAAATGACGCCATAGCCTGAATTCTTGATTTTGAGTTATGAATTTTGAATTGATTCAAACAATCAACATTCAAAATTCAGTTTTGTTGCTCAGGGCAACAAAGCCTTCGGGTCAACGGGACCATATTCATCTGCGTTACCGCCACGCTCGTTGGCCACGCCGACTCCCGCATGTTCGTAATAGTTATATTCCGTATCTTTACCGCAACCGTCGATCAGCAGATCTTCTTTTTCATGTACCAGCTTGAGCAGGTCGCGGTTGCAGATTTCATAATCCGGAGTGGTCTGGATCGCCATGGTCGGGCAGGCCTCAGCACAGAGACCGCAGAAGATACAACGGGCAAAGTTGATCCGGAACCAGGCGGCGTAACGGCGGCCGTCGCTAGCCTCAGCGGCCTGCATGGAAATACAGTCGACCGGACAGGCGGCACTGCAGAGGTGGCAGGCGACACAACGCTCGGTGCCGTTCGGATTACGGGTCAAGACGATGCGCGCCCGGTAACGTGGCGGCGGTATGCGCTTCTCTTCCGGGTACTGGATGGTCACCGGCTTCTTGAAGAGATAGCCGAGGGTAATCCAGAATGGCTGCAGGGTACCTTTTATGTCGCGCCAAAGATGCATGGAAAAGCCAGTAGTCAGTTGTCAGTTGTCACTTGTCACTTGTCACTTGTCACTTGTCTTCTGGTGTCCTGAATTCACGGGGCCATAGCCAGTCGGATGGCCCCGGTTACCACCACGTTCAGCAGTGCCAGAGGGATTAACACTTTCCAGCCGAAACGCAGCAACTGATCGTAACGTGGGCGAGGCATGCTGCCGCGTGCCCAGATAAACAGGAAAGCCACAAACAGCACCTTGCCGACAAACCAGACCACCGGTGGCAAAAACGGCCCGTTCCAGCCACCGAGGAAGAACACCGTAGTCATGGCGCCAATCACGATCAGGTTGATATATTCACCGACAAAGAAGAGGCCGAAGCGCATACCGGAATACTCGGTGTGGAAACCGGCGACGATCTCGTTTTCCGCCTCCGGCATGTCGAAGGGCGTACGTTTTGATTCGGCGGTTATGCTGATCATAAAGATAATGAAGGCCAGTGGATGCTGCAACATGTTGGGCCAGCTCGACTGCGCCAGGACGATCTCGGTGAGGGAGAAGGACTTGGCGCTCATCACGACCGGCACCAGAGACAGCCCGAGCGCGAGTTCGTAGGAGAGCATTTGCGACAGACCGCGCATGGCGCCGAGCAAGGAATATTTGGAGTTTGAGGCCCAGCCGCCGAGCACGACGCCATAAACCGCCAGCGAGGAGAGGCCAAAGAGACAGAGCAGGCCGATGTTGAGATCACAGACCACCATCGGGATTTCACGACCGAACAGGGTCAGAGGTGGCGAAAACGGCACCACTGCGAAACTGAGCAGGGCGGTCAGGGCCGTCAACCCGGGCGCAAACAGGAAAATCCACTTGTCGGCACGGGCGGGAACAAAGTCTTCCTTGGTGATCAGCTTGATGACGTCGCACAAAGGCTGAATCATACCGCCGGGACCGATCCGGTTCGGGCCGTAACGCATCTGCATGCGGCCCAGGATCTTGCGTTCAGCAAGAACCAGGTAGGCGGCCATACTCAGGACCACGCCGAAGATCAGGCCGAGTTTGACCAGAATGAGAATCAGGCTGATCAGCAGATCATTCATCGCTGAACCTCTTTCTCAAGACGACAGTCGAACCTGCCGCCCGGCAGCATGGCTTCAAGGGCCGTATCCCAGAGTTGTGGTGCCAACAGCAGTCCTTTGAGCATCTTCGCCTCAGTGCGGACGACAACGTGACAGTGGCCATAATGGGTGGTCAAACGTGCCCGTTCGCCAGCCTCCAGACCGAATTCCGCCGCCAATTCAGGGTGCAGAAGGACATAAGGCTGCGGTTCAGTGGCGGCCAGCGGTGAAGACAGGTGTGCCAGCCAGTGGGAGCCGACCTGGGCGGTGATCGCCATAAGTGACAAAGCCTCAGGCGCAAGGGCGTGAGGAAGTTCCTGGCTCTCGGCCGTGGGGAGTGTCCCGCGAGCGGCCAGGCGGACCCCCGCGGTCTCGGTGGCAATGGACGAGAGACCGGCAAACTGCGGGTGATCCTGTTCGATCGATTTGCGCAGCTCAAACAGAGTCAGTTCGCGCTCAAGAAGAGCCGCCAAAAGCAGCCAGTCCGCCTCGGGAGTTGAGCCGGGTGTTGTCAGCAGGAACTCGCGGGGCGGGTGGTTGCCGGCACCGGTCTCACTGATCGGCACGCCCGGATCCAGGACCGGCAAAAAAGCTTGCAGGCGGCCTTCGTTGTTGACATAGCTGCCGGCCATTTCAGCATTGGCGCGCGTTGGCAGGAAGATGTCGGCACGCTGCGCTGCGAGGTTCGGGGTCGAATCAAAGCTCACCAGAAGTTGCAGATGGCCGAGGGCGGCCTGGGCTCGAGCCGGGTCCCTTGCTTCGCGGAATGGGTCACTCTCCAGGCAGACCAGAGCACGCACTGTGCCCTCCTGAATGGCGTCAAGAAGAGAGTCAAAATCCGGGCCGTCACCAGCCAGAAGGGCGCCGCCGTAACTGTTCGGTCCGGCCAGCATGACGAAGACGCCGACAGCAGCTTGCTGCGTCGAGAGTTGTTCTGCGGCAGCACAAAGGGTCTCAATCCCCTTACCGCCAAGCAGGTCGGCGCCGCCGACCAAAACAGGTCGCTGAGCGGAGCGGAGTTGCTCTGCCAGGACCTCCAGCTGGGTTCTTTCGTCCGCTGCGAAGGCGCTCAGGTCATTCTTACCAAGAGCCAGCAGGACTTCGGGCAGTCGTTCCGGGGCCAGGGTCAAAAAACTTGCCGGACAGGGCAGCTCTACCGGTCTCGGATCGATGACCACGGCTTTGCCGCCGTTGCGTACCGCCTGGCGGATGGCCAGAGCCAGCATCGGCCCCTCGGCCAGAGGATCGGCACCGAAGAGGACGATCAGATCGCTCTGCCGGAGTTCCTGCTGACTGCGGGCATGCTCGCCAAGTCGGGCACTCAGGGTCCGGGCGGCATGATCTCGCCCCTGATGTGCTTCAAAAACAAGCTGGTGAGAACCGATCGCCTTGGCCCAGTCGTGTAAAAGCACGCTGGCCTCGAAGCTTGAACGCGGTGAGCCGAGGAACGCGACACTGTCCGGTCCGTACTGGCTGGCGATTGCTGCGACCTGTTGACGGGCGGCAAGCAGGGCCGCGTCAAGGCTGACGGGCTGCCCCTCGAGACGCGCCTGGCGTGGACGTTCCGGATGATTGACATAATCGTAACCGAAACGGCCGCGATCGCAGATGAAGAAGCCGTTGGTCTCTCGATTGATGCCGGCTCTGACCCGTTGGAGCTCACGATAGCGACCACCGGGAACGGTGGCGCAGCCGAGGCTGCAGTGCGGGCAGATTGACGGCGCCTCCTGCAGATCCCAAGGCCGTGTCTTGAAACGGAAGGGCTTGCTGGTCAGCACCCCGGTCGGACAGGCATCGATGATATTGCCGGAGAAAGGACTCTCCAGAGGACCCTCCTGAAAACGACCATACAGAATCCGGTTGCGTGAGCCCAGCACGCCGTAGTCGGTGCCGCCGCAATAGTCCCGATAGGTGCGCACGCAACGGTAACAAGTTATGCAGCGGTTCATCTCCTGTTGCACGAAAGGCCCAAGGTTCTGATTGAGAAAGGTACATTTTTTGCCGGTATAGCGGCGCAGGCCATGACCTCCCGCCACGGTCATCTCCTGCAGCTGGCATTCGCCTCCCTCATCGCAGACCGGACAATCGTGGGGATGATTGGTCATGGCCCACTCAATGACATGCTTGCGCATATCCATGGCGTCGGGGTCGGTTGACGAAACCACCATGCCATCCTGAGCCTTGATCATACAGGCCATCTGCAAACCCTTGACCGGACCATCAACAAACATCATGGCACACAAACGGCAGGAACCGACCGAACCCAGGGCTTCGTGGTAACAGAAGTGGGGGATAACGATGTCAAGTTCCCGTGCGGCTTCAAGGACGTTGGTCCCTTCAGGCACGGTGACTTCAAGGTTGTCGATGGTCAGTTTAGGCATAAATAAATCAGTACCGAGGGCTAAGCGATGCGCGATGAGTGAAAACCTTTCTTGACCTCATCGCTCAGAACTCAGCACTCATCGCTATCGGAAGGGGCATCGCCCTTTCCGGATATGATCACCTATCTCTTCCTCAAATAATCTCAAGAGCGCTTCCACCGGGCCCATGGCACCTTCGGCAAGGGCACAGAAAGAACGTCCCTTGATATTTTTCACCTGGTCCTTGAGCATGGCCAGATCGTCATAGCTGGCCTGACCGAACTCGATACGGTCGAGCAGCCAGGAGATCGTCGCCAGGCCGTCGCGACAGGGCGTACACCAACCGCAGCTTTCCCGGGCGAAGAACTGGTTGAGATTGCGCGTGACCGCAACCATGCAGGTCTCTTCGTCAAAGGCCGTCACGCCTGCTGTGCCGAGACGACTCTGGACTTCCTCCAGAGGATTGAAATCCATCATCAGATCAAGGTGCTCGGCAGTCAGGTAGGGTGTTGACGCGCCACCCGGCAGGCAGGCCTTGAACTTTTTGCCCCCCCGCACGCCGCCGCCGAAATCTTCCACGACTTCACGCAAGGTGATGCCGAGAGGCAGCTCAAAACATTCGGTGCGATTGAGGTGCCCGGAAAGACCAAACAGCTTGGTCCCGGCACTCTCCGGGTTCAGTGACAGGTCGTGGAACCAGGTCGTGCCATGAGTCAGAATATGCGGCACCGTAGCCAGGGTCTCGACGTTGTTGACGTTGGTTGGCCGACCGAACAGCCCGCGCTGGGCCGGGAACGGCGGCTTGGAGCGCGGATTGGGCCGACGGCCCTCGAGGCCATTGAGCTGGGAGGTCTCCTCGCCGAGGATGTAACGCCCGGCGCTGCCGTGCACATGCAGTTCGACATCAAGCCCTGAACCGAGGATGTTTTTGCCCAGGTAGCCCTCTGCGAGCGCTTCTTCAATCGCCCGCTCAAGCCGTTGGAAACAATCTTCATAAGCGTAGCGCAAAAAGATATAACCGATGCTGGTCTGCAGGGCATAGCTGGCGATCACCATCCCTTCCACCAGCTGGTGAGGATCTGCCAGTAGCAGCTGGCGATCCTTGTAGGTGCCCGGCTCCATCTCGTCCCCGTTGCAGACCAGGTATTTGTCCCCCGGCTGATCGGCGGGGAAGAAAGACCACTTGATACCGGTGGGAAAGCCTGCGCCACCGCGACCACGCAGTCCGGAGTCCTTGATCAGCTCACAGACTTCGGCCGGCGTCATCTTCAGGGCGGCACGCAAACCCTGGTAACCACCGTTTTTCTCGTATTCGGGCAAGAGCACCGTCTGGTTCGGCCGGCGATTTTTGAATAGAACCTGTGTATAGGCGTTCATATCCTTAACCCTCGGCCGCTACGGCGGCACGCTCCTTGTGCAGAAGGTCATCAATCTTCTCGGCTGTCAGCAGGCCATGCGTGGTCAAACCGATCATCATGGCCGGGGCCTCGCCGCAGGCGCCGAGACAGCAGGTTGGCAGCAGGGTAAAGATGCCGTCGGCCGTGGTTTCGCCCAGGCCGATACCAAGAACCTGTTGCAGATGTGCAGTGATCATCTCGGCGCCGGTTGACCAACAGCAGATGGAATCACAGACGTGAATGACCCGTTTGCCGACCTGGCGTCGGAAAATCTTGTCGTAGAAGGTGGCGACCTCTTCCACTTCAATCGACAGTACGCCGAGGGTTTCAGCCGTCAGCAGCACTCCGTCGTCAGGCACCCAGCCGTGATGGCTCTGGATCGCCCGCAGCAGATCGATGATCATCTCATGGGGATGAGTGATCGCCGCCGCTTTGGCTTTGAAACGGTCGATCTGATGTTGTGGAAGAAGCTCTGTCATGGTTTTTGGTTTTTTCTCGTTCCGCGCCACGCGCTGCGCATGCCCTGTTACCTGTCCAAATCCGCCAGAATAAAATCAATCGCTCCCAAGACCATGATCAGATCAGCAATCATCCAGCCCTTGGTGATCTTGGGGAAAACCTGCATGTGGGCAAAGCTCGGCGTGCGGATCCGCAAACGGTAGGGGGTATTGCCGCCATCGCTGACCACATAGTAACCGCACTCGCCCTTGCTTGACTCTATGCCGCGATAGCATTCCCCGCGGGGCGGGGTCAGGCCGCGGGCCACGTTCATAAAATGATGAATCAGGGATTCGATATCGGTTTTGCCGGCATTGCGCTCCGGGTAGACATAGCGTAAATCGTTGCTCACGTAGGGTCCGTCCGGCATCTCGGCAGCGGCCTGTTTGACGATGCGTAAGCTCTGGCGCATTTCGTCGAGCCTCACCAGATAGCGGGCGAAGCTGCAGCCGCCGGTTGCGGTGGGAACCTCGAAATCAAAACGCTCGTAACCGGAGTAAGGCATCTTCTTGCGCAGGTCCCACTCCAGGCCGCAGGCGCGCAGGTTGGCGCCAGACATCCCCCAATCGATCGCTTCGTCAAGGGTCGTGGCGCCAATGCCTTCGGTGCGTGCCCGGAAGATCGGGCCGTTGGTCAGCATGCGGTCGAGTTCATCGATGCGCTTGTCGAAATCGCGGGTGAAGATATCGACGGTCTGCTTCCAGCCTTCGGGGAGGTCCATGGGCAGGCCGCCAACCCGCAGCCAGGCCGGGTGCATCCGGCCGCCGGTGATCTGCTCGATGATGTCAAAGATTTTTTCCCGCGACTCGAAGGTATAGAAGACCGGGGTCATGGCGCCCACGTCATGGGCGAACGTGCCGAGCCAGACCAGATGGTTGGATAAACGGAAAAGTTCGCAGAGCATCACCCGGATGACCTGGGCCCGCTCCGGGACCTCGACGCCGAGCAGGGTCTCCAGTGGCAGCAGGTAAGCGAGATTGTTCTGTACCCCGGAGAGGTAGTCGATGCGGTCGGTATAGGGGATGTACTGGTTCCAGTGCTGACGTTCGGCGATCTTTTCAGCGCCGCGATGGTGATAACCCAGATCGACGTCGACATCTTCGACCTCTTCACCATTGAGTTTGGCCACCAGGCGCAGAACGCCGTGAGTGCCGGGATGGTGAGGACCAAGATTGAGAATCATGGTGTCATCGTCGATCCGCTCCATCTCCTTGCCGGCGAAGAAGCTCTCGGCATCCCGCGGCACCATCCGCATCGCCGCTTCCGGCGTGAAGGGCTCCATCTCCGTAGCGCGACAGACGTGGTCTTTGCGCAGGGGATGGCCTTGCCAGTCGTGGGGCATGAGGATGCGGCGCAGATCGGGGTGTCCCTTGAAGTCGATGCCGAACATATCAAAAGCCTCGCGCTCGTACCAGTTGGCCGTCGTCCAGACATCGGTCATCGTCGGTGCACTCGGCGTTTCGCCCAGCAATGGCACCTTGACCCGCAGATAGCCGGGGTCGTCGAAAGACAGGAGATGGTAGACCAGAGTGAAATCGTGAGCGGGACGTATTTTACGCGTCCGTTCATCGATCGCCGTCAGGTCCTCGAGACGCCGGTACCGGGTCGGCGCCTGCTCCTTGAGGAAGCGCAGCAGCTCAGGGGCGGTCTCCGTATCGGTCCAGAAGGTCGGCATATCCGCGCCCTTGGCATCTTCACGGACCCGCTCGCCAAAATGTTCGTGCAGGGTTTTGCGCAGGTCGGGAGTTGAGGCGACAAACTCAACGCGCGGTTGGTCCGGACGCCATATCTCTTCGGCACGACTGCCCCAGAAGTTGGGCGCCTGGCTGGAGGTGCCGCGGTTCGGGCTGTTACCGAAACCGGGCCCCCGGGTGTCGCGGCTCTTGCTGAGACCGTCTACCAGTAGCGGCCCGTCTGTGCCCTCACTGCCGCCCTGCATGCCGAGCACCTTGCGGGCTGGGCGCTCTTCAGCTGCGATCTTTTCCTGCAGCAGGATTAACCCCTGCAGAAAGGCTTCCGGACGCGGCGGGCAGCCGGGCACGTAAACGTCGACTGGCAGCACCTGGTTGACGCCCTGCATGACGCTGTAGACGTCGTACATGCCGCCGGAGTTGGCGCAGCTGCCCATCGCAATGACCCACTTGGGGTTGGCCATCTGCTCGTAGACGCGCAGCATGCTGGCAGCCATCTTTTTAAAAGGGGTTCCGGAAATGATCATCAAGTCGGCTTCGCGCGGGGTACTGCGCAAGACCTCGGCGCCGAAGCGGGCAATATCGAAGCGCGGAGTCATGCTGGTCATCATCTCGACGAAACAGCAGGACAGGCCGAAGAACATCGGCCAGAGGCTGTTTTTACGGCCCCAGTTGATGGCGTCGTCCAGAGTGGTCAGTATGACATTGGGCGGCAACTGATCGTTCATGTTGCGTCCCCCTGCGGGTTTTGTACATCAGGCTTTATTTGAGAATCAAGCGTTCTGTGCTCATTAACCGTTCCGCGTCGCTCGCGCTGCGCTCTTGGCTCCCAGTCGAGGGCGCCGGTTTTCCAGATGTGAACCAGGCCAAGGAAAAGGATGAAAATAAAGAAACAGACGTGGGCGAAGCCGGACCAGCCGAGACGATCATAGGCGACCGCCCATGAGGAGACAAAGATCACCTCGACATCGAAGATAACGAAGAAGATTGCCACCAGATAGAAAGGCACCGGACCTTTGAGGCGGGCATTGTCGAGGGGCAGGATCCCCGATTCGTAAGGTTGCTGTTTCTGCCGTGAACGGGTTTTGTGGCCAAGCCCCCAGGAGAGCAGCAAAAGGACGCCAACCAGGAAAATTGCTATGCAACTATAGATTCCCAGGGCCAGATAAGATTCAAAGTCCGGTGGTGCTATCATCAGTTGTGAAGGATTGGCAGGAGACATATGCTCAGTAAGAAACCCTCCCGAATAACATCAGAATAACCTTGGAGCTGTAATCAAAAGAGCGGGTCTGGTTCTGCGCAGTTTGCTGCGCGGTCGTTCATTTAAAGCCTTGAACCAGCCTAGCATAAAACCGCGTCAAGTCCACTGTGGACAAAGGGTTAAACACCGATGCGAGCCGCATCGATGGCAGCTCTTGCAAGGGCGTCGCAGCGCTCGTTTTCGACATGACCATCGTGACCGCGCACCCAGCACCATTCAACTTCGTGCTGCGCAGTCAAGGCCAGCAGACGTTCCCAGAGGTCCCGGTTGGCCACCGCTTTCTTCTGGGAATTCTTCCAGCCGCGCTTGACCCAGCCATCAATCCATTCGGTCATGCCCTTTTTTACATATTGCGAATCCGTGGTAAGCCTGACCCGACACGGGCGTTTCAAGGCTTCAAGGCCGGCAATCGCACCGATCAACTCCATGCGATTGTTGGTAGTCTCCGGATCGAAACCGGAGAACTCCTTCTCATGCCCTCCGCAGCGCAGGATGGTTCCCCAGCCGCCTGGCCCCGGGTTGCCGGAGCAGGCACCGTCAGAGAAGATTTCCACCAGTGTCTCTGCAGGGTTCGTCATGTTCGTGGCATTCCGTTATCCAAGAAGAGAAGCATAAGTAAACAGCAGTGCATCCTAACACAGCTTTTTTTGCAATTCAGCCTTATTAAAAGGGTCTACAGATTAAAATCTCGCAAGAGCAACGGGACAAAGCTGGATTGCCACATATCTGATCAACCCGGCAGCAGAGAAGTTGTTGTGAGACGACATCCGCCAACATCAGCAGGTTGTCGGAAGCAACGTCCACAATCTTGACCACTGGCTTGAATCGACCGCTGCCCGGCATCAGACCTTCCAGAAGGTTGGTCCGCTGATAGAGCCAGTCGCTGTTAAGCGTGCAGGGGAAAGTATCCGGGAAGAGGGCCAGGTAAAAGATGTCGGCTTCAACCAGATCCTGAAAAAAATGGGAGCCAAAAGAAAGTTCGGGCATCAGGTCACCTTCAGCAAAGGCAACCTCACCGATGGCGGTCATGTTGTTGATTTCTGAAAACTTGACCGGCACACCCAGCGAGGGTGTTGAGGTTCCCCAACGGCCCGGACCGAGCAACAGGGTCGGTTGTTCTTCCCGATCCTCTATGCGCCGGTTGAGACGACCAATCAGGCGAGCCACTTCATGTTTATCGGAGAGTGAGAGCTGCGAATATTTTTTGGCATCAATCCAGATGACCCGCTTGATCGCCAGGGCTGAATTTCCCCCCATAAAACCGCCCTCGGAGGCAAAGAAGATTTTTTCCGGCGGGGTATTTTCCGGCAGGCTGATGCGCTTCTTCAGCCCCTTGGTCTGCAGTGGTCGACACTGCAGAAGATTGATCTTGGCTACGCCCTGCCTGGTTCTGTTGACGGTGAATTCGATATCAACAGGATACTGGTAAGCTTGTTCGAGGGTTTTCAGGAGCCGCTGCATGCGCGAGGGGAAGTCGGTTCTTTTCAATAGCGTCTCAAAGGTCAGAATCCAGACGTCTTGAGTCGGCCGACCTCGCTCTTTCAGCCTGGAGATGGTTTCCTGATCGGGAATGCCATAAGCCTCCAGGTTGAGGTCGACTCCTTCACTGACCAGTCGGAACAGCGGCTGAGATTGCAGGGCGTTTGCGCTGATGTTGACCAGGTCGACATCTTTCTGCGAGAAACGACGAATATCTTCATAGCCCTTCAGCGGCAGTTTCATCGGTTCATCGAGGGCAACAATTCTGGGGTAATCGCCTTCAACCCGATCGACGGCCCGCGTTCCCAGCCCCAGCACCAGCCGCAACATGCCGGCCTTGGGATCCATGTGCTTGTCCCAGACAAAGGTATTGTACGAGATCCCGACCCCTGCCAGTTCAGGAAAGTAGTAGTCTTTGTGGTAAGAACCGGAGACGCGCTGAACCAGCAGTCCCATCTGTTCAACCTGTTGATCAAGACCGCGCTGCTGACGGTAAGTCAGGGCTTCTTCACTCATGGTGCTGGCGTAAATTTTGCGGACGGCATCTTCAAAGGCCTGGTAGCGATCTTCCGGTGAGCCCTGATTGGCGCAGAAAAAGCTGTCATATTTACCGGCGAAAGCGCTGCCGAAGCTGTCTTCCAACAGGGAACTCGAACGCACAATGATTGGATATTGTCCATAGTAGTCGAGCATGCTTTGAAAATCTTCGCGCAGTTGCTCCGGAAAAGATCCGGTTAACATCTTCTTGTGAAGTTCGGCCCCGGCCTCGTAATAGCCTGCTGTTGTTTTCTGCGCCGCGTAAAGTTCCCACCAGCCATTGTTGACAATGTATGAATAGTAGACGTTTGAGCCGACAAAAAAGGAGTCGTGCTGCTCCAGACGCTCGGACCAGTCGGTCTCCGGCTGGGCTTCAAGGATCCGCCGCGCCAGCAGCATGCCGACCGCCTTGCCACCGATAAAGCCGGTGCCGATCATGCGCGCCTTATAGGAAATCAGGTCGTTCAGTGTGAAGTATCGCCGTGCCAGATTGAGGATATTCTCTTCCCTGCCAATCAGGTGACGGCAAAGATGCTCCACCATGCTGGCCTGTTCTTCTGTTGAGACGGCTGCCGAGTTCAGCTCCTCGGCTTGAAGAAAGAGCCGATGCCAGTGATCGAGCCGTCGGCTGCCGGCCTCCTGCTCCTGCCGATAGGTTTTTGCCAGCAGTTCTGTTGCCTCAAGGCTGTTGGCAAGGGGGACAAAGCTGTCACCGGTTTGACGGTGTGGCAGGAACATGGTTGGAGAATGTCGTTGCCAGACCTTGAGCGGGTGGACATAGCGTTGTCCGTCACGGTTGTGTAGTTCAAGCAGGATCTGGGTCGTTTCCCGGATGCGAGCTATTGCTTTGTGGGCGTGGCGATTGCGCAGCAGGGCAAAATAAGCCACCGTGTCGAGACGGAAGAGGTAGGGGCAGGTAACATGAAAAAAATTGGCAATCATGTGGTCGGTGACCCAGGCGGACAAGAGGTCAGACAGGCAGTCGAACACGTAGAAGGCGCCCACGCCCTTTTTTGTGACAGTTTCGTGAATGGAACAGGCAAATGGTTCGAACCCCTGGCGTGGATCGAGCACACAGGTTTCGACAGGCAGTTCCGGGTCGACTACGGCAGGGTGTTGACCGAAGCGGAAGTAGATGACCTCACGTTGCTCGGCGAGGGCCTGCTTGACGTAGGGAGTGACGAAATATTGGTAGTCTTCTATGCTGTCAACTTTCCAGACAACATTGTCGCCGATACGCAGTCCATCAAGGATTTCATCAAGACCATTAAAGCCTGTTGTCACCCATTTATCATTCATGGACACTCCTGTACGAACATCCTCAAGAGAAGTCAGACGATCTTTTCAAGCAGAGTTGTTTCAAATTTCCGTGGGGGTGTTGCTGTCTCAAGACTTAACTCTACAGACATTTCGCAAAAAAAACAGGGCCGGCAATAACCGGCCCTGGGTAATAAACCTTTCAATATCAGACGACACCAAAAGCGACCATGGCTTTGGCAACCCGGATAAACCCGGCAATGTTGGCACCGTTAACGTAGTTACCGGGAGTTCCGTATTCAATTGCCGTTTCGTAGCAGAGTTCATGAATATTGCTCATGATGTCCTGCAGGCGCTTCTCGGTGTACTCAAAAGTCCAGGAGTCGCGCTGGGCATTCTGCTGCATCTCCAGCGCCGAAGTCGCTACCCCTCCCGCGTTGGCCGCTTTGCCCGGGCCATAGGCGATCTGCGCTTCAAGGAAGACTTTGACGCCTTCCGGAGTCGTTGGCATGTTGGCCCCTTCGCCAACAGCGATACAGCCGTTTTTGACCAGTACCTTGGCATCAGCGCCGTTAATCTCGTTTTGGGTTGCCGAAGGCATGGCCACCTGACAGGGGACTTCCCAGATATTGCCTTTTGGCACGTACTTGGCGTGTTTGCGATACTGGGTATAGTCCTTGATGCGGCGGCGTTCGACCTCCTTGAGTTGCTGCAGGAGCGCCAGGTCAATCCCTTTCTCGTCGTAGATATAGCCATTGGAATCGGAACAGGTTACGACCTTGCCGCCAAGCTCAACAATCTTTTCGATCGTATAGATTGCAACATTGCCTGAACCGGAGACCGAGCAGATCTTGCCGCCGAAAGAATCCTTGCGTGCCTTGAGCATCTCATCGACGAAAAAAGTAGCACCGTAGCCGGTTGCTTCGGTCCGCACCAGGGAGCCGCCCCAGTCGAGGCCTTTGCCGGTAAGAACACCAGCTTCCCAACGGTTGGTGATG
Source organism: Deltaproteobacteria bacterium (assembly GCA_024636215.1). The sequence continues at coordinate 27,746 of JAGXHL010000045.1, forward strand.
CGTTTGTACTGGCCAAACATATAACCGATTTCGCGCCCGCCGACGCCGATGTCGCCCGCAGGGACGTCAGTGTGCTCACCGATATGCCGATAAAGTTCGGTCATAAAACTTTGGCAGAAGCTCATGATCTCATCGTCGGACTTGCCTTTCGGGTCAAAGTCCGAGCCACCTTTGCCGCCACCGATCGGCAGGCCGGTCAGTGCGTTTTTAAAGATCTGCTCAAAGCCCAGGAATTTGATGATGCCGAGATAGACGGAGGGGTGAAAGCGAAGTCCGCCCTTGTAAGGACCCAGCGCGCTGTTAAATTCAACCCGAAAGCCTCGGTTAATCTGCACTTCGCCCGTAGCATCCCGCCAGGGAACCCGGAATATAATCTGACGTTCCGGTTCACAGATACGTTCAATGATTTTGTGGTGTGCGAACTCGGGATGCTTAACCAGAACGGGGCCGAGTGATTCGAGGACTTCACGGGCGGCCTGATGGAATTCTGTTTCCCCTGGGTTGCGTGCCAGGACATCCTGAAAGATTGGTGCGACCTTCTCGTCTAATTGGTTTGGCATGGTGCCTCCTTTTTGTGCACATATCTGCTTATTTATTATGCAGTAAGCTTTTTTACTGCAAAACCTTTTTGCAATCAAGCAAAAAAGCAGGCGGTCTGATGTTTTGCATGTTTTTTAGGCTTCTCACGACTACATCAGGATCTCTTGGCAGACTTTTGCAAGCCACGAAGATTGGGCTTGCTCTATTGCGAGATCAGTGGTTAGAAAGCGGCCTTCCGGCTGTAGCGGGAAAATATAATGGTTCCTGTTGATCGTGATGGTCGGATGAAGGCAAACGGGGCAGGTGGTATCAACCACCTGCCCCGTTCATGACAAACTGTTGCGATGACGCTCAGTCGCTGATGTTGGTTCTTACCAGCTTTCCCCGCCATGGCAATTCGCTGTGGCACATCGGCCGCCTGAGTAGCTCAGCGAACTCTTGATGGTTGCTGAAGGCGCCTGTTCAAAGGTCCTGGTCTCCAGGTTGGTGAAGTGCCCGTTTCTGAGTCGGTCGACATCATGGCACGCCGAGCAGGCGTAACCTTTGTCGGTGACATGTTTTTTGTGTTTGCCGGAATAGTAGCTGTTGTATTGGCCCGTGCCGTAACTGTGGCAGGCGCTGCACTGGGTGTCGACATTGATCGAGCCACCGTCCCAGACCGGCGTGGTCTTGCCGCCATGACAGCTGATGTTCGAGCAGGTGTTGTTGCTGTTGCCGGTTGCGATGCCAGTCTTGGCGTTCCAGACCGTCGCGATGTCACGATCAATCTGGTAGTTGTGAGCAGCATCGGAGTGACAGGCTGCACAATTGCTGCTTAAGCCGTTCAGGGCTGTATGTACGCCGTGAGAGCCTTCGGTGTTCGGGAAAGCATTGCCGATAGGGGGTTGTCCATGGCAGCTGTCACAGGCCCCGGCGTAGGGATCGCTGGCCTGGAAAGTGTTCAGCCAGTTAACCAGGTTGGTTTGCTCATCCGCCGATACACTGCCGCCGTGACCGGTGTCCAGCTTGTTTGCAACGATTGCGCCGTGACCCGCCAGATCAATGCTGCCGTCGGCGTCATAGCTGTTGACCTTGTGGCAAGCTGAGCAGTTGTCGTTGTAAACCGTTTCGCCGTTGCGTGTTACCACTGGCGGCGGGGCCGGAGCCCAGCTGTCGAGCCAGCTGGCGATGTTGGTCACTTCGCCGGAGGAGACCGTGCCGCCGTGGCCGCTGCCGAGTTTGGTAACGGTCGCATTACCCATGCTGGCGAGGTCGATGTTACCGGCGCTGTCGTAGCCGTAGAGCTTGTGGCAACCGGCGCAGTTGTCGTCGTAGACAACTTGACCGGTGCGGTCGACGATTGGTGGTGGAGCCGGAGCCCAGCTGTCGAGCCAGTTGGCGATGTTGGTCACTTCACCGCTGGAGACCGTGCCGCCGTGGCCGCTGCCGAGTTTGGTAACGGTCGCATTACCCATGCTGGCGAGGTCGATGTTACCGGCGCTGTCATAGCCGTAGAGTTTGTGGCAACCGGCGCAGTTGTCGTCGTAGACAACTTGACCGGTACGATCGACCACTGGTGGTGGAGCCGGAGCCCAGCTGTCGAGCCAGTTGGCGATGTTGGTCACTTCACCGCTGGAGACCGTGCCGCCGTGGCCGCTGCCGAGTTTGGTAACGGTCGTATTGCCCATGCTGGCAAGGTCGATGTTACCGGCGTTGTCATAGCCGTAGAGCTTGTGGCAGCCGGCGCAGTTGTCGTCGTAGACAACTTGACCGGTGCGATCGACCACTGGTGGCGGAGCCGGAGCCCAGCTGTCGAGCCAGGTGGCCAGATTGACACCCTCATCATTTGAGACGGCGCCGCCGTGTCCTGCGGCCAGTTTGCCGAGGGCGGTATTCCCCATGCTGGCAAGGTCGATACTGCCGTTGGCGTCGTAGCCATAGAGCTTGTGGCAGGTGGCACAGTTCTCGGTGTAGATGGTTTCGCCGTTACGGGCGACTACTGGCGGCGGTTGCGGGGCCCAGCTGTCGAGCCAGTTGGCAATATTGGTGACTTCGCCGGAGGTCGTTGTGCCACCATGGCCAGTTGCCAGTTTGGCAGGGACAACGTCACCCATGCTGGCGAGGTCGATGCTGCCGGCCGCATCATAGCCGTAAAGTTTGTGACAGCCGGCGCAATTTTCGTTGTAGAGCGTTTCGCCGCTTCGGTCGACCACCGGTGGCGGTGCCGGAGTCCAGGTGTCGAGCCAGTTGGCGACATTGGTGGCCTCATCGGCGGCGATTGTGCCGCCGTGCCCGGCACCGAGTTTGCTGACTGTGGCCTCGCCCATGCTGGCGAGATCAATGTTGCCGGAGCTATCATAGCCATAGAGCTTGTGGCAACCGGCACAGTTGCTGTCATAGACGGTCTTGCCGTCACGTGCGATGACTGGAGGAGGAACCGGCGCCCAGCTGTCGAGCCATGCCGCCAGGTTGGTCAGTTCTTCGGTCGATACGCTGCCACCGTGCCCGCTTGGCACCTTGCTTGCTGCGGTGCTGCCCATGCCGGCGAGATCGATATTGCCGGTGGCATCGTAGCCGTTGAGCGTATGGCACCCTGCGCAATTTTCATTATAGACAGTCTGGCTGTTGCGCGGCACAACGGGTGGCGCCGGCGGGGTGAAGGTGTCTGCGAAGTCAGCCAGGGAGCTGAGCTCCTGGGTCGGCAGATTCTTGCCCATGTGGCCGACCTCAATTTTGGTGACAAGGGCTCCGCCCAGACCAGACAGGTCAATATTTCCGACAGGATCATGCGTCCCCAGTTTGTGACATCCGGCGCAGTCCTGATCATAAACGGCCTGGCCGTTGCGGAGTTGGGGCGGCTGTACTGGAGGTGGTTGAGGCGCTGACATGGCCTCGGCGATCAGCTGGATTTCTTCAGGGGTCAGCAGAATATCGCCCATCCCGCCAATATCGCCAGAAATCGCTGCTTGAGTACCGGCCGCGCTGCGGTTGCTGATTCTCGTGGTTTGCAGGTTGCCGTGACAGCCCTGGCATTCGGCCGCATAAAGCTCCTCACCGGTTTGCGGAGTCACCGGAGCAGTGACCGGTGGAGTGACCGGGTCGGGCGTCGTCACAAGACTGTCGTCACCGTTGCGAACCTGGAAGACGCTCTGAGCGATCGTGAGGGCCTCGTCCATGGCTCCGGAGACGATCTGGTCAACCCGGTTGGCCGCAAGCTGTGCTCCGCCATTGGCCAGCTCCTGACGGATCTGGCTGACGATGGTGCGATTGAGCTGGGCCGCAGTGTTGATCAGGTCGTCGAGAACAAAGCCATTGCCGACCTCGCTTGCCAACTGATTAAACAGGTTGGCATTGAGAGTCTCCTGTACCGCTTCGACCATGTCACTCATTTGTAGATTGGCGCCAGCGGAGGGTGCTCCGTTGTAATTGAAGTTGTCGGTCGCTTCCATGTAGGCGTTGGCCGCCATGTTGGCTTGCAGGTTGCGCAGCATGGCGTCGTTTACGCCTGTGGACCGGTTTTCAAGGCCGGCGATCGGGTCAGTATAGATGTCCTCGATGGTCAGACCCGGCAAGCCGGCATCCGCCATCATCCTTGTCACTTCGTCTTCAGGCATGCCGTTAGCCACCAGTGTCGTCAGCGGTGAGATGACCACCGAGTGATCATCGACAATCGAGGCCTTGTGTTTGAGCATGCCGGTATAGGGGGCGTTGCCGTGCATGCCCCTGGCAGAAGCTTTCAGGCGAATAATCGAACCTTCGGTGACGGGGTCCTTGAAATTAAAGCGTCCCAGCGCATCCGTCGGCGCGAGGCTGCTTTGTAGCAGTTTTGTGCCGTCTGCCGAAATTTCTTCAAGATACGCACCGACGATATAAGGGTCGACAGCAACCCCCGAGGTGACGCTGGTCTGGGCAACGCTTGAGTCTCCGGATGGTGCATCGCTGCCACCACCGCCTCCGCAAGCGTTGAGAAGGCCCGTCAGTATCAATATTGCCAGCCAGTAAAAGGGTTTAGCTTGGTTCATGTTCATGTCTCCTAAAGTTCTCCAGGAATGTTGAGTCCCCCGCAGTGAGGGGAAGAATTTTCGATCAACAGGTGTGGTTATGTTTTGGCAAACGAATCCGGTTGGTTTTTTGCTTGGCCCATGTGGCCGTCCCGTCAGTAAAGGGATGTGCTCACTGCGACGGCCCCGCACCTCCTGTGAAAAAGCAGAAGCATAAAATGAGATGTGAAGGCTAGGAGCAATTTGTTTGCCAAATGTGGCACACAAAGGATTGATATTTATTGGAAATAAATAAAATCAGGATGTTATAAGGTGATTAAAAATGCATTAAACAGAAAAACTGTTGATTAGCACAGTTGTGCTCTGTTCAGTAAAACTGGTGGAACTTTTGAGCTTGTGCAATTTTGGGCACAGGAGGTGTGTGAAAAAACGGTGAGTTGCAACACATGGTTTACTTTTAAGAATACTGACACGCGGGCGATTACTTCATGAATATGAATGGCCACTCGGAATTGATCGGGGTGGCCATCCTATTGTCGTCCTAAATGTCTCTATCAATAAGAAGCCGCTTTCATTTCGCCTGTGTTGATTGATAAGACAACAAAAGCCACCTCGTTTCCACGAGGCGGCCTTTGTCTTGGACCTGCCCTTAACCTTGGATTACCACATGTACTTCATGCCAACTTCGGCTTGACGGGCGGAACGATCGGAGTTGATTTCAGTATTGAAGTTGACACCCACCTGGAAGGTGTCACCATCCAGCACCTTCAAGCCAACACCGACTTCGAGGCTGTCGTCATCGATCGCTACACCCTCAACACGGAACTTTCCAGCGGCCGGGGCCCCCACAAAAGTGGCACTGATTGTGTCGTTGTTGTCACGCAGTTCATGTAACCACTTGATGTTGAGTTCCGGGACAAACAGGCTCTTTCCGCTGATTTTTATCGGACGGCTCATTTTCACACCTGGGTAAAGCGTCCATGAGTAAACCGTGCGGTCACCCACTTCCAGATCAAGATCATCTGCACCCTTCTCCGTAAAACCATCTTCATGCAGGCGTATAAAGCGGGACCCGAGGAACGGCTGAATATTGTAGTGGCCACGCGCAAATACGTAACCCGTCTCGGCAGCAACTGCCCATTCTTCGCCGTCGTATTCAACTTCCGAAGTCCGGCTCAAGGTACCAAAATTGACGGTGCGATTCGTCTCATAGGAATTGTCTGCATAGGTCACCATTCCATCCAGGTAGAACCCGGCATTCTCGTAGTTGGTATAAATGCCAGCAAGCATACTATCGATATCACCACTGTCGTTCCGATCGGTTTGCACATTGGCATTGGCATAGCCTGCGGTAAAGCCGAGATTCAACCCTCTCATCACAGGAAAATCGATACCAACGGCGAGGCCATACACGTCATAATCGTAACCAACCGCATTTTCATCAGCATCGACATCCCCGCCAACACCATAGGCGTGAACCCACAGATTCTTGTTTTTATCGCTTTGCTTGTCCAGTGGGCCAAGATCGGTCACGTCTCCCGCCATGGCCAATGTGGCACCGTCAACAGGGTCGACCTTGGCCATCGCTCCTTGATTATTCTGATGCAAGCGACTCATACGGCTTCCAACCGAGCCCTGAAATCCTTCGATCAGACTGAAGGCCACCATCGGCATTGCCGTATGAATCTTCTGTCCTCCCATTTCATCAAGGGCAGCACTGCGGTCGACATCAGCCAAGTCATCGACAAAGATATCGAGAACATCGGCGAGATCTCCCGTGAAGGCAGTCATGCCGGAGGTTGTCAACACGCCAGCTACGGAGATTTGGTTTTTGGTCCGCGCTCCGGCAAGAGTACCAAAGCTAATATCGTTGCGCATGAGGATCAGTTTCACCAGATCCGGATCATCGTAACGAAGCAACGGTGACAGCGTGGCAAGGCTGGATGTCACGGAATCATAGGCCCCCATGACACCGCCATCCGCGTGGACGATGTCGTAGAAGGTACGGCGGAGATACTCACTGGGAACACCCGGGGCTAGAACCGCTATAGCGCCACCGTTGAGGGTCACCGTGCCGGTTGCGGCAATCAGATCGCTATTGCCGGCAGCGTTCACTTCCACCTCATAGGTGGAGCCCGCATTAGAAAGATAGCTGCCGACAGAGAGAGTTCCGATTGAGTTGCCCGGAGCGATTACGCCGTAATTAGAAACCATTCCACCAATAGAACCGTTTCCCATCAATTTCCCAAGCACGTTGTTTTGGACATCCGCAACCAGCGAACCATTCACCGTTAGTGTCCCCGTCTTTATGGTCGTCAACCCCGTAAACAAATTGTCGCTGGACAGAACCATGGTCCCCGTTCCTGTTTTCGTCAGCGTACCAGCACCGCTGATCACGCCACCAAAAAGCGTGTCGATATCATTGCCACCCGTGATCAACGATCCAGCGCCAAGAGAAACGCCACCGTCACCAGCCAAAGAGCCGATCGTCTCACTGAAACCATGCAGATTAAACGCACCACCAGCCTCCAAGAGGAGTTGCCCTTTGTCCTGCAATACCTCGCTGGCACCTGACTGCAAAATCCCTCCATTGACTGTTGTCGCTCCGGTGTAGGTGTTCCTCCCCATGAGAAGCATGGTTCCTGCTCCAGTTTTGGTCATTGTGCCCGTGCCGCTGATCGCGCCACTGAAGAGCGTGTCACCACCGTTGCCACCCGTGGTCAGTTCTCCAGCACCAAGGTCGACATCACCGTTCCCCGCCAGAGAGCCGACTGTCTCTGCGTGTGCATTCAAATCAAGTCGACCAGGAGTCTCTACTTTGACGGCAGCCATGTCGTGGACAACCTGGTCCTTGCCCAATTGCAGAACACCCCCCGAAATCGTGACTTCAGACGCCTGGGCCGCCGCGTTCAGAAAGACCTTTGCGTCCGTGGTCTTGTTGAGCACACCGTTCCCCAAAGCCGCATTGACGCTCCCTTTCCGAAGATCATAGGTTGCCGCGGCCAACAAACCGCCAACACCGTTAGCGCTGTCATTCAAAATGCCATCGATGAGCGCCACACTGCCGACCGTTTCGCTGTAACCATTCAAGTTGAAAACTCCGCCATCAATCTCGAGATGACCGTTGTCGTACAAAACTTCGTCGGACCCGGACTGTAAGGTTCCGCCATTGACCCTAGTCGCTCCGTTATAGGTATTTGTCCCGGAGAGAATCATGGTCCCGTCACCAGTTTTGAACAGCGGCCCCGCACCGCTGATCCTACCACTGAAAGTCGTATCGGCCCCGTTGCCCCCGGTGGTCAGGGACGTGCTCCCCAGCTCGACATTGCCCGCGCCGGCAAGAGACCCAATGGTCGCTCCGAACGTTTTCGCAGCAAGGTCGAACGTCCCCGCGTTTACGGTGACGGCGCCGGTGGCGTGCAGGGCACCGCTGCCCACCAGAGCCAAAGTCCCGCCGTTGATCTTTGTCCCGCCTTGGTAACTGTTGTTTCCTGGCAAAACCAGGCGGCCGGTGCCGGTTTTAGTCAGCATTCCCGCGCCGTCGATATGCGTGTCCATGGTCAGGGTCACCCCGCTCCCTGCCGTATCGAAGGTTCCGCCACCACTGTTGAGCGTGGTTGCTCTAGTGGTTGAGTATGTTCCGGTTGACTGGAGAGCGCCGCCATCAAAAAGAAGGGCCCCACCGCTACCAAGGTTGGCATCGACGGAAACGCTCATGATCCCGTTATTAAAGCGGGTGGGCCCGGTATAACTGTTGGTGCCGGTAAGAGTCTGGGTGCCACTGCCAACCTTGGTCAGTCCGCCGGCCCCTGAGACCATCCCCGCGAAGGTTGTGTTGAGATTGTTGCCTCCCGTCGTCAGCGTCCTGTCGCCGAGAAGGATGTCGCCAGCGCCGCCCAGTGAACCGACCTTACGGTCACCATTGGCCGCACTGATGTTGAAAATGGCCCCGCTATTTACATCCAACGTGGTCTGGTCGCTCAGACTTCCGGCTCCTGACAGAGCCAGGGCTCCATCGATAATGCTGGTTACGCCACCATAAGTGTTGTCCCCAGCCAGCGTCAGGGTACCCGTACCACTTTTGGCAAAGGCCCCTGTCCCGCTGATTGCGCCGAACAAGGTCGAATTTAAGCCGTTGGTATCAAAGGTGCCGCCGCCGGCGTGAACGACCATTGGTCGTGATGAGGTGATCCCCGAGGCAGTCCCATCGAAATTGCGGGTCAGCAAGAGGCCCCCATTAAAGGTGAGAGTACTGTTGGCTGCCCCCAGGTTGGTGTCTTTCTCTACCATAATGATGCCGCCCAGCAGATTTGTCCCCCCTCCATAACTGTTGTCTGCAAACAGTTCAAGCGTCCCCGTTGTATTTTTTGTCAGCGTTCCCGAGCAGAGCGGATCGAAGACGAAACCCGCTGCATAAGTTCCCGCCGGTTTGCAGGTACCCGGATCAGCAGTCAGTTGAAATGTGCTGCCAGTCTTTGCAGTAAACGGGATGGCAAAGTTGGAACTGGCGATTGTGATGCTTGCCAGCGTCAAGTCACCGCTGGTGGAATACACCGGCCCAAAACTGCCCAGCCCCGACAGGTTCCCCTCCAATATTTTTACACTGTAGGGGGCGTGCAAGGTGGCTGCCGTGGTGTGGCTGAAGCTGCCGTTAGCGACCGAATACGTCGGTGTCGCGGTCACCGTTTCGCCCGGGTGGAGAAAGAAGTAATCCGACAGCGACGTATCGCTATTCAAGGAAATCGAATTGACCAGCGTATAGCCCGTATGGCCTGTGTCATTCCAGTGTCCGATCGTTTTATTGAAGTTAAGGACCGTGCTTAGGGCCCCGGCGGAGAAGGTCGAGTCCATATCCACACCTACTGACGGGGTGATTTCCCCCCAGAGCGTCTTATAACCCAGCGTTTCACCGAGAAAACTTACCTCGAGGTTCAAGGGAATACCGGTTGCTCTTGCCAGCATCTTGTTAATGTCCGGTTTGACCTTAACCACGTCCTGCAAAGTGCTGGCGGTGACCGAACCATTGCCCACACTGGTCTTGGAAACGTTCGCGTTATCGATTGTGATTGTTACCGTGTTAGCCACTTTCTGGTTGTATGGGAAAGTTAACGGCGTAGAGCTTCCAAGGACAGTCAACGAAGGGGTCGTGCCACTGCCGGGATTACTGAAACCGACCAAGGTGGTTGTGTTGGTAAATGGTCCCAGAAGGTTCTTGGAACCATCCACACACCCAGCGAAACAGAATTCCCCGGAAACTCTGGCACCGAGGTTAGTCATAAAAAAGTTCGTATTTACCGACGGGGTTAAGAAGTTTGTTGTCAGCGTCGTATCGGTAGCCGCGGCCGTCAGTCCAAGGGAAAAGCCCTCCCCCGCCAGAGTGGTGCTCTCCGGCACGTTGAAGGTAACCGCATAGGGGTTCACCACTGAATAATTTGGGTCTGTAAAGCTGGCATTAAGAGAGACTCCGATGCTTCCCGAGGTCGATAAGGTTGCCTCGGCTCCCCAACAAGTCGTAATCCCCAATATCGTTTCACAGCCAACCCCTGGGCCGATGGATTCGCTGCCCGAAAGATTGATGGAGAAATTCCGTCCAAAACTCCGATTGCTGACCGTACCGCCTGACCAAGCATCGCCGGATGCGCTGAAGCTCGGCGTTTGAGAGACGGTCGCTGCGCAAGCCGCGTCGGCAAAAGTAAACACCCAAGCAATGCCCAGCAAAAAAATAACCTGGCCGGCCCAGTGGCTACGCCTCATGTAAGATACGAATAGCATCATGTCATCCTCCATAAATCAAAGCTTCAAGAAACCCCAACGATAAAATCCGGTGCATTGCCGAATAATTGCTTAGCGATTCTATGCCTGGCTACAGCGACGGTTCTGCTGCAGCGTCGATCTGCGCGCTGACGACATGTACGTCGTCATTCTTGATGAAGCAGGCGACGTGGTCGTTCATCAGAACATTCCCCCTCGGTCAAAAGATTTCCAGGGCCTGATCAAAGCGTAAGCTTACCCTCAAAAAAAAGTTTTAAACTGGAGCTGAAAAAGGAAAAAACACTGGCCAGCGAGATGCCGACAGCAGCGATTAAATTCTTGACAGGGTTTTAGCTTTCGGGCGAGGCGACCATCGCTTACCTCCTGGAGACCAACCTTTTTTAGGCAGGGCTAATGTAGCCCGCTTAACTCTTCAAGTCAAAGAGAGAATAGCGTCCAGCATTTCGTCCCAATCCTGTAGCGCCAAAGATCGCTGAGAGGCCGAGATCAGGCTTTACCCCGGAGCTCTCGCATTGTGAACACATTTGCTTGCGCGATCTTTCGGTTCAGGTACTGACAAAAGCCGGCGTATCTTGCGAGGTCTTGTGCAGGTTGGTTGAGGATAAGGCAGGCTCCTCAAGGATAGGGGGGTGCGATCATTCCAGGTCCTCCTCGATCGGCCTGCGCCTTTGCAGCCAGAAGGTGGCGAACCAGCAGAGCAGGGCCCAAGAGGCGCCGGCTGTCCAGCCAGCAAGTACGTCTGACGGCCAATGAACCCCCAGATAAACGCGGCTGAAGCCGACCAGCAGGGTGAGCACAACCGAGAGGCTTAAGACATAGATCTTGAGCCTTCTTTTTTTGGTGTATTCGGCCAGTAGACCGCCTAGCGTGAGAAAGGTGACAGCGGCGAGCATCGAGTGGCCACTTGGGAAACTGCTGGTCATCACATAGGAGTCATGGGGAACCAGGTCCGGGCGCGGACGGTCGAAGCCGTACTTCAGGGCGAGACTAAGCAGGAGCCCGCCGACGATGGATACCACCATGAACAACGCCCTGCCTTTCTTGTGCTGCATCAAAAGGTACCCGGCAACCGCGAGAGTGAGTATCACTAGTATGGCCGTGCCTCCCAAAGCGGTCAGATCACGCATAATCTCCTCGAACCAGTCGGGACCGATCGGGTCCGTGAGATCGTCAGCATTGCGCAAAAAAAGCAGAATTTTCTTATCCAGGGTGCGCGTTTCGCCCTCGATCACTTCGTCGGCGATTTCCACAAATCCCCACAATCCCCCCACGATCAGGAGCAAGACGGCAAGGACTCCGAGTTCGATCTGGGCAAGCACATGTAAAATGTCTCTGCCTCTTTGGCGCCGATCAGAAATTTTCTCGGGCATGGTTCATTCCGATCATAATGTCATCAGGGGTGACAGCAGGGTAAATCGATTTGCGGCACGCAGAGTGCGAGAATAAAAAAGGACGGCTCTCGGGCCGCCCTCATAGCGTCAGAAGATCAAGCTTTTAAAGCATTTTGAGGGATTCTTCGATAAAGGCAGGAATATCCCCCGGGTTACGGCTACTGACGAGATTGCCGTCCACAACCACCTGCTGGTCGACAAATTCAGCGCCAGCATTTTTGATATCCTGGGCAATCGATTTATAGCCGGTGAACCTGCGGCCTTTCAGGACCTGAGCCGTAATCAGCAATTGTCCTGCATGGCAGATGGCGAAAACCGGCTTGTTGCTTTTGACGAAATCGGCTGTGAATTTAACGGCATTCTCATCTATTCGCAGTTTATCCGGCGAAAACCCTCCAGGAATCAATAGCGCATCGAAGTCCTGAACAGAGACCTGGCTGACCGCCTTGTCGATTTTAACCTCGGTCCCTTCTTTCTTACCCTTGACTGTCTTGCCTGCCTCAAGCCCGACGTTAATTACCTCGTGCCCCTTGTCCCGAAACGCTTTGACTGGTTCAGTATATTCTGAATCTTCAAACCAATCGGTGAGGATTGCTGCGATTTTCTTGCCCATAATCAACTCTCCCGTGGAATCCTGCTAAATATTGAAAAAAGAAATGTGCCGGTCTTAGAACCCTGAAGATAAGTTTAGGAGCCATTCTGACAGTGTCAAGCTGGAATGTGGCAATCTAAACCAAAGACTGTTCGGCTGCCGTCACGGCCTTGAGTCCGTCTTCAGTCTAATCGAATCCCTCTTGGAGATTGCTCCGGGGCGGGACTAGGGCATCTCTAAGTTTAAAGGTTGGTATGCGAGAATGAGAAAGTTTTTATTTGAATAGAGTACTCAAAACAGTTACTTTTGGAATTATCTGTTTAGATAACTAATCGTGTTGACGCTTTAGCCCTTTTAGTATTTTCAGGATGTCAATGACTTGCAAGCTTTCCGAAAACTGTACCTACTACAATATATACAGGCACAAAACTACTTCCAGACAATATTCATTGTTAGTTGAAAGCTATTGTGAAGGACAGCTGCAATTGATGTGTCGTCGCAAGCAGTATGAAGAAGAATTCTCCAAATTGGCACCGGACGACTTGGCCCCCAATGGCTACCTGATTGGAACGCATAGAAAGCTGAAGATAGAGAACACTCGAAAGCACAAACGTCACGCCGTCAAGGAAGGGACCTGCTTATTGCAAGAACCTTCCAGTAAAAGCACTTTTAGTGCCGAGGTAATTGATATAAGTAGAGGAGGGCTAAGACTTGTAACAAAAGTTGACACGCACGTCTTAGAAAGTGATTCAGAAACAACAATTTTAAAAATCCTTGGACACACCATAGATGAAAGCCCCATTCCTCTTACAAAAGAACTCATCAAAGTCGTCTGGAAAAACGACCAAATCTTTGGTTGTGCCTTTGTATCTTCTTTAGCATGACTTACAAATTGAAGCAGATCTCTGACCCCAGCCATCCCCGGTTGGGTTTTTTTAATTCCACATTTCTGTCTAATTCAAATAGGTGTCAAACCTACAAATAGGTGTCTACACCAAACTAGGTTTGACACCCTAAAACTGAACGCATTCCCGTGATGTGTTCTTCATTCATCAAGTGGTAGAGACAGGTGAATCTGAACGAAGGTTCGTTACGGGCTTTCTCTGCTACAGTTTTGTTGCCACCGTTTCCCCGCTTCTGTGGATGGCTGGGGTGTCATTGATCACGGGGCTAGCATTTGCTGCTTCCTTCGACAGCGTCAATCTGGCGAGCAGCGGTTCGGCTGCGACGGCAGATGTCAGCGGCAGTCCTTATGCAATTGTGGCCAGCAGCGCGAGCGGTGGAACTTTTGCTGCGACGAACTACACCATCAACGACCTGAACGGGGAATTGACCATCACGCCGAAGGACTTGGCGGTGAGCGGGATCAGCGTGGCCGACAAGGTTTACGATGGTACCACAACTGCAACCCTGACGGGGACCGCAGCGGTAAGCGCGCTGCTGAGCGATGATCTCAGCGTTGCTGGAACGGCCAGCGCGAGCTTTGCTGACAAAAATGTCGCCACTGGCAAAACTGTCAACGTCAGCGGTTACACCCTGGGCGGTGCCGACGCCGGTAACTACAGCATCGTTCAGCCAACCGGCCTGACCGCCAATATCACTCCGGCGGCTCTGCTGGTCTCCGGCCTGACCGCCAGCAACAAGATCTATGATGCCACAACCACCGCCACTCTGGGCGGAACAGCCGCCATCACTGCTCTGGGCAGCGATGATGTTAGCTTGGGTGGCACCGCATCCGGCAGCTTTGCGGACAAGAATGTTGGCGATGCCAAAGCGGTCACGGTGACCGGCAACAGCATCAGTGGCACCGACGCTGGCAACTACACCCTGGTACAGCAGACCGGGTTATCGGCTGACATCACCGCCAAGGCGATCACGGTGACCGCCGATGCACAGAGCAAGACCTATGGCAACGCCGATCCGAGTCTGACCTACAGTTTCAGCACCAGCCTGGTCGGTAGCGACAGCTTTAGCGGTGCTCTCTCCCGCGCCGCCGGTGAGAACGTTGGCGATTATGTTATCGGCCAGAACACCCTGGCAATCAGCGATGGCAACAGCGGCAACAATTACAACCTGAGCTATCTCGAAAACTTCTTAACCATACTTACCGGGGCTGTTCCAAAATCGATTATCAGTAGCCTGACAAGCTTACAACCTCGCGTAAATTCCAGCCAGAGTCGTGTTGAAGATAATGACGATACGAGTGACGGTTCCAATCAAACTTACATTGGACCTAGTGCAGGGAGTGATTTAATTGCAAGCAATTTTTTGAATGGATTGATTATTGATAAGACCGGATATCGTGATGAAGAAAAATAAGCTGAAGTTTAGAGTTTCCTGATCTTTGAATATTTGCCAAAGCAGGTAAAATTTGGTTCAACTTGCCAGCAATTGCGATACAAACTAACGACGGTCTGTGCCGGAATGGCGAAATTGTTGGTCAGGCAGTTGAAAGTTTTTCCAGTCAGAATATCGTGAGTTCTGAAATGAGGAAACCGTCCTGAATTTTGTGCCGAATTGGTTTCAGGGGGAAGGGCGGGGTGGACAGTCAATTCTTCAACTGAAGAGATGACCTCTCTAATAAATCGTTCACCGACCTCTGGAACCTCCTCCTTCCGGTGTCAAAACGACACGGTATGACATCCGATCGGTTTCGTGGGGTTGTTGCTCTATAAGACTTTTTTGCTTAAGGCGCATTATCAATTCATGTCACAACGCACCAATTCATCAAATCATTGTCAATTCGTATCCTTACGATGTGCATGGCTCATCAAGTACAACCCACCAGCTAATGCCAGTATAGATAAGGCTAGATAAATGGTGTCCAAGGGTGTTTGGAACCTTATATCGACGACGGCGCGGAAAAACTCTATGATCACTGCCAAGATAACCACGCGTGCAATTTTGTCCTTAAGCTGGTCGAAGGAATGGACATTGAAAGGGTGTTGTGGGCTTTTAGCTTCCGCTTGATCAATCGGTGAGACGAACAAGCGATACACGCCGGAACCGAAAATCAACAGGACGATTGCGATGAGGTAGATATCCACAGCGATAATAATTTTTGGGACAACCGTGTCATGTATATCTCCAGACCCACCAGCGAAATAATATTCTGCCGCAGCGATTATTACTGCAATGACATCAGCTGTACCAATAAGAAATAGTACCGCTGCACCTATTAAACTTGGAACAACAGCCAGCATCACAAGCAACCGTGAGTTCCAGAGAAAATACTCAAAGTGCTTTTCTACTTGGAATCCAGATGGTTTATCAGAATCTCCACCTTCGCTCATATCACTACTCCCTCAAAACCAAGTCGTTGGTCAAATAACTCTTAACGAATGGTCAGACACATCAGGTACCCCTCCTGCGATCCCCCAATGGAAAGTAATGTCCGCACTTTAGCATTGGCAAGGGGGAGAGACAAGAAAAGTGTTTTTGCAGGAAAGTGTATTTGCTTGGTAGAGACTGAGTCAAAGTCTTTGCGGTTGAATTCATCACCTGTCCATCGCATGTGACAGATATGTCAAGTATGACGGATTTCACTAACGGCTTTCCCCCTTTTTCGGTCCACTCTCTTTCCGTTTTACTCTTAGTTATCAAAACGTTGCACTACCATAATCCCCCTTTTTTTTCTGGCTCGTTCGTTGCTTTATATCATTTCAGCGGGGTATGAGCAAAGTGGTGCTTCTGCGTCATTCAAGTTGCAGCCATTGGAGAATGTCATGCACAAACAAATCAAAGAACTGAAACAACTCAAAGGAGTTGGGAAAGACCTGTCCCGGCGAGTGGCTGAAAAGTAATTGTCTTATAGTATAAATTCAAAGAAAAGGAGCTTTAATTATGTACCAGAAATCTTTGAAACGGCACGTCATTTTCATCTTCATGATTTTGGCAGGTTTTACCTTCGCTGCATGCGGCGGTGGCGGTGGCAGCGATGATGCCCCCACCAGTGGCGATTCTCCGACGACCCCGAGTTTGCAGTCATCGACGGTAACGGGCGCGCTGACGACAGAGTCGAACACGGTATCCCGGTTCATTGACCTGATCACACCCACATCGGCAATTGCTGTGATTCCGGCAACCATCTACCTCGATGATTCTTCAAATCCGGTTGTTCCGAATGCCCAGGATCGGTTCACCATCAGCAATGTCGCGAATGGTGATCACTCGCTGTATATCCAGATGGGCGACGGGACGGAGATGGAATTCCAATTCCGAATGGCTGCCTCTCGTGGACTGGATTTCGGCACCATGACCCTGGCAAATGGTCAGGTTCAGACCTTTACCGGTTTCAATGGCTATCATTTCGGTTGGGTCGATGAGAATGGTGATGGCCTCAACGACAACTTTGCGGATGCTGACGGTGACGGGGTCTGTGATCAGGGGCGTCACTTCGCTGGTTATACCTACCACATGAACCAGGGTTATATCGATGCCGATAACGATGGTCTCAATGACCATTTCATCGATGAGAATGGTGATGGCATTAACGACCTGAACGGGCGCACCTATGGTTTTGGTTTCGGCTTCATCGATGAAAATGCTGATGGCATCAATGATCGCTTTGTGGATGCCGATGGAGATGGCATCTGCGATCTCACCGGCATGCCTTACCAGCATCCTTTTGGCTGGAGTGACGGTGACAACGACGGTGTGAATGACAGGTTCAGGGATGTTAATGGCGATGGAACTAACGACATCACTGGAACCCCTTATGTGGCGATGCCGGGTTGGTCTGATCTCAATGACGACGGTCTGAATGATTTCTTTGCTGATGCGGACGGCGATGGGGTGAATGACCTCGGGACGGTCACAACGCCCTATGGCCATGGATATGGCTGGGTGGACGAGAATGGCGATGGCATCAATGACCGCTTCATCGATGCCGATGGCGATGGTATCAACGATCTCTCAAGCGGTCCTTTCGCCGGACTGAGTTCCGGTTACGGCCACATGGCGGGTTATCAGGATGCTAACGGTGATGGGCTTGATGATGTGTTTGGAATGCCCTACCGGCATGGTTTTGGCTGGGTTGATAATGACGGCGATGGTGTCAATGACGTCTTTGCCGACGCCGACGGAGATGGTGTTAATGATTATTTCGGCTCTCACTATGACGGAGGCGGTTACCACATGAGCCAGAACTTCACCAGTCCCATGGACACTCAGAACATTACCTGGCCAATGGGGCCTGGTGGGGGTGGGATGATGATGAGCTTTTAACAGTAAAGCCCTCTCCATGGAGAGGGCTTTTTTACGCATGTCCTTAATCAAATAACTTAAGCGAAATTTGGCTGCGATTATTGTAATCCTTCATTTCGAAGAAGGGGTTTCGGCCATTACTGAACAGTCATAGTCAATCTGTCGCCCGGTCGGCTTAAAAAGATTGTATCCGACCACCGAACGTCGAGCGGCTGCTTATTTTTCGAGAAAAGGTCGTTTGGGACCATTGAGTAATTTCATCTTCAATGCTGACATTTGACCCATTTAAGGACTATATTTAGTCATGCTTGAGAAAGAGGTGTGCACCATGAAACTTTCCAGTCAGATCAAGCCGATAAGCTACCTGAAGGCTCATGCCGCCGAAATTGTGCGGAATCTTGGCGAGCAACGGGAACCGCTCGTCATCACCCAGAACGGCGAAGCCAAGGTTGTCATGCAGGACATCGGAAGTTATGAACAGACCCAGGAGACAATGGCGCTTTTGAAAATCCTGGCGCTTGGTAACCGACAGATCGAGGAAGGCAAGGTTCAGGCTGCGGCGGACGTGCTCAAACGCCTCCGCGAGTGACGGCAGGCCCGCTGATGCCGTTTACTGTACTTTTGACCAATGACGCAGCACGTGGCCTTGACGAGCTTTACGAATATATCTCCCTGCACGATACACCAGAGAATGCGAAGTATGTTCTGGACACGACGATAGAATCAACCTTCACCAGCCTTTCCGGCTCTCCTGAGAGAGGTGCTTATCCTAAGGAATTGTTGGCACTCGGAACTCGCGAATACCGTGAGATTTTCTTCAAGCACTACCGCATCATATACAGAGTTGTGAGCAAGAACGTCTATGTTTTTCTGGTTGTCGATGGCCGCCGCGACATGCAATCACTTTTGCAACGGCGGTTGTTAGAAGCGTAGAGAGAAAAGGACAAATCTCGCATACCTGGGCAACGACAAAAGACCCCGGTCCAGAGATCGAGGATTTTCCGTGCTTGAGATGTAGTAACTTGTGCCGCTAAAGGTGACGCTCAAAATCCATTCTCTGGTGCAATATCCTTACAACGTCGATTCCATCATCGGTTACTTTGAAGAAGATAACGTGAGAACCGGACCTGGATTTTCGGTAACCCCTTCTCACGTCACCAATGTCTACGGACTTTGTGTAGTCACTGGTTGCGTGTCCCATGGTATCCCCCTGTTTCTCACTCACCAAGCAACTGACACACTCGGTAAATTACACCGATTAATTGAAAACGATTCAAGCTGTCTCATAAGTTATGTCAGCGGCTAATGAGAGACGAGATCAGCCTCTGTGAACAATTCTTATAAATGCTGGTCCTGACACACCCGATTTTGCGTTTCATGGGCGTCCGACTGACACACTCTCTCTATGGCAATCGCATCAACCTTTCAGACCGCCATACTCGAACAACACTTATTTTCTCTTTGTAACGTCGATAAACAATTCGAAAGGGAGGATGAATTAACTCTCGCAGTTGAGGAGTGTTGAACTCAGGAACCATCCGTCCTCGATCAGGATGCATGGCCAGTTCTTCAACCGAAGAGATTATTTCTTTAATAAATCTTTCTCCGCCCTCTGGGACTTCTTGTTCCTGATAATATTCCCGAATAGCCTCTAAGTCTTGAACTACGGATTCGGCAAGAGTGATAATAATTTGGGCGGTCATATCTACTTCAGACCCAAACGTGCTTTTGCAGCATCAAGGCTGATCTCACTTTTGTTGTCCAGATCATTAAGGCCTTCCACTACGGCCCGCATAAAAGCTTTCTCTTCTTCAGCTTGCTCAAAGTCATCAAGAGATTGCACAACAGCAACGCCTCGGCCACGATTGGTCAACAAAACTGGTCGATGAGATTCATTAGTACGTTTAACAACCTTCCCTGGGTTTACCTTCATATCGGTCAAAGGGACAATGTCTTCAGAAAATTTCACATTCATACTCGCACCTCCTTATGACCAATTAATAGCACCCATCAAGAGACCTGTCAACAGCACCACTCAAAGGGTCTTTTGGTTTTTCGACTCGCTAGTTGATTAGGCTTGAGGTATTAACGACCCTTTGTGTCAGAGCCTCGTCGCTGACAGACAGCACAAAAAAAGGAAAAGCCACCCGCAGTCGTGCAGATGGCTTGTAGTTATCAGTCATATTCCCCCTAAATTCTTATACCCCAAACAACTGATACACTTGGCAATTTACAGCAAATCGGCTGAATCGTCAAAAATCACCACGATTCTCAGAAGTTATGTCAGCCGCTAATGAAAGCTGAATCTAGTAGTTTTGCAAGATTCTCGAATACCCGGACCTACAAGAAAATGTCCACTATGAAACGATCCACGACGCCATCATCTTGTGGTCTTAAATTCCTCAATCCTTAACACTCCCGTTTTAGTCTGTTACTTGCGGATACCA
The DNA here is from genome assembly GCA_024636215.1 of Deltaproteobacteria bacterium. The sequence continues at coordinate 47,673 of JAGXHL010000045.1, forward strand.
ATGATTCGTCCGATGTTGTCGGGAGGCTTCAAGTGTGATTGCTGTTCCGACAATATTTTAATTTTCTTCATTACCTCGACTGGAAAGGACGCTGATTTACGTTCATTCAAGTCTACGCACATGCTTATCTGTTCAAGTGTGGAAGCAAGGTATCCGCGATTTCCCTTCACATACATTTCAGAATAAAGATGCATGCGTTTGTGGTCATAATCCACAAGTTGCATTCGGATCTCCACTTCTTGGCCAAGAGAGACCTCTTTATCGTAGGTGATATGGCTTTCCAGTGCCATCGTTGATATTCCAGTTGTCTTTGCTCGTTCCCCTCCCAGACCAAGAGAGCGAAGCAATTCCTCGAAAGCACGATCATAAATGACGACGTAATAAGCGACATTCATATGATTGTTGTAATCCAACCATTCAGGCTTTATCTCAGTTGCATAAATAACAGGAGGGGTATTATTCATCTTAGTCCTCTTATATTGTTTTGAGTCTTTCCGAATACAGGTGTCTGGGCATTAAATACATAGCGACTCACACGGCACCCCATCATTATAACCATCCAAAGAACTCAATCCACACTCTTTTTGATAAAACTTGGCCTCTGCACAACTGGTTATCTCTTTGCAGTATTGCTTACTGCCACAGGTGAAGCCTCTACCCGTTGCGAGTCGTTAAATGGTGCGATGCCTATTTCTCCCATGATTTACGGGCTATTGCGACTCGGTGACTGCCCAACGTTGGGACACCAGCAACTTAAAACCTGCCCTCGCAAACATAAACATTGAGTACGTCTTCAGTCCAAGCGTATCCCTCTTGGCGGTTGATCCCGGTAAATCTGCTGCAGTTTCACCTCGGCGTCCGCTATAACCTTATGGATGGCGGTGGCGAGATCCTTTGCCTGTTTCCTGGCAGCAGGTTGTCCTGGTCCTGAATGGTCCCGCTTGTCGCTGGTTCGAGCCCAGCAGGCGGAGCCAAACCGAAAGGCCCCATGAGCAATCGTGGGGCCTTTTATTTTCTGTTCAGATTCTGTTCAGATCGACATCAATCAGGTAAGTTCAAAAGCTTGCCGATTTAACAAAACCTGTAGCTATCGAGGAAAAAGCATGAACGAGTACAAACTGACCGTCACTATTGTAGATCTATAAGAATATGTAGGCATGAGTTGCGACAGCATTAATAAGAATCCCCCGGTTGGCTTTCCGGAAATACTTTTAATCGTGATTTATGAGAAGAAATAGAGTGTGTCAGTGGCCTTAGATAATATAAGAATTGTTGCTGACATAACTTGTAAGAATTTTTCAGCGCAGTGTGTCAAGAGCGAGGTTTTTAAGAATTTTGCGGAGCTGCGAATCCAGGTTGCAGGGAGAACTGTTAACGCGAGAGTCATTGTTTCAGGAACGAGGTCTTGAGACGCCCCTTACGCCGCATTGGATTAGTTTGAGCTGGATTGTTCTCCTGAGAATTGCAATTCCACATCCATAGATTCGTGAAGGACGCGGACGATCTCAATCTGCTTTTCCGATTTACTGCGATAGTAAACAATGTGGCTACCGGTAGGGAATTTATAGTAGCCAGGCTTTATCTCGTCGCAAGGTCTTCCCATGGCAGCGTTATCGCCAAGTTGTTGAAAACAGCTATCCAACGATTTCAAATAAATATTTCGCTGCTCTTTTCCCCATCGTTTTTGAGTGAAGCGAGCTATTTTCTTTAAATCGTCCTTGGCTTTTTCAGTAAGAGAGAACTGTGGCATCACGTCAGGTCTTCCGCATCCAGCTCACGGATCAAGCCTTCAAGTGAGTAATCAGCAGGTCCGCTGTTTTCGCCTTCTTCAAGTGCCTTACGCAGACAACGAAGTTTGGTTTCTCTTTCTTCGAGAAGACGAAGTCCAGCCCGCACGGCTTCACTAACTGAACCATAGTGTCCAGTGGCAACCTGCTGGCTAACGAATTCCTCAAAATGTGGCCCAAGTGTTACGCTTGTATTTTTTGGCATAATATACCTCCGCCGCTGTAGATATATTATTGTTTAATATTTACGGGTATCAATCAAGGAGATTTTTCTTTTGAGAAGCTCGGAAACACATGTCTCACCACCTCGATGCTGACACGCTCGAAATCATGACTCAGGGGCGTGCAACTGACACAATCAAATAATTAAAAATGCCTGTCAAAATCCATTTTCTGGTGCAATATTCTTACTACGTCAATGACACCATCTCTGGTCATTTTAAAGAAAATGGCATGAGAGCCTGATCTCACTTTCTTATATCCTTTTCTCACATCACCAACATCAACAGCTTTTGTGAGATCAAGGGTCTGCTCTTGTATTACGGCCCATAGTTCACGCACGTACTTTTCGGCTTGCTCAACACCCCATTCAGAATAGGTGTAATCCCAAATATCGGAAAGGTCTGCTTTTGTTTTGGGTGATAAAATGACTCCACTCATAAGGATAGGGACTTTTTCTTGTCAGCAATGAAAGCTTCGAGATCCAATCCAGTAGATGGCCCAGAGTTTTCTCCTTCGATTAACGCCTGTCGCAATTGTTCAAGTTTTATGTGGTCTCTTCTAATCAAGTCTCGGATGTAGTCCGAAGAGTTAGAGTACCTCCCGGAGTGAACGCATTCTTCAACCCAGGTCTTCATTTGCTCCGGTAGGGATATGTTCATTGTGGCCATAGCTATCTCCTTTCTATTCAGGCTCCAGAAGTATCGTATGGCAATCTTTGCCAATTGTCAATCTTTGCCAACATACTTCGGCGCTGGAACTGTCTCAATCACCTCGGCCATGAAACACGCCCTGGAGTGATTCAGAGGCGTGCAACTGACACAATCCTCTATTTTTTCCCGCTCCGTAAAGGATAATTTGTTTGATCAAAAGTAATTACTAAAATAACGAATCAATTTGACAGAACACCCTTCGAACAATACAAAATCAAACAAGAAAATCACAGATATTACAGCCACGAATTTCGCTTGAGTTTTGATTCCTTCTCTAAACGTGCTTTGTGAAAATCCAACCACAGCAGATGAGGAACAAGTGGCTATGGCATATGCAGTAATGGCAATAAATGCTGAGCCTTCAGAAGCTAAAGGAAGCACTGATAGAAAAAGTGCTATGACGCACAGCAATATAAAGCCCCAGAAGGGTAATCTCGGATCGGAAATTCCTTCTTATAAAACTGCCCAACTAAAAGAAAGGGTAGGCTCGCCCCATATATTAATGTTGCTCCGAGCCATTTAAATTCCTCAGGTGAAGGGCCCACACATCCATATGAAAGCAAAACAGGAATAAGAATAGGCCATCGCCAACGTCTGAAAGTATTAATTGGCTTCACACAACAACTCCTCATAACCTCCACCTTCGCCAGTGGCATTTACCTAACGAAGTCAGAGCAGTCAGTACATTCATAGTATTGAGTTGTTTTCCAGTCAGAAAATGCTTTTCCATCGTCACGTTCAGGGAATAGATGTCCTGACCCATTTGTAGTAAGAGTCCATCTATAGTATTCCCCACGATTCCTCAAAACACCACTTGCATAACACCGGTGTTTATTGTCGGGTGGCTGAGACACTTCTTTTGCTTTAGCGAAATAAGTTTGTGCCAACTGTTCACTCAACTGAGAGTCTGAACAGGTGAGTTTGTTTTTATAAGATCGGGCTGTACCAATTTTAAGAACGTACAAACCCAAATCATTAGGATCAAGCGGTTCTCGGCCTCTTTCTCCCCACTCTTCTTCAAAGAGTTCCTGATTGGAAGGAAACGGTTTTGTGTAAGACATCCTTGAGTTGAGTCTGATTGTTTCTCCTGGCTTTAAGTTTGGATATGGGTCTTTTTGTCGAATGGTTTTCGGTTTCTTTGCTGGGCTATCAGGCTCAACCTTGACATCGTAAGGCCAGGGGTTTTCGCTGCTATGGGTCAACCTGTAAACAAGTATGCCGATTGACTTTTTTGCCGCCTCAACATATCCGGGATGACTGGAAGTCTGGGCAAGCTTTATCATCGGCTCCAGGTCCTCTAAGGTGCCGATTCGTCCTAAGCCATATATTGACATCATGACCACTTCTTCTGATTGATCTGTCAGCATAGTTCTCAAGGTCTGGCGACTCTCTTCATCATTAATCTTTGCAAGAGCCCATAGAGCCACGATACGTGTTCGTTGGTCCGTGTTTTTCAGTAATTTCTGTATCTCATTAAAAACTATTGCTCCCTTACTCACAAGTGCGTTAACGGCACTTTCAACCTTACGGAATTCTCCATCTTCCAAAGCTTCGTGCAGTTGCAGGATTAAGTACTGAAAGTCCTCGCCTGTTGCAACTTGTTCTGTTGGCTTGACCTTAGGGGTTTGTGTTTTCTGGACCTCAGACAATATAGTTTCCAACGCTAAATCATCTGCAATGCTACCAAGGATGGCTAACAACTTTCTTTTAATAATAGGCGGTTTCGCATTTGGTAGTGCAGCAACAACATTTTTGGTTGAGAGACTGCCAAAACCGACCAATGTTGTGCTTATATAGTCACCACGTGATGATTCTTCAGGCATAGCTTGCACGAGGCATTGTGCTGCTTTCTCGCTTGGGAATGAGCGAAGAGCTAAAGCGACATCTTCAGTAGTCTGCTTCTTTTGTATAGTGCTGTATGTAACTTGTGGGGGCTGCCTATCTTTTGCGTCACCAACTGTCTGGGAAGGGAAGCGCCATGAACTAGCCCGCCGTTCTTTAGTATAGCCATCATTCTTTTCCGGTAGTAACTCTTTACAAAGGGGCTCTACAGAAGAAGGATCACCAATTTCTCCCAGCAGCCTTGTTACTTTGGGTCTCTTGTTTGGCTCAACAGAATCCAGCAACTGGTGAATGTATGGAACGACGCTAAGTTCTGCGTCAAGGAGTTTACGATGTGCATTCCTGGATACGGAGGAGTCATCACTCAGCAAATCATTTGTAAAGGTCTTTATTTCCGCCTCTGTAAGCTTCTCTTCAACAGTCCACTTCAGGTCTCTTCTCTTCTTTTGCCAATTTCGATTATCTTGAAATATTTTGCGGAAGGGCGAGTGGATGTCCATCAACGAGATCAGAAATTCATATTCTGCTGTCAGAACTTTACTGGAATAGAACTCATCTTTGGGTTGATCGTGATCAAAAGATGGTTGGGCAAGCGATCTCTCTTTTGGGGTATATGCTTTTTGAAGCGCTATTTCTTTTTCCGTGACAACAACGCCGAACTCCTCATTCCCCATAGTGTCACATTTAGAGGTGAGGCAGTTTTCAAGCCCCCACTTTCTTACGCTTTTATAGCCTGGCTTATAAACAACAAAGGTTGCGCTATCAGTAAACGTGAGTGGCCCCGTAACACTGACGTATGGAGAGAAGTGGAAATATCCATCTTCGTCAGTTACGGTTTCTTTGTAATCGACTAGACAGGAAAGCATCTCAATTACCCCATACCATTCACATTCATAAAAAACCCCTACTACAGCACCTTCTATTGGCTCCCTGGTGCTCATGTCAATCACCCTTCCTTCATATGAGGGCTTGAAGTAAGTAAGGCCGTAGCATTCATTGCTAAAGACACAAAGAAAAGAAAAGGTGATAACAGTCAGAAATAACTTGTTTGACTTTTTGTTTGGGTGTCTTTTTATGCTTTTCAGTATACGCAATAGGCTCATGTGAAATATTGATATCTCAATTAAAACAAGCCACCCGCAGTTTATACGGATGGCTTGTAGTCATCGTTCGATATTTCCCCCTAATTTCTCAGTAGCAAGCAACTGACCCACTCGGCAACTTACCGGAATTACGACATTTGGTCAAATTTGAGAAGTCTTGAAAGTTATGTCAGCGGCTAATGAGAGTCAGATTTCGCAGATTTGCCTGATTCCTAGAATCCCTGCAAGTGACACACTGCAACATAAGACTTTGCCAATCTACAGCAATCGAATGGCAAGGTCAAAGAGATGTCTTATTTATACTGTTGCATTGTCTAAAGGGTACGAAATTGGCCGAAATGCGCAGTTCTTACTACCCCTGCAATGAAAGACAATACTCTCTCACCACGATAAATTTAACCTACCTCACCAACATCTATGGCCCAACAATAAACAGCTATCAAAGGGAGGTCATCATGGGCATGAGAGTGGGTTATGCCAGGGTCAGTACCGTGGGTCAGAAACAGGATGTTCAGTTGGACCATATTGCCGACTGCGACCGAATCTATCGGGAGAAGGCTTCGGCAAGTTCAACAAAGAATCGGCCAGAGTTGAAAATGCACTGGATTTTGTTTTGTTCTTATTTCAGGTCATTTTTTCGCCACACTCCGGGTAGCGGAGGTCTCGATGTAAAGACCCAAAAGCCGAAACACAAATGATTAAAAGAACAAATACAGTAAGAATAAAACCTCCAATTACCAAAAGATCACCTTCCTCGGAAAAGGAAAAAAAACAGCACAAACATTGCAACCAGGACAACTATGACGCCGATTACATCTTCCATTTAAACATCTCCTTAATTCAAAAACCAGGCTCAATGAGTTAATTTTAACATACCCTGACAAATAATAAATGGACTCCCGGAGTTGATCCAGGTGGCCACAATTTTTTCGTCCTAAATATCTCTATCAATAACACGCCGGTTTTCGTCTCGGCAGTGGTGACGTATAGGAATTGAGCCTCTAAGCTATACTGGCCTCTTCATCCAAAGCCCTCCTGGTAACTGTGGCCAGTTGTTTCATGTCCATGGGCTTCATACAAAACTCACGGATACCGATCCCTTTGGCATCCTCTTCTGAAACCCTGGCACTGTAGCCACTGCAAAGGATGATGTGAATGTCTGGCCGTATCTTCAGCAGTTCGGTTGCCAGCTCCGCACCCGTCATCACCGGCATGGTCTGGTCGGTAATGACCAGGTCAAACGCGTCAGGATTTGCTTTGAAAAGATCAAGGGCTTCGATGCCGCTCGTGACGCTGGTGACTGTGTATCCCTGATATTCCAGCAATTCGTTGCACGTGTAAGCGATACTTTCTTCGTCATCAACGAAAAGAATCCTTTCGGTACCCGTTGGCAACGGCGGTTCCTTGTCGGTCTGCTTTATGCCCACATTCTGATTGATCACCGGCAAGAAGATATGGAAAGTAGAGCCTGCACCGACAGTACTGTCAACGGTGATAAAACCGCCATGCCGTTCAACGATCCCGTGGATGACCGAAAGCCCCATACCGGTACCGATTCCAACCTCTTTGGTCGTAAAAAAAGGATCAAAGATTCGCTCAAGGGTCTGCTTATCCATACCTGTACCGGTATCACTCACTGAGATTTTTGCAAAAGGCCCTGGTTCCGGGTTGCCTGCTTTTGGAATATCAGCAGAGGTAAGTTCCATTTTCCTTACAGCGACCGTCAGGAGTCCTTTGTCAGCCATGGCATGAGCAGCATTGGAGGAGAGGTTTAAAATCACCTGCTGCAACTGGGTTGTGTCGGCGTTGACCACAATAGGTTCATCAGCAAACGTCGACATAATTTCAATCGATACCGGAGTCGTTGACCGCAACAATTTTAAAGACTCCGTGACAGCTTTGACCAGATCGATCGAGACGAGATCAGGCTTTTCCTGACGACCGAATGCCAGGATTTGTGCTACAAGCTTTTTCGCCCGATGGGTTGCATTTTTTATATGCGCGACATTTTCTTCGGCCGAGGTTCCAGAATTTTGCTTGTGTTGGACAATGTCGATATTGCCGATGATAATGGACAGCAGATTATTGAAATCATGAGCGATGCCGCCGGCCATGGTGCCGATCGCTTCCATTTTGTGGGCCTGTTGCAACTGGGCTTCCAGTTTCTCGTGCGCTGTTTTTTGGCGGGCCTCTTCCTGGATGGAAAACAGAATCGGCGCTGTTTGCGCTGCCACGCTTTCCAGTAGGACCCGGTCATCTTTGTCGTATCCCCCCGCCTTGTTGGCTACGACAAACTGGCCGACCAGGTTATCGTGGTGCACGATAGGAGTCGCCAGGGCGTTCTCCAAGGCCATATGTCCTTCAGGAATCCGGAGCTTTTCGTTGGCGACCAACGTCTGCTTCTCCATCAGCGACCTACCCCACAGCCCTCCCCAGTCGGATCGGGGGAAAACGATGCTTTTTTCAGTCACCTGGCATTGATGCCAGATGTCGCGCGTCATGGAGGGACAGACCAGGTCGCCGGTTTCATCGATGTATCCGAAATAGCCGAACCGGCTATCCATTTCCCCAAGGAGGACTTCAAGAACATCAGCAAAGACATCGTTCCGAGAGGAGTTCAGGAAAACATTGGCGACTCGATTGGATAGCTTGATGGAGCGCTGTTGTCGGACAAGCGCCTCTTCGGTCTGTTTGCGTTCGGTAATATCAACAAAAGAGACCACCAGCCCGATGTTTTTACCATCCTGAATAATCGGGTACGACCAGTACTCTACAGGGAAACTGCTGCCATCAGCCCGCCAGAACACGTCACTATCACAATGAACTTGATCCACCAGACCTTTTAACAGCTGACACTCTGTAGCCGGCATCGCCGTGCTGTCAGCATGGGAATGGTGAATCAAATCGTGCATGCTGCATCCGATGAGCTGGTCGGCGCTGTCATAACCCAGGATGCGCACGCAAGCTGTATTACAGAAGGTGCAGAGCCCCTGTGGATCAACTCCGTAAATTGCTTCGGCGGTCGAATCAAGCAGCAGGCGAATCATGTGGTTGCTTTTTTGCAACTTAACTTCATTTTTTTTCAGCCGGCGTGTTGCTCGATCCACCCGATAACGCAACACAACGATAAAAACCAGTCCGATCACCAATAACGAAGCTGCCGCAATCGCCAGTTTAACAATCCAAACAGGAATAAATGCTTCCGCATTCTGTACCGCACCCCACTTTAGGCGAGACTGGAAATAGACCGATGCGCTGTCATTGCGCCAGGTAGTAAGGTAATCGTCCAGCAACCTCAGCAGACCGGCATGCTGCCCTTTTGCTGTAGCGAAATAGATATGAAAGGGGTTAAAGGCGATACCGCTGGATTGCAGCTGATATTTATCTGCGGCGGCATCACCGAATACCGAGTTCACCACGCCTGCGCTGACCTGTTTATTTTTGACCGCCGCGAACACCTCATCAAAATCGGCAACCTCAACGAAATGACTGTTGATACCGAACTTTCCCAGGTGCTCTTTAAAAGCTTGGGCATTATAATCTCCCTGCATGACCGCAATGGGCTGATCCTGCAGATCGCTGATGGGAATGATTTGTGAGTCCTGATGGATATAGAGCTCCCCCCAGACGGTGAGCAGAATCTGTTGGCCGAAATCCATAAAGGTGGCGCGTTCTTCGGTATAGGCAGCACTGGTGACCAGGTCGACCTCGCCCGAGCGCAAGCGCTCCAAACCGTCCTTCCAGGAGCCGAACACATACTCGAAACGGACCTGTTCGTGTGAGGCAATGTCGTTAAGCATGTCGACATAAAACCCTTGCACCTGGTTGTCGGCGTCGAGAAAGATGGCGGGGTAGTAGTTAAAGGCGGCCACCCGAATGACCGGAACGTCATTCCCCCACAGGCTTGCAGGCATAAGCAAAAAAAGAAGCCCTGCCAGCATAAACCCTGTTCTCCATATCCTTTTCATACAATCCCCAAGTGAAAAAGCTTCCCTGTTGGTGCTATGTATCGACTTTCTTCGTGTTGTTATTGTTGCCGGTGAGTCAACAATAAAAAACCCCTCCTCCACACGGAAGACGGGCATAAGAAAAATATCTACAGAATTCTCTTAGGCAACCCGGCGATCCTATGAGGATCCGTGGCTTTGCGTCCCCGAATTGCTCCGAGTTTGCTTTTAACAGGAGAGACACTTTTAAATAAATCAGTGTCGTACTATACAGATTACATCTCACAAATTTCTCACAACAATAAATAAATTCGTTGAAATTAACTCGGTTGTGGCCCCTCTGACTGGTGGTGGCCAGTGTGCTGCGTCAAGCCACTGACCTGGAGCGAGAATTAAATATCCTGTTGCTTGAGAAAAAGGAATTTCACTTAGCGAAGCGTCGCATTTCGTTTAAGTCAAGTGGGCGGGTCACCATCCGCAGCTCTCCGTTTGCGTCTTTCGGCCACAGCTCACGCGGACGATCCCAGTATAATTCTAGGCCATTCCCATCAGGGTCTCGAAGATAAAGCGCTTCGCTGACGCCGTGATCACTAGCGCCATCAAGCCCGATAGAAGCCGCATCCAGGCGTTGAAGAGCATCGGCAAGTGCCGCATGGGTTGGGTATCGAAGCGCTACGTGGTAAAGTCCTGTGGTGCCTTGTGGGGGAGGCGTGCCGCCTTCACTCTCCCAGGTGTTCAAGCCCAAATGGTGATGATAATCTCCTGCGGCAACAAAGGCGGCTTTCTTTCCCAATCGCTGAGTCAACTTAAAACCCAGTACACCACAATAAAAATCCAGCGAACGCTCCAAGTCCGCGACTTTGAGGTGAACATGGCCGATAGTGACATCAGGGTCAATCGGAACAAAAGTCGTTGGTCTCTTATCGTTATCCGTTGTGGATGTCATCTGGTAACTCCTTTTCTGGGATTTTCAGGACAAGCTGCCCAAGGCATAACCGTTAATCTACATTTTTGAAATACTGCCCTGGCGTACTCCCTAAAGCTTTTTTGAACATCGCAATGAATGCACTAGGGCTGTCGTAACCAAGATCAATAGCAACTCTTGTAACAGCTTCTTGTCTTCCTAATCTTCTCAGTGCTTCAAGCAATCGGATCTGTTGTCTCCACTGTCCGAAAGTTAAATTCGTTTCTGCTTTTATGCGTAGGCTATTGACTATTTTTGTCCATTTTGAGTTATTTATTGTCATCATAGCGCAAGAATGATAGCTGCCATATAAGCTATGGTCAATTCAGAGCATCTCAATCAATACACACCACTGCTTGGGGATTGCATGGAAAAGCGTTCCATTTATCTTCTGTCAATAGGACACCTGGTCACCGATCTCAACCAGGGGGCAATTCCGGCAATGCTCCCAGTCCTGCTTGCCAAACATGATTTAACCTATGCCTCAGCCGCCGGTATTGTATTTGCTGCAAACATTACATCGTCGGTTGTTCAGCCAATTTTCGGTCATGCAGCAGACCGTTTTTCAAAAGCATGGTTATTGCCGCTGGCATTGCTGCTTGCGGGTTTTGGGGTCGCCATGATCGGGATGGTTGATAATTATTATCTGATTCTGACGCTTGCTGGGATTAGTGGTGTTGGAATTGCGGCTTACCATCCTGAAGCGGCACGCAGAGTCCATTTGTCTGGCGGTGAGAACAAAGCAGAGGCAATGAGCCTCTTCGGGATTGGTGGAACTCTTGGCTTTGCCATAGGGCCACTTTACATGACAACGGCAATCCTCTGGTTTGATTTGAAAGGAAGCCTCTGTCTTCTTATCCCCGTCGGGTTAGTGGCAGCACTCATCACGAAATATCTACCGAATGTTCAAACAACATTTAGGAGTACTGACAGGAATGGAGAAGGGTGTCGTGAAGATGCATGGAGGGCCTTCAGCTTTCTATCAATTTGTATTGCCGCACGATCTGTCCTGTTTTTTGGATTTCTAACCTTTATCCCCTTGTATTGGGTAAGTGTGTTGGGCCAAACAAAAGTAGCGGGAGGAATTGCTCTATCAGCAATGACAATAGCAGGAGTTATAGGCAACCTCGCTGGAGGTCGTTTAGCTGATCGTCTTGGGAATACTCGCATTATCCTTGCCGGGTTTACTATGTTGATACCGCTCATTCCATTATTACTCTGGATTCAAAATCCGGCAATTGCATTACTGGTACTCATCCCGATTGGGTTCGCACTCATGGCGACTTATGCACCATCCGTTGTTCTCGGTCAGAAATACCTGCCAAACCATATTGGTTTTGCTTCGGGGGTTACCCTGGGGATTGCCGTAGCGGCAGGTGGGATAGCTGCTCCATTGCTTGGGCGAGTCGCAGATATTTACGGGCTTGCAACTGTCTTCTCGGGGCTGGCATTACTTCCTGCAATTAATATCCTGATTGCATATTTTCTACCTGAACGAGCCTAGGAAGCTTGCTCAACGCCTCATTTCAAAAGAGTGTAATCCCGGATGTCACTTAGGTCTAATTTGGCTCTGGGAGATAAAACTATTCCACTCATAGGGCAGATTTAACGCATTCTTCAACCCAGTTTTTCAGCTGATCTGGCAAAGATACATTCATCGTACGTCTTCAGTCCAAGCGTATCCCTCTTGGCGGTTGATCCCGGTAAATCTGCTGCAGTTTCACCTCGGCGTCCGCTATGACCTTATGGATGGCGGTGGCGATATCCTTTGCCTGTTTCCTGGCGGCAGGGTCGTCCTGGTCCTGAATGGTCATAGTGATGGTCAGTTTGTACTCGTTCATGATTTTCCTCGATAGCTACAGGTTTTGTTAAATCGGCAGGCTTTTGAACCTATCTGAGCGATGTCGATCTGAGCAGAAAATAAAAGGCCCCACGATCGCTCATGGGGCCTTTCGGTTTGGCTCCGCCTGCTGGGCTCGAACCAGCGACAAGCGGATTAACAGTCCGCTGCTCTACCAACTGAGCTAAGGCGGAATAAACAGAGCCAAACTAAATTTTAGATTGTATCCGTACCGCAAAAAGCAGGCACGAAGGACGTTTTTATACACCTTGAGATTTTTTGTGTCAACACTTTTGTGTGTCTCTTTCCTGGCGACGTGATGATGATGGAGAGTCGCTGCTTTTGTGCTGCGTTCTGGCACCAGAGCGTCAGGCTTGCAGTTGTTTAGTCTGGTGCCGATTACAAGATCATTGTAAAGTCCATATTGTGTATGTGATCAGGCTGTTGGAGTGGATGCCATCAAGAGGGTTGCTTGTAACGGATTGACGGGTGAGGGACTATGGAACTTACGCGAGAAATTTACTGGAATGTCGGGCGTGGTGCAGCGGTCCTGGTGCCGATGTACCTGTTGACCCTGGTTGCCATAGGGGTCATGGTTGCCGGTTTCCTGCAGCGGGTCAAGGTTTACAAGATAGGCAAAGCTCTGCAACGGACTGATAACCTCTCCTCCAGAATTGCCGAGATGGGCAAAGCCGTGTTTTTGCAGACTCTCGTCTTGCGTGTCCGCGGGCCGGGTACCGCTCACGCTCTGTTCTTCTGGGGTTTCCTGCTGCTCTTTCTGGGCACCTGCCTGATCTTCTTGCAGGCTGATTTCACCGACCTTCTGTTTGGGGTTCAATTTCTTAAGGGAACCTTCTATCTGTGGTTTTCTCTGATCCTGGATTTGGCCGGACTGGTCTGCCTGATAATGCTGGCCGGGTTACTGCTGCGACGCTATCTGCTGCGGCGTCATCAACTTGACAGCCAGCCTGACGACGCCATGATGCATGGTCTCCTCTTTGGAATCCTGCTCAGCGGTTTTGTTATCGAAGCGGCGCGCATGGCGGTCACCGAGCTCGGCTCGCCTCTTGCCTCCTGGTCGCCAGTCGGGTTGGTCTTTGCCAGGGCGATGTCCGGCCTGTCGGAAGCAACCCTGCTCTCGCTGCATCTCTACGTCTGGTGGTTTCACCTGCTTCTGGTGATGGCCTTTATTGTGCTGATCCCAGCCACCAAGTTACGGCATATCTTTACCACCAGCCTGAATATACTGTTTGCCGACAAAGGGCCGAGCGGCAAGCTGGTCAGCCTTGATATGGACAATGATGAGGCAGAGAGCTTCGGTGCTGCAAAGGTGGCTGATTTAACCTGGAAAGATATCTTTGATGCCGATGCCTGTACATTGTGCCAACGTTGTCAGGAACGCTGCCCGGCGCATAACACGCAAAAGCCTCTGTCTCCCATGGAGATTGTCAAGACTGTTGGCAGGCTTGCCTTTGCTGATGCGCAAGGGGATCTGATCGAGGCTTGTGACAAGGAGGCCCTCTGGTCCTGCACCACCTGCCTTGCCTGCCAGGAATCCTGTCCGGCATTGATTGAGCATGTCGGCAAGATTGTTGAGATGCGCCGTCACCTGGTGCTGATGGAGGGTGAGTTCCCCGGAGAAGAAGTGATGGCTGCGATGGAACAGACCGAAGTCAACGGTAACCCTCTGGGAATCGGGTTTGCTTCGCGGGGTGACTGGGCCGAAGATCTGGGCGTCAAACCTCTGGCTGAAGATGCCGATGTGGACATCCTCTATTTTGTCGGCTGTTATGCTTCTTTCGATAGGCGCAACATCAAGATTGCCAGAGCTTTTATTCAACTTTGTCAGGCGGCGGGGATCAAGGTCGGTATTCTGGGTAGACAAGAGAAGTGTTGCGGCGAACCGATGCGCAAAATAGGTAATGAGTATCTGTACCAGTCACTGGCCGCAGAGAATGTCGCCTTGATGAAGGGTTACGGGGTCAAGCAGGTGGTCACAAGTTGTCCCCATTGCTTTAACAGCCTGGCAAAAGATTATCGGGACATGGACTTTGACATCCCGGTCCAGAGTTATACCGTCTTTCTCGAAAGACTTGTCAGCGAGGGACGCTTGAAATTCAATGCTGCAGAGCTGGATTGCACCTACCACGATTCATGCTACCTGGGGCGACACAATGATCTGTATGATGCGCCGCGCCAGTTGCTTGAGCGCGCAGGGGCTAAGGTCTTCGAGATGGAAAAGTCCCGCAACGAAGCCTTCTGTTGCGGGGGCGGGGGTGGTCTCATCATGGCTGAAGAGAGTTTGGGCGAGAGGGTCAACCACAAGCGTGTGCGCATGGCTGCCGAGGCCGGTGTGCCGACCCTTGTCTCCAATTGCCCTTTCTGTTTGAGCATGTTCGAGGATGGCATCAAGGGCGCAGAGCTTGAGGGACGGTTAGAGCCGAAAGATCTTGCCGAGGTCTTGCTGGATAGACTGGAACAGGAGCCCGCTGTTCATCCGGGATAAGGATAATCCTGCATAAAAGTTCTTGGTCAATGGCCAATAAAAAAGCCCGCATGCATTCCGCATACGGGCTTTAATTGTCTGGTCTTGAAGAGGTCTTTTTTAACCGCCCGAGCCACCTTTTTTGAGTTCAAGCAGGATCAGCTTGGCGACCTCCTTGAGGGTTTCAAAAACACCTTCTCCGGTTTGTGCACAAGCGGTGAATTCGGGGACGCCGTCGGGGTTGAGCAGTTCGCGTAATTCATCGAGGGGCGTACAGTTGGGCAGATCCTGCTTGTTGTACTGGATGACGAAAGGCAGTTTTTCCAATTCGTAGCCCTGCTCTTCAAGGTTGACCCTGAGGTTGTCGAGGCTCTCAATGTTTGCGTCGAGGCGTTCTTCCTGAGAGTCGGCCACAAAAACCACACCATCGACGCCTTTGAGGATCAGTTTGCGTGAGGCGTCGTAAAAGACCTGGCCGGGAACCGTGTAGAGGTGGAAGCGGGTTTTGAAGCCGCGAATTTCACCGAGGGCCAGTGGCAAAAAATCGAAAAACAGGGTGCGCTCGGTTTCTGTCGCCAGAGAGATCATCTTGCCTTTGGCGTCTGGAGCAGTCTTTTGATAAACAAACTGCAAATTGGTCGTCTTACCACATAGACCAGGTCCATAATAGACGATTTTGCAATTGATTTCGCGAGATGCGTAGTTGATGAAAGACATGGTCCGATATCCTTAGCTGAACAGGTTGTCTATGTCGTCGTCAGTAATTTCGGCGAAGGGACTGTCGGCATTGCCGGCCTTCTCAACTTCCGCCGCCTTGACCGCAAGATCTTCAAAAATGCCGGCCAATTCGTCACTTGCTTTTTTGACGCGCAGTCTGACAAGCCCGAGAGAGCTGCGATGATCGAAAATAACTACCAGGATAACCCGCTGAGCGATGATTGAAATGTGAATGTTGTCTTTTTCCCCTTCGTGAAAGAGGATGGAGAACTCCTTCTCGCCAATCAGCTTGGCAAGCCCGCCCGTAGCGGCGATGTTGCCGGCGGTCAGTGATGCAAGACTGGTCGTGTCGAGATGCTCGGTTTCACCACAGCCGGCAATCAGCTGCCCGTTTTTATCGACCAGGAAGATGACTTTGGCATTGGATTCGCGCAACAGCTTTTCAATGACTGCGCTGATCCGCTGGAATTCCTCGTCATACATGACAAAGGAGTTGTTCTGTGGCTCAAGCATACTTGGTTCTCCTGTTGGGGGTTCTTCACCAATAGCCCTTATAGCACTTCATCCTGTCCTTTATCAAGGGTTTTTGCCCGATTTTATGGACGTGTATCGGCATGTCGCAGGCTTCGATCTCTGCTGGCCTTCTGTTTTTTCAAGAGAAGGTCTTCGCCCCCTGGGAAGCGCAGATTAAAAAAGCTCCCGGCGGTTCGGCCGGGAGCTCTTTATTCACAGTTGCCTGCAGCTGTTATTTGCCGCAGTCGGCTGAAAGCTCGGCCAGTTTCTGGTAAAGATCGAAACGGGCGGCGAAATCTTTCGCCGAAGCCTCCATCAACGCTTCGGCTTGCTCGGGGTTGCTCTTTCTGAGCATGCGGAAGCGGTTCTGCTTGCCGGCAAACTCTTCGAAGCTGATCGATGGTGCTTTACTGTCGAGCTGCAGCGGGTTTTTGCCCTCGGCAACCAGACGAGGATCGAAGCGGAACAGCGGCCAGTAGCCGGAGTTGACAGCTTCTTTGCAACCATCCACGGCGGTGGTCATGTTGATGCCGTGGGCGATGCAGTGCGAGTAGGCGATGACCAGCGATGGTCCATCGTAGGAGTCTGCTTCGAGCATGGCCTTGACCACCTGGGCCGGGTTGGCCAACGAGACCTTGGCGACGTAGATGTTGCCGTAGGTCATGCTGATCATGGCGAGGTCTTTCTTTGGCATCTTCTTGCCACCTGCGGCGAACTGGGCCACGGCACCCATCGGCGTCGCTTTGGATGCTTGACCACCGGTGTTGGAGTAGACTTCGGTGTCCATGACCAGGACATTGACGTTGGCGCCGGAAGCCAGGACATGGTCCAGACCACCGTAACCGATGTCGTAGGCCCAGCCGTCACCACCGTGGATCCAGACTGACTTGTTGACCAGGTAGTCGGCATCGGCGAGCAGCTGCGGCGCTGTCTCGTGGGTACATTTGGCCAGGATCGCCTTGAGCTTGGCGACCTGAGCCCGCTGCTCTTCGATCAGTGCTTGCGAAGACTGGTCGGCATCAAGAATGGCTTGCTTGAGTTTCTCGCTGCCTTGACAGGCCGCGCAACCGCAAGCCATGTTCCTGACCAGCAGCTCGCGTGCGTACTCGGTTGTCTTGTCGATGGCGAGGCGGAAACCGAAACCGAATTCAGCGTTATCCTCAAACAGCGAGTTGCTCCATGCCGGTCCAAGGCCGTCCTTACGTGTCGTCCAGGGTGTGGTCGGCAGGTTGCCTCCGTAAATCGAGGAGCAGCCGGTGGCGTTGGCGACGACCATGCGATCGCCAAACAGCTGAGAGCAGAGTTTGACGAACGGCGTCTCTCCGCAACCGGCACAGGCCCCGGAGAACTCGAACATCGGCGGCAGCAGCTGGCTGCCTTTGAGGGTAGCGCTGTTGAAGAGCGCCGGGTCGGTGTCGGGCAGGCCGAGGAAGAAGTCGAAGTTCTTCCGCTCTGTGTCACGCAGCGGCGGTTGAGGCTGCATGTTGATCGCCTTGTGTCGCTCGTCGGTTTTACTCTTCGCCGGACAGTTATGGACGCAGGCGCCGCAACCGGTGCAATCTTCGACGGCAATCTGCAGGGTGAACTTCCTGTCACCCATGTCCTTGCCGCGTGCTGCGCAGGATTTGAAGGTTTCAGGAGCGCCGGCGAGTTCCTTCTCGTCGTAAATTTTCATACGGATTGAAGCGTGCGGACAGACGAAAGAACAGATACCGCATTGGATGCAGAGGTCTTGGTCCCAAACCGGGGTTTCGATGGCGATGTTGCGTTTTTCGAACATAGCCGTACCGGTCGGGAAAGTGCCGTCGGCGGGCATTGCCGAGATCGGCAGGCGATCACCGAGACCGTCAATAATCGGGCCGAGGGTATTCTTTACGGTATCCGGAGTGCCGTCCCACTGGCCAATCGTCATTTCGATTGTGCTGTCGGCGCTGGCCGGAACGCTGACCTCCTGAATGTTCTCGAGGGCGACGTCGACGGCCTGGTTGTTCATATTGACAACCTTCTCGCCCGCCTTGCTGTAAGACTTGACGATGGCATCCTTGATTTCACGCACTGCCTGCTCGAGTGGAATGATCTTGGAAATCTTGAAGAAAGCGGTCTGCATGATGACGTTGATGCGGGGGCCGAGACCGATCTGGTTGCCGAGCTTGACGCCATCGATAACGAAGAACTTGAGTTCTTTGTCGATGATCGCCTGCTGAACTTTCTTCGGCAGGTGAGCCCAGACCTCGTCCTTGTTGAACGGGCTGTTGAGCAGGAAGGTTGCGCCCTGCTTGGCATTCTTGAGCATGTCGTACTTCTCCAAAAAGGAGAAGTTGTGACAGGCGACAAAGTCGGACGAGGTAATCAGGTACGGAGCACGAATCTCCTGCTTGCCGAAGCGCAGATGACTGGTGGTCATGCTGCCGGCCTTTTTGGAATCGTAAACGAAGTAAGCCTGAACTTCGTTGTCGGTGCTGTCGCCGATAATCTTGATCGAGTTCTTGTTGGCGCCAACGGTACCGTCGGAGCCGAGGCCGTAAAACATTGCCGAGTAGCCGTCGAACGGGACTTTGTAGTTGGCGTCGAAATCGAGGCTGCGACCGGTGATGTCATCCTTGATACCAACGACGCAGTGGTTCATCGGCTTGTCTTTGGAGAGATTGTCGAGCACAGCCTTGGCCATGCCAGGGCTGAACTCGTAGGAGCCGAGACCATAGCGGGCACCAACGATCTGCGGGTAACCTTTGAAGGAGATCAGGCCATCGGCCATGGCTTCGCCGAAGGCCGTGCGCACGTTATGGTAGAGAGGCTCGCCAATGGAACCCGGCTCTTTGGTGCGGTCAAGTACAGCGATCTTCTTGGCGGTTGCCGGCAAGGTTTTGGCAAAAGCTTCAACATTGAAGGGCAAAAAGAGACGAACCTTGATCAGGCCGACCTTTTCGCCTTGTGCAACCAGGTGTTCAACCAGTTCATGCATGGTGTCGCAGCCTGAGCCCATCATGACGACAACGCGTTCGGCATCGGGGGCGCCGACGTAGTCGAAGAGGTTGTACTGGCGGCCGGTCTGTTTGGCGAACTTGTCAAACTGCTCCTGAACGATGGCAGGGAGCTTGTCGTAGTAGCTGTTAACGGTTTCACGACCCTGGAAGTAGACGTCAGGGTTCTGTGCGGTGCCTCGCAGCACTGGATGGTCAGGTGACAAGCTGCGGGCGCGGTGAGCACGAACCAGTTCGTCGTTGATCATGAAGCGCATGTCGTTTTCTGAAAGTTGGTGAACCTTCTGTACTTCGCTCGAGGTGCGGAAGCCGTCGAAGTAGTGCAGGAAGGGAATGCGCGACTCAAGCGTCGAGGCCTGGGCGATGAGTGCGAAGTCCATGACCTCCTGAACGTTGTTGGAGCTGAGGAAAGCCCAACCGGTGGAGGTGCAGGACATAACATCGGAGTGGTCACCGAAGATCGACAGCGCTTGAGCTGCAATCGCACGGGCCGACACATGGAAAACCGTAGGCGTTAACTCGCCAGCGATCTTGAACATGTTCGGAATCATCAGAAGCAGACCTTGAGAGGCGGTAAAGGTTGTGGTCATGGCACCGGCTTGCAAAGCACCATGGACTGCACCTGCGGCGCCGCCCTCAGATTGCATTTCAACGACTTTGGGAATGGTTCCCCAGATGTTCTTTTGACCGGCGGCACTCTTGGCATCGGAGACCTCGCCCATAACTGACGAAGGCGTGATGGGGTAGATGGCGATCACCTCATTGGTCGCATGAGCTACATGCGCCGCGGCGGTATTGCCATCAATACAGACCATTTTCTTGGACATCAGACTTCCTCCTTGGTTTATCGATGAATGTTTATCGATGAATCGGGTTTACGATATGTTTTGCGAATCAGATATCACGTCGTCCTTCGACAGCGCGGTTGACCGTTGCTTCATCTACATATTCGAGTTCGCTGCCCATCGGGATGCCATAGGCCAGACGCGTCACCCTTATGCCGAGAGGCTGGACAAGCCTTGCCAGGTAAAGGGCCGTGGCGTCACCTTCAACCGTAAAGTTGGTTGCGATAAGAAGTTCCTCTACCCCGCCTTGCTCAAGGCGCTTGATCAGCGGGCTGATCTTGAGATCTTCAGGACCAATGCCGTCCAGTGGAGACAGGGCCCCGTGCAGCACATGATAGCGGCCTTTAAAAGAACGGCTGCGTTCAATTGCCATCAGGGCCTGGGGTTCTTCGACAACACAAACCAGACTCTCGTCCCGTCTTGTGTCACAACAAAGCGGGCAAGGGTCTTGTTCCGTGATATGAAAACAGATGGAACAGAACCTGGTATTGCGCTGCAGGTCTAAAATTGCTTCTGCCAGAGCCTCGGTCTGAGCCCTGGATTGGCGGAGCAAGAAAAAGGCCAGCCGGGTTGCCGTTTTGTTGCCGATCCCCGGAAATTTGGCCAATTCCGCCGTCAATCGTGTGAAAGACGGGACTGAGTCTAACATGATTTCTCGCAGGAATTCAACAGTTTATGAGATTCCGAAGATATTTTAAGGGCGCCAAATTTTTTTCGTATCACTGAAAAAATTCCTTTGACGTTTTTTAGCAAAGATAAAGAAATTTACTTTAGCTTAAAAAAAACGGCCAATGCAAGGATTAAGTTGGATGCGTTCAACTGCCGCCGGCTTGAAGACAATCTGATCCACCTGCTCTTTTTTCTCAGCTTATGGCGAATATCCGCCGACAATTGCGATCAGAAGAGTCCCGGGATGTTCATGCCGCCGGTCAGTTTGCCCATCTCTTCCTGAGCCATCTGCTGGCTTTGCTTGATCGCTTCATTGACCGCTGCGGTCACCAGGTCCTGAAGCATCTCCACATCTTCCGGGTCGACCGCTGTCGGATCGATCTTCAGACTGAGAAGTTGTTGCTTGCCGCTGACCACAGCCGTCACCATGCCACCACCGGAGGAGGCTTCAACCTGCTTGTTTTCCAGCTCTTCCTGTAGTTCAGCCATGCGGCGCTGCATCTGCTGGGCCTGCTTCATAATGTTGCCGATACCACCTTTTGCCATCTGATTCCTCCGTTCTTCGGCAGCCAGCGTCAGGGCTGCTCGGTCATTGACGATCAAAATATATGGATGAGGGCCTTCTTCTGCAGCCGTTACCGCGCGCTCCTCAAACAAACATTTTACTATAATCTCTAAACAAAGCCCTTGTCGATGGGGATGACTTTTTTGATTTCGCCGCCGAAAATAGCTTGTACCGATTTCAGCGCCGGGTGGTCCATGGCGTCTTCGCGCAACCGGCGCATGCGATCCGTTTCTTTGGCCTGACGTTCTTCCACCAGAGAGGGTGGCCCAACACTCTGCTGCTCCATATCGACAGCAAGGATTCGCAGCTTAACCGGTTGGTCGAAGTAGGCTGCTGTCAAAAGTTCGAGGTCCTGACTGGTCTCCTGCTCCTGCAGCTGACTGATCATGAATGATCCCCTGGCGTAGCCAATTTCGATAATCGGAAGCTCCAGCTTGAGCAGACGACCATGTTCCAGTACCGAGCCAAGCATCGGGCGGTTTTGTTTGACTTGCTCAACCAGCCCCTGCCAACCCTTGCTCTCGGTCGATGCGGCGACGGGGGCTTCAGGCTTTTTTGGCGGGGGGGCCGGGCTTGGCTTTGGATTGGTCTGGCCGGGGGCCGGAGTCGGGCTGAGATTCGGGGCCGGATTTGAGCCTGGTCGCTGCGCCGGGTGTTGGGGTTTCGGCAGAGGGCTTGTGTTCAGACGTTTCTCCAGGCTTTCGATGTGGCTGATCAACTTGGCCAGATCCTGGGCCGGTGCGAGGGTCGCCAGTCGGACCAGGCTCATTTCAAGTGTCAGCAGAGGGAAACTGCTGGTGGTCAACTCGGACTGGGTCTTCATGAGCAGGGTAACGATGCGCAACAGGTCGTCAAGGGACGCGTCCTCTGCCAGAGTCTTCAGATCTTTTAGTTCTTCGCCGACCAGATCGAGCATCTCTGCAGGATCTTCAACGACCTTGCAGATGACCATACCGCGAAACATCTCAAGCAGGTCCTGCGTGAAACGGCGCAGGGCCAGGCCAAGCTGGTCGACACGACGTACGGCATCAAGGGCGCGGCGGCTGTCCCGTTGCAGTACGGCCTCAACCGTGTCGAGCAAGAGTCGACGATCAACCATGCCGAGCAGGCTTTGTACAGCTTCATCGTCCACCTGCTCGCCCGAAAAGGCGATCACCTGGTCAAGGGTGGAGAGTGCATCGCGCATGCTGCCTTCGCCTTGTCTGGCAACCAGGCCGAGGCTACGGTCGGAGATGCTCAATTGCTCAGCGTCTGAGATCTCGCGCATCCGGCTGGCAACTCTGGCCAGGGGGATCTTACGGAAATCGAAGCGTTGACAGCGTGACAGGATGGTGATCGGAATCTTGTGCGGCTCGGTTGTGGCAAAGATGAACTTGGCATGCTCCGGAGGCTCTTCGAGGGTCTTCAACAATGCATTGAAGGCGTTGGTTGAGAGCATGTGAACTTCGTCAATGATGAAGATTTTATAACGGGAGCGATTCGGCAGGTAACGGATATTCTCACGCAATTCACGGACATCGTCGACGCCGGTATTTGAGGCACCGTCGATTTCAATAACATCAAGGCCCTGGCCGGCGGTGATCTCCGTACAGGACGAACAGGTTCCGCAGGGTTGATCGGAGAGACCCTGGTCGCAGTTGAGTGCTTTGGCGAGAATGCGTGCGGCAGAGGTTTTGCCGACACCCCGTGCGCCGGTAAACAGAAAGGCATGATGAATGCGACCGGAACGGATGGCGTTGGCCAGAGTCTGGCTGACGTGCTCCTGGCCGATCAGGTCGGTAAAATTTTGTGGACGCCACTTACGGGCGAGAACCAGATAGGCCATTGTCTCTCAGTTCGGCTGATGGCAAGAACCGTAACCGGCGACTTGCCGGCACAAGTGACAGCCAGGCACCCCCGCGGCACACGGCTGAGGCCGCTGCCGCTGCTCCCTTCCGGGCCTGACGGAGTTCACGGCCGTCCGTTGCGCGGGACCCGGCTGTCACTTCTGACGGCAAATACGTTAAGACAAGGTTGCTGCTGGAAATGACGTGTGTAATGCGTGTTTTATGTTAAATATGGCGGAGAGGGAGGGATTCGAACCCTCGGTACCTTGCGGTACACCCGCTTTCCAGGCGAGCACCTTCGGCCACTCGGTCACCTCTCCGCAGAACAGGAAAAGTACACTAAAGGATCCTTTTCTGTAAAGGCTTTTCTCAAGAGCAACCCACCGCCGGATTTGTCACTGTCTGTAAGGGGTCAGACGAATTCTGCCCACGTCGATAATTCTGCCGGTGACAGCTTCAAGGCAACCCGATTCGCCCCCTGCTAATTTACCGTAAGGCTCGCCGGCAATCGGTTGACCTCGAGTCCGGGTCCGGGCGGCCAGGCACCATTGACCGGGGCGTTCGACAAAGAGTTGAAAGCGGCCATCATCGCCGACGGCAGGAGAGGTTGCTTCGGGCATGCGCTGAAAGTCCTCACCGGGGTAGGCAATGACAAAAGCGCCGGGCAGCGGTCGATTGTCAGCGTCGACCAATTGGCCGCTAAACCCGGTTTCTCCGCTGGTCAGGGTGCCTTCGCGCATCAACATGGGTTGAGCAATGCCCTGCAGGCTGAAATCAATAATTGTGACTTTTCCAGGTTCGACCTCTATAGGGTTTTGGGAGGGCAGGGCCCAGGCATCTCCAGATTTGGGCGGGCCTGCATCGGCTCCCGATTGACGCATGCGTGCCACCAGGTAGTAATCCCCTTCGACAAGATCCAGAAAGTAGCGGCCGTTTTTGTCGACCTCGGCCTCAAAGTCAGCTGGCCCGCGCAGGTTGCCTCGCATATTGCGGTAGGCGTAGACATAGGCGCCTGTCGCCGGTCTGGCTTTACCGTCAAAGACATGTCCGGTGATGCCGACGGGGATTCCTTGCGAGGCTGACTCATCAGCAATTGGGGACGGTTTTTCCGCACACGAGGCCGCAAGGGCTAGAGTTAACAGTAGCGCCAGGATCCGGGAAACTGACTTTCTCATATAGAAAATACCAGAGGGGTCGATAGGAGGTTAATTGATCTGGACAATCGTGCCGTTTTGTACCTGCAACAAAAACAGGACCTTTTCGGCTTCGCCAATAAAGTCAAAACGGGTCGCTCCAGTCACTCCCGGGTAATTCTGCATCCGCGCAAGAGCACGGCGCAGATCCTCACGACTTTGCAGCTGCGGGTCGTTGAGCAGGCTCAGAAGAATCCCGACGGTGTCATAGCCCTGGGCTTCCAGGATGGTTGGTTCTTCCTGGTAACGATTGAAGTAAAGCTCAACAAATTCCTGGATAAAGGGGTAGCTGCTGTAGCGGAAAAAGCCATCGGTAAAGACCGCCCCTTCGACGAACTGGCGGGCCAGTTTGGGTAGCTCGTTGTCGTTCCAGCCGTTGGTGCCGAGGAGTTGAATGCCTTCCAGCCCATAAAAAGCCAATTGCGGTGCAATCAGGCTGATGCGGTCGGCGTAGTCCGGAATAAAGAGCGCCTCGAAGGGCGGTGGTGGTTGGTCTTCCTTGCGGACAAAATCGGGGTCTTTGGGGTCTGTTGGCGGTTCTTCCTCATCCGGAGCATTCGGGTCGAGGCCCTGTAGTAGCCTGACCTGATAACGGAAGTCAGTCTGGTCAGTGAGATAACTCTCTTCTGCGACGATTTCGCCCCCTCGACGCCACACCCCCTCCCGAAAAAGCTCGGCAAGCTGCTGGCCTTGCCGGGTTTGCGGATTCATAATGCCGAATTGAGTGAAGCCACGCTCTTCCATGGCATAGTCAAGCAAGGCACGAATCTGCAGTTGTGGTGTCAGCGAGTTGCGAAAGGTGTAAAGACTTGAGGCGGCCAGGCCTTCTCTCTGTGACAGGGTCAGAAGAGGAATGCGTTCCTGGTTTGCGCGCTTGACCGCTCCCAGTGCGGCGTTGCCAACCAGAGGGCCGGCAATGCCGATGACCCGGTCGCTGATCGCTAATTGCGAAACCTGTTGTGCGGCAACTGTTTCGTCACCTGTGGTGTCGCGGAAGATAAGGCGCACCGGAATGTGCGGGCGGAAAACCTCCAGCGCCAATTCCATGCCGCGTTGCACGCGTTGGCCAAATGCGGCGTAGCGCCCGGTTAAAGGCAGCAGAACACCTATGGCCCGTTGCAGTTGAGCCGGGTCGCCAAGCTGCGACTGCAGAGCCATGGCTTCTTCGCGATAGGCAAAGCCGGCAGGCGCCATCATTGCTGCAGAAACCCACTCCTGAGCCAGTTCTTGCTGACCTGCTGCGAGAGCTCTCCAGCCCAGTTGCAGCATAGCCAGATAGGCAACCGGTTTGTTCTGATACATAAAGGAGGCTTCGGCAAGATCGGCTTCATTGAAGTGAGCGCTCATCAATGTGTAGATGCGGGCTAAAACCTCGCGAGGCGTCTCGCTGCCTTCAGTCACCAGCGCCTGCTGGTAGAAGTAAAGCGCCTTAAGGGGCTCTTCGAGCAGGGCCAGGCCTTCCGCCAGGGAGAGGAAGCGCGCCTGACGCTCAGGCAGGGTCCAGCTGTCTGTTTGCAGCGGCAAGAGTTGCTCCACCACGCGAGTCGCGTCGCCCCTCTGTAGCAGCAGTTCGCTCTGCAGCAGTCTGGTGACAGGGCTCTGACCCTGTGCCGATATCTTGTTAAGGTAGCTGATCGCCGTGGCTGGGTCGCCTTGCTCAGCATTGATGCTGGCCAGATAGTAATAAGCCTGATCTACCAGCATGGAATCGGGGTTGCTGATAACGAACCCGCGCAGCAGCACGGCGGCTTCATTCAGTTGGCCTGACTGATACTGATCAACAGCTTTCTGCAAGGCCATCTCGGCCTGCCTGGCCGTTGCTGCAAGCGGCTGTTGTGCCAGGGTGTTCGACACCCCGATAAGCAGCATAAGCATTAAGAAGCTGGTGATCTGAAGGCGCATTAGCCGAACAACTCCTTGACCTTGTCAAAAAAGCTTTTGCCCATCGGGTGGATATCCTCGCCGGCTTCCCTGGCAAATTCGCTGAGCAGTTCTTCCTGCCGATGGGTCAGGCTGGTGGGTGTTTCGACTCGCACGATGACCAGTTCATCACCGCGGCCGTAGCCCTGCAGAACAGGAATCCCCTTCCCTGACAATTTAAAAATCTTGCCGCTCTGGGTGCCGGCAGGAACCTTGAGTTTGACTTTTCCCTCCAGGGTTGGCGCCTCAAGCTCACAGCCCAGTGCGGCCTGCGGGAAAGAGATGGGAATCTCGCAAATCAGATTGTTGCCTTCACGCTGGAAGATCGGGTGATCCTTAACCGTAATCACGACATAAAGATCCCCGGCCGGGCCGCCTTTGGCTCCGGGCTCGCCTTCGCCATTCATCTTGAGACGAATGCCCGATTCTACACCAGGAGGTATTTTCAGTGAGAGGTTTTTTTGGCCGCGGGTCAAGCCGGTGCCCCGACAGTCTTTGCAGGGGTCGGAGATGGTTTTGCCCTCGCCGTTGCAGTCGGGGCAGGTTCTGGTCAGGGAAAAGAAGCCCTGTTGGAAGCGAACCTGACCGTTGCCGGAGCAGGTGCTGCAGGTCTCGGCGCTGGTTCCCGGTTTGGCGCCGGAGCCATCGCAGGTTTCGCAGGGCTGATGACGCGGCACCTTGATTTTGGTTTCGAGTCCGAAAGCGGCTTCTTCAAAACTGATGGTCAGGTTGTAGCGCAGGTCATCCCCGCGCCTGCCGCCGCTACGACGACCGCCGCCCGCGCCGCCAAAGATATCACCGAAAATATCCCCGAAGATGTCTTCAAAGGGGGTCCCTCCGAAACCGCCGGATGAGAAGCCGCCATTTTGCTGGTCAACTCCAGCGTGGCCGTACTGATCGTAAAGGGCGCGCTTCTGTCCGTCAGAGAGGACTGCATAGGCTTCGGAAAGTTCCTTGAAGCGCTCTTCTGCCACTTTGTCGCCGGGGTTTTTGTCAGGATGACACTTCAGGGCCAGCTTGCGATAAGCCTTTTTAATTTCGGTGTCGCTGGCATTCTGGTGAACTTCAAGTATTTCGTAATAATCTCGTTTGGCCAAAATAGGATCCTTGCGGCAGGAGCGAACCCGGTCTGTTCACTGGTAAAACGGGGAAAGGCCAGGGGTTCAAGGGGCGTTTTTGATTGCTCCCCCGAGGCCCTGGCCTGATCTTTCCCTGTTGCTGGTTTAGTCTTTCTTTTCGTCGTCGACTTCTTCGAACTCCGCGTCAACCACATCGTCCTGTTGCTCGGAGCCTTTGGCACCGGTTGCGTCGGCGTCCGCTTCACTCTGGGCCTGTTGGTACATGACCTCACCCAGCTTCTGCGATGCCGTTGCCAGGGCTTCGGTCTTGCTCTTGATCACGTCCGGATCATCACCCTCCATGGCAGTTTTGAGCTCCTCGAGGGCAGTTTCGATGCCCTTTTTGGTCTCATCATCAACCTTGTCGCCATGTTCCTTAAGGGCTTTCTCCGTGGTGTAGACGAGACCGTCAGCCTGGTTGCGGGTTTCGATCATCTCACGTTTTTTCTGGTCTTCAGAGGCGTGCAATTCGGCATCCTTGACCATTTTTTCGATCTCATCATCGGAAAGGCCGGATGAGGCCGTGATGACAATCGACTGCTCCTTGCCGGTGCCAAGGTCTTTGGCGCTAACGTTGAGGATGCCGTTGGCATCTATGTCGAAGGTGACCTCAACCTGGGGCACACCGCGTGGTGCCGGCGGGATGTCGGTCAGCTCAAAACGTCCAATGGTCTTGTTGTCGTTAGCCATCTCGCGCTCGCCCTGCAGGACATGAACGGAGACTGCCGGTTGATTGTCGGCAGCGGTGGAGAAGACCTGGCTCTTCTTACAGGGGATGGTGGTGTTCTTTTCAATCAGCTTGGTCATGACGCTGCCGAGCGTCTCGATGCCCAGCGAAAGAGGGGTCACGTCGAGAAGCAGGACGTCCTTGACGTCGCCCTTGAGAACACCCCCCTGAATTGCAGCACCGATGGCGACGACTTCGTCAGGGTTGACGCCCTTGTTGGGCTCCTTGCCGAAGATTTCCTTAACCTTAGCCTGTACCGCCGGCATGCGGGTCATGCCGCCGACGAGAATAACGTCGTCAATATCGGAAGCGGACAGGCCGGCGTCTTTGAGGGCCATTTTGCAGGGGCCGGTCAGCTTGTTGAGCAGTGAACTGCAGATGCTTTCTAGCTTGGCACGGGTCAACTTGATGTTGAGGTGCTTGGGACCCGTGGCGTCCGCTGTTATGAAGGGCAGGTTGATGTCCGTCTCCATGGAAGAGGAAAGCTCGCATTTGGCCTTTTCAGCACCTTCCTTGAGACGCTGCAGGGCCATTTTGTCGCCGCGCAGGTCGATCCCCTGATCTTTTTTGAACTCATCGGCAACGTAGTCGATGATCAGCTGGTCGAAGTCCTCGCCGCCGAGGAAGGTGTCGCCGTTGGTCGACTTGACCTCAAAGACGCCGTCACCGAGTTCCAGAATGGAGATATCAAAGGTGCCGCCACCGAGGTCAAAAACGGCAATCTTCTCTTCTTCCTTCTTGTCGAGGCCATAAGCCAAAGCCGCTGCGGTCGGCTCGTTGATAATACGCAAAACGTTCAGACCGGAAATTTTGCCGGCATCTTTGGTGGCCTGACGCTGGGAGTCGTTGAAGTAGGCCGGTACGGTGATGACCGCGTCATTGACCTTTTCGCCAAGATAGTCTTCGGCGGTCTGCTTCATCTTCTGCAGGATCATGGCCGAGATTTCCGGAGCGCTGTACTGCTTGCCGCGCACTTCAACCCAGGCGTCGCCATTGTCAGCTTTGATGATCTTGAAAGGGCTGATTTCAATGTCTTTCTTGACGGCGTCTGAATCAAACTTGCGACCGATCAGACGCTTGATGGCGAAGAGGGTATTCTCAGGGTTGGTGACAGCCTGACGCTTGGCCTGCTGTCCAACCAGTCTCTCGCCGCTCTCGGAAAAAGCCACCATCGATGGAGTGGTGCGGGTGCCTTCAGCGTTGGCGATAACCACCGGCTCACCGCCTTCCATGACGGAGACGCAGGAATTTGTCGTTCCCAGGTCGATACCAATAACTTTACTCATAATAAGAATCCTCCTTAAAGATTCGCTTTGTTGTTTGTTTCCAATGCGTCCGGACTGTACTTGGCGGTCGCTTTATGTTTATTCATCTGGATCTGTTTCATCAGGAGCCTTGGCCACCATAACCAACGACGGACGTAACAGCCGATCGTGCAACAAGTAACCTTTCTGGAACTCGGTCACCACGGTGTTCGGTGGCTGATCAGACTCGAGCTGGCCCATGGCCTGATGCAGGTTCGGGTCAAAGTCTGTGCCGATCGCCTTGATCGCTTTGACGCCGAAGTCTTCCAGAGCTTTGCGGAACTGGTTGATCGTCATATTGACGCCTTCGAGCAGGCCCTGGTTGTCAGTCTCTTCCTGAGCAGCGTGTTCAATGGCGCGCTCGAGGTTGTCGAGGACCGGGACCATCTCTTTGAGGAGGCGATCATTGGCAAACCGGATCGCATCTTCCTTTTCGCGCTGGTGGCGTTTGCGGGCATTCTCAAGGTCGGCCCTTTCCCGCAAATAGAGATCCCAGTTCTTGCCGGCTTCCTCGCGCATGGCTTCAATCTTGTTCTGCAGCGCCGTCAGCGGGTCGACTTCTGCTTCGGGCTCGCTTTCTTCTGCGACGCCTTCAGTGGTCTCTTCCGGGGTTTGGGTTGCGTTTTCCTGCTCCGCTTTGTCTTGATGTTTATTTTTTTTGGCCAAGGGTTTTCGTCTCCTAATCGTTATCTGTTTCCAGCAGGCGGCTGATCAGGCTCGCCGTGTAATCGACAATCGGAATAATGGTTGAATAAGGCATGCGGTTCGGCCCTATGACGCCCAGGGTGCCGAGAGTGCCGCGTTTACCTGAATAGGCTGCAGTGATCAGACTGCAGTCGGAAAGCTCGCTGCAGGAGGTCTCGCTGCCAATGATGACCTGAACCCCTTTGCTTTCGAGGCCGCGATCGAGCAGGTCGACCAGCGCGCTTTTCTGTTCAAAGGTCCGGACAATGCGTTTCATGCACTCCAGATCAGAGAATTCGGGTTGCTCAAGGAAGCGGCTGGTACCCTCGATGATAACCTCACCATTCGCTTCATCGATCAGAGCTGCGTTGGAAAGAGTGAACGCTCTTCGCAACAGTTGATCGTAAAGCGCCTTCTCCTGGGCCATTTCGGTAATGATGCGGGTGCGCACATCCTGAATGCTCATCCCGGTCATGGTCCGGTTCAGATAGTTGGTAATCTGCTCCAGTTCTCTGGGTTTCAGATCTTCCTCAACTTCGACCAACTTGTTCTGTACCAGCCCAGATTGGGTCACGAAGACAGCCAGAATCAGGCGTGGTGAAAGTTTGACGAACTCGATGTGCCTGAAAATCGTCGCTTTAAGGCGAGGGATCATGACCAGGCCGGTATAGTGAGAAATTGACGACAAGGTCTTGCTGGCTTCACGCAGCATGTCGGTCATTTGCAGTCCCTGGCGGCGATATTGCAGCTCAATCCGGGTTTTCTGCCGGCGATCCATTTCCTCGACCTGCAGCAGGGTGTCAACGTAGAAGCGGTAGCCCTTCTCGGTAGGAATTCTGCCTGCCGAAGTGTGCGGTGAGACCAGGTAGCCGAGTTCTTCGAGTTCTGCCATGACATTGCGTACCGATGCCGGAGACAGCTTTATACCCTGATTCCGAGTCAAAGCTTTAGAGCCAACCGGTTGGGCTGTTGCAATATATTCCTCAATGATGGCCTCGAGGATTTTCTGGCCGCGATCGGTCAGTTTTGCTGCCATGATAAGCTCCGTGCAAAAAAACATAAGCCGGATAATCCGGCCGGTAAAGCGACTTGGCACTCCCTTTGTACGAGTGCTAAAGCAAGGTCAAGATAACAACGGCTATTGCCTTTGTCAAGGGACGCTGAGTGATTTTATGTGGGCTGTTTGGTGGGGCCTCAGGCTGGGGGGCCCTTAAAGAAAAGCGAGAATCAGTCGGTCAAAAATCAGCCATCCGGCAGGGGTCAAACACCAGCGGTCATTTTCATGGGCCAGCCAGCGGGCATTGGCAGCAATCGCTTGCGGAAAGGCTTCCTGTAAGCTGCACGCAAAGCGCCGTCGAAGTTCCGCATCGCTTATGCCGCGTTGCGTTCGTAAGCCAAGGTAAACGGTTTCACGCAAAGCGGACGCGGCATCAAAGCTCTCGATGCAGGTCATCGGTTGCTGGTTGTTGTCCAGAGCCTGCAGATAGCCGGCGATGTCAGCGGGTACTTCCCAGCGGCTGCCCCAGTTCTCGGTCCTGAATGAATGAGCGCCGGCACCTACGCCCAGGTAGTCTCCCCGGTTCCAGTAATTCAGATTGTGGCGACAGTTGAAGCCCGGACGAGCATAGTTGGCAATCTCATAGTGTTGGTAGCCGGCCGAGACAAGGCATTCATCGATCAGCAAGAAGGCATCGGCGTAAAAATCTTCGTCTGGCAAAGTCAGGTTACCGCAAGCGATCTGTTGATACAGAGGCGTTTCAGCTTCGGCGGTTAATCCGTAGCAGGAGAGATGCTCGGGGGCCAGTTCGAGATAGGCGCTGAGGTCTGTTTCTAAATCGCTCAAGCTTTGTCCTGGCAGGGCGAACATCAGATCGAGTGAAATGTTGTTAAAGCCGGCCTGGCGTGACCAGTTGACAGCCTCCAGGCCAGCTCTACGATCATGGAGCCGACCCAGCCTTGCCAGCTGCTTTGCATTACAGGTCTGCAGACCCAGTGACAGTCGGTTGACGCCGGCACTGCGATAGCCTTTAAGACTCTCCGGTGTGACCGTGCCGGGGTTCGCTTCCAGGGAGATTTCTGCATCCTGAGCGATATTGAAATGATGATCTACAGTCAAAAGAATTTCGGCAATGCTCTGCGGGGCCAACAGGGAGGGCGTACCACCGCCGAAGTAGATGGTGTCGATGCGGTCCGGCCAATGCTGTTCCGCCGCCCATGCCAGATGCCGTTTGAGCAGGGCCGGGTAACTCTCAAGTTCGGCTTGATCGGCTTCTCGTGAGTAAAAATCACAGTAGCCGCATTTGCGACGGCAGAAAGGAATATGCAGGTAGAGTCCGGCCATGTTGTCGCGGCGTATGCCTGTGCCGTTTACAGGACCAGGGAAACCAGCACGAGAATCATGACGGCCAACAGAACGCCAACGCCTATCGGGTAAGAAGCGGATCGGCTGCGGCTCTCGATATTTTCCTCAATGCTCTCTTTGTGGACAGAGACGCCGCTGGCTTCTACCCAGAGACGGTAACCGTACTTCTGGATGTTGCTGCCCGGTTCTTCGAAAAACTGGCTCAGCAGTTTCGGCAGTTGATGTGCAAAGATGCGGTTGGCCCAGGCATTGATGCCGTCAAAGGCCCACTGGCAAAAACGATAGATTTGTCGCCCCCCCTTACGGTAAATCCAGTCCGTATCAATGGAGATGGTCTCGGTACGTTTTAACAGCGGCAGCAGCATAAAGAAAGCCAGGGCCGAGAACATCAACAGCTGGAACTGGTTCAGGGTGTGCTGAAAAGTGTAGGCGTGGAACTCGACAGCACCGAACGGCAGAATGTTGTACAGCGGTTGTGGATAAACGCCGATGAAAATGCAGACGAAAGACAGTAACGCCATTGCCGCCAGCATATGCTTTGGCGGCTCACCTGGCCGTAAGCCGTTGTCTTTGGCGAAAAAAACGAAATAAGGAAACTTGATCCCGGCATGCAGGAAGACACCGGCTGAAGCGACTTCCAGGATCAGCCAAACCCAGAAAAAGCCTTCATGAACCCCTGCCTCAATAATCATCGGTTTTGTGGTATAGCCTGATAAAAACGGAAAGCTGGAAATTGCCAGCGCGCCGATGGTACCGAAAATCATCGTCAACGGCATGGTTTTGTAGAGACCGCCGAGATCGGTACATTTGCTCTTGCCGGTCATATAAAGGACTGCCCCGGCACTCATCCAGAGCAGTGCCTTATAGATGATGTGGGCAAAAGCGTGTGCCACTGCACCATTCAGGGCCATGGCCGTGCCGATACCGATACCACAGATCATAAAACCGACCTGATTCATAATCGAGTAGGCCAGGATACGGCGCATATCATTTTCCAGAATCGCCCAGATAATTCCGTAAATCGCCATGACGCAGCCGACCACCATGAGGATCTCCCAACCCGCAAAGCCACGGATCAGGGTGTAGACTGCCGTCTTGGTGGTGTAGGCGGTCATGATGACGCCGCCGGTCACCGTTGCTTCCGGGTAGGCATCGGAGAGCCAGGCATTCATCGGCGGGGCTGCGGCATTGACCAGGAAACCGAACAGGATCAGATAGGTTGGCAGGGCCTGGACATCAAAACCGTCAAAGGCAACAGATCCTGTTGCGTTAACTTGCAGGAGTATCCCGGCCAACAGGCAAAGACCACCGAAGATGTGAACCATCACGTAGCGAAAGGCCGCAGCGTAGGCACGCTCGGTTTTGCGGGCCAGCACCAGGAAGGTTGAGGTCACCGCCATGATCTCCCAAAACAGGTAAAGGGAAATCAGGTCGGCAGCGAAGACTGCACCGAGCGCGGCACCGATATAGGCCAGAGACGCAGTGTGCTCATAGCGTTCCTTCAGATGCTGGCCAAACAGAAAACAACCAAAAGCGTTGAGGGTAAAGACGTAGCCAAAGGCTTTGCTGAGCTTGTCGACCCGTAACAGGTTAAGGTCAAGGCCGAACAGTTGATAGCTGTAATAGGTTCCTGGTTCAAGCTGGCTGATGACAAAAAAAGCCGTTGCCGGAACCAACAGGATCAGCGCCCGTCGACCAATCAGGGGTAGAACCCAGAGCAGTAATGCACCGGCAAAGAACAACACTGTCGGGTGGAAACTACTCATGATCATAATAATCCTCACGAACCTTCAGGACAAAGCCGAACAATTTGGAAATCAGAATAATTATGACGCAGGCGACAAAGCCGAAAAAGGCATAGAAGCCCGGCCAGGCTTCGACGGAGAAAAAAAGTGTATGCTTATGGATAAACAAATCAGGCAGCACCAACAGCACCAAAACGATGTAAAAACCAATCTTGAGCCGCTTGATATTCTGTGGCTTATCGAACCAGTCGAATTCTTGCTTTCGTTTCATGAGGCAATCCCGAGGGCCATCTGGGCCAGGCGAAGCAGCGATTCATGGAAAAAGAACAGCATCAGCGAGCCAAGCGCGGTCAGGCAGAGGGGCACAAGGCAGAATAAAGGCGCCTCTTTGATACCTGTCTCCTCGCCATGCGGGGCTGCGGCGAAAAATGCGCGATAGACGATCGGCAGGAAGTAGGCCGCATTCAACAGGGAGCTGACGAGCAGCACCAGCAGTAAGGTCAATTGCCCGCCATCCACGGCTCCGATAACCAGGTTCCATTTACTGATGAACCCACCCAGCGGCGGCATACCGATAATACTCAAAGAGCCCAAAAAGAAAGCCATGAAGGTGATTGGCATGCGGCGGCCGAGCCCATCCATCTGGCTGATATATTTTTTCTTGCTGGCGACATAAATCGCACCGGCGCAGAAGAACAGGGTGATCTTGCCGAAGGCGTGCATGGCGAGATGCATGACTCCACCGAGCCTGCCGATCGCAGACAGCATGCCTGCGCCGAGCACCATGTAGGAGAGCTGGCCAATCGTTGAATAGGCGAGCCGGCGCTTCATGCTGTCCTGGGTCAGTGCAACGAGTGAGGCGATCAATATGGTGACCGAGGCGATGGTTGTGATCACCACACTGAGGTTGGCTGACTGCAGGGTCTCCGGGCCAAGGATGTGAAAAACCACCCGGAAAATTGAAAACACGCCGGCTTTGACAACGGCGACGCCATGCAGGAATGAACTGACCGGGGTTGGCGCCACCATCGCTGCCGGGAGCCAGCCATGGAAAGGCATCAAGCCGGCTTTGGCAAAACCGAACAAAAAGAGTACCAGCAACAGGGCCAGCAGCTCGGGGGAGGCCTTGTCGGCCAGAATTCCGCCGCTGGTAAAGTCGAGGGTGCCCGCTGCAGCGTAAGTCATCAGCATGGCCGGCAGCGCCAGGCCGATCGAGGTGCCGAGGATGTAGGTCAGGTATTTGCGTCCCGAAGCCCGGGCTTCGGCATTCTGCTCATGGGTGACCAGCGGGTAGGTGGAGAGAGACAGCACCTCGTAGAAGAGGTACATGGTCAGCAGGTTAGCCGAAAAGGCGATACCGAGTGTTGCCGAGATGGCCACGGCAAAGGAGGCAAAGTAACGGGTCTGGGCATGCTCGTTCAGGGCACGCATGTAGCCGATTGAGTAAATCGAAGTAAACAACCAGAGGCAGGAGGCGACCAGGGCAAAAACCATCCCCAGGGCATCAACGCGGAGTTCGATCGGCACAGCCGGGATCACCCGGGCGATCGTAAAAATGTAGTTGTTGCCGGCAAGCACTCCCGGTAATAACGAGGCGACGATCGTCAGCTTGACCACGGCAATCAGAATGGTCCAGCTTTCACGCAGGTTCGGTCGGCGATCAGAAAGCATGATCGGCAATGCCCCGAGCAAGGAAACCAGTATTGCGGCAATGGGCCAGAAGGAAAAAATCGGTGTCATAGCTCTCACAAAAGCGGTACCGGATCGGGTGATCCGGAGGTCAGAACAGGTTTAAAAACCAACCGGTATCATCAATCGGATTATGTCGTTTACCAGGGGACCGGTACTCAGGCCGACCACAATCAGGAGTACGGCCGTCAGAATCAGGGGGCTGAGCATCCACCAGGGCGCTTCATGCCGCACAGTGCGTGTTTGTTCGTGATGCTCTCCGTCTTGCAGAGAACCGAAATAAGCGAGCTCAATAATACGGAAAAAAAGCACGGCATTGACCAGGCTGCTGAAAACCAGGGCCACCACAAATTCCCAATGGCCGCCTTCAACACCCCCGAGGATCAGGTACCATTTGCTGAAAAAACCACAGGTCGGCGGTACACCGATCATGGCGAAGGCTCCCAGGGTGAAAACCGCCATGGTGATCGGCATGCGCTGGAAAATTCCTTGCAATGAAACCAGAGAAACACTGCCCTGCCGGTAAATGATGGCTGCCACGACCAAAAAGAGACAGAGGGTCATAAGGGCGTCATTGACGATATGCAGGATACTGCCGGTCAGGCCATCGGCGTTGGCAAGGAAGATGCCGCCGACCATGTAGCCGACTTCGGCGACGATGACGTAGGTCAGCATGCGCCGTAAATCTTTTTGACCCAGGGCAAGCACCGATCCGCTGATAATTGCGAAAGCCGCTGCCCACACCACGCCATCGGTGATCCATTGATTAGCAAAAACCAGTGCCGGGGTATACATGGAGAGGATGACGCGTACCATCAGGTAAACGGTGACCTTGGTCATCAGCGGCGCAGCCATGGTGCCAGCGCCCGTTGGGGCCTGGCTGTAAGCGTTAGGCAGCCAGCTGTGCAGCGGGAAAAAAGCCATCTTGATCCACAAGCCCACCAGTACGAAAGCGATGGCCGTGGCGGTTGCTACCGGTGCGTTCAAGGTTGGCAGAATGCGGGCAAGGTCTGCCATGTTCAGGGTTCCGGTGAGGATATAGAGGTAACCGATGCCGAGCAGATAGAAACAGGCGCCGATCGAACCCATAATGATGTAGTTGAAGCTGGACAGTGCTGCCCGCCCGCGGCCCATGGCGATCAGGCCGTAAGTGGTGATCGAGGTGATTTCGAGCAGCACGTAAAGGTTAAAAGCGTCGCCGGTCAGAACCAGACCGAACAGTCCGGCAATCAGGATCAGGTAAAGAGTGAAGAAAAGGTGTTCACGGCCGGGAAGTTCCTGCTCCACGCTTTTCAGCGCCGAGAAAGAGGCCAGCAGGGCGACCACTGCGATCAGGACCATCATCAAGGCGCTCAGGGGGTCGACTACCAGCTCGATGCCGAAAGGGGGTTGCCAGTTGCCGACGGTGTAACGCAGCGTGCCTTGCTCAATGACGCGGGCCAGCATGATCGTCGAGCCGAAAACGGAAAAGGTTAGTGAACCGAGCACACAAGGCGCTATCCATTGGCGGGAGCCGCGGCCCAGCAGATTAACGACAAGGGCCGAAAGGAGCGGGACGATCAGGACAAAGAGGTGCAGGTTGGTTGTGCTCATCGCTGGATCTTCTCCAGAATTTCATCCTCTTCGAGGGTGCCGTACTCACGATAGATCCGCTGCAGTACCGCCAGGGCCACGCCCGTAACGCTGACGCCAACAACGATGGCCGTCAGCATCAGGACATGCGGCAGGGGATTGACGGTAGATGCCGCTTCGACAGTGCCGGCCAAGCCCTGGTATTTGTCAACGATCGGAATGCCGCCGCCCTTTTTGACGCCGGTCGAGACGAAGAACAGGATAATGGAGGTCTGAAAGATGTTCATGCCGAGCAACTTTTTGACCAGATTACGCTTGCCGATCATAGCGTAAAACCCGATCATCATCAGCACGACATAAATCCAGTAATTATATTTGGCGACGATTTCGCCGACAACCGACTCCATTTTTACAACCCTTCGTCCATGGCCCCACCGGAACTCAAATTCCAGTAGAGCAGAACCATGATGCTCATAACAGTGAAACCAACACCAACCTCGACCAGGAAGATACCAAAGGAGTGCCACTCGATCTCACCCAGCGGAATCAATTTGTTGAGAGCACCGTAATCGAGGAACACCCCGCCGATTATCGCGCTGATCGCCCCAACGCCGATGAAGAGCGCCGCGCCAAGATTCGTGAAGATCGCATTGACCTTGATTGTCATATATTCTTGAGAGGTTTTCATGTCGTAGGCCAGGGCCAGCAGAATAAACGCAGCACCCAGAATGACTCCCCCCTGAAAGCCTCCTCCCGGGCTGTAGTGACCGTGAACGATGACATATAAACCAAACAGCTGGATAAAGGGGACCAGCAAACGCACCGAGGTCTTGATGATCAGGTCCTCACCGGATGTGTGTTCGTAAATATCCCTCATTCTTCTTCTCTGCTTCTGCGCAGGATGCTGACTACGGCCATGCCTGCACAATAGATGACCACGGTTTCGAACATGGTGTCATAACTCCGGTAATCGCCGAGGACAGCCGTAACGATGTTGGGGACATGGGTTTCCTGGACAGCGTCCTCAATATAATGCGGAGAAAGGTAGATGCTGGCCGGAGCCTGAGGGTCTCCCCAAGCCGGGAAATCTTTTGTCCCGTACAGCAACAGGGCTCCTGTCACCAGGGTTGCGAGCAATGCCAGGGTTTTCAATCTTTGCTCCTTCTGGTGGTTCTTAGAATTGCCGAAATGAAGAAGATCGTGCTGACGCCAGCGCCAACAGTGGCTTCGGTGAAAGCAACGTCGACGGCCCCCATTTCGGCCCAGAGCAGACACATCAAAAAACTGTAGATGCCGAAAATGACCGAGGCTCCGAGTAAATCCTTGATATTGATGGCGACCAGAGCGCAAATCACCACCAGGGTCAGAATCATCAGGTCGAGTTGCCAGATCATGACCGTTTCCTCCCCGCCCGGGTCCAGGGTTTTACACCAAGGACCAAAGCTGCTTCGGTTATTGCGTGGGTCGCTGCCGGGCTTGTGACAAAGACAAAGCCCGCGATCAGGAGAAGCTTTGCGCTGACCAGAAGCGCTCCGAATGAAAAATCTTCGAGGTTGTAGAGGGCAATGCCGAGAATGATCAGGATTGCCGCCAGCGAATCACATTTGCCTGCGGCGTGCAGGCGGGAATAAAAATCCGGCAGGCGCAAGATGCCGACCGTGCCGGCGAAATAGAAGAACAGTCCGAGTGATAACAGAATTATGGCAAGAATCGACAGCACCGTCATGAGACGTCCTCTCGTTCACTGTCTTCCATATCTTCCATGAAGACACCAAGCCGGCGCAGGAAAAACTTGGCGGCTGCGAGGGTGGCAATGAAGTTGAGCAGGGCGTAGGCTAAGGCGATGTCAACGAACATGGCCAAATCGTTGTAGAGGAGGCCGATCAGCAGCAATAAGGTCGTTGTCTTGGTGCCGATGATGTTGCCGCCGACGATCCTGTCGAGGATGGTCGGACCGATCACCGTGCGGATCAGGCTTAAGGCTATCAGGAAAGTCAGGGCAATACTGATAGCCAGAAAGAAAGAAGGCATCATCGTTCGGACTCCAGTGCGCGAGCTATGCGGTCTTCCATTTCTCCGGGCAGGGAGTTGCTTGCACTTCGTGTCAGGGCGTAAACGGAGAACTCGTCATCTTGGATGCTGACGGTAATTGTGCCGGGGGTGAGAGTGATCGATTGGGCAAAAGTGACTTTGGATATCGGTCGTTTAAGTTTAGTTTTAAAGCGGATGACATGGGGGTCAATCAAACTGAGCATGCGGGGGTGCAGAACGATGTAAGCCATCTGCAGGTTGGCGAGCACAATCTGGTATAAGAGCCACGGCAGATAGGCAAGCAAGCCAAGCAGGCTCTTGATGTTGGAGTGTTTGCCGTCCCCAAAGAACAGCAGGTCGTGGCTGAAGTGGGCAACCAGAAGGCAACAGATAACGCCGAGGGTTAAATGAAAGGCATCGAACATGCCTGACAGGACAACCCAGAACAACAACATGACTGCAAATGTGGCGAATTTAGCTTTCATGGGCCTCTTCAGGGACAGGTTGTTTTTTTGAAAGTCTGAGCCGGACCGGGAAAACATAGAACGTCAGTCTAACTACTAAAAGGCAACTCGTCTTAGCATGATTGACGTTGATTGGTCAAGCTGATCCGGACATATGCTGATGCCCTTGCCTGTTTTCACGGTGTCCCTTATAATCGTCCGAATAGGAATCTTCGCCTTAAACTGAGACAATATAAAACATCGTTTTGCCGTGAGGGTGGTATGGAAAAAGTCAAAGCTGCAGCAATTCAGTTTAATATAGCCTTGGGAGAAGTCAGCAGGAACCTGGAAACTGTTGAAGCGGCGATCGATAGAGTTGCAAAGCAGGGTGTTCGTCTGGCGGTTCTCCCGGAGATGTGGAGTGCCGGTTACGATTACAAGCGATTGCGGCAGCATGCCGCTGAGACACCCCGTGTGGTTGACAGGCTCTGTAAACAATCAGCGGCTCTCGATCTGGTGCTGGTGGGCAGTTTGCCCGAGCAGAGTGATGACAAAATTTACAACACCGCCTATGTGCTCGATCGCGGAGAGTTGGTCGGTTGTTACCGTAAGCTGCACATGTTTTCAACCATGGGTGAAGATCGTTTCCTCTCCGCAGGGGACCGAACCCTTGTTGTGCCGACCTCGGTGGGTCGACTCGGTATTGCGATCTGCTATGATCTGCGTTTTCCGGAACTGTTTCGCAAGATGGCTCTCGAAGGGGCGGAGATTATCTGTTTGCCCGCCGAATGGCCAAAACCGCGTCAGGAACACTGGCGCACGCTGCTGCGGGCGCGTGCCATGGAGAATCAGCTCTTCGTGATCGCAACCAATTGCTGTGGAATTCAGGGCAAGCTGGATTTTTTTGGCATGAGCCTGTTGTTGTCGGCCCGCGGTGAAGTGCTTGCGGAAGGTGGTGAGACCAATACCGAACTGATTGCCACCTTTGATAGTCAGGAGATGATAGACTATCGTGCCCAGATCCGCTGTTATGACGATCGCCGACCGGAGATCTATGGGAAGCTTCTTTGAAAACCGGAACGCGGTTCGCGGTTCGTGGTACGAGGAAAAGCAGAACGGGGCCAGCTTGGTAGCTGGCCCGTTTTATTTTGAGTCGTTTGTGCTTTTGCCTCCAGCCTCCAGCCTCCAGCCTCCAGCCTCCAGCCTCCAGCCTCCAGCCTCCAGCCTCCAGCTTACAGCTTTGTTCATTGACCCATCGGTTGTGCTTGCCCCCGGTATTCATCGGGGACATCGTCCAGCGAATCGGCAAAATGCAGCTCTCCTTTGCCATCAGAGTAGATGTAGCGCTGAGTTTTTGGTTTTTGGGCAGCTGTCGAGGCTTTTGTTGCCTGCTGATTGATTTCCTTAGTTTTTTCCGGCTCGGTTGCTTTTTGTTGCTGTTCGATTACCGCTTCAATCGATTTGGGCTTTGTCTGTTTTTCGTCGAAAGCCAGATCGATGAGACGGCTGCGAAAATCCTGATAGAAGTTGCTGACGGCGGCGTGGGCCGGGTGAACCGGGGGCACCTGGACCAGAAACTGATCGATAACAAGCATCATAATCAGAAACAGAAAGGTCCAGAAAACAGGTTTGATGAGATGATGCATGAGTCCTCGGTATAAATAATGATTTCAGTGTAAATGATGATTGTCGCCGCTGTCCGCTTTGCGTGGGCGATGCTTGAGTTGTTGAATAACCGGCCCGGTCAGACAGCTTGAGCACTCCCCCTGCAAGGTGGTCTGGGTGATGTGGAAATCGTGGTCCAGCATTTGCTCGAGAGTACCGATAATTTCACCCTGGCGCAAGCGCTCGTGCGGTTCAATATCGATATGTGCGGAAAGTGCCGTGATGTGGGAGCAGATGGACCAGACATGCAGGTGATGAATGTCGTTGACGCCTGCCACGCTACGCATCTTCTCGACCAGTTCAGTGAGGTCAATGTGTCTGGGGACCCCTTCGAGAAGGATGTGTCCGGCTTCGCGTAGAATGCGAATCGCTCCCCAGCTGATGATAAGCACGATGACCATGGAGATCAGGGCGTCGAGGACAAACCATTGGGTATAGAGCATGATGACGCCGCCGATGATGACGCCGACCGACGCGATGGCATCGCCGAGAACATGCAGAAAGGCGCTGCGCACATTGAGATCGTCATGGGAGTGGCCGTGCAGGCGGCTGGCGGCGATCAGGTTCATGACCAGGCCGATGCTGGCGATGATGAACATCTCTTTGCTTTTGACCGCTTCGGGATGCAGCATTCGGCCCCAGGCCTCACCGAGAATGCCGAAGGCGATCAATAACAGGGTGCTGCCGTTAATCAGGGAAGCAAAAATCTCGGCCCGGTGCCAGCCGTAGGTGCGGGTATCGCTGGCCGGGAACCTGGCCAGGTGGATGGCTGCCAGCGACAGGATCAGGGCAAAGAGATCCATGAACACATGGGCGGCATCTGAGAGCAGGGCCAGCGAGTTGGTCCAGAAGCCGCCAATCAGTTCAGCGATCAGTGTGACTGCGGTCAAGCCGATGGCAATGATGAAACCGCGGGTGATGCCGCGATCCAGAAAGCCGTGACCGTGTTGATCGTCGCCGTTCCGGTCGTGGTTATGCTGATCTGCAGACAGTGGGTCCGACATGAAAGGGTCACTCCTTATTGACCTTATACTAGGCTCACAAAGTTTGATAAATCAAGCATCAAACTGCGGATGGGGCTTCCCCTCTTCTCGACAGCTGTGCTATGGTGAGCGCCGATTTCTGCAGTTTGAGGCAGCCAGAA
Organism: Deltaproteobacteria bacterium; assembly: GCA_024636215.1. The sequence goes on from JAGXHL010000045.1 coordinate 90,286, forward strand.
CAAAACAGGACTGACGCTATGAGTGAGACCCTCTACGACGTATTGATCATTGGTGGCGGCCCGGCCGGATTAACGGCCGGACTTTATACCTCACGGGCCAAGTTGAAGACCCTGCTGGTGGAAAGGATGATTCTCGGCGGCCAGGTTATGACCACAACCATGGTGGAGAATTATCCCGGCTTTCCCGGTGGCATCGATGGTCCTGACCTGATGATGCGCTTTCAGGAACACTGTCAGGAGTTTGGTTTGAAAACCATGACCGGTGAAGTCACCGGCCTGTCTGATAAGGGAGACGAGAAGATTGTAATCGTGGATGGCGAAGAGATACGGACCCGGGCGGTTATCATTACGACCGGTGCCGAACCCAGCAAGCTTGGTATCCCCGGCGAAACCGAATTTACCGGGCGAGGGGTTTCTTACTGCGCCACCTGTGATGGTGCTTTCTTCCGCAATGTTCCCGTTGCAATTGTCGGTGGTGGTGACACGGCCGCCGAAGAGGCTCTGTTTCTCTGTCGTTTTGCCAGCAAGGTCTACCTGATCCATCGCCGTGACCAGTTGCGTGCCACCAAGCTTTTACAGGAGCGCATCTTCGCAAACGATAAAATCGAGCTGGTGTGGAACAGCACGGTTGAGCAGGTCGTGGGCGACAACACCGGCGTCACAAGCCTGGGTTTACGCAACCGGCAGGACAACTCGACGCGGTCCCTTGATGTCGTCGGTATGTTCGTTGCCGTCGGCGTAACGCCGAAAGCCCATTTTCTTGCAGACATCCTTGATCTCAATAGCGAAGGCTACATTCTGACCGATTCAGAATGCCGGACCTCGATGCCAGGTGTTTTTGCCGCCGGCGATGTGCGTAAAAAGATTCTCAAGCAGATTGCCACAGCGGTTGGTGACGGCGCGATCGCCGCTATTGTTACCGAGAAGTATTTGGATAATATGGAAGCAACGCATGATTTGTAAGCTGTAGGAATATAAGCTGTAGGGCTTTAAGGCTGTAAGCTGTAAGCTATAAGCTATAGGACTGTAAGGTTTAAACCTTATAGCCTTACAGCCCTACAGCTTACAGCTGTTTTTCCTGCCCCTCGGGGTATTGCAATCGACAATCAGGAGGGATGTATGCTCGCCAAGGTTTTATCCGGGGCGCTGCTCGGGATCGATGCCTACCCGGTTGAGGTAGAGGTCGATATTGCTCAAGGCTTGCCGCAGTTCGCTACGGTCGGTTTGCCCGAGGGGGCGGTCAAGGAAAGCAAGGACCGCGTCAAGTCCGCCATCAAGAATTCCGGTTACGAATTCCCCACCCGCCGCATCACCATCAACCTCGCTCCGGCAGATATTCGCAAGGAAGGCTCGGTCTTCGACCTGCCGATGGCTGTCGGCCTGCTCACGGCCATGGGTCTGGTCGACCTGGAGCGCGCCTCGCGTTTTCTGTTTATGGGCGAGTTGTCTCTGGATGGTTGTATCAAGCCGATCCGTGGTGTACTGCCGGTTGCTGCAGCCGCCCGGAGATGGAACCTCGATGGTCTGATCCTGCCCTCTGCCAACGCCGAAGAAGGCGCTCTGGTTGACGGTCTGCCGGTCTACCCGGCCCAGACGCTTGGCGAAGTGATCGATTTTCTCACCGGTAACCGGGTGCTGGAGTGTTGTCGGGTCGATATCGCCAGACTGGTCAGCGAATCGGTGGTGGATGACGTCGATTTTTCCGAAGTGCGCGGCCAGGAGCATGTCAAGCGTGCTCTCGAAGTCGCAGCCGCCGGCAGTCACAATATCCTGATGGTCGGCCCGCCGGGGAGCGGCAAAACCATGCTGGCAAGGCGTATTTCCACCATTTTGCCGCCCCAGACCTTTGAAGAGGCCCTCGAAATCACCAAGATCCATTCGGTCCTGGGCCTTTTGCCGCCAGGGCAGGCCCTGGTTGCCAAGCGGGTGTTTCGTTCTCCTCATCACACCATCTCCGATGCGGGATTGATCGGGGGTGGTGCCCATCCTCGTCCCGGCGAAGTCTCCCTTGCGCACAACGGCGTACTGTTCCTCGACGAATTGCCGGAGTTCAAAAAGAATATTCTCGAGATGCTGCGCCAACCGCTCGAAGATGGCCAGGTCTGTATCAGCCGGGCCGCTCAGAGCCTGACATATCCGGCATTGTTCATGCTGGTCGCAGCGATGAACCCCTGCCCCTGTGGTTATCTTGGCGATCCCCAACACGAATGCAATTGCAGCACACAGATGCTGCAACGCTACCAGACCCGCCTGTCCGGCCCGCTGCTCGACCGTATCGATCTGCATATCGAGGTGCCGCGCGTACCGC
>JAGXHL010000001.1 GCA_024636215.1 Deltaproteobacteria bacterium
GAACGGGGTTTTCGACGCAGGGTCTGCAGGTGGAATCCTGGGAACATTGGCGTTGTATTTTTCATGGCCAATTATGCCATTTTTAGCCAATATTTTCAGCTACTTTCCCTTGCTAGAAGTGCTTAAACTAGCGCCATTCACTGGTGTCCCATAAATTGCTCAATTTCTAATTAACGGTCGAAATGAGCAAAAATGGTCGAGCCCTACAAACCCTGATCAATAATAAATGGCCACCAGGAGTTGATCCAGGTGGCCATAGTTTTTTGGATTAATGAGCTTCCTAAATATCTCTATCAAAAAGAAGCCGTTTTTCTTCTCGGAAGTGGTGACATATAAGAAACGCAGCTTATGCCTCAGGAAGTGTAAAGAAGAACGTCGTGCCGTGACCAAATCCTTCTGACTCAGCCCAGATACGCCCACCATGAGATTCAATGATTCGTTTGACAATCGCCAGACCGACACCTGTGCTATCAGATTCTGCATCAAGTTTCTCAAACAGACCAAAAACTTTATCCAAGTATTGAGACTCGATACCTATGCCGTTGTCTTTGACGTAACAGATTAATTCTTCTTCGTTTCTGGTTACACCAATTTTGACATGAGAACCGCCATTTGCAGAACGAGAATATCTGGAGGCATTTACCAGCAGATTCTCAAAGACCTGTAAAAGGTATTGTCTGTCAACCTTAACATCAGGCAATCCAGGTTCTATTTCAAGGGTCGTGTTGTTCTCAGAGATCACACCCGAAACACTTGCTTCTTTGACCAAACCTTCCAAGCTGACAATTTCACTTGGATTTATTTTGACACCGACCCGCGAAATCTCAAGAAGTTCGCTAAGTAATTGCCCCATACGTTTTGCAGCATTAGATACTATATCAAGGCTATTATTGACCTGTTCCTGATCGCCTGAGGCTATGTAATTCTTAGCCATATCGCAAAAGCCGCTAATCGTAATTAACGGTGACTTCAGGTCATGGGAGACAGTGTAAATAAATCGTTCTTGCTCCGCTGTTTTGTCCTGAAGTTGAGCGATTAGATGCTCCCTCTCTGCCTCCTCTCGTTTGCGTTTTGTGATGTCGTTTGCTGTACTGATTACCAAACGTCTCTCATCCTTAAGTTTACCCAATGGTGCAGATGAAAAATCCCAAACTTGGAACTCGCCAGATTTAGTTCTGATCGTGAACTCCCCTTCATGCACCGTTGTATCACTTTCAAAGAGAGAATCTATGACCTCTTGGACAGCCTCCATCTTTTCGCCATTGGCCTTCAAGGTCCAATCATAAATTGTCGGGATATCGCTGTGAGTGTAGCCGGTTAACTCCGTCAATGTATCATTGATCCGTACGACTTCACCGTCTTCTGCGTGAATCATAATCGGGAAGGGTGCATTCATAATGCCGCGCCGAAACTGATCTTCGGTTTCACGGAGGTTTTCCCCTTGTGTCCTTAGTTCGTTTGTTGCCTTTTCAACCTCAACATGAAGGTAATACTGTCTTGTATAAAAAAAGAAACATAAAGAACTAGCCAACAACGAAAACATTCCATTTAGGATAAACAGAAAGCCCTTAATGTTGCTCGTCAACCCCAGATTATCAAGAGACAAAGCAATTTCCCATTGACCATCTGGAAGGGGAATCGTTTCTATTAGTGGATTACTCTCAAAGACACCAGAATCGCCCCAGAAAGAATCGCCTCCGGCAACGCGGATGGAGAAGTCGCTAGTTTGTTCCACACCTCCTGCAATCAGCATTCTTGGGACGTTGAGAACCATTACAGTAAACCCCCAGAATTGATTATTCTGGTAGATAGGAAGCCGGGAAACCAAGCCGAGACTTCCGTCCTGGCGTAAAGGGTACGGACCGCTGAGTCCAATCCTTCCGCTTTCGATGGTTTGTTTTACCTTTTCGACTACATGTGGGCGTTTGTCTGTCAACAGGTTATGGCCGAGGGCTTCTTCGGTGATCTCATTGACTGGGTAGATATATAAGTGGATGCCGGCAGGTGAAATTGAGACAGATCGGATGTCGGGCACAGTTGTAAAAATTTCTTTCAGAAAAAGATCAACAGCTTCAGGAGAATAGCTGTGCCCAGCTTCGTCAAACTGTTCAAAATTAGTGACCACATAAGCGCGGATCCCGTACAGTAAAACAAAACGGCGATCTAAGGCATGGGTTATTGAACTGGATTTTGACGCTAAGATTCTCCCTAGAGCCCCCTGCTGTTGTTGCTTAAGAAATGACTCATATTTGTTAATTACATACCAGCCAACGGCAAAAACAACAAAGAAAACCAGCAAGGAGGAGAATAGTGTTTTAGCCCTGTTATTCTCAGTTGTGCGCACCATCCAGCGTAATCTCCTTATACGAACAGACATTGCTTTCTCAGAAATCTACATAAATAAGACTCGACCAACTTATATGAAAGCAGTCGAGCCGTCAAAATTCTAATGGTCCCAAATATGGTCTCCCCCCTATATGCAAGGGCTTTGTGATGAATGCGAGGGACAAGTTTGCTGCCATATATCCGGCCTCTTTATGACGGCTGTTAAACCGTCGGGCCTTAATGAATTACGCGCGCATCGTCCTAATCATAAGTTCGTTTTTTAGAAACCGATGGGACGGTCAGGTTTTCAATGCGCCGGTCTAACCTGTTTCGTCATTATTAATCACGTAGCCTTCGCAATTTCTGGTGGGAGCCTTCCTTTCGTTTTTCAGTAACTGCCTGTTGATCCGCTGATTAAGCTAATTACGCAAGGTCGTTTCATATCTTGTATTGTACCTCAGAACAGCCCAGCCCATACGCGCCATCTTGTTCGCCAACGCAACAACGGCTTTGTTCCATCCTCTTCTTTCTCGAATACGATTTATCCATCTACTCAAAGGGTCGTCCCGGTTGGCTGCGTGAAGAACGACGGTACGAGCGCCATGAACTAAGAGCTTACGCAGATATTTATCACCGCGCTTACTGATCCCCAGAAGAACATTTTTGCCGCCTGTGCTGTGCTGCCGAGGTACCAGGCCAAGTGATGCTGCGGCATGCCGCCCGCGAACATAAGCACTCCCATCACCAATCGTGCTGCGGAAAGCACTCGCAACAATCGGCCCGAAACCAGGAATGGTTTGCAAGCGCTGGCAGGCGTCATCCTGTTTGCTCAGAATCTCCAACTCCTTTGCGTAAAACGCAATATGCTCATCCAGCTCAACAAGCTGCTCATAGCGTCGCGCCAATAGATTGCGAAACCGAAGGCTCAACCCATTGTCGGCATCTTCCAGCAGTTCCGGGATCTTCTTACGAAGAACCGCCAGCCCTTTTGAAAAACTGATACCGTATTCGCCGAGCAAGCCCCGTGTCGAGTTGCTCAGGGCGGTGCGGTCACGAAGGCACTGGGAGCGCATCCGATGGATGGCTTGCATGTCGTGCTCTTCGGTTGTTTTGACGGCGACGAACGAAATCTTGGGTCTATCTAGTGATTCGGCAATAGCTCGCGCATCATTGTAATCGTTCTTGTTGCCTTGAACCAATGGTTTCACGTGCTGAGCTGGTACCAGCTTTACGTCATGGCCAAGGGCACGCAATTCGCGTCCCCAGTAGTGGGCGGTAGCACAGGCTTCCATGCCGACCCGGCACGGTGGCAACTGAGTAAAGAAATGACGAACCTGATTGCGGCGCAGCATACGTTTCTTTACCTCTTTATTGTGTTCATTGAAACAGACAACGTGAAAAACGTTTTTTGCCAAGTCCAAGCCGACAGTGGTAATATTCATCTCGGTCTCCTCTCGTCTTACGTTGATGGTAAGTTACTTACTCTCCATCATGGCGCATAGACGCCGATTTGGATAGCGAGGGGAGACCATTTCATCATAAGTTGATCCAACTCTAATGAAGATACAAAATCGGCAATTTTGGATAAGTCCCACAAACCCTGCATTCTGGGACTCAACTACTCAAAATATTCAGCAAAGAGTTGGATTTATCTATCAACTTACCTCTTTCTTCGAATGAATCTACGTGCTCAAGAGCATGAAATATTTCAATAAATCGCTTTTTAATACGACGGAATTCAAATGAGCCATACAACCCTCTCATCCATTGAACCTCATCCTCTGTAATTTTTCTTCTGATTTCGAAAGGGAAGTCTTCTACATAATCAATTTCAGCAAAATTTGAGGAATGCCACATGTCATACTTCTGTACGTTTTCACCGAGTATAGTCGGGATTAGATACAGATTTGAAAGCATTGCTTCTCCAAACAGATATTTTGCATCACTGTCTTTCCCCATTCGATGTAGCATCAAAGCCCAGCAAATCTTCTGGATTGGTTCTCCTGCATCATCTGTAAATTCACTAGAATACCAGTCTAAATATGTTTGTGATTTATCCAAATCACCCAACATGAAGTAAAGGTAAAACAGTACGTAGCGCTTTCCACTGCCATCGTCTATAAATCCATAAGTTTTTTTCTTTTGTAAGCGCAGATTTATAGCCTGTTATCAGCTTTTTAATTTACGGTTCTGTATCTGGAAAAACAAACATGCAACCTCATATATTCTGAGAGTAAAACCCGCCCCAAATGCAGCGTTCAATGGGACACCCGCCGCCCGCCGCTAGCGTAAATAAAAGAGACGATGGTTTCAGGAAGGAAAAGGGTCAGGCGGTCGTGGGTTGAACGAGAGGAGAAAAATTATCAGCCTATTCTCTCTTGCAATTCTCTCCCCGTAAAAACAAGTGATTGCGATGAGAACATGATCTGATACTGTTAATCCGCTTGTGTTCATTTGACATCAGATGGGGGTCGTTATGCTTGAATCCCCTTTCGGTTGAATCAACAAAGAATGGGTTCTCTTTTTATCGATGCGCAAAGTCAGCCATGTTTGTGACATGTCGCGATGGTCACGTTCTATGTCTCCTCGCGATACGATGATTAGGTGGACAGATACCTCCAACGCACCCTATATCACTCATTTTGAAATCGATCGAAAATCTGGTGAGTGTTCTTAATTTTGTATCATTGTAACGGTAAAAATGCCTCACTTGATTGGTTAGGCACGATATAGGTGTATACTGGATGGTGTGAGGGGAAAGCCATGAAAATCAAAACACTTCTTGCCTTTAAACAAAAAATAATGCGCGAAGGGATTCGTACCCTTCTGGAAAAATACGACGATTTTGAAGTGGTGGCCGAAGCCGGCAACGGCGAAAGCACGGTTGTCCTTACCGGTGAGCATAAACCGGACGTAGTCATAATGGATGTAGCCCTGCCCGGTTTGGACGGCATCGAGACCACCCGCCGCATTATCGACAAAGCCCCCGGCACCAAGGTGATCGCTTTGACGATGAATCTGGAAAAATGTTCTGTAGTTGAAATGCTCAAAGCAGGAACAAGCGGTTACGTGCTGATGGAGAGTGCCTTCGATGAGCTGGTTGGCGCCATCCACGAGGTTGTCTCCGGCAGTACCTACCTGAGCGCTCCTGTTATCAAAATGGTACTCGGCGAATATGTTCACAAGCAACTGAGCGAAAAAGTCACTATATTTTCAATTCTTACGACCAGAGAGCGTGAGGTCCTCAAGCTTGTTGCCGAAGGGCGCAGTACCGCGCAGATTGCCACCGACATTAATATCAGCGTAAAAACCGTTGATACCCACCGCCAGCACATCATGGATAAACTTAACATAAGGGGCATAGCCGATCTCACCAGATACGCTATCCACGAAGGAATCTCACCTCTCTAGCAGTAACCTCTCATCAAGTTTTCTCTCCCGGTCGCTCCGAAAATCCGACACGGAGTATCAGTACTTCCCCCGATAGTAATAATCTCTTGAGAAGCGTAAATTTAAAATTTTCCATTATAACAAACCCAAGTGCCAGACCACAGCTGGAGATTCCTGTTGAGCATGGACTCTAGTCTGTGGACTCCGATTCGGGGCATGCATGTCGCCGCGGCATTATTAACAACCACGAGTCCACGCTGAGTTGGGGATGCATCTGTTTCTGCAAAAAGAGTTTATTTACCATCTGCACACAAGGTGAATTAAAGGGACACTGGAGGGTTACCAATGGGAATCAACGAAGACACGGGGCTATCAACAACTGTTGTCGAAGTGTGCGGATCACGGGTCGATGAGGGGTCGCAGAGACTTGACCATGAGCCTGATCTCTCCCGGATTGAACTGGAGACGCAGATGGCTGAGCTGCGTCGAGCTCAGGCGGAGCTTGAGTTGTCCCGGAATAAGTATGCCGAACTCTATGAATTTGCACCTGTCGGAAATTTCACCTTTGATACGCGTGGAGTGATACGGGAGGTAAATCTTGCCGGTGCGCAATTGCTGGGGATAGAGAGAGGACTGCTGGCCAATAAATCTTTTATCAACTTTATTGCTGATGCCGACGGACGGGACATATTTTCCGGCCACCTCAAAACTGTTTTGCAACGAAAGGAGATGCAGAAATGTGCCATCCGGCTCGGGGTTAAAGACGGCACGGTGATCTATGGTGAACTCCAGAGCGTCGCTGTGGACAATGTCGGAAGCAAGGACGGTTATATCCTTTCCTCAATCGTTGATGGCACGGTTGGCAAGCAGCTGGAAACGGAAATCCAGGATGCTCGGGAATACGCCGAGAATATTGTCGAAACCGTGCGTGAGCCGTTGGTCGTGTTGAATTCCGACCTGAAGATCCTCACCGCCAACCCCAGCTTCTACGACACCTTCAAGGTCACGGCCAAGGAGACTATCGGCAAGTTCATCTACGATCTCGGCAACCGGCAATGGGACATTCCCAAGCTCCGGGTGCTCGTTGAAGAGATTCTCCCCCATGATACCGTGATCAATGGCTATGAAGTCGAGCATGATTTTCCCGGCATCGGGGCAAAGACTATTCTGCTCAATGCCCGGCAGATTTTCCGGGAAGACATCGGTTCACACGTAATTCTTCTGGCCATGGAAGACATTACCGAACGCAAGCAGTTGGAAGCGAAAATCCAGGATGCCCGGGAATTTGCCGAGAATATTGTCGAAACCGTGCGTGAGCCGCTGGTGGTACTGAATTCCGACCTGAAGATCCTCACCGCCAATCACAGTTTTTACGAGACCTTTAAAGTAACGGCCGAGGACACAATCGGCAGGTTCATCTACGATCTCGGTAACCGGCAATGGGACATTCCCAAGCTGCGGGCACTCTTTAAGAAGATCCTTCCTCTTGAAACCGTATTCAATGACTATGAAGTCGAACATGATTTCCCCAGTATCGGGCGCAAAATTATTCTGCTCAACGCCCGACAGATTTACCGGGAAAACATCGGCTCACATATTATCCTGCTGGCCATGGAAGACATTACCGAACGGAAGAGGGTCAATGAGGAGATTCAGGTCCTCAACCAGGAACTGGAACAGCGGGTAATGAAGCGTACCTCTCAACTCCAGGGCGCGAACCAGGAGCTGGAGGCCTTTGCCTATTCGGTATCCCACGACCTGCGCGCGCCGCTGCGGGCCATGGGTGGCTTCAGCCAAGCCCTGATGGAAGATTTTGGCGACAAACTGGAGGCGGAGGCGCGCGACTATCTCAACGAGATCGTTATCGGTAGCCGACATATGGGCCAGTTGATAGACGGTCTGCTCACCCTGTCGCGCAGCACCCGCGGGGAGTTGCGCAGCGATCGGGTGGACCTTTCGGCAATGGCGAATCGTGTGCGCCTTGAGCTGGAGATGTTGGAGCCGCTGCGCCGGGTGGAGTGGCGGATTGAAGCCGGCCTGAGCGCTGGAGGGGATGCGCGCATGATCGAGGTCATCATGAGAAACCTTCTCGGCAACGCCTGGAAGTACACCGGAAGCAAGACCGAAGCGATAATCCGTGTCTATATCGAAATGGAAGGGAGTACACGCTTTTATTGTGTCGCGGATAACGGTGCCGGTTTCAATATGGCCCACGCCGAAAAACTCTTTCAACCGTTCCAGCGCCTCCACCGGCAGGAAGAATTCCCTGGAATGGGCATAGGTCTGGCCACGGCCCAGCGCATCGTGCACCGACATGGCGGCTTGATGCATGCGACAGGTACGCCTCATGAAGGGGCAATGTTTCGATTTTCACTGCCATACGGAGAAGAACCATAAAGGGGGGGCGAAAGACATGAACGTCAACAAGTCAATACTGATGGTAGAAGATAACCCACAGGACGAAAAGCTGATGCTGCGCGCGTTGAGCAAGGTCAACCTGGCCAATCAGGTGGACGTGGTACGCGATGGGCAGCAGGCCCTCGATTACCTGTTCCGGGAGGGAGAGTTTGTCGGTCGTGAAGGGGGTGATCTCCCCGCCTTAGTGCTGCTCGACATCGGCCTGCCGCGCGTCAGCGGGCTTGAAGTCTTGAAGAGGCTGCGCGACGATCCGAGGACCCGTCTTCAGCCGGTGGTGATTTTAACATCTTCCGACGAGGAGCGGGACCGCCTGGCAAGCTATAAGGACGGCGCCAACAGCTTCGTGCGCAAACCTCTCGACTTCACCGAATTCGCCGAAACGGTAGCGCGTCTCGGCATCTACTGGATGGCTGTCAACAAACCGCCGCAAGGGGGATAAACAATGTCCGAACCGCTGAACATCCTGGTAGTTGAGGACTGCAATGCTGACTTCCTGATGGTTGTGCGCCACCTTAAACAGAACGGCCTGTCGGCCCGCTGTCGTCGTGTTGACACGCTTGACGCCCTGAAAGAAGCCACCGACAGGGAAAGTTGGGACCTGGTACTGTCCGACTACAATGTGCCTCAGCTTGATTTTCGGGAAACTTTGAACCTGTTGCAGAGAGCGCTCCCCGATTTGCCGATCCTAATGGTCACTGGTACCGTGGGTGAAGAAAAGGCGGTGGAACTCCTCAAGCTGGGGGTCTGCGACTTCGTGCTCAAGGAGAATTTGGTCCGTCTGGTTCCGGCCATTGAGCGAAGCCTGAAGGAGACCTCGGAACGCAAGGCCAGAGTCGCAGCCGAGAGCGCCTTGGCAGAGAGCGAGGCCAAGTCGCAAAACATCCTGGACAATATCGGAATCGGTGTGGCTCTCATCAGTCCCAATATGGAGGTTCTTGAAATGAACCTTCTTATGCGTGAGTGGTTTCCTCTAGTAGACCCGAGTCAACGCTGCAGCTGTTACCGCGTGTTCAACGACCCTCCGCGCAATACGGTGTGTGACTATTGCCCGACCAAAAAAACACTGCAAGACGGACTGGTCCACGAAGAAATAACGCAAACGCCGCATGCCAGTGGGACGCGCAACTATCGTATCGTTTCATCTCCGATCACCAACGCGTCGGGTGAGGTTACGGCGGCGATAGAAATGGTTGAAGACATCACCGAGCGCCACAACTTGGAGGAGCAACTGCGGCAATCGCAGAAAATAGAAGCGATTGGAACCCTGGCCGGTGGTGTAGCTCATGACTTCAACAATATCCTTTCAGCAATATTCGGCTACTCTCAATTAATTTTGGATAAAGCGAAGGACAACGGCCCGATTGTACAACATGTCGAAGAGATTATGACTGCCTCCAAAAGAGCTGCTGTTCTTACCAAGAGCCTCCTTGCATATAGCAGAAAGCAGGCCGTAACTCTGACCGTGATCGATCTCAATGAGACAATAAAGGGAAATGAGTCTTTTCTCCGCAGACTGATCAGTGAAGATATTGAGTTAATCATAAACTGCCCTGAAGAGCCGCTCATCGTCTTGGTCGATCGCAGCCAGATTGAACAGGTGATCATGAACCTCGTCGCCAACGCACGGGACGCAATGCTTAATGGTGGCAAGATTTTAATCAAGACACAGCCGGTAGCCCTGAGCCAAGAATTCGTCAATCTCCACGGATATGGCACACCAGGTTTATATGCCTTGGTTTCAATTACTGATAACGGCTTGGGCATGGACAAGAAGACGCAGTCTCGGATATTTGAGCCGTTCTTTACTACGAAAGGGCCGGGACAAGGAACAGGGCTCGGTCTTTCGATGGCGTACGGAATTATCAAGAAACATGATGGATTCATCAATGTCTACAGTGAGCCTGGAACTGGAACCATCTTTAATATTTACCTGCCTATCGAACAGACCTCAGCGCTTTCAGAAATCAATGAAGTACAGGCGGTCGCTCCCTTGCGGAGCGGGACCGAAACCATTTTGGTATGCGAGGATGACGCTGCTTTGCTGAGACTGTCAAAAAAAGTGCTGGTCCATTTCGGCTATCGGGTGATTGAGGCGGTTGACGGCCAGGACGCGGTCGACAAATTTGTTAAATATGGAGAAAGCATCGATCTCGTTATCCTCGATGCAATCATGCCGAAAAAAAATGGCAAGCTGGCATGCGATGAGATGAGAATCATGCGTCCCGACCTGCAGGTGGTCTTTGTCAGCGGCTATGCGAGGGACGTTTTTGCGGAGAACACTCTATTTGATGAAAACACCGTATTCATCCAAAAGCCGGTTTTACCCGATGTCTTTTTGGACAGGATACGAGAGTTGCTGGACAAACGAACCGTTAAGGAAGGTGTAATTTGAATATATTCAATGCTGTAATACTTTGCGTAGATGATGAGCCGAGCAACCTGAAACTATTGGAAAGGACGCTTGGCAGTTCCGGTTATCAGGTTCTCAAGGCTAATGATGGCCGGGAAGCTCTTGACATAATCGGCAGCCGGCCGGTCGATCTGGTGCTCACCGATGTCATGATGCAGGGAATCGACGGATTAGAGATCTGCCGACAGATCAAGGGGGAGGAAATCTACCGGCATATTCCGGTGGTCTTGATCACCGCCCTTGACTCCAAAATGGACCGCATCCTCGGAATCGAGGCCGGAGCGGACGAATTTCTTACCAAGCCGTATGACCATGACGAGGTACTGGCACGGGTAAAAATGCTGCTCAGAACCAGACATCTCGATAAATTGCTTGAGGATGATGCGAGTGCCTATACGGTCCATTCTCTCGCCAGGGCCTCGGAAGTTAATGACGAGGACACCGGCGACCATGTTCTGAGAGTCGGAGAATACTGCGCTATTGTGGCTGAGCGGCTCGGCCTTGCGGAACAGTGGGTTCGGTCCATCAAACTGCAGGCAACCCTGCACGATGTCGGCAAGGTACATATACCGTCATATATTCTTAAAAAGCCGGGTAAGCTCACCCCGGAAGAGTGGGATATCATGAGACGTCATCCTGAGATGGGAGCGAAGATTATCGGCGACCATCCGAAGTTCGCAATCGCCCGGCAGATCGCGCTCTCCCACCATGAACGATGGGACGGGGGCGGCTATCCTTTCGGCCACGCCGGGGAGCGGATTCCCCTTGAGGGAAGAATCATGAATATCGCCGACCAGTATGATGCCTTGCGGAATGCGCGGGTCTACAAACCGGCCTTCGACCACGCCACGACGGTGAAAATCATCACCGAGGGGGACGGGAGAACAATGCCGGATCATTTCGACCCGCAGGTGTTGAATGCCTTTGTGGAAACCGCAATATTGTTCGAGGAGGTGTATAAAAAATTTACTGCCAATTCCGGCCTGACTGAACAGGAAGGCATTCGTCCGGTAGCCTGTGCCCAACAGCTCAAACATTTACCTCCGATTTTGTCTTAGTACAGATTGAGTGACCAATTATGAAATTCCTGTCATCCCTACGAAACATCCCGTATTTACGAACCGTTATCGTTGCTATTATTCTGACCCTCTCATCCGGCTGGATTCTCACAAGCTTTCTCACCGGGGTTGCGGAAAAGAATCTCAAAGATGAGATCAACCGGGAGGCGAATGTTGTTGCCTTTTCCCTCCATGACAATCTGGGTGAAGTAGAAAATGCGGCCATGGCACTAAGCCATTCAGAACAGCTTGAAGAGTTTCTCTCTACGGGCAGCCCGGTTGATCTGGAACGCGCAACTAAGCTTTTGGAGCGGGTCAACCGCAGTCTTGGGATGTCCGTATGCTATCTTCTGGATGATAACGGCCTAGTCGTTGTCTCATCGAACAGAAGTGAAAAAGACAGCTTTGTCGGAAATAACTATGCCTTCAGGCCCTATTTTACAGGCGCAATATCAGGTCGACTTGCCACGTATTTTGCGGTTGGCGGCACAAGCAACCAGAGGGGGTATTATGCAGCGATGCCGATTGTCAGCACGAGTGGATCAATAACTGGAGTTATTGTTACCAAGAGGAACATCGCCCCGCTTGGAGCACTCTTCAGGAACTACACCAACGCTTTTCTGGTCAGTCCCGAGGGCATTATCTTTGTCTCCAGCAGGGAAAAAGTCCTGTTCCATAGCTTGTGGCCGATTTCTGAAAAGAGTCGAGCCGAGCTGTTGGCATCGCAGCAATTCGGAAATTTAACATTTAAACCGCTGCTGGATGCGGAACCGCAGACAGGGGATTTCGTCAGCTTTGAGAACCAGAAAAATTATCTTCAGCGTTTGCCGTTCGGCAAGGACGGCTGGACTCTTGTAATATCGAAACAGCCCACTATAATCGCTGATTACCGTTTGTTCGGCCTTTCGATCTCCACGGTGTTTGCTCTCCTGATTTTCTTCTTCCTCAATGCACTATTCAATAAAAGCAAGTCACTGGAGATGGCAAGAAAACTGCTCAAATCCAGGAGTGACTGGGATCTGACGTTCGACACAGTGCCGGACCTCATCGCGATCATTGATGCAAATTACCACATATCCAGTATGAACAGGGCAATGGCGGAACGCCTGGGTATCTCCCCGCAGGAGGCGGTCGGCATGCATTGCTATGAACTGCTGCATGGCTCTCAGGAACCGTACTCCTTCAGTCCTCATCAAAGAATGCTTGAATCGGGAGCGACTGGATCTGAGTCCCATTTTATAAAGGCCCTGAACGGTGATTTTGTCATTTCTGTAACTCCGCTCAAGTTAAAAGATGGTTCAATTGAGTCGTCAATTCAGGTGATGCACGATGTCAGTGAGCTGAAACAGCTGGAGCGGTCACAGAAAGAGTATGCGCAACGGCTCAAATACGTGCTGGAAGGGTCAAACGATGCCACCTGGGAGTGGAACATTATTACCAACCAAGGGGTTCTGAATAAGAAATATTACGAAATGATCGAATATACCCCTGGAGAAGTGGACATAACGCTTGAATTTTTCCTGAAAACCATTCATCCCGATGATCTGGACGGTGTGCAGCGGCGGGTTCAAGACAATGTGGAGGGGAAAACCAAAAGTTATGAAGCGCATTACCGTATGGTCACAAAGTCCGGGAAAGCGAAGCATGTCATGGGGCGGGGTAGGATCGTCAAACGTGACGAAGAAGGCCATCCGATCATAATGGCCGGGGTTATTACCGACATCTCGGAAATAAAACGGCTCAGCGAGGAAGTCAACAGGATCAGTAATCTGGAATCGATCGGCCTCCTCTCCGGCGGACTGGCCCATGACTTTAACAATGTGTTGAACGTAATTTACGGCAACATAACTTTCGTCAAGATGCTTGCTGAGGGCAACGCGACCTTTGTTGAGCCTCTCATGGATGCGGAAGAAGCGTGTGAGCACGCCAAGGAACTCGGCACCCGTCTGCAGGCCTTTTCGCAAGGGGACATTCCGCTCAGGGAGCCGATAGCGCTTCCCGCTCTCATTGAGCTTGCCGCAGAAGCTCTTTTCAAGGGTTCACATATCTCGCACACCATATCCGCAGCAGATGACGTTCACCTACTAGAAGCAGATCCACGCCAGAGCAGACAGCTGTTTGAAAATTTGCTGGCCAATGCAAAAGATGCCATGCCCGAGGGGGGGACAGTCACAATCGACATTAAAAAATGCGAAGTCGATAGCAATAAAGGGCTGTCTCTCAGGTCAGGCCCCTATGCCTGTATTACAATCCAGGACGACGGCAGAGGTATCCCTGATGCGATTCTTCCGAAGGTCTTCGATCCCTATTTTTCGACCAAGGACACCTACAGTCAAAGAGGGATGGGGCTTGGACTCTCGATATGCCATGCCATCATGAAGAGGCATAACGGACAAATTTTCGTAGAATCCACCGTGGGAATCGGTACTAAAGTTACGTTGTATCTGCCTGCTCCGTGAAAGATTTCTGTCGTCAGGACCTGGAGACAATAATCGCTCTAAACGTTTTGCGGGGATGTGGGGCAGGGTGAAGACGTCTGCGCAGCCTTACGCATGCCCGAAAGGTTTGTGATGAAATCGTCTTCGCTCCTCTTCCTGTTCTTTTTCGCCCAGCTCACTCCGGCGTCTCTTAGGGAATTTCGGGTACATTACACCTTAAATATCTCTCAAGCCTAGCAGTCTGTCGGACTTTTCGTCCGTAAAATGTTAAACTCGCCGGGTATTAAACATTCCCGCGAAGGTGAAAAAATTATGAGTGATACGTTCCGCCAAGTTGATCGAGATACCCTGTTTCTGCTGCCGCCCTCAATGGACGACTGGTTGCCTGAGGGACATCTGGCTCGTTTCATCGTAGAGATTGTCGCTCAACTTGATCTCACTATGATCAAGGCTGCTTATGCTGGCCGGGGTTCCAGGGCTCACCATCCCGAGATGCTGCTGGCCCTGCTTTTCTACGGTTACGCTACCGGGGTTTTCTCCAGTCGCAAGCTGGAGAAGGCAACCTATGATTCCGTGGCGTTTCGCTACATCGCCGCCAATGATCATCCCGACCACGATACCATTGCCGCATTTCGCAAACGTTTTCTTTCTCAGTTGGCGCCGCTCTTCATTCAGATTTTGCTGATTGCCCAGCAAATGGGATGCCTGAAGCTGGGCAAAGTCAGTCTCGATGCCACCAAGATCAAGGCCAATGCCTCCAAACATCGCGCGCTGAGCTGGAAGCATGCCTGCAAACTCGAAGCCCAGATCAAAGACGAGGTTGAAGACCTGTTGCGGCAGGCCGAAGAAGCTGACCACAGCGAAAGGTCCGATGGTCTGGATATTCCGGCTGAACTGACTCGCCGCGAAGAACGCCTGACCGCTATTGCCACCGCCAAGGCTGAAATCGAACGACGGGCCGATTTGCGCCACGCTGAAGAGCAGGCCGAGTACGTGAAAAAACTGGCCAAGCGACAAGCCAAAGAGCAAGAGACCGGTAAAAAGTCCCGAGGGAAACAACCTAAGCCGCCAACGCCCGGCCCTCGGGATAAAGATCAGGTCAACCTCACGGATAACGAGTCGCGGATCATGCCTGTCTCCGGTGGTGGTTTTGACCAATGTTACAACGCTCAGGCCAGCGTCGATGTCGAGACAATGCTGATTGTCGGTCAACACCTCAGTCAGAATACCAACGACAAACAGGAACTTAAGCCTGCTCTTGAGTCCTTGACGGCGTTGCCGGACAACCTGGGAACCGTTGACGGTCTGTTGGCTGATGCCGGTTACTTCAGCGAGGCCAATGTTGAAAGTTGTCTGGGGGAGCAGATCCTTCCCTTTATCAGTGTCCTCCGCGATGCACACAACCAGAGCCTCAAAGAACGTTTTGCCGAGCCAGAGCCTTTACCCGAGGGTGCCGATGCCGTCACGCAGATGAAGCATCGCTTGAAGACTCAGGCTGGCCGAGCTATTTACGCCAAGCGAAAATGCACCGTCGAACCGGTCTTCGGCATCATCAAGGCCGTGATGGGCTTCCGTGAATTCCTGCTCCGCGGGGTGGAGTCTGTCCGCGGCGAGTGGAATCTGGTGTGCATGGCCTGGAACCTGAAGCGGTTACATGTTCTGGCGGCATAAACCCGCCGCAACTCTCTTTTTTTTTGTGTCGCTCACTCGCAGTAGTTGCCCTTCAACGGGGTCGTGTCGTCCGGGGGAAGGGACGACAGACCAGCACCCAGTTTCGCCAGTAGTTTCAGAAAATTAATGGTCAGATCCGGGTTGAGATTTTTTCCCGCCAGCTTCAGCATCAGCCCACTTGCTTTCGGGAAATCCAGGGTGCTCTGGTAAGCTCGGCGTGTGCGGATGGCATCGAAAGTGTCGGAGATCATCGTTATCTGGCTGCACAGGTTAAGTCGCCACTTATTGGGCGGCGGTGGGTAGCCGGATAGATCGTAACGCATGTGGTGCTCGTAGGCGCAAATTACCGCCACAGTCGGGATTCCTTTTTGTTCCATCAGGTACTGTGCTCCCCGCGACGGGTGGGTTTTCATAACGTCCCATTCGTCATCTGTGAGTTTGTCGGGCTTGCGAATGATCTCCTGGTCAACGAAGATCTTGCCAGCATCGTGCAGCATGCCAGCAATGCCGAGGTCGTGCAGCATCTGCCCGTCGATCCCCAGCGACATCCCCTGGGCGATGTTGAGGATGCCAACGTTCACCGAATGGGTAAAGGTATAGTCGTCAATATTGCGCAATGGAACCAACGCCATCAGCGGATCAGCCTCCATTTTGAACGCCGCGATAAAACCACCCACCATAGCCGTGACATTCTGAATGTCCACCGGCCCCTCTGCTCCGATCCCGCTATAGACATCCTGTAGACCAGAGAGCTGCGTTGAGGTCAGGTGCTCGAACGACTCAATAGGGGCAAACTGGTCGAGCTCCGTCTCTTCATCTGTATCAACACTACCGATGCGGATTTTCGAATATTCTTCTTGCAGCACATTCAGCTTCTCAACTCCGGAAAGACAGCGTACCAGTTGGCGAAGATCCGAAGCATCGACCCCTGCGCAAAATGTGATGTAGCCGATGTTGCGTTGCGTACAGGTTCGCACCAGACGTTCCAGATAGGGGGTCTTTTCCAGGGGCCGCCCCTGATACAGGATTTCCCCTTTGCTCATAATGAATGTCAACTCCTCTCGTCCGGCAAGGATCTGACTCAGGGGGTCGAGGATGCGCGGGATGCAGGCGGCAACCTGTGGGTGCTCCGGGGTATAGAGCATGGTCGTGGCGACAGCATTGGCGAGATGTCGCAAAAAGTCCCCGTAAGTCATGAATTTCCGGTCACCAGTCATGGTTCCCCTTCCCTGCCAGTCGCGCCCGCATGATGGTCGCCTGCCTGGCGATTTCAGGCACCTTCGAGTTCGTCTGCCCGTCAATAAGCGCCATGACTTCGGTAGCGGGATATTTGCCAAGGGCTGTGAGGATCTCCATTTTAAACATCTTGTGTTCATGTGAGTGCATCAGACTGCGTGATCCCAGGATGTCAGCAAAGACCGGGATAGCTCGTTTTGGCGTGCTGACGGCAAGTGAACGCACCACGGCTTTGCGGATGTCAAGCTGGTAGTCGAGCAGCGTCGACGTACGGAGTAAATCGAGCAACTTGTCGACGACTCTGTAACTGTCCGACATCCCGGCGAGCATGATCGTCCTCAGCAATCCGGTGTCCTTCTCGGTGTCGAGCAGCTTGATGATTTCTTCGTCAACCGCGCGATCCTTGAAGACAAGACAGGTCATGAGAGCTTCCTGAACAACCTTAGGATGGGGATGACGAAGACAGCCCCGGATCTCGGGGAGAACGGACTGGTCGCCGATCTCACGCAGCA
This sequence comes from Deltaproteobacteria bacterium, assembly GCA_024636215.1. The sequence continues at coordinate 17,459 of JAGXHL010000001.1, forward strand.
GGTGGAGCATGTTCTTGCTGACTAGCCACTCTTTGTCAGTCAATCTTTCGACTGCCAGAGCAACAACTGGTTCACCGATTTTCTTGAGGCAGTTGAGGTAGAGTTTGTGCAGAGTCCTGTCCTTTTCCAGCGGCAGGCGATTGAGCAGGGGGATGATGAACGGCTCCCTTATCGTATCAATCAGCTCGAGGATTTCATCGTGCCCGGTTGTTGCCTGGGACATAACAGCATCAAGAATCCCGGTTGTGAACCGGTCTGAAGAAAGGTAGTCGGCGATCTCGGGTAAAGGCTCTGCCCTATCCTGCGCCTCAAGATATTTGCTACAGAGCTGAGTGATCTTGTCAAAGCTACCGGCTTCAAGATAGTGGTCGAAGGTGTCTATCAGGTACAGGGAAAATCCGGTGGAATTCTTGGGGTCGAGGCTCTGACGAAGAATCTCAAAAAGCACCGCACCCATTTGGTCATCGAGCATGTCTTGCTCGAGAGTCTGCTTGAGCCGTGCGACATTTTCTGTTGTACCGGCGGGCAGGCTGTCCGACTGAAGGATTTGCAGCAGGGTCTGCTGGTAGTCTTCGGGGACGTACTTTTTGAAATCGTCCGGCTTGAAAAGGGTTTTGAGACGGTTCTGATCGTCCTGAGGGTCACCATCTTCCGGAAGTTGCTTTCCGATGTCCATGTCACGATTTTTCGCCAGCTTTCCGAGCAGTTCGACAACGATAGGTGGAATATAGTTATCGCTGTCGGCAGCATCCTGAAGGGCATCCAGAATTACATCGTCGGACAAGCCGGAAAGAAATTGCTCTGTCAGTTCTGGGGTGATGTTGAGATTGAAGGTGTTGTTCAAAAACATCCGGCGCAGGGCCGGCGTGAGTTTCTCGACGAAGGCGATCAGCCGCTTCACAGCATCGTTGCGGTAGGGGATGATGTTCTCGTGCTTCAAGGTTGGAAGAAAACGGCTGGCATCGCGGGCGAACGTCATCTGGCTCGAAGTGTCACTGCCGTCGAGGTTCCGATTGGTCACCTCAGCAAGAGCTTGTGGCGTCATTTCCTGACCCGCGGGATATGTCTTGATCTCCTCGTCCAGTCCTTGCAAGAGTGTTTGAACAAAAACATCCCAAAGTCTGGACGTCCTTCCGACAACAAGATCCTTCTCGTCGTCCGTTACTTGCTCGTTAAGAAGAAAGTCGCTGTCCACTGTCTCTCTGACACCAATTTGTGTGACATCGCGGGTGCGTAGGGAGACTTCGATCCCCCCTTCGTCCCAGGTCGCGAAAGGCTTGCGGCTGATCAGTTGCAAAAAAGTCTGTATCGAACCTGGAGTCACCCCTTTTTTAATGTTCAATGCCGCAATACCGTGCTGAAACATCTGGTAGGCGAATTTTTCGAAGTGGACGCTTTCCCGGTCAACAAACACCTTTTCGAAGAGAAAGCCGTGCCGGGCAACCAGCAGAGGTAAAGTCTCGTGTATCGAAAAAAATTGACCGAGCGCAGCAAAGAGGCGTGAGGTCGTCAGGACGACATTATCGTTGTCTCTTCCGTAGAGGCTAAGGTGGCTTTGCAGGACGACTAAAAGCTTGAGAATCGTCTGTACGGTCTGGTGTTCTTTTGAGGTACTGTTCACGATGTAAGATCCATTTTGCAGGGAGTCTTCAACTTCGTTCCGTTGAAGAGCAGCGCTATAATGCCGCCAGCAACCAATACCGGAGTGGTTGTTGAGATAACCATTCAACTGAGCCGCATCGATAAACCAGAAGGGTAATTTTAAATGATAAATGACAGGAATGATAGTCATGGCTGTGCTTTGATCCCTCCAGGGCTAGGAACCCTGATAAATACACGGGATGATATATTGCACGATCAAGCTGATTCTACAGCAGAATAACTCAAAGAATGACTACGGAAGGAAATATCCTTCGCATATTTTCAAGCTGTTTAATCAGAGAGAAGGTCTTATTTCCCCAACACTGTCATCACTGTGTGTTTCAAAGATATCCGCAAAAACATCAGTGGTCTCCTCAAAAGCAGCCAGTACTGCCGGGTCAAAATGCTCCGGTATTGTGCGACCATCACCCTTGATGATAATCGCCATGGTTTTTTGCTGATCAAAAGCGGGCTTGTACGGCCGTTTGCTGCGCAGGGCATCGTACTGGTCCGCAATGTTCATAATGCGCGCTGTCAGGGGGATCTCCTCGCCCTCCAAACCATTGGGATAGCCTTTCCCGTCCCAACGTTCATGGTGGCATCCTGCAATCTCAGTGGCGACCTGCAAAATAGGTGACGGAGAGCCATGCAGTATTTTAGCGCCAATTTCGGCGTGGGCTTTCATAATATTCCACTCTGTCTCGTCCAAGGGCCCCTGTTTCAAGAGAACCGCATCCGGAATAGCGACTTTACCGACATCATGCATTGGTGAGGCATAGAAAATTGCGTCGCAAAACGCCTTATCCATACCCATTTTTGCGGACAGTTCCCGAGTATAGTAACTTATCCGTTTAATGTGGGCGCCAGTTTCTTCATCCTTACACTCAGACGCCAGAGTCAGTCGGTGGATGGTGTCGATATATCCCTTGCGCAGTTGTTCCGTCCGTTCGGTCACCAATTCCTCCAGGTGTTCCTCGTGGAGATGCAGGTTCATATGGGTGCGGACTCTGGCAAGCACTACCGCCGGGCTGAAGGGCTTGATAATGTAGTCAACCGCACCCAGTTCCAGCCCCATTGTTTCGTCCTCGACCGCCCCTTTGGTAGTGATAAACAAAATCGGGATATGGCGGGTCTTTTCATTTGCTTTGAGCCGGCTACAGACTTCATAGCCGTCCATCTCAGGCATCATGATGTCGAGCAGGATCAGGTCCGGACGGTTTTCCGCATTCGCCCGTTCAAGGGCCTCGGCTCCGTTTGCTGCAATAATTATCTGGTATTCATTTTTGAGAAGGTGGTTCAAAGTTTTAATATTCAGCGGCGTATCATCAACAATGAGTATTCTTTTCTTTTTAGCCATTATTTATCCCCTCATCTTTGTCCAGTTATTGTGCTGCACAGTTTAAATGCTGGTGTTTTTTTCTGAAAATTTTTGTGGAGCGTCCGACGCTGTATCTAGTTCTTGCAGAAGCTTGAGCGCCGCCTTAAAGTCCAGAGATTCGAGCAGTCGTGCAATCTGAGCCGTCTGCACCGGATAGCCGGCAGCAAGCGCCGGCTGGATTTCAAGAAAAGCCTCTTCGGCATCCATGTCGCCCCGCTCCAGCAAACTTCCCAATGTTTTTATTTTTAGCCTAAGGACGCTGATATCAACGGCTACACCCGCTCCAGTCACACTCGTCGTAGCGGCCGGTAGCGCCTGTTGCAGAGCCGCCAATAGAGTCTCTAATGTTTGGCCGGTGGAATCCAGATGCATTTGCACGTTTTCTGGTTTTTCTTTCATAGCGGATTCCAGTTCCAAGGCCTTTTCCTGCAAGCCGCACGCGCCGAGGCTACCGGCAACCCCCTTCAGGGTATGGGCAAGGCGCATTGCCGTTTTCAGCTCCCCACTTTGCAGCGCAACTGAAACCTGCTCCGTAAAGGCACCAAAGTCTTGTTGGAAATCTCGCAACAACTGCAAGTAAAGGTTATCATTGCCGAGCACATGCTGCAACCCGGCCTCAAGGTCAATACCGGGGATATTCTCGGGGAAATCCACCGGCGCAAATGTTTCTGGTTGTGGTCGTTGGTTTTTTGCGCAGCCTCCAACCCATGGTTTGATCCAGTATAGCAGGCAGGCATAGAATTCTTCCGGATCAAACGGCTTGATGATATGGTCGTTCATGCCTGCCACAAGACTTTTCTCACGGTCCCCGACCAAGGCATTAGCCGTCACGGCAATGATCGGAAGATCGGTAAAGCGGCGGTCTGATCTGATACGCCGCGTTGCCTCATAGCCATCCATAATCGGCATTTGAATATCCATCAGCACCAGATCATACGTTGTGCTGCCGCCGATAATCATCGACACGGCTTCCTCGCCGTTGGCAGCCGTTTCCACCCCGGCACCGGTATCTTTCAAAAGTTCGATCGCCAGTTGACGGTTGATCACGTTGTCTTCAACAAGAAGAACACGCGAACCGGTGAAATCGAAAGATTGCTCTTTTTCTTGTCTGCCCATGGCACCAATCGACGTATACTGTTCCACGTCGCTGGCCTGCCCAATTCCAAACCAGGCCGAGAAGCTGAAGTTGCTCCCTCGCCCAAGGATGCTCTCACACCAGATTTCGCCTTCCATCAGCTCTACCAGTTGCTTTGAAATTGACAGCCCCAATCCGGTGCCGCCAAACTTACGTGTCGTGCTTCCGTCCGCTTGAATGAAAGGGCGGAAAAGCTTGTTGATCTGCTCTTCCGAAATGCCGATGCCGCTGTCGCGCACGGTGAATTTCAGTTGCACACGCTCGTTTTCCTGCTTCAGCAGCGAGATTTCAAGCTGTACATCCCCATGCTCGGTGAATTTAACGGCATTGTTCAACAGGTTGACTAGTATTTGGACAAGTCGGTGTGGGTCACCAACCAGAAAAGCAGCAGCTTCGGGCGTGGTTTTGACAATCAGATTCAAACCCTTATCCAGAGCCCTTTCCTGAACCATGCAAGTCGCATTGGCAATTATGATACCCAGCCTGAATGGTATCTGTTCCAAATTCAACTGATTTGCTTCTATCTTGGAAAAGTCGAGGATGTCGCTAATAATATTGAGCAGCAACGACCCGGAGCTGTGGATTTTTCCAATAAAATCCTGTTGGTGGGGGGAAAGGTTGGTCTTCATCATTAGATCGGAAAAACCGATTATCGCATTAAGCGGCGTGCGGATTTCATGGCTCATATTCGACAGGAATTCTGATTTTGAACGGTTGGCAATATTGGCCAGGTCGCGGGCTTTGACAAGTTTCTTTTCTGCTATTTTGCTAACGGTAATATCGTGGTAGGACCAGACTCGGCCCACAATCTCATCGTCTATTCTTTGTGGTTGCGAATAACGTCTAAAAATCCTGCCGTCGGCAGTCAGAACCGTATCGGTACTTGATTCCCCCGGGTGTTCATATAAATCGGTGACTCTGTTAATGAACTCTACAGGTTGGGTCACCTGCGAAGCAACGTGGTCGAATACGGCTTTGTACACTCTATCTGCGATGATTTCTGCCGGGATGTGCCAGAGATCTATGAATTTCTGATTCAAACAGGTAATGCGTCCACTCAAGTCAACCACAAGGATGGCGTCAGCCGTTGCTTCGAGGGTCGCGTTCAGCAAGGAGAGGGATGATTTACGGGCCGTATCCCACTGATTACGCTCAGTGATATCGCGGGCAATGCTCAGCACCCCGATAACTTCGCCGGCATGGTTGTACGCCGGAGTCTTACGGGTCTCAGCGAAGATGGTGTGTCCATCATCGGCAAAAGTGAACGATTCCTCGTTATTGATGGGATGGCCTGCCACGATGACATTGCGGTCATTTGCGCGGAAAAAGTCGGCCAATTCCTCGTCCACAAAGTCGTAGTCGGTCTTGCCGATTATCTCCTTCTCTTCGGCTCCTAAGAAACGCTCGAACTCTTTGTTGCAATTTAAATACACACCGTCAGTATCTTTTAACCAGACCAGGTCTGGAATGTGATTCATTAACGCCAGTAGCTGGTTTTTCTGGTTTGCCAGTTCCTCTTCCGCCTGCTTGCGGTCGGTGATGTCTTCGATGGCCAGAAGGATGATCCGCTCTTTTCCCAACACTTGGTGAATCTGCCGGGCATTCAGGAGCATGGTGCGCCTGCCAATGGTGGCAAACTCGTGCTCAACCTCATAGTTGTCAAAGGTTGTCTTTTGCGGAAGGATGGTTTCCAGCAGTTCCCGCAGCTTGGGGATATCCCACTGTTTATTGCCCAAGTCATAGACAAGTTGCCCTATGGTCTCTTCAGGTTTTACCTTGAAGAAGTCATAGAAAGAACGGCTGGCCGTGACCACCCGGAGATCTTGATCCAAAGAAATCAAGGATTCACGCACGGTGTTGATGATGCTCTCAGCAAATTCACTGACTTCATCTGCAATTTTTTTAGTAACCGCCAGTTCTTTCCGGGTCTTTTCCTGGCCGGCTTCTCTCGCTCTACGCTCGGTTACGTCTGTGAAGAAACCCACAGCGCATTCCCGACCATTGATGATGGAGACGACAGCGGAGATTTTCGCATAGAAAACGGTGCCGTCTTTCCGCAGGCACGGAAGTTCGAAAGGCAGGGTCTTCCCTTCGTGACTCACAAACCCGAAGCTGGTCTTCACCAGTCCCAGTTGGTCCGCCGGGTGAATGTCCCCTATATTCAACAGCAGCAACTCTGTCTCTGAATATGCTAACATCCGGCAGATAGATGGGTTGGCATAGCTAAACCGCCCCGTTTCAAGATCTACCACCAGGATACCCTGGATGCTTCCCTCGAAAATTACCCGGTATCTATCCTCCGACTCCCGTAGCGCCACTTCCGCCAGCTTACGGTCGGTGATATCGCGACAAATACTCATTACCGCCGGTTGATCATCCCATTGAATCAGCCGCGCACTCACTTCAGTCGGGATACGTGAACCGTTCTTGCGCTGATGGACTGTCTCAAACGTGAAATGACCCTGTTCCCTCAACCGTGCCAAACGCTCCGGAATGTGTTGACACTCCTCCGGTGAATCCACTTGACTGACCAAGGTGGCTAACAGTTCTTTTTGCGTGTATCCAAGTCTCTCCAGAACAACCGTATTGCAAGCCAGGATTCTGGCTTGCATGTCGTGAATAAAAATCCCGTCGTTGACACTTTCAAACAGAAGTTTATATTTTTGATTGATCAGTTCAAACTCTTTACTGGCCTTTTTCGCTTCATCAACCTTGTCCTCAAGGGTACAAACCAATTCTTCAAGTTGCTGCTGATTGTCAAGTACACTCTGCTCGGCCTGTTTACGGTCAGTAATGTTCTCATGTGAAATCACCGCATAGTGAGCGCCGGCAATGTGCAGCGGATGAACCTTGCAGGAGAACCAGCGTTGTTCGTCAGGAGAATGGCAGGGGTATTCTTTGACGAATTCCGGCAGGGTGCCGGCAATGACAGCATTGATACCTGCAACAGATTCCTCCGCGTCCTCTTTATCCGCTACAGTGGCTGTTCTGCAAGCATCCAGATAATTAATGCCTTCGCAGATTGTTTTTTTATCAGCGTTATTTTCTGTTCCAAACGAATTCCAGGCACGATTGGCCTTAATGATCGTTCCCTCTGCGTCAACCACGCAAACTGACGCGCTTAATCCATCGAGAGTGGCGCGAAGGAACTGTTCTTGCTCAAGGAGAGATTCTTCCGCCTTCGATTTAATTAGATTCAAGGACATCTCTTTTCTATTGAAGCCACCCTCTTCTTACGGATGGACTGCAGTCATCGTCTTTCGTCGTACCCCCTGCATTCTCACATGACTGCATAAATAAGATCTTTCTAACTTACCGCAATCGACAGGCAAGGTCAAAGAGAGATGGTTCTTGCTTACCCTTTCACCTTGAATATTGAATCTCCACCACTTTCGTAGACAACAAAAAAACCACCCTGCGTACAGAGTGGCTTCAATCAATCCAACAGCCCCCTCCGGCTACAGATTCCTATAAACCTACATAAATAATGAAATCCAATGTACAGGATATAAACTGAACGGTCAATCAATTGGCCTTCTTATAAATCCTTCTATTTCTAATCCGAAGCTCAAAATCATTCAGATTTGCGGATTACTACAAACCCTGATAAATAAGAATGACCCACCCCGTTTTCGTGGCAGGTCATTTTCGTGTCCAGTATATGCTGCAATTTGGAACTCATCCTACGTACTCTAGGCCTCCTGCCCATTTATCGATTTCTTCAGTACCGAGCTAGGCTTAAACATAAGGACTCGTCTCGCAGAGATATCTAGGGCCTGTCCCGTTTGGGGATTACGCCCACGGCGGGTAGCCTTTTCTTTTATCTCGAAATTACCAAACCCGGCGATCTTGATATTCTCGCCAGATTCCAAGGTCGACTTCACAAAATCAAAGACGCTTTCAACTATTTCAGCAGACTCTTTTTTAGTGAATCCAGTCTTCAAACAAATCTTTTCTACAAGGTCAGCTTTGGTCATTTTTCCACCCTGAGCATAACGCAATCCATAAACCATCTAAATATCAATTTGATGAGTATAATCGATGCGATTCGCTACTACAATGCATTTCAACAGACGTACTATTATTAAACAACACAAAAAGGCAAGGAAATCGGGGACTTCTAAGACACCGACTGGGGAACAGGCGAATGATAGGCATTCCAACGGGATAGCATAGAGATATCACAAAGACAACAGAGAGACAAAAAAACAAAAGGACTTACGGCCTAAGTGGCTGTAAGTCCTATTGTTTGTATGGTGCGCCGCGAGAGATTCGAACTCCCGGCCTTCTGGTTCGTAGCCAGATGCTCTATCCAGCTGAGCTAGCGGCGCAGGTAAGAGGGTACTCTATATCTCTTATTTAGAGGTTGTTGTCAACCTTTTTTAACTTTAACAGGAATAAAATCAATCAGTGAAAAACTGAATCGCTCATGCTGAAAATTGTGAGTGTCAGGAAAACGGCTAAACAACCATCCTGTGTAAATCTCCTGATCTTCCTCCGTGATAATGATCCTGGCGGCCGGATTACGCAAATCATTCGACGCTGAGGTCATAATCCGCCCTTGCATCACAAAAGCCGGGAGGAAACTGTCGACCTTAAGCTTAACTCTTGACTTGGCAACGGTAAATTCGTAGCCGAGGTCAATGGTGTAGATCTCTTCCTTAGCTGTCGACTTGTCGAGAACTTTAATTCGAACTGATTTCCACTGTCCACGCACATCATCAGGAATCAAAATGCGCGAAGTCGGCTGCTCCACAATTTTTACTGCCGGCTCTTCTTCGGACTGGCTACAACCACCAATCAATAAAGAGAGAGCGACCGAACCAACGGTGAGGAGTTTCAGTATTCTCAACAATTAGCCTCCATCCCCCCTCGCAGCTTCGTGTTTTGGTAAGGAATGGCGGAGAAGGAGGGATTCGAACCCTCGGTACGGTTGCCCGTACAACGCCTTAGCAGGGCGCCACCATCGGCCGCTCGGTCACCTCTCCGTATCCCTACAAACAAGAACTCGCTATACTCAGGCAAACCGACAAAAAGGTCAACCCAATTTTTTCTGCCACTGGCAGCGTTTGCTCCGCTTCGAATCCTACCGGACACTGACGGTGCAAACTTGAAATTTTGGCGGAGGAGGTGGATCC
>JAGXHL010000046.1 GCA_024636215.1 Deltaproteobacteria bacterium
GACCGACAGTTCGCGTACTGTCAGACGCCTTACTTTTTTCAACGTCAAAAAAGTAAGCAAAAAGACTGGTTTCTCCTAGCGGAGGGCATATTCCTTCGCCAGGTTTCGGTGGATTCTATTGGTTGCTGAGCATGGGATCCGGCCCTATTCAGGGGGGGCTACCTGCAGTGCTTTCTTGGGGCAAGGGACTAAACCGAATATCCAGAATCATTGCAACACAGGGTTAGTTTTTTCGCGTTCCGCGCCCCCCGTCCCGCGCCCCCCGTCCCACGCAGGGCGAACTGTTTGAGCATAACGAGTTTCTATTTCCAGATTTCCTCATCGACCTTTTCAAAAACAGCCGTATTGTGCTCGAATTCTGCCGCCTCTTCCTGACTCCAGGTACCAGCCAGATGGTCGAGGTCGCGATAGATAACATTCCGCTTCTTCTTGTCGATGCCAAGAGATTCGCGGATAAGCCGCAGGGTCACCGCATTTACGCTGGTTCCTTCTTGTTGAGCTCTCTCTTTCAAAGCTTCGGACGTTTTCTCGTCGATGCCGCGCAGGGTCATGGTTGCCATGGTGGACTCCTTGTCAGCTGCTTGTCAGTAGCAGTCCGTCGATGTACTGAAAGTGTTCGTCGAGGGTGGCAAGAGCAAGTCCATGCCGCAGGGTGGTGGCAGCAATCCACAGGTCATTGGATGGGATTGGCCGCCCCTTATCCTTGAGAGCACGAAATACCTCAGCATAAAAATCCGCGGTTTCCTCGTCGATGTTGAGAATCTCTACCCGGGGTGAGTCGAGAAACTGATCGAGTTCCCGGCGATTCTCTGCTTCTCGGCTGCCGCAGCGAAAGCCGGCCAGTAGCTCCCCGAGCACAACGATGCTGATTCCAATGTATTCAACCTGACGCAGCAGATCCACTGTTGATGGCTGCTTCCGCTTGAAAGCAACGTAAAAATTGGTATCAACCAAAATGTGCTTCATCCCGCCCTCGTCTGTCCCAAACTTGATTCCATAAATTGACAGCAATCTGATGCAAGTATATGCCATCAATACGTCTTGGTCAATGAGCGGTTAAGAGGGCACTTGATTTTATGTGTCCCCGATTCCCCTTCGATCCCAGTAATAGATGCAAAACAAAGTCAAAACCGACAGTTCGTACTGTCAGACGCCTTACTTTTTTCAACGTCAAAAAAGTAAGCAAAAAGACTGGTTTTCTCCTAGCGGAGGGCATATTCCTTCGCCAGGTATCGGTGGATTCTATGAATTTCTGAGCATGGGATCCGGCCCCATTCAGGGGGGCCTACCTGCATTGCTTTCTTGAGTGGGTGCCTAAAACGAACATTCAGAATCATCAAAACACATCGTTGGTTTTAGGACTCAAGCTTTCCGCGTACAGCGTACTTTGTCTCAATGCCTTACAGCCTTACAGCTTATAGCTTACAGCTTATAGCTTACAGCTTGCCCCTCGCCCTTCCCCCGTGTGCCGCTGCCGGAGCCGAATGGATTAACGGCGATCAGCAGGGCGAACTGTTTGAGGCGTAAGCCGAGTTTTCGCACTGCCGTCGTTAATCTTTTCGGTGCAGGGGACCCTGCGCAGCAGGGCAAGGCTTCGGGTGTGTTTCTTTGCTTACTTTCTTTCGCACAAGCAAAGAAAGTAAGGCGACGGGCGGGGGCGCAACCCCGCGGTTTTGACTGGTTTTTGTTGTTGGTTGCAGAAGACAAAAGCAAGACCGACAGTTCGCGTACTGTCAGACGCCTTACTTTTTTCAACGTCAAAAAAGTAAGCAAAAAGACTGGTTTTCTCCTAGCGGAGGGCATATTCCTTCGCCGGGTTCCGGTGATTTCTATGGATTGCTGAGCATGGGATCCGGCCCTATTCAGGGGGGCCTACCTGCGGTGCTTTCTTGAAGCAAGAAACTAAACCAAACACCCAGAAACATTTCAATACAGGGTTGGCTTTTTCGCGTCCCGCGCCACGCGCCACGCGCCCCCAACCCCCAGCCCCCGCCCTTTCACACCACCCGAATGATAAAGTCCGGGCAGGCTGCCGCACAGTAGCCACAGAGGATACAATCCTCACGCTTGATTCTGGCTTTGCCATCTTCCAGGTAGATGCCCTGGTTGGTGCAGGCGGGGATGCAGTCGCCACACCCTTTGCAGAAGTTTTCCATGATCTTGATTTCCCGGCGCTTCTGTTCCAGCTCTGCCCAGCGTTTTTCGTCCTCATGGTCTTCGCAGAACAGCTCATAATTACCATCAATCTCCGCCGTTGAGAGCATACCAACCGCCACCGCATGAACACCTGCAAGATTGAGCACATAACGGAACTTGTTGCGGGCATCGCTGATAAAATTGCCGCCGGCCAGAGCCTTCATGGCGTATACACCTTGACCTGTCCTGGCGCACTCTGCAATGGCTGCGGCCATCTCTTCTTTTGTACCGTCGATAATCCCCATCCCCTCGCTATTGATCAGCGGATGCAGCACTTCAATCTCAGGATGTTCGGCCGCCTTGCGGAAAGCACTGATGTAGTGGCTGGACATTCCGACGTGCCGCAGGAGTCCCTCGGCCTTCATTTTCAGCAGTTCTTCAAGTACCTCAGCGCGCTCAGTGAAGGGATCGGCGATTCGCGCGCCGTGGATATGGACGATATCCAGGCAATCAATATCGATCTCGCGCAAAGCGTGCTCAACATGTTTTCTGGCGTCATCCGCGGTTGCTGCGTGGGTCTTGCTGGCGATATGCACCGGCCCGGCAAAGCCCTTGATTCCATGATGGACATGCCGGTAGGTGCCATACATTTCTGCCGTATCGATCATGTTGACACCACGCTCCAGGGCGTGACGAATCAGCCTGCCACCCTCTTCCTCAGACAGGTTGGCCTGCAGTGGACCGATCGGCAGGGCTCCGAACACCAGAGGTGAAATCATCATCCCGGTATTACCGAGTTTGACCAGTTTGTTCATATTGATTCACCTTCTCTTGTAAGAGGCCATACGCAAACTCGGGATGACCAGAGTGAGGGTTCCAGACAAAAACTTGCTAGCTTGTGGCCATCCGGAAACTCCAGATGGCCACGGTGCCGTTTCCAGAAGAAAACTAGCTTGGCAATAAAATACGGGACAGGAATCGAATGATCAAGGTTAAATACGGTATGTGGATGTGGACGTCAGACAGGGAAATCTCTAAGGCTGCCTGCGGTGCAAAGCGTTATGCAGTATATTTGACAGATAAGAGCTTCTACATCTTCCGGGAGGTTTCGATATGAAGCAAAGCAAACTCGGGTTTGTTACTATAGCCTGTATTTCATTCGCGATGCTGCTGTCAACGGCAGCTTTGGCTGCAGAGGTCATCAAAACCACAGAGGTCATCACAGACGCAGGGCACAACCTGCATATCGTTAAAATCGTCACCGGGCTCGAGCATCCATGGGGGCACGCTTTCCTGCCGGATAATCGGATCCTTATTACCGAGAGACCCGGCCGGCTGCGCATTGTCGAGAATGGACGTCTTAACCCGGAACCGCTTGCCGGGTTGCCTGCCATAGCGGCACGCGGCCAAGGCGGCCTGCTTGATGTCGCCCTGCATCCAGACTTTGCAACCAACCAGCTGGTTTATTTCTCCTTCTCCGCAGCGGGTGAAGGCGGCATTGGCACAGAGGTGGCACGTGGCAAACTGGTCGGCAATCGTCTGGACGATGTTGAAGTTATTTTCCGCATGGCCCCAAAATCGGACACTAGCAGACATTTCGGCTCACGCCTGGTTTTCGACCGCGAGGGCTATCTCTATATCACACTGGGTGACCGGGGCGAGAAGCAACGCGCCCAAGACCCCTTCGATCACGCCGGTTCAGTGATACGTCTCCACGACGATGGCCGCGTGCCCACAGACAATCCCTTTGTCGGCCGTCAAGGCTGGCGCCCCGAGCAATACACCCTCGGTCACCGCAACATACAGGGCGCCACCCTGCACCCGGAGACCGGTGAGGTCTGGACGCATGAGCACGGACCGCAGGGCGGCGATGAAATCAATATCATCCGGCCCGGCCGCAACTACGGCTGGCCGGTGATTACCTTTGGGGTGAATTACTTTTTGGGCACACAGATTGGTGAAGGCACCTACAAGGCGGGGATGGAACAGCCCCTCTATTACTGGGTGCCCTCGATTGCTCCTTCAGGTATGACATTCTATACGGGCGACAAGTTGCCGCGCTGGCAAGGTAATCTCCTGGTCGGCGCCCTGAAAGATCAGATGCTGGTGCGATTGACTCTCGATGGTGAAAAGGTCGTCGATGAAGAACGCTTGCTGAAAAACCAGTTGGGTCGCATCCGCGATGTCAATCAGGGTCCGGACGGCTATGTTTACCTGCTCACCGATGAAGCGGACGGCGCGCTGGTGAGGATTGAGGCTGTCAAATAGACTGGTTGTATTTCTGCATGATTAGAGCTAGATTGAAGGGCGCGTAAGGCTCGAAATCTCTGCACAGGGCTTTCCGAAGCGGGCGATCCTCGAAATCGTGGAGAAGTTTCCCTTGAATAACATCTTCATTGTCACGCCCAGTTATCTGATTAAGCAAAAACGTGACTTTACCGCTGGCATCAGTCAGCTCGCAAAGTTAGGCTTTCACGTCATTAATCCCGAATTTCCGCAGCAATTGCCCTCGCCGCAGGAGAAGGCCGAGCAAATCCATGGGGCCTTTGAAGATCCCGAAGTCGATATTATTCTGGCTTTGCGCGGTGGCTACAGCGCCATGAAGTCCCTGCCCTTCATAAACTTTGAGCTGATCAAAAAACACCCGAAAATCATCGCCGGTTTCAGCGACTTATCTGCGTTACTCAATCCAATTTTCGAGCGCACGGGGATGGTGACCTTACATGCCCCCATGCTGATCAACCTCGACATGCCCACGCGTTTTACCCTGAAGTCCCTGCTCAACGCCGTCACAGGCTACCCGGAGAAAAACCTGCTCAAAGGCGCCCGTTGCAAGGTCTACAAGCCCGGCTCTGCCAGCGGCATTCTGAAAGGCGGCAACCTCATCACCCTCACCGCCCTGATCGATACCGACTGGGAGATCGATACGAACAATGCGATCCTGTTTCTCGAAGATGTCGATGAAAAGCTGCACCAGGTAGACCGCTACCTGACCCAGTGGATCCTTGCCGGCAAATTCAAGGGGCTCAAAGCCCTTATCCTCGGCGATTTCCGTGGTATCCGCAGCCAGAAGGTCTATGACATCCTGGCTTCACAGATGTCCCTGGATTTCCCGGTTGTGCATTGCCCCTGCATCGGCCACGTCAAAAACAAGCTGACCTTGCCAATCGGTGCACAGGTTGATCTGAATACGCAGAACAAGCAGCTGGTGATCAGAGAGATGTGCTTTCCCGGAGGATCTACATGAACATCCTCTGGCTGATCATGATATGCGTCAGCATCGTTTTCGCTATCTTTACCGGCAATCTGGAGGCGTATACCAAGTCCATCTTCGACGGCGCAAAATCGGCCGTGGAGATATCCCTTTACCTTCTCGGCATCGTCTCAATCTGGATGGGCATCACCCGGATCCTGGAAGACTCCGGCCTGATCTACCGGATCGCCCATCTCTTCAAGCCGATCATCTGTCGATTGTTTAAAAACATCCCCGGCGATCATCCATCGATTACGGCCATCACTCTGAATGTGCTGGCCAACCTGTTCGGGCTCGGCAACGCTGCCACACCGCTGGGGATCAAGGCCATGCAGGAACTGGAGACGCTGAATGAGGACAAGGGCGCCATTACGCCTGAGATGATGACATTCATCGTCATCAACACCGCCAGTATCCAGTTGATCCCCTTCTCCGTGATCGGCATCCTGGCCAGTTACGGCCACCGCAATCCGGCCGCAGTCGTGCTGCCCGTACTGCTTGCCACCGCAATTTCTACCATGACGGCGCTGCTGGTATTGGCTGCGTTCAGGAAGATCTTCAAATGATTGCCTACGTCGAATACCTCTCGCTGCTGATTATCCCGTTGTTCATCCTGTTCACGGTTCTCTACGGCACCGTCAAAAAGGTCAGGGTGTACGACTCCTTCGTCGCGGGAGCCAAACAAGGGCCGCCCATCATCCTGAACATCTTTCCTTATCTTGTCACCATCTTCGTTGCCATTAAAGGCTTCCAGGCGTCAGGCGCTTTTGACTATGTCAAGCGTGGCTTTTACAGCGTGTTTGCGTTTCTGGACGTACCGATCGAAGCTGTCTCCATGTCGATCATCAAGCCGCTCTCCGGCAGCGCCTCGACCGCGCTGTTTACGGACATCGTCGAAACCACCGGCGTCGACTCCATGGCCACTCAGATGTCGGCCGTGATCATGGGCAGCGCCGAAACCACTTTTTATGTGCTGGCTGTTTATCTCGGCGCCGTCAGCATCAAAAAAACCCGTTATCTCGTGCCGGTCTGCCTGATTGCGGATTTTATCGGTATCCTTGTCGCCATCTCCGTGACCAGGTGGTTTTTCTAAATGTGCAGAGTTCTGGGAATCACGAATTTCGAATATGCCAAACATCAGGAGATTGTTGCACGCTTCTGCGAACTCGCACGCAGCGGTGTGGTCATGGCCGAAGATCCTCCGGGACACGAGGACGGATGGGGATTGGCCTTTTATCAGAAAGGGCAACTGGTGGTCCATAAAAGCGGCGCCAGTCTGCTTGAAGAGACCGACAAGGTCACCCGTGTCTTAAGCACGGCGAAGACCTCGCCTATCATGATCCTCCACCTGCGAAAATCGGCATGGGGAGACAGATTCAGCACCCGGCATGCCCACCCGTTTCACCTCGATAACAACGTGTTTTTTCACAACGGCGTGGTCTACGATTACCAGGGGTTGCTTGCCGACATCACCGTTGCCGGGCTTAAGCCAGATGCCCTCGATACGGAGGTCTTTTTTTATCACGTTATGAGCGGCAAAACTCAAGATCTGGGCCGGGCCTTTCTGGAGACAGCCGCGCTGATCAAGCGGCAGCACAAGTTTTCGGCGCTCAATTGCCTGTTCAGTGATGGCGTGAAGCTATTTGCTTATCGTGATTACGCCAGGGAACCGGACTACTATGCTCTTTTCAAAACCTGCGCGGATAAATCCTGGTTGATTTCATCCGAACCTCTGGATGAAAGCCTGCGTTGGGAGATGATGGCGAAGGAAGAATTTCTGGCGATCGACCCTGAAGACAGGGCCGCCCTGCCCGGCTATTCGCCATAACTGTCGGCAAGAGTGCCAACCGTTACAGCAAAAGCATTGGAGCGATTCCAGCGCCGTAGCGCACGAAAATTATCATAGACCAGGTAGGCAGGACCGGACGGACCGTCCGGGATAATCAGGGAGGCCTGCAGATTACGACGAGGCAGCGCGCGGCCGTTGCTGCGTCGCACCCCGATAGCCTGCCAACGCGACAAGGGTAAACGGGTTTCCAGACCGGTCAGCGCAGAGTCAATCTTTTCGGGCAGATTAACCGGCCGGCCCCAGGTTTGGTCGTCCTTCCAGCCGGCTTCGGCAAGATAATTGGCAGCAGAGGCCAGCGCATCAGGGACCGAGCTCCAGATATCGATACGTCCGTCGCCATCACCATCGACGGCATAGTGACGATAAGAGGACGGCATAAACTGGAAAGGTCCCATGGCCCCGGCCCAGGAGCCTTTCATCTGCGACACGGTGACATGTCCGTCATCGAGGATTTTCAGTGCCTCAAGCAACTCCTTGCGAAAATAATCGCCGCGACGCTTGTCGTAAGCCAGCGTGACCAGGGCCGGGATGACAGGATATTTTCCGGTATGCCGGCCATAGCTGCTCTCGGTCCCCCAAAGAGCAACGATGAAGCGTCGTTGCACCTGGTAGCGTGCTTCGATTCGCCCTAGCCAGGTGGGATAACGGCGAAGCATCAAACGCCCTTCTGCGATGCGCTCCTGACTAACCCGGGCGGCAACATAGTCTTTTAGCGATTCGGTCTTCTCCGGCTGCTTTTGATCGAGTTCTATCACCCGCGGCACCGGCTCCTTCAGATTGGCCAGAGCCAGGTTCAAGGTCTGCTCTGAAATCCCTGCAGAGCGGGCGTCAGCGCGCAGCTGATCAAGCCAGAGAGTAAAATCCTGAAGTTCTCCTTGAGCCAGAACGCCAGGGCAGAACAACAGAACGAGAGCTATCAGCAGAAGAGTGAATCTTGTAATGTTATTCATTGCCATGCCTTTTTTATCCCCCTTGATCACTTCTGCTCCGGACTTGCTCAACTGCGCTTGAATAACGACACCGCTGCGGCGACCAGGCTGGCAAGGGAAAGATAAATCGCCCAGTCCTGCTCCAGCTGTAGAAAATAGAAAGCCAGAACCAGAAAGAAGATCAAGCGGCCGAGATTATGCAGGTACCTGGCGAGGCGCTGCACCAGGTAATCCCGATCGGCGCTTGCCATACGCACCATCAGATCACCCTGCTCCGCCAGTTCGACAACCTTGCGTGCCTTGCTCAGCGTGATCGGCAGCTGGATAAACTCATGCTGCAGTTGCTGGAATGAAAGGCTGCCCTCCCCCAGGGCGCGTGGCAGGTTCTGCCTGAGCAGCGGCAGAATATCCTTGATGCCGTTGAAATTCTCAACGTACTGGGTGCCGATCCCTTCGACAAGGGAACTGGCCCGCATCACGTAGATGACCTCCTGCGGTAGTTTGAATGGCTGGTCATGCATGACGTCAAGAATGCCGAAGGCAAGTTCCTGCATACTCGAGGCTTTGAGGTGGTTGCTGTCAAAAATCTCGAACAAGTTCTCGGCGACACCGCTGAGCCCGGCAAAATCAGACTCCTCGGTCAGGACGCCCATTCTGCGCGTGGCACTGACCAGGAGATCAAAGTCCCTTTCGTAGGCGGCTTTGACCGCGTAGATCATCGCCTGTCGCATACTCTGGGAGATGCGGCTGACCATACCAAAATCGAGCAGTATCAGTTCGCCGCTTGGGCTGACCAGCAGATTGCCGGGGTGAGGATCAGCGTGGAAAAAGCCTTTGATCAGCATTTGTTCTACATAAAACACGACCAGTTGCTGCATCAGCTCGCTGAAGGGTATATCCAGCTGCTTTACTGAGGCGACGTCATCAATCCGGATCCCTTCTTCATAGCTCATCACCAGGGCACTGTCCGAGCAATACTCGGGGAAAGGCACCGGAAAACGTACCCCCGAATCAGCATAAACCTGGCTGAAATGCTCCAGGTTAGCCAATTCCTGACGCATGCTCACTTCCTGCAGGATCACCCGCGAGAAGGCCTTCAATACCGATTCGATGGAGTGATTGGTCTGATCGGTAAAGAGCGGTTTGAAGACCATCAGGAACAGGTTCAGCAAGCGAATATCGATGCGCACCTGCAACTGGATATTTTCCCGTAGCAGCTTGACGGCGACAACCGTGTGCGTGTCGCGCAGCACGGCTTTGTGGACCTGGCCGATGGAGGCACTGGCCAGCGGCGCCTGATCGAAGGTGGCGAATACTTCAGGGTCCGGGAAAGCGCGATGGAAAGCGCGCATGCGGTCCTTGTCACTCATCGACGGCATGCGGTCATGCAGCTGGCGAAGCGCCTGCAGATAGTCCGAATCGAAAAAATCGGCCCGGGTCGCCAGCACTTGGGCCAGCTTGAGAAAGCTGGCGCCAAGCGAACGGATATTTTCCACCAGCGCTTGCGGGGACAACGGACGCCACAGCAACCAGCGGCGCCGACGCCGAAAGAGCAGGAACACGGTTACCAGAAAGCGGAAGATCGCGTAACTGCGCTGCGGACGGCACAGGTGAAGAGCCAGCCAGAAGCTATGGATCAACTTTCTCGCTCAGCTCTTTTTTTAAATTTTCCAGATCATCTTTGGTCGCCAGGTTGAGGTCGGCGACCACCTCTTTGACCATATCCTTGATCATCTCTTTGAACTGAGCCTTCTCTTTCTCGCCGCGCTTGGCCATCTCGTCGAAAAAGGATTGAGCCTGTTCTTCGCTCTTCTCCCGCCAGGCCCTGAGCTCGTCGTTATTGGCCTCCAGCTTGTCTTTGACGGCCAAGGCCCCGCCGAGGGCTGCGAAAAAAAATTGTTCGAGTTTTTTATCCATCGCACGTCTCCTTTGCGAGTTATATTGGACAGGTATTTGGTGAAAGACCCAACTGAACGATCACTATCGAATCAACCGGGATCGATCTCCAGGCTCTCCCCGCCGATCAGTTCAAGAGCCTTTTCTATCTTGAAATAGACGATGAATTTGGGCCCTTTGGCCGCATCTTCCTCAGGAGAAAGACAGCGGCGGGTCATCTCTTTAAGCAGTTCGGCGTTGTCATCTTCTCTGACCTTTTTCAAAAAAAGCCGCGCGCCTTTGTAGCCAGCGGCCCCTTCGATAAAGAGATAGCTCGCGTACGGATTCTGCGAGATATTCCGGTAGGTCAGGCGATCACGCATGATAAACGCGAGAGTGCCGTCGTCCATGACATGGGGCCGCGCATAAATCGCGGCATCGACCCTGCCTTGCAAGTCAGCCGTGGACATGACGCCGATTCCTTTATTATGTTCAAAATATTCTTTCAGTTGCATGGCTCTCACCTCTATTCAGGGAAAAGTTGCCTCATTAACAGATCGAAAACTGCACCGTGCCCATCCGGAGCTTCCAGATAGACACTAACTATACCCAACTTTAAGATAATAGACAGGCTCAGGAGGTAAACTCTCTACCTTGGTAGCAAAGCGGTAACCTTGCTCACAGGTGTCAGGTAAATTCGAAGGTGTTTTGTCATTCTAGCAGGCTGTCGGACTATCCATGAGCCGGCTGTAAATCCGGCTGTTTGGACCATATTTCAGCTCCTTTTTGGTCCATAGCTACGGCTATGAACCTGCAAATGAGCTAAAATCTGTTCTCAAACATCCAAATTTTCGCTTCGCCCCGTATAGTCCGACAGACTGCTAGGGAAGCAAACTCACTTTCGATACATTTGCCACGGTACCTTTCATTCTGCCAATAATAGACGAAAGATACTTTTCGCGAAGATGAGCTGGAGAGAATAAATTTGTAATGACCTTGATGTTTTGAGCAAGGGCATTATGTTTTTGTAGGAGAAAACTTCTGCCATTGGAGTCTCGCTTCCTTGAAGATAGTGGGGCTTTCAAAGTGCAAATGAGTAAGCTGAAATGATGCTACCTGAATATGCAAGATCAGCCTTAGATCAAGAGGACACATTGGCAAACGTTAACATTTGAAAGTGATCTGTCAAGAGGACCGTTTGCTTTCCACTGCTGGAGCACTTGAGGTCCTGGGCAAAGCTATATCGGCGAAGCTGAGGAGTCCACCCGCAATGACAGCAACTGGCTATTATCTTATCTCGACCATACTGATGGCCGGTCTGACCTGGGATTGTTTTATTACGGTCTTCAGCGCCAGTGGCGCCAGATTTTTTACCCGCTTCGGGACCCGATAATTCTGGAAGTTTTCACTGTTTATCCATCGCCTGCTTGCTTTAATCGGTCTATTCATGTTACTGGCCACGATAATTCTCCGGCGGGTTATCAAGGGGAGCAGTCACTTTGCGGCGTTGGTCGCAGTTTCGGATTCGGTAATCAACAGCAGCTCCGGAAACGGGGCGAATTTTGCCGAATTAGTTTATTTCGTGGGCAGTACCATTACCAGCCTCGGTTACGGCGATTTCGTCGCTTCCGGTGCCCCCTGGACCTATATCAGCTGTATCGCCGCTTTCGCTGCCACGGTGGTCATCACCATCTCGCTTTCTTATGTCCTTTCGGTCCTTAACGCCTCCATCGATCGTAAAACCCTGGCCCAGAACATTTATGGCTTGGGACAGAATCCAGCCGAAATAATTGAAAAATTAAGAAAAGATGAGGAAAAGGGGCTGTTCAGGGAATATCTGCTCAATCTTTCCACTGAAATCAATCGTTTCGCTCATAAACATCTGGCATATCCGGTTCTGCATTTCTTTCACAGCCCGGAACGCGAAAGATCGGCCGCCCGGGCGATACTGCTTCTGTCCGACTCGTTGTTCCTATTGAGCAGGATTCCCGGGGAACAGGAGCGATCTGGCGGTCTGCTGACAGTATTGAAGAGCAGTTTCGTAAATTACGGCACTCTGGCTGACTTAAAGTTAGTCCATCCCGCCTGTAAGACCGACCGTATCCTTGATGACGCTCACAATCTGAATTTAGATACGGAACACCCGGATTTCAGGCAAGCACTGGATAATTATCTGCCGCTGCGCCGTCAACTGGTTGCCATCTGCCTATCCGACGGCTGGTGACCATAATATAGAGATTCTTGCGAGAAACCCGCTGTGCCTGTGGGGATAGTGGACGATTCCCATCCTGGACGACTCACGGTGAAAGATCCTGATAAGGGTGAGGGGGGGGGGTTTTTTGCTGATGCGGCGTCAATCTGCGGGCTGGCTTGTGCAGCGTACCGATGTACACCTCTGCGCGGCCCTTGATTTCCTTGCCTCGATTAAAATTCCTCGTTTTCAGATCGAAAACGTTTAGCAGGCTGTCGGACTATCCATGAGCCGGCTGCAAATCCGGCTGTTTGGCCCATATTTCAGCTCCTTTTTGGTCCTGCTAGGTAGTTTGTCTCTCGATCAGGTCAAATCCGACGTCGATAACCTTGGGCCCTGGCGGTTCATTATTGAAGTGTGCAAGTAAGGCCTCGGCTGATTTCTGGCCGATCAGGGCACGGTCAAATTTGATTGTGGTCAGAGGCGGAAAGGTGTGTGCGGCATAAGGCTGATCGCCGAAACCTATCAGGGCAATCTGTTCCGGGATTTTCAGCCCACGGGCCTGTAGTTCGGCCATGGCACCCTGAGCCAGGGTGTCCGAACTGCAAAAGACGACACCATCAATAAATCCCTGTTCCAGCAGGTTGGTCATACCGGTGCGTCCGGCCAGGAAACTCGTGGGAACAGGGACTACACTAATAGCGATGTCGGATCGGCCGTTTTCCTCCAGGGTATGAAGGAATGCCTGCTGGCGAATCTGGGCTCTATGGTCTTCAGCAGACAGGATTCCAATGTTTTTGAATTTACGAGACAGTATGTACTGGGCAACCGACTGGCCGACCCGCTGGTGCGAAAACCCGACCACCACGTCAAGTGGCGACGGTGTAATGTCCCAGGTTTCTACAACCGGAATATTGGCCGCGAGCAACAGCCTTTTCGTTTGGGGCGAATGGTTGATACCGGTCAGGAAAACTCCATCGGGTCGGCTTCTCAGTATGGCCGAGATCAGGGATTCTTCCTGCACTTCGTTGTAGCCGGATTCGCCCAACAGAACCTGGTAGCCGGCTTCCCGCATCTTTTCACTGAAAAATTTGATTGTTTCGGCATAGACGGAGTTGGCGATCGAGGGAACAATCGCCGCGATCAATCGGCTGCGCTTGGACGCCAGTCCTCCGGCGAGCATGTTGGGAACATAACCGGTCAGGCGAATGGCTTTCAAAACCTTTTCGAGGGTTTTTGCGGCAACCTTGTCGGGCTGATTCAGGGCGCGTGACACAGTAATCGGCGACACGCCGACGAGTTTCGCTACGTCGTCCAGGGTTACATTGCCTGAAGAACGAGAGCTGCTATTGTCGGTTTGGGGAGTTTTCATGCCGTTTTGCTCCTTTACGGCAGTATGCTTCTAATGTTTTTAAAAGACAAGAATGGTAGCGATACCAAAACCGGATGTCAATGAAATTGTAATTTACCTGATTAGCTTCGATAGTAGATAAAGCTCTAGAATATAACTAAAAAAAACAGATCTTACGAACAGAATTAGACGAATTATAATGCTTAATGATTTCTTGAAATTCCTATTGACAAGCAAAAATGGTAGCGCTACCATGCCATTCATAGAACGACATTATGATATGCTCGGATGCTTGCTGAAAGAAGGAGGCTGTCTTGAATCAGAAATACACTTCGGCTACGGGTGCGCCGGTGGTTACAGACTTTAAGGTTGTACCGATTGCCGGGCATGACAGCATGTTGCTGAATCTCAGTGGTGCACATGGCCCTTATTTTACCCGCAATATCCTGATCCTTGGCGACAACGCCGGAAATATCGGTGTCGGTGAGGTCCCCGGTGGTGAAGCTATACGCCAGACCTTGGAAGATGCCAAACCGCTGGTTATCGGTCAACCTATCGGTCGTTATAACAATATCCTGAACCGGGTTCGTCAGACGTTTGCTGACCGGGATGCTGGCGGGCGCGGGCTGCAGACCTTCGATCTGCGGATAATGATTCACGCGGTGACCGCCCTTGAAGCCGCTCTGCTGGACCTGCTCGGACAATTTCTTGAAGTGCCGGTTGCGGCCCTGCTTGGTGAAGGCCAGCAGAGAAACTCGGTCGAGGTTCTCGGCTACCTGTTCTATATCGGCGACCGTAACAAAACGGATCTTCCCTATCTTTCTGATCCGCAAAGCAGTGACGACTGGTTTCGAATGCGCCATGAGGAGGCAATGACCCCGGAGGCCATCGTGCGCCTGGCCGAAGCAACCCACGCTCGTTACGGCTTTAACGACTTCAAGTTGAAAGGTGGAGTGCTTTGCGGTGAGGAGGAGCTTGCAGCGGTGACGGCGCTGGCGAAACGCTTCCCCGACGCACGTATCACCCTCGATCCAAACGGGGCCTGGTCTTTGGAGGAGGCAATTCGCCTCTGTCGCGGCCAGCACCATGTTCTCGCCTACGCTGAGGACCCTTGCGGCGCCGAAAACGGCTTCTCTGGTCGCGAGGTGATGGCCGAATTTCGGCGGGCGACCGGCCTGCCAACTGCGACCAACATGATCGCCACCGACTGGAGACAAATGGGGCACACGATTCAGCTGCATTCGGTCGATATCCCGCTGGCCGACCCGCATTTCTGGACCATGCAGGGGTCGGTACGCGTGGCTCAGATGTGTAACGAATGGGGGCTGACCTGGGGATCGCATTCTAACAACCACTTTGATATCTCCCTGGCCATGTATACCCAGGTCGCAGCTGCAGCTCCCGGCAAGATCACTGCAATAGACACCCACTGGATCTGGCAGGATGGACAGCACCTGACCAAGAACCCGTACAAGATCGTTGGTGGCCTGCTCACTATTCCAGATCGGCCGGGGCTAGGTGTGGACATCGATATGGATGCGATCGAAAAGGCCAACCAGCTTTACCATTCGATGGGCCTTGGTGGTCGTGATGATTCAGTGGCCATGCAATACCTGATTCCCGGCTGGACCTTCGATAACAAGAAACCCTGCCTGATTCGCTGAACGGAGGAGGAGACACCATGGATACCAGTTTCATCAAGGGGGTCATCCCGCCGATTGTTACCCCGATCGATGAGCAGGAACGGGTCAACGAGAAGCCTTTGCGGCAAATCGTCGACCACATCATCGCCGGCGGTGTACACGGCATTCTCTCCTTGGGAAGCAACGGCGAATTCTACGGTCTGGAGCGTGAGGAGCAACAAAGAGCTGCAGCTATCACCCTCGACCAGGCCATGGGCAGGGTGCCGGTTTACGTCGGTATCGCTGATATTACCACCCGTGAGTGCGTGCGTTGGGCGCGTTGGGCCGAAGAACAGGGCGCGCAGGCGGTGTCGATTCTGCACCCGATGTTCCTGAGTCCCAGTGATAATGAACTCTACCAACATTTCAAGACAGTCGCCGAGGCAACCAGCCTGCCGGTGCTGCTTTATAACAACCCCGACCGCATGCGCTGCGGCATCTCAGCCAACCTGCTCGAGCGTCTTGCCGTAATTCCCAACATTGTCGGCGTCAAGGAGAGCAGCGGCGATATGACCTTGACAGCCGAGTTTATCCGTCGCACCAGGGGGCGCGATTTCAAGGTTATTGCCGGGCGCGACATCCTCATTCTTTCGACCCTGGTCTACGGCGGTGCTGGGGCGGTCGCTTCCTCGGCGAATATTGTACCGGAACTGGTGGTAGAAATTTATGACAAATTTGTTGCCGGGGATCTGGCTGGTTCCCTTGAGGCCCAGTATCGCCTGGCGCCCCTGCGCATGGCCTACAATCTGGCCAGCTTTCCGGTTGTGACCAAGGACTATATGCGACTGCTCGGATTCGAGGTCGGTGAATCGATCCGACCAAACACGCGCAGCACTCCGGACAACATGGAGACGCTGCAGAAACTGCTGAATGAACTCGGGGCAAAGCGATTGGCCTGACACGCGTTGAACTTTCAGGAAAAGGAGATGAAGGAATGAAGATCGGATTTATCGGACTGGGAATTATGGGCAAACCGATGAGCAAAAACCTGCTCAAGGCCGGTTACAAACTGGTGGTAATGGATCGCAACCTGGATGTCACCGACGAGCTTAATGCGGCAGGGGCCAAAGTGGTGACCACACCCAAGGCGGTCGCCGAGGAGGTGGATATCATCATTACCATGCTGCCTAATTCGCCTCATGTCAAAGAAGTCGTGCTCGGGCGTGACGGGATTATCGAGGCAGCACGTCCCGGGATGATCGTTATCGACCACAGTTCCATCGCGCCATTGGTCGCTCGTGAAGTCGGCACCGCACTTGCCGAAAAAGGTGTGGAGTTCCTGGATGCACCGGTCAGCGGGGGAGAGCCCAAAGCGATCGACGGCACTTTGTCGATCATGGTCGGCGGTAAGAAGTCTGTCTTTGACCAGTGCTATGACATCATGAAAACCATGGCCGGATCGGTGACCTTGACGGGTGACATCGGGGCGGGGAATATCACCAAGCTTGCTAACCAGATCATCGTCGCGTTGAACATCGCCGCGATGTCCGAGGCGCTGGTGCTGGCAAGCAAGGCCGGTGTCGAGCCGGATCTGGTTTACCAGGCGATTCGTGGCGGACTGGCCGGTAGCACGGTGCTTGACGCCAAGGCACCATTGGTCATGGACCGTAAATTTGATCCTGGTTTCCGTATCAATCTGCACATCAAGGACCTGGCCAACGTGCTCGAAACTTCCCACGAGGTTGGAGTTCCCCTTCCGCTCACGGCGGCAGTGATGGAGATTATGCAGGCAATGAAAATTGATGGCATGGGCGATCTCGATCATGGTGCGTTGGTGCGTCATTATGAAAAGCTTGCCCAGGTTGAGGTCAAACGCTAAAGAGGATTGGCAGCCAGTTGTATACGTGTCGCTGCCCGGAGTGAAACATGACCCGGAACAGGTCTGAAAAAATCCCCCTGCTACAGGTTGCTCGTCTGACCGATGCCACGACAGCGAAACTGCGGGACGACTACGCGGTCATTTGCCTATGGGAGCAGGATGACCCCGAGGGGTTTCTGGCGGGAGGCGGGGGAAGTTTCCGGGCTCTGGTCACAGCCGGTGGCACAAAAGTCACTGCGGCCCTGATTACCGCTCTGCCGTCCCTGCAGGTGATAGGGACCCGGGGCGTCGGCACTGACCATATCGATCTTGAGGCCGCCCGCAAGCGGGGTGTCTCTGTCTCCAATACCCCTGGGGTGCTGACGGATTGTGTTGCCGACCTGGCATTTGGCGCGCTGATAGCCATTGCGCGCCAGATACCCGAAGCCGATCGCTTTGTGCGGCGTGGCGCCTGGCTCAGCGAACGCTATCCCTTGATGACCAGGGTTTCCGGCAAGCGCCTCGGGATTGTCGGGATGGGGCGGATTGGTCAGGCTCTCGCGAAACGCGCTTCCGGGTTCGACATGGAGATTCATTACCATGCGCGCTCGATACGCCTGGATCACCCTGATGGCTATTGTCCTTCGTTGTCGGAACTGGCCGAGTGGGCAGATTTTTTGGTGCTCTGCGTACCTGGCGGCGAAGAAACCCGTCACCTGGTTTCTGCCACTGTACTTGAAGCCCTTGGCCCTGATGGTTACCTGATCAATATAGCGCGTGGTTCCGTTGTCGATGAAACGGCTCTGATCGAAGCGCTGTCCCGTGGTGGGATTGCCGGTGCCGCCCTGGACGTATTCGAAAACGAACCCAGTGTTCCAAATGCCTTGCTGGCTCATGACAAGGTTTTGCTTCTGCCTCATATTGCCAGCAGCACACGTGAAACCTTTGCCGCTATGGAAGGTCTGCTGCTTGATAATCTGCGCAGTTTCTTTACCAGTGGACGGCTATTAACTCCGGTTCTCGAAGGCTGATGCGATGAAGATCATCATTGCCCCCGATTCATTCAAGGAAAGCCTTTGCTCGGCAGAGGTGGCGAAGCAGATCGAAGCCGGATTCCGCGAGGTTTTCCCCGCAGCGGATTATATCAAGCTGCCGGTTGCCGATGGCGGTGAAGGGACCGTCGATGCGCTGGTTGCGGCTACCGCCGGAGACCTCCGGCATTTGAGTGTCTGTGGACCGCTTGGAGAACAGCTTGAGGCATTCTATGGAGTTTGTGGTGACGGAAAAACAGCGGTCATCGAAATGGCGGCAGCCAGCGGGTTGGCCCTGGTACCGCCGGCGAAACGCAACCCCCTGTTGACCAGCAGTTTTGGCACCGGGGAACTGATCCGAGCCGCTCTGGATGAGGGATTGCGACATTTGATTATCGGCATCGGAGGCAGCGCGACCAACGATGGCGGGGCCGGGATGCTGCAGGCTCTGGGCGTGCGTCTGCTGGACCAGCAGGGGCAGGAAATAGGCGGCGGCGGTAGCGAACTCGGTCGCCTGGACAGGATCGAAATTGACAACCTGGATGCAAGACTGAAGGACTGCAGGATCGAAGTGGCCTGTGATGTCGATAATCCCCTTATCGGTGAGCGGGGCGCTTCCGCGATTTTCGGACCGCAAAAAGGGGCGACCCCGGAGATGGTTGTTGCGCTGGAGAATAACCTCGTGAATTTTGCCCGGCTTGTCGAGCGAGACCTGGGAAGAAAGATTGCCGATGTCCCGGGGGCCGGGGCCGCGGGCGGAATGGGGGGAGCCATGCTTGGTTTCCTGGACGCCACCCTGCGACCTGGTGTGGACATCGTCATCGATGCCATTGGGTTGGAGAGCCTGCTACAGGGGGCGGATCTGGTGATTACCGGCGAAGGGCGAATTGACAGGCAGAGCGTTTTTGGCAAGGCCCCAGTCGGGATCGCCAGGGAGGCAAAGCGGAAAAATGTTCCCGTGGTCGCGATTGCTGGCAGCCTGGGGGAGGGGGCAGAGGCGGTTTATTCCTGTGGAATCAACGCTCTGTTTAGTGTTGTTCAGGGGCCTTGCAGTCTCGAGAAGGCTCTCGCCGACGCAGCGGATAACCTTCGCCAAACGGCACGCCAGGTTGCCGCGGTACTTAAGCTCGGCGGACGAATAATGGAAGAATGAAACACAGAGTGGGATATGGGCATTTTTGTCCGACCAAGAAGTCAAACCGGTTAAAGAAGCGTTACACTCACCCGACACCTGTTTCCATGGGTGTCCAACTTTCAATGGCGAAGAGAGGAGACAACAGATGAAACGAATTTTGATGTGTCTTGGAATGGTTGCACTTGCCCTGACGCTGTTGCCGGGAAATTCCGTGCTGGCAGCCGAGAAGGTGATCAAAGGAAACCTGCGGGTTGTCATCGGATCCAAATCGACCGGTGGTGACACCTACCAGAACTCCGCGATCGTTGCTGAAGAACTGGCCAAAAAGCTGGATGTCAATGTAAAGGTCGACGCTGTCGGTGCCAGCGCAGCCTTCAAGGCTCTTGATCAGGCCGGTGCACGTGGCAACACAATCATGATTTTCCATGACCAGTCCTACCTGGGCTATCTTTATGGTGTAAAGGGCTATTTCAATATCTTCGAAGACTATATTGTCGGACCGTCGATTGCCATCAACCCTGGCAATGCCTACCTGGTACCGAAAAACTCCCCTTACAAAACCATCGGCGACATTATCGACGCCAGCGGCAATGGCACCAGGATTCGTGTGGCCATTCAGCCCGGTGGTGTCTCCGAAATCGGTTTCACGGCGCTCAAGAATGCTGTCAGCATCAAATACCCCGGCAAGGAAGACAATCTGGTGGCGATCAATACCGGTTCCCAGAAGGACAAGGACCAGCTGCTGTTCGATGGTCAGGCTGACCTGATCAATGGCTCGGTGCAGGCCAACGAGCAGTACACCCGCCTTCCGGCCGACGACCAGAAGGCGATGCGCTTCGTCTGGCTGACCGCGCGTAACCAGACTATCCAGCAGGCGCCTGCGGCCGGTATGGGCGGGACGAGCCGCGAGCAGTTGCTTCAGTATGTTGATCCGAACGCCGAGGTCCCGTTTGATGCCAACGGCAACTTCACCTTCGACAAGGAATTCTTCTTCCTTTACAACAAGGATCTGAATCCCAAGATCATCGCCGCCATCGACCAGGCCCTGACCGAAATCTACGCAGAAGGGAAGATCCAGGAGACTCAGAAGAAATCCTTCTTCATCCCCGATTTCATGCCTTCAGCCGAGTCCCAGAAGTATTTCGAGGAAAAGATGGAGCGTTACCGTAAAATCATCGACGCCATGAAGTAATCTGAAAGTGCCCCGGGAGAGAGACTGTCTCCCGGGGCACGGCTGGAAACGATCACCACCTGCCCGTACCGATATCGTGCCGGGACAGGCTTTTTCGAGGAATTCAGATGGAAAACGGAATTTCGACACTGTTTGCAGTCAATATCAATTTTGCCGATTCTCATACCTTTTTTCCGACTATTGTCTTATGGGTCCTGCTGTTTCTGCTGGTGCTGATTTTTCTCACCAATGGCATCCCCTACCTGCGCGAATTACGCAGAGGCAAGCGCAGGCTCGGTTTCAACCTGTCCCAACTCGACAAGCTGCGGCTGGTCGGAACGCTGGTCCTGACGGTCGCCTATTTCCTGTTGATGGATTATGTAGGGGCCTTTTTCCCCAACCAGGGTTTCGGATTCCTGTTCGTTACGATTCCGTTCATCTTTCTGCTCTCCCTTCTCTATGCGCACGGGGTCGGTCGCAGGAAGATTCTGGCCATCAGCCTCAACGCGATGATCGCCCCGAGTGTGGCCTGGTACCTTCTGGCCCAGTTGTTCAACATTTCACTACCCTAAAGCAGCGGAGCTAGCTTTCCATGGAATACTTTGCTGACCTTTCCCTTACGTTCTTTCTGCTGATACCTGTCGGGGTTATCATCGGGATCATCTTCGGCGCCATACCGGGAATGACCGCGACCATGGCTGTCGCCGTCTGCCTGCCGCTGACCTATTCCCTGAACCTGAACCAGGGTTTGGCCCTGTTGCTCGGGCTCTACGTCGGCGGCATCTCCGGGGGGCTGGTTCCGGCTATTCTGCTGAATATCCCCGGTACGCCGTCATCGATCACCACAACCTTCGACGGCTATCCGATGACCCAGAACGGAGAAGGCGAAAAGGCGCTGAAGATCGGTATCGTCTCTTCGTTGTTCGGTGGCCTTTTGAGCGCGGCGATCCTGGCCTTTTTTGCGCCAGTGTTGGCAGATGTCGCGATCAAGTTCTCCTATATAGAGAAATTTCTGATCATCTTCCTGGCATTGACGGTCATTGCCTCACTGTGCAAGAACCTGCTGGTCGGGATCTTCAGCGGCGTCTTAGGGGTCTGGGTCAGCCTGATCGGAACTTACGACATCTCATACGGTGGCAATGGCGAGACTCGTCTCATGCCAGATTTTCTGGAATATTATCTGTCCGGGGGCTTTTCCCTGCTGCCGGTATTGATCGGGCTGTTCGGACTTGCCACAATACTTGACGAAGCGGCAAAAGGAATAAAGGAAGAAGATTTCAGTGCCGAGATCGTGGTGCCCCAGCACACCCTGTTCAGCTTCAGGGTGTTCAAGGGGCAGATCATCAACCTGTTCCGCTCCGGTTTTATCGGAACC
This sequence comes from Deltaproteobacteria bacterium, assembly GCA_024636215.1. The sequence continues at coordinate 21,777 of JAGXHL010000046.1, forward strand.
TTTGTCGGCATGCTGCCGGGCGTCGGTGGGAGTGCGGCATCGGTGTTGTCTTACACACAGGCGAAAAATTTCTCCAAAAATCCGGAAAGAATGGGTGCGGGTGCTCCGGAAGGTGTGATCGCTTCGGAAGCCTCAAACAATGGGCTGACAGGGGGGGCGCTGATACCTCTTCTTTCGCTGGGTATCCCCGGCGACAGCACCACCGCCGTTTTAATCGGAGCTTTTACCCTGCAGGGGATTCAGGTCGGCCCGTTGTTTATTGGCGAAAACCTGGGAACCTGGCACACCATGCTGCTGGCGATCCTGATCGCCAACATTGCCATGTTCCTGGTCATGTTTTTTGCCATCAGGTACATCGCCAAAGTCATCACCGTTCCCAAGTACATCCTTTACCCGATCATTATCATGATGTGCGTAGTTGGTGCTTATGCTATCAACTATGGGATCATGTTTGACGTCTGGACCTTCCTTCTTTTCGGCGTTTTGGGTTATGTCGGCCAGAAAGTCGGTATCGAAGTAGCGCCTTTTATCATTGGGTTTATCCTCGGAAATTCGGCGGAAATTTATTTTGTCAAGAGCTTGGAATCCTTTGGCACTTTGACAATATTTTTCACCAAAAGTCCGATCGCCATGTTCCTTTGGATTCTGATATTTATCTCGGTCGGTTATTCGATTTACAGCACCATTCGACAACGGAAACAGGACAAAGCACCTTGAAATTCTAAGGCCAGCGGCTGGAGATCTGCCCCTATGACAGAAAGAAGCAAAACTGTTCACCGCTGCATCCGGATGAACGCACGGGATAACGTGGCGATTGTCGTCGAGGCCGGTGGTCTCAAACGTGGTGCATGGCTGGAAAACGGCATTCAACTGATAGACGATGTCCCCCAGGGGCATAAGGTGGCGCTGGGTGACCTGAACTGCGGAGCGACGATAATCCGTTATGGGGAAGTGATCGGCTTTGCCGAGACCGATATTGTGCGCGGACAATGGATTCACGAGGGTTTGGTGCGCATGCCCGAATCGCCCGCCTTGGAGGAAATTTTCTTTACGTCAGGTCCGCCTTCGCAACTCGAATCACTTGAGGGCTACAACTTCGAGGGCTATCGCAATCCTGACGGCAGCGTAGGCACCAAGAATATCCTCGGTATCAGCACCAGCGTTCAGTGTGTAGCGGGCGTGGGCAATGTTGTGTTACATCGGATCAAGGAGGAGCTACTGCCCAAGTACCCCAACGTCGATGATGTGGTGGTGCTCAATCACAGTTATGGTTGCGGCGTGGCAATAAATGCTCCGGCTGCTGTTATCCCGATTCGTACTCTGCAAAATCTTGCAAAAAATCCGAATCTGGGGAACGAAGTTCTGGTGCTGGGCTTGGGCTGTGAAAAACTGGTACCGGAACGTCTGCTGCCCGAAGGGCAGGGTGGTACTATCCTGGAGTTGCAGGACGATAAGCTGAATGGTTTTTCAGGGATGGTTGAAGCTATCCTTGAAATCGCAGAGGAGAAACTCGACCGCCTCAACCAACGGCGCCGTGAAACCTGTCCAGCCTCTGACCTGGTGGTTGGACTGCAGTGTGGTGGCAGTGATGCCTTCTCAGGGGTTACGGCCAACCCGGCGGTTGGCTTCGCTGCCGACCTGATCGTGCGAGCCGGGGGCACGGTGATTTTTTCCGAGGTCACCGAGGTGCGAGACGGCATCCAGCTGTTGGTGCCGCGCGCTGTCGACTCTGGTGTTGCCGAGGCGCTGCTGCGCGAAATGGCCTGGTACGACCGCTATCTGGAAATGGGTGAAGTCGACCGCAGTGCGAACACCACCCCCGGTAATAAGCAAGGCGGGTTGGCGAACATCGTCGAGAAATCCCTGGGGTCCATCGTCAAGTCCGGCAGTAGCCCGATTGTCGATGTGCTTGCTCCGGGCGAACGGGTGCGCAAGAAAGGCCTGGTCTTCGGTGCAACCCCAGCCAGCGATTTTGTCTGCGGAACCCTTCAGTTGGCTGCCGGTATCAATCTGCAAGTCTTTACTACTGGTCGCGGTACCCCTTACGGTTTGCCCATGGCGCCAGTGCTCAAGGTCTCAAGCCGCTCGGAACTGGCGCAACGCTGGCACGACCTGATCGATCTGGACGCCGGGCGCATTGCCAGAGGCGAAGCGAGTATCAGCGAAGTCGGCTGGGAGCTTTTTCGGATGATTCTTGATGTGGCCAGTGGCCGGCAGCAGGTGGCTGCCGATAGGCTTAGTCTGCATAACGACCTGGTCCTTTTCAACCCTGCGCCAGTGACCTGAGCAGCCGCGATTATCGTCATCGATTTAGGGAGGCTCCATGTCGACAGTCTGCGACCAGGACAAGATAATTTCTATTCGGCTCAGCAAGGTTTTGCTCCCGTTAAAAATGGCGGTCAGCGACGCCAAGGTCGTGACCGGACGGCAAGCTCCACTGCAGAATATAGCCCTGTTATTCGTCGAAATCACAAACTCCCGAGGATTGACTGGTCTCGGTTTCAGCTACGCCCTGCGCATTGGCGGTGAGGGTCAGTACGCCCATGCACGAGAGCTCGCGCCCTTCCTGGTTGGCGAAGACCCGAATGATATCAGCCGTCTTTGGGAAAAAATGCTCTGGAGTGGTGCTTCGGTCGGGCGAAGTGGCATCGCTGTCCAGGCGATGGCCGCATTTGATACTGCACTCTGGGATCTTAAGGCAAAAACGGCTGGCTTGCCTCTGGCGAAATTGATCGGTGCTTACCGGGATTCGGTCCCCATCTACAACACCTCGGGAGGTTATCTGCAGGCGCCGATTGAAGAGGTTATCGATAAAGCTGAACAATCCCTGGCACAAGGAATCAGCGGCGTCAAGCTTAAGGTCGGGCAGCCGGATGGCCGGATCGATTTTCTGCGGATCGAAACGCTACGCAAGCAGCTAGGCGACCAGTTGCCGATCATGGTTGATGCCAACCAGCAATGGGATTTTCCGACGGCTCTACAGTTCGGCCGCAGTGTCGAGCCATTCAAGTTGACCTGGATTGAGGAGCCGCTGAGCGCTTACGACTTCGTGGGGCACGCCCGACTGGCTGCGGAACTCGACACCCCGGTTGCCACTGGCGAGATGCTCTCCAGCCTGGATGAGCATCGTCGTTTGATCGAAGGGCGTTCTGTCGACATCATTCAGCCTGATGCGCCGCGTATCGGCGGAATTACACCCTTCCTCGAATTGGCGGACCTGTCAGCTGCCGCAAGGTTGGGAATGGCACCGCACTTTGTTATGGAGATTCACATCCACCTGGCGGCCTGTTATCCAACCGAAACTTGGATCGAGCACTTCGAGTGGTTTGAACCCCTGTTTAACGAACGCCTGGAAATACATGACGGACGAATGCGGGTGCCTGATCGACCTGGTCTGGGGTTGACTCCGAGTGAGCAGATGCGCAAGTGGACGCTGGAGGAACGCAGGTTTGATTCCTAGATGAAAACGCTGGACACGATTTTGCCATTTTTCCTGCTGATTTTTGTCGGCAGTATTGCGCGAAAAAAAGGCTTTGTTCCCGACCAATTTCAGGGTCCCGCCAACCGCCTTATTTATTATTTCGCTATTCCGGCGATGATTTTCCGCTCCACCTCCCAGGCTTCGCTGAATCAGGAGTTTCACCTGGGGGTCCTCATCGCGACTCTGTCCGCTTCGGCATCCACCTACGGCATCACCTGGCTCTATTGCTGGCTGAAAAACGTCCGTTTGCAACGCGCAAGCGCACTTATCCAGAGCGCCGGTCACGGCAACCTGGGATACCTCGGTTTGCCGTTCTCGCTCTACTTCCTGGGGGAGTCAGGACTGGTAAAAACGGCGCTTATCGCCAGCGTCCTTGTTATCCTGCAAAACTTCCTCAGTGTTTTTGCCCTGCAAATGTTTTCTGAGAATGGACCCGATTCAGGAAACAAAATCATACGTGTATTCACCAGCCTGGGCCAAAACCCGGTAATCCTGGCCTCCCTTGCAGGGATTCTGGTCTCCGGATCCGGTCTGCCCGTTCCGGGGATGCTGGCCCGTTTTCTGGAGATGCTGGGCAGTATGGCACCCCCCATGGCGTTGTTGCTGATTGGTGCGGCGCTCAATTTCCGCAGCGTTAGAGGCAACTGGCCGTCCGTTTGCGGCGCCGTCTTCATGAAGCTGTTCTTCCTGCCGGCACTAGGCCTGCTCATTTTCAAATTGTTCGAATTTCCGGCAGAGAACTACTTGCCCGGTCTGGTGCTTCTGGCCTGTCCGATAGCGACGGTGACCTATGTCATGGCCAAGGAAATGAAAGGTGACCCCGAGTTTGTCGTCTCAACGATTTCTGCCAGCACTTTGTTCTCAGTGATTTCGTTCACCTTTTGGATGGAAATTGTTCTGGGGTAAAGGATGGTCAGTTTACAAACTTTGTATCACTTGAAAAGTTAGCCACGATATTACTGGATATTGTCCTAGGCGACAAAGGAACGGCCACCAGGAAATCAAATCTGGTGGCCGCATTGTTGCAGGTTTAAAAACATCAATCCCCGCCTTTGTCAATTTCTTCTACCTCTATTTCGGAATGATCGGCCTGCATCTGCTTTTTCACCTTCTTGCCGAAGAAAATCGGCAGAACGAAACCGATGATCGCAATCGTCCAAATGCCGATGGCCAACGGACTGCCAACGAAAATCGACCAGTCACCGTCCGATATCTGTAGCGCACGGCGCATGTTGACTTCCATCTCGTTGCCGAGCAGGATACCGAGAATGACCGGCACCAACGGTATCCCGAGCTTGCGCAACCCCCAGCCTGCAAAGCCGAAACCGACCATCATCATGACGTCGAAAGTCGAGCCGGTGAGACCGTAGATACCGACGAAAGAGATCATCGCCACGACCGGCATCAGGATCCGCGTCGGAATCAGCAGCACCCGGGTGAACAGACCGACCATTGGCAGGTTCAGCGCCAGCAGCATGAAGTTGGCAATAAAGAGCGCTGCGATCAGACCCCAGACGACATCGGGGTTGTTCCTGAACAATAGCGGGCCCGGGGTAATATTGAGCTGAAGCAGTACCGCGAGCAGGACTGCGGTGGTCCCGGAACCCGGCACGCCGAGGGCCAGCATCGGTACCAGCGCCCCGCCGGCAGCCGCGTTGTTGCCGACTTCGGGGGCGATGAGTCCGCGCGGATCCCCCTTGCCGAAGGTCTTGCCTTCACGGTCAACGGTATTCTTTTCCACCGAATAGGAGAGGAAGGATCCGAGCGATGCCCCAGCCCCCGGCAAGACGCCGGCAAGGAAACCGATAATGGTCGAGCGGAACATCGTGCCGCCGGAACGTTTCAGGATGCCGAAGTCGGGCAACAACTTTCCGATCTTCGCTCCGGACTTGGCCGCGGCTCCGCCTTGATGATGCTCGATAAAAATCAGGACCTCACTGATGGCGAACAGGCCGACAATTGCGATCAAAAAATCGATCCCATCGTAGAGATGAATTTGACCAAAGGTGAAGCGTTCCGAACCGGTCTGCGAATCGCTGCCGATCATCGCAATACCAAGACCCAGCGCGGCAGCTATTGCTGATTTCGCCTGGTTGCTGGCGGTGACGCCACCCAGGGTCGCGAAGGCCATCGTGAACAGCGCGAAATACTCCGCCGGACCGAACAACAACGCGATCTTGACCAGTTGCGGCGCGATCAGCACCAGGCCCCAGGTCGCGAAAAAGGAGCCGACAAACGAGGCGATACCGGACAACGCCAGCGCCTCTCCAGCCCGGCCCTGAAGGGCCATCGGGTGCCCGTCCAGACAGGTCATCATCGCCGGTTCGTCGCCGGGGATATTCAGCAGGATCGAACTGATCCGTCCACCATACATGGCACCGTAGTAGACGCTGGTCAGCAGGATCAAAGACGGTGTCGCGCCGAGTCCCAGGGTGAACGCAATGGGGATGAGAATCGCGACACCATTGGCTGGGCCAAGGCCCGGTAACGCCCCCATGAGCGTGCCGAGAAAACAGCCAAGAAGCGCCAGCAAGAGGTTCTGGGTGGTCAATGCGATGGCGAACCCGTCAGCCAGATTTGTGAAAATGTCCATTGACTTACCCCTTTAAAATCCGAATGGTCCCTTGGCCAGCGACAGGCCGAGGATCAGGTGAAAGACCAGGTAGATGCCCGCGGAGGTCGCGACACCGGTGATCAGAGAACTGAGCGGTCTGGTCCCCAGTCGCCATGACAGATAAGCGGTGGCGAAGACAGTCGCGATGACAAACCCGACCTTGGTTAAAGCCCAGCCATAAAGAAACATCACCGCTGTGGCGAAGATGATCTCAATGAAGTTCACAAGGTTTGGCCAGTCCGGCTCAGCGTCGGGACGCAGCAGGAGGTACAGCGAACAGATCGCGAGTACGGTCCCGACGATATAAGGGAAGGCCCGCGGGCCGACGACATCAATCATGAAACTGTCGGGGATGATTGACGTCGCCCAGAAATAAAACGCCGCAAGCGCCAGGCCGAAAAGGCCGAATATCCGGTCGCTCATGAGATCCTCTTTTCTTTAACGATTTGAAATACTAAAGAGGCTGCCCCATATTTCAGGGCAGCCTCGCTGCTGAGATTACTTGAGAATGCCGATTTCCCTGGACAGGTCGGCGATCTCCTTGACGCTTTCCTTGACGAACTTGTCCGCATCCGCGCCGAAATTGTTGAAGGGTTCGATCGCTTTGGCTTCCAGGTCCTTTTGGAACGCCTCGGATTCGGTCATCTTCTGGATTGCATTCATCCAGAACGCCTTCGCTTCAGCCGAAGCGTTATTCGGCATGTAGAGCCCGCGCCAGTTGGCGCCGATTGCGTCATAGCCCTGCTCCTTCGCCGTCGGAATATCGGGGTAATTTTTCAGACGCTTGGGCGCCAGGATGGCGACGATGCGGACATCGCCCGACTCATAGAAGCCGCGGAGTTCGGAGAAGTCGCCGGACATCACGTCAACTGCGCCGGAAAGCAGCCCGGTCATCGCCTCGCCACCACCGGCGTAGGCAACGTACTTGAGCTGGCGCACGTTTTTCAGACCGGCTTTACGAGCAACGAGCATCGGCTTGATATGGTCAAATCCACCAACCGAAGAACCACCCGCGATACCAACCGAACGTGGATCTGCCAGAATGGCATCCATCAGATCTTTAAGATTCTTGTATTTGGAGTCCTTCTTAACCGCAAGAACGCCATACTCGGCGCCAAAGGTTGCCAGCCAGTGCACGTCGTCCGCAGTTGCCCCCCTGAAAATGCCCTGCGCCAGGCGCGCGGAGGTGCTCGTTGAGGCCGCCACGATCACATCGTTGTCGTTGTTGCGCTCTTTGGTGACATGGGCGAAGGCCACACCGCCGCCACCACCTGACATATTGCTGACCTGCATTGCGTTATCGATCAGTCCCAGTTCGAATAAATTCTTGGCCGTGGTACGGCAAACAAAATCCCAGCCGCCGCCCGGACCCGCAGGCGCTATGCACTCAGGGTTCTCGGGCTCGAAGGCCAGAGCCGGACCGGCCAGCACCAACAGAACTAATGTTGCCAACAGTAAAATAACTCTTCTCATATCTTCCTCCATCCGTGTGAATGTCGACCTGGCCGAAGCTCCGTCATGGAGCGGGCCTGATGACGTCGTTTCAATTCGGGGCGGGTCCCACCACACCGTCCGCCAGTTCTGCGGGCAATATGCAAACCCTGTTTTGAAATAAGAAATACCTTGTGTTTAAAAGACTGTAAACAAAAGGGAAATAAGTTTCATTTTGTGATTAAAACCCATTTTGTTCATAGTGTTCACGGCACCTTTGCGTTATGCTGAATCGACACGCTAAGGAGAAAACACCCCGATGGACAGTCACACAACCCCCTCCGTATTCCGCTGGTTTCCCGCCACCTTACAGGCCCGTATGATCAGCCTGGTCTGCCTGCTGGTGCTCTTCCTTACCCTGGCCTCCGGGGTGATTTACACCACCATCATCGGAGACCTTCTGGAAGAACAGATCGGCAAGCGTGCGTTGCAGGTTTCGCACACAGTAGCGAAAATCCCGCTGGTCAAACGCAAGATTACTGCGCCGCACCCGGATGGCAGCCTGCAGGAACTGGCCGAAAGTATTCGCAAGGAGGTCGGGGCCGAATTCATCGTCATTGGCAACAAGCACGGTATCCGTTTCTCGCACCCGGTACCTGAACGGATTGGACGCCCGATGGTCGGTGGCGACAACCCCCCTGCTCTGGAAGACGGAAAATCTTACGTTTCACGCGCGGTCGGCACCCTCGGTCCCTCGATCCGCGGCAAGGTGCCGATTTTTAATGATGCCGACGAGATCATCGGCGTGGTCTCGGTCGGCTATCTGCTGGAAAACGTGCACAAACTGGTCTGGGACCGGCAGCTCAAGGTCGACCTGTTGATCGGCATCCTGATGTTGATCGGAATTTTCGGTGCGGTACAGATTTCCGGAAGTTTCAAGAAGGCGATTTTCGGCCTTGAACCGGAGCAGATCGCGCGCCTCTTCAGCGAACGCAAAACGATCATCGAGTCGATCCGCGAAGGGATCGTCGCTATCGACCGCGAGGCGCGGGTTACCGTCACCAACCGCCAGGCGCTCGAGATTCTCGGCAAGGGCACAGAGGAGGAGATCGTCGGCCGCCATATCCGTGAAGTGCTCCCGGGCGCCCGCCTGGGCCGGATTCTGACCGGCGGTGGCGAGCGTATCGACCAGGAGCTTGCGGTCGGCGATACGACCATGATCATCAACACTGTTTCAATGCGCGAAAAGGGTGAGATCATCGGTGCGGTCGCCTCCTTCCGCCGCCGCGATGAGCTCGAAATCCTGGCCCGCCAGCTCAGCCAGGTCAAGGAATATTCCGAGCTGTTACGCACCCAGACCCACGAATACTCGAACAAGCTACACACGATTGCTGGTCTGATACAGACGGGGCATAATAAGGAAGCTCTTGATCTGATCGGTAGTGAATCAGCCGGTTATCAGGGGTTGATTTCTTTTCTCGCTAAAGCCGTTCCCTATCCTGTTCTGGCGGCATTAATAATTGGAAAGTACAACCATGCGAATGAGTTGAGAGTCTCTCTGGAAATCGATCCGGAAAGCCAATTAACCGACGTGCCGGCTGAACTCAACAGCGAGAAGTTGGTAACCGTTTTAGGTAACCTTCTCGACAACGCCTTTGATGCCGCCCTCCATAATATAGAAGAGCCGAGAGTCCGGCTCTCAATGACGGATGTCGGCAACAACCTTATCTTTGAAATAGAAGATTCGGGGAAAGGTATTCCAGTCGAAAACTTGGAACTGATATTTGAAAAAGGATATACAACGAAACAGGGTGATCGCGGTCATGGTCTGTACCTGGTTCGACAGGCGTTAGATTTTCTTGGGGGGCAATTTTCTATCGGAGACAGCGATCTTGGTGGAATGCTGTTCTCTGTATTCATCCCGAAACGGAGGAATAGATGACGTTCGATGTGTTAATCATTGAAGATGACCCCAAAATCGCCGAAATACACAGGTACTACACAGAAAAAATAGCCGGATTCAGTGTGGTTGGGGTTGCAGACAATCTTGAAGATGCTGAAAAAATGAGGAAACTGTTTGCCCCGGACCTGATTTTACTCGACTTTTATTTTCCTGACGGTTTGGGAAGCGACATCATTTGGAAAGTCAGAGGAGAAAAACAGGCAACTGATATCATCATGATTACCGCAGCAAAGGAAATAGAAACTCTGCAGGAAGCGATGCGGGGTGGTGTGTTTGACTATATTGTCAAGCCGGTCATATTCTCTCGCTTCAAAGAAACCCTTGAACGTTATCGTGAGCATCGAGAAAAAATTCAAAACGACAGGAGTCTTGATCAAAAAGCGATAGATCGTTTGCTGTACCCTTTCAAGGAGAGGAATCCAGGTGAGCCGAGCCTCCCGAAAGGTGTGGATCCTTTGACATTGCAAAAGGTTCTTGCTGTCTTTAAACAACCTCACCCGCAAGGGTTGAGCGCTGAAGTTATCGGCAAAACAATTGGAACCAGTCGTACGACCGCCAGACGTTATCTGGAATATCTTGCTTCGACTGGTCAATTGGATGCAGAACTTGTTTACGGTTCTGTAGGGCGGCCGGAGCGAAAATATTTCAAAGAATAACATCCCCAATAATTGTAAAATTTATGATTAACAGTAACGCCTCGAACACTCCGGAACATATACTTATGGCATTTCCTGGTTAATCATCAGAAGATTTTTTTGAAGTTTCAGGTTGAATGACAGGAGTTCCCTTGCCCTCCATGATGTCGACATCCCGACCGAAATTGCGGAACTCATCGAGATTGCTGAACTCGCCCCAAGCCAGAAACTGGTTCGGCGCATTGACGAAATGAAAAACATTCTCGAGTATATTGAAGTGCTCATGCTCCTCCTTGGCGATCCCCAGTAAGACCCGACGTACGGATTCATCTTCCTCCTTCGCGGCTGCCGCTTCATAGAGGCGGAAGCTTTCCGCTTCGACATGCATAGCGTAGCGGTAACCTTCGAGATCATCAGAGACTTTTCCCTTGGTATGACCTGTTTCAATCAGTTGCTCGAAAACATTTTTGGTGTCTTCGAGCCCGGTCGATGTCGCCATCTCCAGAGGCCCGGAGCGGTTTTTCAGCTTCTTGAGCATGTCATAATGCTTCTGTTCGTCCTCAGCCAGGCCTGAGAAGATCGTCCGCAGGCCGGGGATGTCGGATTCAGCGGCCTGCTTGGCATAAAATGACTTACCATCAAGCTCCATCTTCATAGCGTAATCATAAATATTGATGTTTTTCTCTTCAGTACTCATAACTTTCTCCTCATATTCTCGGCATTAACCTGATAATAAAGGTTGCTCTTTGGCCTTGTCCTGTTTGTATCCATTTACTCGGCAGAAGTATCGCAGGCTCCGCACTCGCTGCAGTCGTCTTTTGTTACTAAGCTGGAGAGTTCCTCTGCAACCTGAGGATGAAGCATATCGCGAAATAGCCGTCACGCAATGTATCGACCTCGATATCGATTTCGGCAGCGGGCAGAAGGTTGCAACGCGAAACAGTTTCATTGCGCATTATCAAAGCAATAAAAATGCAAACCTTTTAATGATTCTTTCGTCTAAGCCAGCAAAACTATCACGCGGGCTTATGGAATAATCATTCAAAGGAGAATCAGATGAAAAGCCGAACAATCACCATCATTGGAATTATTGCAGCAATCTTGACGACCGTCTCAGGGGTTGAACTCGCCTTCGCAAGGGGGGGTGGAGGAGGCGGAGGTTCCTGCAACAGGAATGGCTCCGTCACTAATGCTGGCTCCGGAATGTCACAAATGGGGAACACAAATCAGTACCAATACAATCACCAAAAAAAATATCAGTACCGTCAAGATAATGGGACTTTTACCGGAAGCCTTAAAAATGGGAAAATGCAGGGAGACCAAGCTCAGTCAGGGAACCGGACCCAACTCAGAGACCCTTCCACCCATGAAAGTGATATATCGGATTAATCATGCACGCGAGTACTTCATGAATATGGATGGCCACTCGGAATCGATCCAGGTGGCCATCATATTGTCGTTTAAAGGCCTCAATCAATAACAAGTCGTTGTTCTTAGCCAGTGGTGATTCATAAGAAAAACCCCACAGTCAGGAGGGGGAGGGCGACTGTGGGGCATAGGGTAACGGGTTTTTTTTAATGATTTTATATTCAAGGTTGTCGCAGACCCGTATTCCACAACAACGCGTTATTGATTATAAAGCTATCAGTTTGCTCAATAAAAACAAACGTGGGATTTCGTAAAATTTCAATCATCACCCCACAAAATTCAACTGTGCAAACACACGATAACGTAAAATATTTTTAACCGTTCAGCTGACTTTTCGGGCCGGGGTTTGTAATTCCCCCGACCCAGCTGTCCTCTTGATGCCGATTGCAACGGAATTTACTTTGACTCCGGGGTATCATTGACCGGTGATTCTTCTTTGACGGCCTGTTCCATCTCTTGAAGCGCCCCTTGGCGATCCTGTTGCGCTTGCTCCAGCTCTTGCACGGCTTTCTGCCGCTTCTGCTCAGCCTCGCTCAACTCTTCGCGATTTTCCTGAATTTCTTTTTTGGACTCTTCAATTTGTTCTTTGGCTTCTTCGATCTTTTCCCTGGTTTCCTCGACGGCCTCATCCATTTTCTCACCCGCTTCTTCTGCCGGGCCGTCGCAGCCGGCAAGGAAGAGGGCCAGCAAGCCAATGCACAAGAGAGAACAAATTCTAGTAGACCACATAGGGATTCTCCTTTTCTGTTGGGTGGTTGAGAGTAACTTGTGTGTTCGTAACCAACAAAAACATAGAACGATCATTTGTCAACTTCCGGGGAAGCCTCGACCGGCTGTTCTGCCTCAGTCTGAACCGGTGGGCGAGAGGTGAGAATTTAGAGTGGCGATGGCATCGAGGACGCCTGAAAAAACTTGCCGGTTTCCTCCGATACAACAAGTCCATGGACGGGAGACCATTTGTGGGCGCCTGGAACCCAGCTATAATGAAGTCGTGACAGAGAAACCGGCGTGTCAGGAGAAAGGACGATCGATGAAACAAAAGATTGGAAAAATCATCCTGGCTGTTCTGGTCGTGCTCGTTGTTCTCTGGCTGCTGGGTCGAGCCGTCTTGACGGTCCAGTTGCCAGATCGTGTGGGACTGGATCTTTTTTCCGCGGACCAAAGCTTTACACTTCGGGAAGCGTTCGACGAGCTTTCCGAGGGAGACGGGCAGCAAGACCATGCGCTTCTCATAGAAGACAACGGGATGGCATGGCTCGAGCGCTGGCGGCTGCTGCAGAGTGCCGACGAACGGCTGGATATCTGTTATTTCATTCTGAAGCAAGACATTTTTGGAATTTCATTTCTCGGCCACCTCATTAAAAAGACCCAGGATGGGGTCCGGATCCGTTTGCTCCTCGATGCCATGGGCGTCAAGATGTCGCGCAGCTTTCAGGGTAATGACTACCTGGATGCGCTGGTCGGCACCGGCAAGGTCAACATCCGTATGTACCGCCCATTGATCTATCGCTTTTCCGATGTCTTTCTGACTTTGAATCCGGCGGCTGTTTTTATCAGCGCGCACGACAAGATTCTTCTCGCCGATGATATGACAGCTCTGATCGGGGGACGCAATATTTCCGCCGATTATTTTGCGCCCCCGGAAGATGACCGTAAATCCTACCGGGACACCGATATCCTTGTGTCGGGAAGAAAAATCGGCCGCGCCCTGGAAAAGGCTTTTTCCGCAGAGTACGACAGCGGTGAATCGAAATCGGTGGTTCAGGAGGTCGTCGACCTGAAGGATTCGAAGGAGGAATTGCTCCTGGCCTATCAGGCCATGGACGCCTGGCTGCATGGTCGTCCCATCCCGGCGGAGGTTGCGGCGTCGATCAAGGACAAGAAGCTTCCGTGGATCGATGAACTCGCCCGGGTGCCTAATTTACGCGGTGCGTTGAAAGAGAAAAGGCCGACTTCAGTCTCTGCGGATATACGCATCGTCAATAGCCGGTGCCGTCTGATAAAGACCGACGACCCCATCACTCGCAGCCTTATCCAGTTCGTACGTAGCGCGCGGGAGGAGATCTTTATCCAGAACCCTTATCTGGTACTCCCAGCGAAAGCCGTTGAGATTCTTGCAGAGGCTTCCGCCCGCGGGGTTCGCATTACCATGATCACAAACAGCCCTGTGTCCAGCGACAACCCCATGAGCCAGGGTGTCTTCCTGGAACAGTGGCCGGAACTGCTGGCACAGGTTCCCACCCTGAAACTCTATGTCGCGTCGAATCAGCACAACCTGCATGGAAAAGTTGCCGTTATCGATCGGCAGCTCGCCTTGGTGGGAACCTACAATCTCGAGCCGCTGAGCATCGCCCTGAACAGCGAACTGCTTACAGTCGGCTGGTCGCGACCTCTGGCCGAAGCCCTCCAGGGTCCACGGGAAGCGGAAATAGCCCGGGGAGAAAACCTGATTCAGTACCGGATCGCCCGCGACACCGATGGCAAACCGATGAGAGATTCGAAAGGCCGGGTCGCGGTTGAGTTCGGGGCGCAGGATCACCTCGATTTGTCCGATTACGGCGCCATCCGGATGTACCGGTGGCTGTACCGTTACATTTCAAAGATAAAGGGGCCTTATCCATGGTACTGATGTTCAGCTGGATCGAGCACAACCCGTAGGATGCGGTGAGGTACGAACCGCATCAATGCATGGTGAGGCACGATGGACAGTTAAAAAAAACAGAAGCTGAATAGTTGAAAGTCACCGAATCGGCTATAAACTCTTAAGAGACTGAAGCATGCAACACCTCTAAATAGTAGATAACCCTAAACATTAAGGAGTTTGCAATGAACAAAGAAGAAATGAAAGGCAAATGGAACCAGTTAAAGGGCCAGGTAAAAAAGCAATGGGGCAAACTGACGGATGATGATCTCGACCGCATTGAGGGGAATCGTGACATACTGGTCGGTAAGATCCAGGAACGCTATGGCAAAACCAAAGAAGAAGCCGAGCGCGAAGTCGACAAGTATAATCACACATCTTAAAGCGTTTTCCCCCGAAAAGGCGATCCGCAGTGATTGCCTTTTTGCACGTCCTGAATACTGTTTCCAAATCCACCCTTAAGGTTTTACCTCGTGAAACAGGCCAAGCCCTTACTACAAAAAGGTTTTATCAAATCACGTTTTTTGGGAAATACTCCGCCCGTTCAGTTGCCCATTCTCTTAATACACTTAGAATTAAAAGCAACACTACGCTTCTTGCTTTTGATTGTCACAGGAGGCTGGCATGGTAAATATTCATTCAATTTCCAGAAATGCCCAAATTCATCTGCTCCTGCTTTTTACAAGTCTGCTCCTGATTGTGATCCCGGTTTACAATAAAACTCCGAGTCAACAGGTTGCCGAGAAATCAGTGATGGCAGCTGCAGAGTTTCTTTTTCTGGTCGACACTGAAGAGTACGCTGAGAGTTGGAAGATCTCATCTGAAGTCTTGCAAAAGATGCTGCCTCAGAAGGTGTGGAGTGAAAAGATTTCCGAGCTTCGTACGTTTCTGGGCCCCATTGTCGAACGGGTGCAGCAAAGTATTTCCTACATCGACGATGCCAGTGATATCCCGAGTGGTGAGTATGTGGTGATGACGTTCGTATCAAAGTTCGAACTGAGAGAACGTGTCACAGAGACTATAACTCTTCTGCTTGGCGATGATGATCAGTGGGAGGTGGTGGGTTACTTCCTCAGGTAGTTTTTTTTCATTCTCTTAACATTCACTCTCATAACCCTTGCCAAAAAAACCACGGACCACTATAACCTTGTTATGCATTCAATGCCCCAGGAAATCACCTTCAGAGGTGATTATAACAGGGTTAGGTGAGATGATTTTCACACGATTCTATACATTTAAGACCGCATTCTTCATGTTGATTCTTGCCAGCCTTTCCACCCGAGTCAGCCATGCCGAGATCGTCGTGCCTGGCCCATGGAATGAGGCCGCCCTCGTGCAACTGGTATCTTCTGTGCAGCCGATTGATAAGCCTGGCGACGTCATCGTTGCTCTCTCCGATCATTTCAAAGACTCTCCTTATGCGGAGAACACTTTACATGGAGGCCCCGATGAGCCTGAAGAGCTGGTCATCAACCTCTCTGCATTCGATTGCTTCACTTTCCTGGACGTCGTAGAGGCTCTGCGGAGGACATCCCGCTATGAAGATTTCTCCGACAATCTAAAGGCTGTCCGATACCTTGACGCGACAGTTGCCTATGAAAAGCGTCGGCATTTTTTCAGTGATTGGCTGGTCGGCGATGTACCGATCAAGGATGTGACCGTCAGGATTGGCAAGGGGCGGACGCTGACAGTCAATAAGCATCTTAACCTCAAGTCTGATGCCTCTCTCTGGTTGGCTGGAATCGGTGTGTCAGCAAGGTCGGTGCATTACCTGCCAACCCGCAGTGTTGATGAAAAAATCCTGTCTGCGTTGCGGCCCGGCGATTATGTCGGCGTCTTCAGTCCTCTTGATGGTCTTGATGTCAGTCATACTGGCATCATAGTCAAAGATAAGGGCCAAACTCTTCTCCGGC
Source organism: Deltaproteobacteria bacterium (assembly GCA_024636215.1). Next base: position 37,883 of record JAGXHL010000046.1, read on the forward strand.
ATGCCTCGTCACGCAGTGAAACCGGTCGCGTTGTTGATGAAGCTTTGCTGCCTTACCTGAAGGGCAAGCCCGGCCTGGTTGTCTATCGCGTTAAACCATGACACCCATCAAAAACAGGCCCTATCTGTTGTTGACCCTGGCTGTCCTGTTCTGGGCCGGGAACTTTATCCTGGGCAGGGCGTTTCATACGGAAATCCCTCCGGTTGCCCTGGCTTTCTGGCGCTGGGTCGGTGCCGCCATCCTGGTCACCTGGCCGGCGCTGCCTTATTTGCGTCGAGACCGACAGGAACTGCTTCACGCCTGGCCGGCTGTCACCCTGCTGTCTCTGCTCGGCATCGCCGCTTTCAATACCCTCGCATACAGCGGCCTGCAATATACCCAGGCGATCAACGCTTTTCTGCTGCAATCGATGATGCCGGTGCTGATTGTGCTCTTCTCTTTTTTGTTCTTTCGCAACGGCGTGACCCGACTGCAAAGCCTCGGTATCATGGTGTCGCTGTGTGGTGCCGTTTTAATTATCGCCCGGGGTGATTTTGCAAGACTGCAATCCCTGACTTTCAATCGCGGCGACCTCCTGGTCTTTACCGCGATCGCTTGTTACGCCGGTTACTCGGTCATGCTGCGAAAGCGCCCAAAAGCGCACCCTCTGGCTTTTATCGCGACAACTTTCTGGCTCGGCTCAATTTTCCTTGTGCCTCTCTACATCTGGGAAACTATCACGGTTGCCAGCTTGAAGCTCAACCTTTCGACTCTGCTGGTGCTTGGTTACGTCATGATCTTTCCTTCAATTGTGTCTTACCTGTGTTTCAACCGTGGCGTGGAACTGGTGGGGGCTAATCGTGCGGGTCTTTTTATCCACCTGATGCCTGTGTTTGGTGGGCTGATGGCGGTTGTTTTCCTTGGTGAGGTCTTCGGATGGTATCACGCTGTCGGAATCATCCTGATTGGCCTGGGAATTTATCTGGCAACACGTAAACGGCCATCGCTGCCGCCAGTTGATGCGTCTTAAAGAGAAAACCGATGCATTCCGGCTTTGATGCTTGTATAAAGATGAAATGTTTTCTGCGATGAATTTATCCCCCTTTAAGCAGTAAGGAGACTTATGAAGCAACACGACAAATTTTTGATGTTTGGCTTGTCTGGTATCAGCATTATCAGTTCTTTTTTCTTCATTATGTATGGCATGAACATTATTATGGCAGACATTGCCGCCCACGGCCTGATGGTGTTTGCCTACGTGACGACGGCCTATGGCCTTGCCAATGTAACGATCCTGAGCCTGGCCTGGAGCAGTCGTGAGAAATGGGCCGGTGTGGCGAATAAGTTTATCGCCCTCTGCTATCTGGGCGTCTTCGTTATGGATATGATCAACAAAAGCAACCAGAGCCCTCTCGGAGCGATTGGCATCCTGCTGGTTGCCGTGATTCTGCTTGCGAACTGGTTCGCGGTCACAAAGGTTATTGAACGTGACTGAACAGGGACGCTTTTGTCGGTCTCAAATGCGGTGATTTGCTTGACAAACCCGGTTGGCTTGCAAATATGAAGTAACCTATTTTTTTCTTTCATCAAGGAGCTTCCTGCCATGGTCCTGATCCCTGATTACACTCCTCCCGATTTTACCCTTGCTCATCTGGTTAACGCTCCTGTTGTGACGACCGAGGCGGCCCCTGCTGATGGTGTTGTGCCGAAAAATTTTCATGGCACGTCAAACCATCCCGAGTATGTTCATTTGGGGGGCGGTCGTTGGGTACTCGCCCCGGAGAGCCGGATGGATGCGGTTATGGTCCTTAAGGGAGACGCTGTTGATGTCGTTGAGGCCCGTCGGGTTGGTAAGGGCGATCAGGTGGTCGTCGGTCGTACTGAAAATGGGGAAGAGGGGGTTTATGTTCATATTTTTGGCTTTCAACCAGCGGCGAAAGCATCCGTAGATAAATTCTCCTTTCGTACCCGCGGAACACGAGAGACGCCTTTCTCCCGTCATTACGATGAACTCTACGATGTGCTACGTCATGATCGTGACCATGGTCACATTGTCTGGGTGCTTGGCCCTGCGGTTGCCTTTGACAAGGACAGCCGCAACGCCATGCAGGGGTTGGTGGAGAACGGCTACTGTCACGGTCTGCTGGCAGGCAACGCTCTGGCCACACATGATCTCGAAGCCGCCTTTTTTCAGACCGGGTTAGGGCAGGACATCTACTCGCAAACGCTGCAACCCCTTGGTCATTACAATCACCTCGACATCATTAATGAGGTGCGCAGCCGCGGTTCGATTGCCAGAACAATTGAAGAGCTGGATTTAAAGGACGGCATCATTTATGCCTGTGAAAAGCATAAAGTCCCTTATGTTCTGGCAGGCTCCATCCGTGATGATGGGCCTCTCCCGGAGGTCCTCTCGGATGTTTATGAGGCTCAGGACGCCATGCGTGAGCAGGCCCGAAAGGCGACCACGGTGGTCGCCCTTGCAACGCAGCTGCACTCGATCGCTTTCGGCAATATGGTTCCCAGCTACCATGTTGCCGAAAATGGCAGCGTACGACCGGTCTTCTTCTATATCGTCGACATGTCCGAATTCAGTGCCGATAAACTGGCCAACCGCGGTTCTGCCCAGGCCGTAGCGATCCTGACCAATGCCCAGGATTTCATGGTGAATCTGTGGAACAACCTTAAGAACTGAAGCCGGGTTCGCCAGGAGGGTTATGAAGAAGGTCGTGCAGATTATAGGCGTGCCAATAGATTTAGGCCAGTCGCATCGAGGCGTCGATCTGGGTCCTGGTGCTGTGCGCTATGCAGGGCTGGCTGCTCGACTGGAGCAGCTCGGTTACGAGGTCCACGACTCGGGAAATCTCAAGGTTCCGGTGCGTGAATCGCTCAGTCATGAACGACAGTATAATTATCTGCCGTCCATACGCGCGATTTGCGAAGATGTCTATGCTGCAGGGCAGCAGGCGATAGCCAGGGGCCATATCCCTGTCTTTCTCGGTGGCGATCACTCGATCTCGGTCGGCTCTATCGCCGGTGTCACCCATGAAGAGCCGACGGGTGTCCTCTGGATCGACGCCCATGGTGATTTCAACACCCATTTGACTTCAGCTTCCGGCAATATTCACGGTATGGCCCTGGCACTGTTGCTTGGTTATGGTTATCCGGATCTCGTCGATATCGGCCGCCCTGGTGCGAGCCTCTTGCCGGAGGATGTTGTCCTGATCGGTGTTCGAGACCTTGATGCAAAAGAGCGAGAGAATCTGAGAGAAAGTGGCATGACCGTTTACACCATGCGTGATGTCGATGAGCGGGGCATGGGAAAAATTGCCGGGGAAGCTGTTGAACGCTTGAGTCACCGCAAGAGCCTGCATGTCAGCCTGGATATTGACGCGCTGGATCCACAGTCCTCACCGGGGGCCGGAACCCTGGTGCCGGGTGGTCTGACTTACCGTGAGGCCCAGTTGTTAATGGAGATTGTCGCCGACTCCGGACGATTGAGCTCTCTCGATATCGTCGAGATTAACCCCATTCTCGATAATCTCAATAAAACGGCGACCTGTGCGGTGGAGTTGACGGCGTCACTCTTTGGCAAACGGATCATCTGATTGGCAACGCCTACCCCTTCTCATCTTCCGAGCGAAGTTTCTCTTTTTTGGGTAATGGACGCTTGTTGCCGTTGCTGTCTACCTGCGCGAAGGTGATGGTGGTTGAAAAGACGTCGGTTTCCGCAGAAGACCCCGGGATTTCTGAAGAAGATCCCGGGGCGTCTGCGAAGACATCAACAGAGTACTGGACTGAGGATTCGCCGCGTTTGATCGGTTTGATGTTGAAACGCAGGATCGAACCGTTGGCCACGGGCCGACGGAAGCTGATCTGGTCCATGCCGACCGTGACGAGTGGACAGCCGGGAAAATCGAGGGAGGCGACCAGCCAGGCGTATTCGTCCACCCATCGTAAGAGCGCTCCCCCAAAGAGAAAGCCGTAATGATTGAGATGCTCCTGGCGGACAATTGCGTAGTTGTTCACAGGTTACTTTCTTTACAAGGGATCTCTTTCAGAAGAGGCATCAATCCTGGCATGGCATTCTTCTATCCATTCGTACATCTCTTTCATTTCAAATGGCTTGCGCAGGTAGTGAATGCCAAGATCATTCAGTTCATTCATGTAGTGAATGGTCAGGTAACCACTGATCATTGCAACATTGCCCTTGGCCAGAGGCCAGCAACCTGAGTTCTTGAGCTGCTTGCAAAAATCAATACCTTGAACCCTGGGCATGACGATGTCCGCGATCAGGACGTCGGCACAAGGCTTGTCTATTGGACAAGGGCACTTCAACCTGTCGAAGAATTTAAACTCAGTCGGATCGGAGAGCGCCGTCACTTCGTGCCCTTTGCTCTCAAGGGCTGTTTTCAGAAGGTTGCGGATGTTTTCGTCATCGTCAAAAACCAGAATCTTCAATTTTAATGTCCGTCCTGTTTGCTGAATTTGATTTAGCAGCATAATTCTAGCAGAAAACATAAATATGGGGTGAGTTGATTTTTATCTCGAGCATTTATTCATTCTGCCGCATTTAGCTTTTTGCTCAGCTGTGCTCTGATTGTGTTTTTGTGAGCAGGATTCGTTCAACAAGCCATGGGTAAAGGATTTCTACGAGCAGGGCTAACGGCTGATGTCGGAATTTTTCTGCTTGTCGAAAATCTGACAGCTGTCTGAACGGCTTGATGGCAGCAAGTGTCTGTATCTGGCAAACAGTGAGTATCCAAGGCGAGCAGCGAAATGGATTCCGGGTAGGCCTACAAATGAAGACAATAGCGGATAGAGGGGAGAAGGGAGCACTTCCCACAGTCTTCGGAAAGCTTCTACCCCGGTGTAGTATTGGCCATCGGCATCAAGGGCGTGCATCTTCGCCTGAAATTCACCTGTTGTTTTACCGTAGGCTTCAGCTTCGAAATCAGGCCCGTCGATGTTGACGAATTTCACTCGTTGGTCTGCTATCGAACGATAGTAGCTGATCTCAGTGCTGCAGACCCCACAGGCTCCGTCGTAGAATATTATCAATGGATAATTGATCTTCATGGCATGTTCCTCACCGTGGACAGTTAGAATGTCGTTGTCTGTCATTATAACCGAGTTCCGTTTTGCGTGCCTGCTGGCTGGAAGGATTGCCCCGAATGGTTTATTTTTCTTTTCGGTTTGACCTTTAATCTTTCTTTCTGCATGCTATAAAAACACTGAATAACAGGTGGAAGTGGCCATGGAACTTATCGATCGTTTGAATAAGGCGACCCTGACTGCTCAGCAGGAAAACGATCTGCCTGATTCTTTTGCTGTGCGCATTGATGCTATTGCCGGGCAGCTGCAGGAACATCCCCGTTTACAGGGTGATGTGGAAAAGTTGATAGAGCAATTGACCCTGTACGATACCTACGCTCAGACCGGTTACATCGGTATGGGCGTCAACAACGTCATCCTTGAAGCAACGCTTGAGCGAATTGAACACAAGCTGCTCGGTAGCATTAAGGGGACAGAGGAGAGATTATGAATGCGAGTATAGAATATTGCGGCATGTGAGGCTATGAAGTACGCGCTGTCAGTTTGGCGGCCCTTCTGAAGAAGCATTGTGGCCACGAGGTTGAGTTGATCAAGTCGAGCGGGGGTGTCTTTGAGGTTGTGGTCGATGGCACGCTGGTCTATTCGAAGAAAGAGACGGGTGAGTTTCCCGATGAGCAGGAGTTGGTCAAAAAACTTGTCAAATCCTGAACGAAAGGTGAGTCATGTCTGAAAGAACGGTTTTTATTACCGGAGCCTCAGCCGGTTTTGGTGAGGCCTGTGCCAGAATTTTTGCTGCTGAAGGTGCTCGGTTGATTCTGACCGCACGGCGCATCGAAAAACTCGCGGCTCTACGCGATGAGTTGGAGGCCGCTGCCGCCGGAATTCATGTCGTCCAACTGGATGTTCGCGACCGTGTCGCTGTTGAGACGGTGGTGAATTCTCTTCCTGAAGGCTTCCGTGAAATCGATGTGCTGGTTAATAACGCCGGACTGGCGCTGGGTCTTGAGCCTGCTCATCAGGTTGACATTGCGGACTGGGACATCATGGTTGATACCAACATCAAGGGTCTGATGTACTGTACCCGTGCCATTCTGCCCGGCATGGTTGAACGCAAAAGTGGTCACATCGTTAATATCAGCTCGACGGCGGGCGCATGGCCTTATCCGGGCGGTAATACTTATGGTGGTACCAAAGCCTTTGTCAATCAGTTCTCACGCAATCTGAGGGCCGATTTAAATGGCACAAAAGTAAGGGTTACCTGTATTCAGCCCGGAATGGCGGAAACTGAATTTTCCAATGTTCGTTTCAAGGGTGATGATGCCAAGGCGAAGCAAGTTTACGACGGCGCTGAACCATTGACCGCCGTTGACATTGCCGAGACCGTTTCGTGGGTGGTGAACCGGCCGGCTCACGTGAACATTAACGCGCTGGAGGTGATGTCGGTTAATCAAACCTGGGGGCCGATGGCGATTCATCGTGATGGCTGATTTTCGCAGAATCATTCTTGTCAGTCTTTTTGGACAAATCCTGGACTGGACATTGACAGTTGAATTCATGTGATGTTCTAATATCGACAGAGATGGCCGCTTTAGTCAAAGGCGGTCTTTTTTTTACTCAGTTTCCAAGGTTATCTTTCGCCTCTAAAAGATTCGAGAGAATGTCAGCACAGGAAGGAGTGGATCTAAAGTCCATGTTATCAGCAGCTAAAATATCCAAAGAGCTCCAGCAGCAGGGTGTAAAGGTTCTTGGCTCAGAGGAGTCGCAAGATCCGAAATATATGGATGGAGAGGTTGTCCTCGAAAACTCTCTCAGTGTCCAGGTGGGCTTTGATTATGTGTGTCTCTGTCTTGATAAAGAGGATGGTATCGATTATCTACTGGAAATCGAGGGCGTTTATAATGAAATCGACATTGCGACCCAGGTTGCGAGGTTTCTTCAAACATGAGGCCCCTAAAAAGCCGGAAAGTAAAGCCTTAAACCATACCACCCAACCAGTAAAGCAGCATTCCCACCAGAACCGTGCCACCAAGACTGCGTGTCTTCAGAGAAAACAGCAACGTCGGAATTGCGACCAGAAGCTCGAGTTTGCCGAAGGCAAAACTGCGTGTCGCCGTGTCCGCAAAGAGTGATGGTGCGATCAAGGCGCTGAGGATTGCGACCGGAATCAAGCTGAGCCAGTCTATCAGCCATTGAGGAATCTTTTTATGTGCCAGGTAGAGAAGGGGCAGTGCGCGGGGCAGGTAAGTGACCAGACCCATGCCTGTAAAGAGCAAGAGGTAGTCGTTAAAAGTCAAGGCCTCCTCCTGTAGCGTCTTTTCAGGAGGTAGCCGACTGTCGCTGCACTTATGGAGGCTCCGACAATATAGGAATCACCGGGTATTATCAGGTACCACAAGGTGGAAAGTGTCGCTGCCAGGACTCCTGTCAAGATATAAATCCGTCCCTGAAGTTGAAAAACCAGCAGGCAGATAAACATACCTGTCAGGGCGTAGTCGACGCCCAGAGCACCCTGTGGAACAAATTGTCCGATCAGGGCGCCAGCTATTGTGGCGAGAATCCAGACACTGTTTGCCGTGTGATTAACGATTAATGCCTGCCATCGGTTCCAGGCTCCTTCCCGGAACCGGGTCAGGTTGATCGCAAAACTTTCATCGGTCACGCCGTAGGCATAGAGGGCCAGGAACCGGCGATTAACACCTTGCAGGTAGACGGCCAGGGCAGAGCTCATGAGAACATGCCGCAGGTTAACAACGAAGGTGGTGAATATGATTGCAGGGGGCGACGCTCCTGCCGCAAGCATGGCGACACAGATAAATTGGGCGCTGCCAGCAAAAACCAGTACGGACATCATTGCCATCGACCACCATGGCAGACCGGCTTTCTGGGCCAGTACGCCCAGAGCGAGGCCAATGGGAAAGTAGCCCAGGCAGATCGGCCAGGCTGCTGCTACACCCAGGCGAAGGGCTTGTGTTGACATATGGACAAATTCCTTCTCTATTTCGTGTTCCTGGTGTTTGAAACTTGACAAGGTAGAGAATAAAAAAGGGCGTCAAAAAGCGCCCTTAGATGTTCAATATAAATGTTTATTAGAGAATTTGACGCAAGAAAGCCTTGGTGCGTTCTTCTTGTGGTGCAGTAAAGAAATGTTCAGGGACACCTTCTTCAACCAGTTTCCCCTGGTCCATGAAGAGCACCCGATCAGCGACTTCGCGGGCAAAACCCATCTCATGGGTCACCACGACCATGGTCATGCCTTCGCGGGCCAACTGCTTCATGACTTCCAGAACTTCGCCAACCATTTCAGGGTCCAGGGCACTCGTTGGTTCATCAAAAAGCATGATTTTCGGATCCATGGCCAGCGCTCTGGCAATGGCAACGCGTTGCTGCTGTCCACCGGAAAGGCGAATCGGGTATTCATGCTCTTTTTCGGCAATACCGACTTTATTCAAGAGCATGCGGCCCTTTTCTTCGGCTTCGACATCTTTGCGTTTGCGAACCACCTGTTGAGCCAGCACAATATTCTGTAGTACGGTTTTATGCGGGAACAGGTTGAATTGCTGGAAGACCATGCCGACTTCACGACGGATCAGGTTGATATCGGTTTTTTTTGACGTCAGGTCAACACCATCAATCTCAATTTTTCCTGAGGTCCTTGTTTCAAGGCCGTTCAAACACCGCAGATAGGTAGATTTCCCCGATCCCGAAGGTCCGATGATAACTACGACTTCGCTGGGCTTGATATGGGCCGTAACGCCGTCGACAGCATGCACTGTCTGACCACGTCCGATAAAAGTCTTTTTCAGATCAACTGTCTTAATCACTGACTGAAAGCCTCCGTTCCACCCAGGAAATCACCTGGGACAACACCGACGTCAGCATCAGGTAAAGGAAAGCGACGACGAACCAGATCTCAAAGGTGGCGAAGGTGGAAGTGATTACCTCTCGGCCGCTCTTGGTGAGATCCGTAATGGCAATAATCGACACCAGGGATGAATCCTTGATCAAACTGATAAACTGGCCGGCCAGGGGGGGCAGGGTGCGTTTAAAGGCCTGGGGCAGGATAATGTAAATCATGGCCTGGGGGACGTTCATACCGAGAGAGCGCGCGGCTTCCATCTGTCCCTTGGGGATCGACTGAATGCCGGCGCGAATGATTTCTGCAACGTAAGCACCGGCAAAAATCGCCAGAGCACTGATGCCGGCTAGGATGCGGCTGATGTCGAGGACGGTACCGAGGAAAAAGTAGAAGATGAATATCTGTACCAGAAGCGGGGTGCCGCGAATCAATTCAATGTAGGTTATAGATAAACTGCGTAAAGTCGGGTTGTTTGAAACTCTGCACAAGCCTGTAACCAGGCCGATGATCATCCCGAAGATGCTTGCAACGGCCGAGATCCAGAGTGTGGTCCATAAACCCATCAACAGCGGTCCGGCGCGCCATTCGAAGACAGCGCCCAGGTAGTCGCCCTGGAAGAGTTCTTCCCCTTCGCTGACTTCAACAGCATCACTGTCGACTTCAAAGAACTTCTCTTCGCCTTGTTCGCTGACCACTTTGATCTGTGTCTGATCGCCAAGCTTTGAAAGGGAGGCAACCACGCCATCAAAGGGAATCGCGATCAGAGACTCATCATTGTAAACGAAGTATTGGGGCACCCGGTTCCAGCGCCAGGTATAGTCGATCTTTTTGGTGGCAACCCATAGACCTGCGCACATCATAAAGAGGATGAAGATGGTCAGAAAGTGCCAGGGGATATTTTTAGTGATTATCTTCAAAGTGGCTATCCGTAGAGTTCAGAAAGAACGATGGCGGGTCTGCTTGATTCTCGGAGCAGACCCGCCATGCTTTGTCTTGTTACTGGAGTTCTTTAAGCCATTCGTCGCTCAAGAACCACTTTTTGTAGATTTTGTCGTAGGTGCCGTCGTTCTTTGCCTGGACGAGGAAGTTGTCCAGCCAGTTAATGAAGTCGGCGTTGCCTTTGTTGACGGCCCAGGCCAGAGGCTCATAAGTGAAAGGCTCGTCGAGAAGCACTAATTTGTCCTGGCCCTTTTCTGCAAAAGCAATGGCGTTGAAGGGCAGGTCGTACACAAATGCATCGATTTTGCCGTTAAGCAGATCCATGACACCTTCCTGCTCAGTCTCAAAAGAGATGTACTCGCAGTTGGGGATCATGCGCTTGGTGGCTTGCTCACCGGTTGTGCCGAGTTTGGATGCGACCTTGTACTTCTTGTTGTTCAAATCCTTGTAGGACTTGACCTCGTCGGCCAATTTTTTGTCTAACAGGATGCTCTGACCGATTACAATATAGGGGTCAGCGAAGCTGATCTTCATGTTGCGTTCCTGGGTCAGAGTCATGCCGCTCATGATAATGTCAAACTTCTTGGTGATCAGGGCAGGAATGATGCCGTCCCAGGCGGTGCTGACCAGCTCAAGTTCAACGCCCATGGCTTTTGCCATGCGCTTCGCCATGTCGACATCGAAGCCGATGATTTCACCTTTTTTGTTGGTCATTTCGAAAGGCATGTAACCAGGCTCCATACCAACGCGAAGTGTTCCGCGCTCAAGGATGTCGTCGAGGGTGTCTGCAACCGCAACCCCCGGCAGGATGACACATAGGGCTAGCAGGCAGGCAATCAGCAGTTTGACTTGTTTCATGTTTGTTCCTCCTTGATAAATATGTAGATATGACTCAGCCGAACCGTTCGGCATATTTAGTATGATTTTCCTTCGTCGAGAAGCTCGGAAATGGACATCTGGATGTTGCACTGCGGACAGCGCGGCAGATCTTCGATCGGCAGATAGACGATCTCTGTGTAGCGACAGCGCGGACAAATAACTTCGATCGGTTCTTTCTTGCCACGACTCATGCTGAGTTCTCTCTCGCGTGTTGCGAAATCAATTGTAATAACAGTAGTCTGCTTATACCATAGCGGCTTCTATCGAAACAAGACTCTAACTGTGTCCATCCATGAACTCCGGAAGGGCACAATGAAGTTTTCCTGCGGATATCCATGGCACTGAACAACAAGCGGCAACTGCACGCTGAATTCATGTTGGCAAGCGTGACCCTCTTTTGGGGAGCAACCTTTCCCATCGTCAAGGACGCCATTGTCGAAATGCCTGTGATGGCCTTCCTGTGGGTGCGTTTTGCCATGGCGGCCATCCTCCTGTTCTTTATTGCCGGTCGTACCAGACTGGCGACTCTCGATCGTCGGGCCTGGCGACTCGGTATTTTGCTGGGAAGCTTGCTTTTCTCTTCCTACCTCTTTCAGACGTTTGGCCTGGAACGGACGTCCTCGGCCAATGCCGGATTCCTCACTGGATTGGGAGTGGTCTGGGTTCCTTTGATGGCCGGTCCCATGCTTAAGAAACCGGCCGCCTTTGGTTCAAAGCTCGGTGTCGGACTGGCACTGCTTGGCCTCTTCCTTCTGACCTGGCATACCCCATGGACGCTTAACTTTGGCGACCTGCTGGTTGTGATCTGCTCGGTTTTCGTTGCTCTGCATATTATTGGCCTTGATGCATTCACCAGGGGTTATGACCCAAGAGCCCTGACTTTTGTGCAGATCCTGACTATGGCCGTGCTTGGCTGCATCGGCAGCCTGGCATTCGAACCGACCTCCTGGCCCCGGATCTGGACAGGCTCACTGGTCTTCGCTTTTGCCATTACCGCAGTTTTTGCCACTGCCTACGCATTCTGGGCGATGACGACCTTCCAGAACCGTACCACACCGACCCGTGCCGCTCTGATCTATACGCTTGAGCCTGTCTTTGCCGCAGTTTTCTCAGTCTGGCTGGCCGGAGACCGTTTGACGGCAATCGGGTGGTTCGGCGGTGGGATGATCGTTGTCGGTATGATTGTCGCCGAGATCTGGCCTTTTCTGACCCGCAAAACAGATGGCCTGGTCACTGTCGAAGAGTGAACAGGGCGTAAAAAAAACGGCGGCAACAAAGATGAAAATGCCTTCTGTCACGGCCAGGCTTTTCTGTTATATTGTTTCCAGCTTACAGCTTACAGCTTACAGCTTACAGCTTACAGCTTACAGCTTACAGCTTACAGCTTACAGCTCGCAGTTGAATACGCGTGGAGGTTTTATGTCAGGGAAAATCGGTTACCAAGATCTGGTTGCAGATGCTGAACAACGTATAGAGACCATTACGGCAGAGGCGGCTCTCGCCTCTATTGACTTGCCAAACGTGGTCTTTGTTGATTTGCGTGATGTTCGTGAGTTGAAGAGAGAGGGTAAAATACCCGGAGCCTTTCACTGCCCTCGCGGTCTGCTCGAATTTTGGATTGACAGCGAAAGCCCTTATTACAACAAGGTGTTTGGTGAAGAGAAGCGTTTCATTTTTTACTGTAATCTCGGTTGGCGGTCTGCTCTTGCCGCTGATATTGCACAAAAGATGGGGCTGAAAAGAGTCTGCCATATAGACGGTGGTTTCGAGGCCTGGAAGCACGCAGGCGGGGCCGTTGAAGAAAAATAATTGTCAATCTGACGGAGGCAAGATTATGTATGTACTCGCTGTAAACGGCAGTCCACGTTCAGGCGGCAACACGGAGTTATTACTAAAAGAGGTGCTCAGTGAGCTTGCCGGGGCCGGTTGGGACACGGAACTGGTCAAAGTTGGCGGGACCGAAATTCGTGGTTGCATCGCCTGCCAGCAGTGTTTCGAAAATAAGGACAATGCCTGTGCCGTCAAGTCGGATGATTTCAACGCTATCTTTACGAAGATGTTGCGGGCGGATGCCCTGATTCTGGGGTCTCCAACATATTTCGCTGCCGTATCTGCAGATTTAAAAGCTCTGATCGAAAGGGCGGGTTATGTCGCCTATGCCAACGACCATGCCTTTTCCGGTAAACTTGGCGCTGCTGTTGTCGCGGTCAGAAGAGGCGGCGCAACCCATGCTTACGATACCATTAACCACATGTTTCAAATGTCCAGAATGATCATTCCCGGCTCAACTTACTGGAACATCGGTTTTGGCCTGAGCAAAGCTGATGTGCTTGAAGATGCAGAAGGTCTGGCCAACATGCGTCATCTGGGCAAAGCGATCGATTGGTTGGGAAAAGCCATGCAGTCCGCTGATTACCCCTATCCAAAATTATAGCCTTCTGGTCGAGGGTGATCACGATGCATATTGATAGACGATCAAACCATAGTCAAAACCGGCGGGTCGCGTCCCGCCAGACGCCTTACTTTTTTCAGCGTCAAAAAAGTAAGCAAAAAGACTGGTTTTCTCCTAGCGGAGGGCATATTCCTTCGCCGGGTTTCGGTGGATTTTATGAATTTCTGAGCATGGGATCCGGCCCTTTTCAGGGGGGCCTACCTGCGGTGCTTTCTTGAAGCAAGAAACTAAACCAAACATCCAAATCATTGCAATACAGGGTTACTTTTTCGCACCACGCGCCACGCGCTCCCAGCCCCCAGCCCCCAACCCCCAGCCCCC
>JAGXHL010000005.1 GCA_024636215.1 Deltaproteobacteria bacterium
ATGTCCGTGAAGCTGTGAAGAACTTCGTGGACCTTTATAACAACGAATGGCGCGTCGAGAAAAATGGCTTCAGGTCGCCCAATGAAATTCGTCTGGCGGCATAATCTAAACTTGTGTCCAAGGAACCGGATCCGCTACAACAGGAGTTCAATCCCGATGTCCCGAACCTGCCAAGACCGGCTCAAAAGCGATTCAGTCATGAACCTCCTGCGAGTTTAGGACCGGGCCATCACAGATGGAGCAAGGCAACAAGTTTTTGGTCCCAGGCCTCAGCATTGTAACGCGTTTTAAGTTCGACCAGGGTTTCCACAGTGTCAAAGGCAAGCAATTGCTTGCCGGCGGCATCGACCCTGTAGCCACGTGCTGAATCCGCATTCACACACCAGAGCCGGTAACCTGAGCCATCATCCTGTAAAAGGAGATAAACCTGAAAATCTGCCGGTGTAATGTCTTCAAGGTAGGAAGAATCGAAAAAATAATCGCTCTCATCAAGCGACTCAATCGAACGCGGGTATTCCGAGTACATGGCCCGGTAGCCGTCCAGAACCTGCCTGTAGCTATCAACGATTTTGGTGAGCTTCTGTTCGGTGAGCTTCTGCTTTGCGCGCTCTTCGCGCGAGACCATGATCGATTGCAGCTTTTGACGCCCTTTGGTTGCCGCCTGCGAAGAAGGATACTGAGCCAGCAGATCAGTCAGGACAGCTTCAGCGGCGTCTTCACGTCCTTGTTCAAGCAGAGCTTCTGCCTGAGTAAGCAAAGCTTGCCCTTTCTTCTCGTCAGAGTCAGCACAGCCGCCGAGCAGAATCGTCAGTGAAACAATTAAAAGAGCCAGGGTTTGGCAGGTTATTGGGCGCAAGATATCCTCCTGAGATCACAAAAAAAATTTTATACTTTTACAGCCGCCAATACAAAAACCGGGTTATAAGCCTCGAACATCTTGTAATCGGTTAACGGGCGGGTGCGTGAAATATTAACCGTCGTCACTTCCAGCTCGTAACCGGCATTCTCAAAAAATTCAGTGGCCGCGTTCAGGGTATCAAGGGTGACGGCATTGAGAACCACACGGCCGCCGCTCGGCAGTCGGCCGTCGGCTGCATCAAGAATCTTCCAGAGATGACCTCCGGAGCCACCGATAAAGACCCGGTCCGGATCAGGGAGATCATCAAGGCAAGCAGGAGCATCACCGGCAACCAGAGTGATATTGCGCGAATTGAATTTTTTCAGATTTTTCTTGAAAAAAGTCAGGCACTGGGGATTACGTTCTATCGCAAACACCTGGCCATTTGGCATAAGATGGTCGGCCTCAATACTGACGGAGCCGGAGCCGGCGCCAACATCCCAAAGAGTCATATCCTGACGCAGGCGCAACTTGGCCAGGCTCACAGCCCTCACCTCTTCATTGGTGATCAATTTTTTGACCGTAGCAAAATCCTCGTCCGGTATCCCCAGACAGGGACCGGCGCCGTCACCGCCGGCTTCATATTCCTTGATCAGGATCAGCACATTCAGAGCCGCGGCCGGCAGATTAAGCAAGCCTTTAAGTTCGGTGTGAGTAATCGACTCTTCTGCCGTGCCCAGGTTTTCGCAGAGATAAGCGCTATAACCATCCCTGCCTCTGTCAATCAACTCCTCAGCAATTGCCTTGGGAGTATTCACCTTGTCGGTCAAAAGAGCAACCTTGTCATGAGCCACAACCAGGTCGACGGCTCCTTTCAACCCACGACCTTCAGCCGATACGAATACGGCATCATCCCATGGCTCGCGAATCTTGGCAAAAGCATATTGAACTGAGCTGACGTTGGGTACGAACTCAAGATCGGCATCGGGGAGATTTCGCAGCAGGTAGCGGCCGATCCCGAAGAAAAGAGGGTCTCCGGAGGCCAGAACAACGGCTGCACCTGACATCTTTTCCAGACATTCAACGACCGGCGCCAGGTTGTCTCCAGTCGTCATGATTTTGCCGGAGAAGTCTGGGAACAGTGCAAGCTGCCGTGGCCCACCGATCAACAGCTCCGCCTGAGAGACCAACTCCAAAGCTCTGCGGCTGAAACCTTCCTGGCCTTCAATTCCAGCGCCGATGACATAAATCCTATTCATCTGCCAACAACCTCCTTATAAAGTTTATGCTCCGACGGAACTTTATCTCCATGTGTCTAGCCTGTCTTTACGGCGTCAGTCTTCCAGGTGAGCAGTTCCGTTGAGGAGCGTCACAAGAGAATTGCCGCCGGCAAAATAGTCAATGATATTCACGCAGCCAAAATTCTGTTCAATGGAGAAAGCCTGTTGCAGCGGAGCACCAATGGCATCGAGCAAGATAATGCGATTGACCCCTCCATGAGCGACCAGAGCGATCGTACCGCCTGCGTGCTTTTTAATGATCCGTCCAAGGCTGGGACGGATACGATTCGCTGCATCCTGAAGACTTTCGCCGCCCGGCACCTGGAAATTCACCAGATCACGAAGCCTTGCCTGCCAATCATCGGGATAGGCTTCGCGAAGTTCGGCCCAGGTCCGGCCTTCCCAGTCCCCGATATGCAACTCCCGTAACGAGGCATCGGTGACCACATCAAGATTGTGTGCTTCGGCAATCATCAGGGCACAGTAGTGGCTCCGATCCAGATCGCTACTGTAAACGGCAGCAAGAGACCTTCCGGCCAGGTAGTCGCGAATGCGACTTGACTGTTCTCTGCCCAAAGAGGTCAGCTGAACGTTGACCTGGCCGTTATAACGTTTCTCTTCATGGCCTTCTACCTGGCCATGTCGAAACAGAAAGATTCGCGTTCGTTGTATTGTCATAGCTTAAAAATATTTCAGTCGTTCCCGGCATCCTCGTGAGATTCATCCGAGACATCGTCAGACTCCAGCGCCATGGTAATCAACGCCCAGAGCTCTTCATGTCCCTGCCGGCTCAACACCGAAAAGGGCGTGAGCAGCTCAACCGGAAGCTCGGTACTGCTTGAGATCTTTGCCAGGCGACGACCCAGTTCATTGCGACTGACTTTATCTATCTTTGTCACCACCGGAATCGTGGGGATGTCACTCTCCTCCAGCCAGTCCAGAAATTGTAGGTCTTCCTTGCTCGGGTCACGCCGCACGTCGAGCAACCAGACAACAGCTTTCAGACTTGCACGTCCCTTCAAGTAGCCATGCACCATCGGCTGCCAGCGTTCGCGTACCGAGCGAGGAGCCCGGGCAAAACCATAGCCGGGCAAATCGACAAAATACAGTTGCTCATTGATCGCAAAAAAGTTCAGTAATTGCGTCCGTCCTGGAGTTGAAGACGTCCGAACCAGTCCTTTGCGATTCAACAAACAGTTAATCAGACTGCTTTTACCGACATTGCTGCGCCCGGCAAAAGCAATTTCCGGCCACTCAGACGGGGGACAACTGGCCAGAGCCGGCGCACTGGTCACAAAAGCGGCACTATGTACAATCATAACAGGGTCTCGTTTTCAGTATTCTGACTTGATAACTTCTGCCTTGGCGCCGCATATCCTATCACATAGCCACAAAATCACCCAACATTCTATAGCCTCCATAAGCCCCTGTGTTTTCGGCCTGGGATGGCAAAGTTAACCGGGAAAAAGCGTTGATTTTTTTTCTGAAAGCTGTTATCCAATATGCTGTCAATGGGATTTGATGCTACGCCATTTTCTCAGTGAGGTGCTTGTCGTCGACCTCGTCAAGCCAAAGATTAGTCAGGATTCCCGCAGCGGCAATGCCTTCGAGGCGCGCGGGCTACATCAAAGATCTTTCGAGGAAACGCGCCTCGGATCATAGACATATTACAAAACACCGCTTGGTTAAGTTTAACTACAATCTTTTGTCTAAAAGGAGTGCCGTGAAATGGGAGTTCGCATATGCATGCGCTTGATAGCAATCCCCCTGTTGACTATCTTGTGCCTGGCAACATTCGCCAGTGCCGACCAGGGCCGCGCCGGCCGGCTGGTTACGCTTGACAACAAGGAAATTGTTTTTGACAGCATCATGGATCGAGATATCGTCAAAGGCTGGTGGAATGGCTCTGCGCTCAGCGTACCTGTGGACACCGTTTCTGAAATCACTTTTTTTGAAGCACCTAAGGTTGACTACAGCATCATAGGCAATGACATCAATACAGGCATCATCGGCCTGACACGCGGCAGCGATGGCAAGAAATTTGTCATGCACGATGCATTCATGCCTTCAGATTGTAATTGCAGCTACATTACTTATACCTACCGCAACCCTTTTACGGGGGAGGTGCTGCAAGCCAATGCAGCGATTGACGGACTGCAGAAAATTATTTTTGAAGACGGTGTGCACTGATTCAAAGCACTAACGCAGATCTCAAGCGGGGCTGTAAAGCCCCGCTTTTTATTTGCTTGATTGCACAACTTCTTGCTCTAAGGTATAAATTTTAGCAACAAGACAGCGTTAAACCTATCAACACTTATTTCAAGGAGGCTTCCATCAATGTTCAGTAAAGAATTGCTTGACGCTATGAATGAGCAGATGAAAAACGAGTTCTTGTCTGCCTACCTCTATTTGGCCATGGCCGGATACTTTGAAGCAGAAGATCTGCCCGGCATCGCATCATGGATGAGAGTCCAGGGCCTCGAAGAGCTCACTCATGGTGAAAAATTCTTCAATTTCATCTGTGAAGCCGGTGGCCGCACAGACCTGCGTGCCATAGAGGCTCCACAGAATGATTATCAATCCCCCCTGGACAGCTTCGAATATTCTCTGAAGCACGAAAACTTTGTCACCGACAGCATCAACAAACTGATGGACCTTGCCCGCGGCGACAACAATCACGCGGCCCAGATCTTCCTGCAGTGGTTTGTCACTGAGCAAGTCGAAGAAGAGGCCAGTTTCGGACTGATCGTCAAAAAGCTGCAGCGCATCGGTAACGACGGCAATGGTTTACTCCGTCTCGATGAAGAACTTGGTCAGCGCACTTTTGTGCCGCCTGCTGCAGAAGCCTGATTCCGCAAGGCCTTAAAAAACTGAAGAAATGTATAAAGGCGGATATGGAAATCCGCCTTTATATTTTCAAACTGAACGTAAAAAGCAATTTTTCTTTTGGCAAGTTTGTGATTTCTGGTAATATTCCCCGTCTTTGCAACGTATACACCATTTAACTCAGGAGGATTTTACATGTTTGACAACATTGATTTGAAGGATGCTGTACGCCGTGCCATACAGACCGAAAAAAATGCCAGGGATTTTTATAAGCGTGGTGCCGAACTCATGGACAATACAGAAGCCAAAAAAGTATTTGAACTGCTGGCACGTGAAGAAGGTGAACATGCCGAGTGGTTTTACAATGTCTACCCCGGTGATGATATCACAGATCTTGATGCCTTCCTGGCGACTGGGGCCGACAAGGACTCTGAATGGATGAACGAGCTGAACGCAGTCAAAACCGAAGGCTTCGACGAGCGCAAAGCAATGGAACTGGCCATGGCAAAAGAGAAATCCCTGGCAGAGCATCTGCGTGCACTGGCTGCAAAAATCGACAACGCAGAGATCCGCGCGGTGTTCGAGCAGAACGCAACTTCGACCGATCATCATTATCAGATCATAGAATCCGAGTATGCTCGCCTGATGGGTATGGTCCATGAGACGGACATAGATACCTATGTCCGCGAATAAACCGAACCGTCATTATAAAAAAACACCGGGGGCCATAAGGCCTCCGGTGTTTCACATTGTTCTTTTTGCCCCCCCCCTTTTATTTGTAACCACCGTGGTAACCGCGATTATGCTTTTTCTCGGATGTCGCAAGATCACAACAACAAGATCACAACAAGGATTTAACCATTCTTCGTTCTGGTCGCCAAACCGTCACGCAAAAGTGCTGCCACATCTTCTACCGGTATCGGCTTGCTGAACAGGTAGCCCTGCATCTCATCACAATTTTTTTCTCTGAGCATGTCAAACTGCCCTTCTGTTTCAACCCCTTCGGCAATAACCTTGAGGTCAAGGCTGTTGCCCATCGAGATGATCGCACTGGTTATCGCCGCATCGGTTGAATTGTTTTCCATATCCCGCACAAAGGTGCGGTCTATCTTCAGGGTGTTCACAGAGAAACGCTTGAGATGAGCAAGAGAGGAATAACCGGTGCCGAAATCATCAATAGAGATATGGATCCCCAGTTCACGTAATTGAATCAATATGCTTACTGCAAAATCAGGATTCTGCATGATCACCGTCTCGGTGACTTCAAACTCCAGACACTCTCCGGCAAGGCCGGTCTCCTTGAGAACAGCTGCAACAGTTGACACGAAATTCTTTGCCTGCAGTTGGTAGCCGCTCAGGTTAACGGCGACACGAACTTTCGGCAAACCAGCGTCCTGCCATTGTCGATTATCCTGACAGGCCCTTTTCAAGACCCATTCACCGATCGGAATAATCAGACTGGTTTCCTCGGCCAGAGCAATAAAATCTGCAGGAGTAAGCATGCCAAGTTCAGGATGCTCCCAGCGAATCAGGGCCTCAAGAGCCGTGATCCTGCCGCTGCCCGAATCGATTTTGGGCTGATAGAAAATACGGAATTCGTCCTTTTCAATCGCGCGGCGCAGACCATTTTCAAGCGTCATCCGCCGCTCAGCATCCTGGTCCATCGACTGATCATAAACCTGATAATTGTTGCGTCCCTGAGCTTTCGCCTGATACATGGCCGCATCAGCTTTTTTCAACAGACCTTCAGGATTATCATCATGGATCGGGTAAAGACTGATACCGATACTCGTCGTAATAAAGAGTTCGTGCTCATCGGCCTGAACAGGTTTGGCAAGGGCCTTGAGGATCTTGCTTGCAACCTGCTCGGCATCAACCATGTGGTTGAGATTGACGAGCACGACAGAGAATTCATCACCGCCGATACGGGCAACGGTATCAACCTCACGGACACAACTGCGTAAACGCTTGCCAACCTCCTGGAGCAGGATGTCGCCAACGGCGTGGCCCAAGGTGTCGTTAATAATCTTGAACCGATCAAGATCCAGATAAAGGATGCCGCACTGATGCTTTTCGCGTTTCGCAAGAGCCTGTGCCTGGCCTAAACGGTCTGCAAAATAGAGGCGATTCGGCAAACACGTCAACTGATCATGATGAGCCATGAAATAGAGTTGTTCCTGAGCTTTTTTACGAGCCGATATATCCCGGCAGATCACCCAGACCGCCCCAGCTTCATCGTTCTGGAAGCTGCAGGTAATCGTCCCCTCAACGTCGACAGTTTCTCCAACCTTTGTTTTTAAGCGTCCCTCCAGCGGCTCAATTTCTTCACCTTTGGTGGCTTTCTCAATTTCCGCCATACATTTAATTCGCATATCGGCATCAATGACATCTTCAAGTGACATTTCAGAAAGGCGTGAGCGATCATAACCAAGCACACGCTCCCAGGTCCGGTTCGCATAGAGGAATTGGCCATCAGGTCTGACGCTGAAGATCAGGTCATTGGCGCCTTCGAGAAATTCTTTGAGTCGGGCTTCGGTTGCCTGAACCTGTTCATGGCTGCGGCGCAGAATATTCATGAGATAGTTGCTGACCACGGCAGAAATGGTGTTCAGCAGACTCACCCAGAACCACATCAAAACCAGGAAAAAAGCGTGGTGATGCAAGGCGGAATCAATAAAGGGCATATTGATGTAAGGAATGATATTGAGATACTCACCGGCCAGGACAAAGAAATAACAACCTCCGGCGAAAACCCCCAGCAGATAAACTTGTGTACGGCTCTCAATCAGGATCGAGGCTTCAAAAGTGACCAGAAGGTAAACCGGCCAGAGCCAGCTGGCCACGCCGCCACTCAAATAAACAAGTAGGGTCACGCAAAAATAATCGAGCAAGACCTGCAAGTGACTTCCATAAGGCAGTCGAGAAAGGCGCCTGTGATACACGAAGAAGATTGCGTTGTAGACCAGGATAAGCAGGACCACCACGACCAGGCCGACCAGCTGCGTGGTACTCAAAAACCAGCCGAAGTCGCTGAACAGGTAACCAACCCCGGCACAGCTGCCATAGATGGCGACAAAGCCAAGAAAGAGCCAACGGGCCTTGGCAACCAGAATGAACCGCTCGTGAGCTTCAAGCAGGGCTGTCTTCATTTTGTGGTTGCGTAAATTTTCGCCGAAGCTGTCGACCCAACTTGTTGACGACTCTGGTTTTTCTTGCTCAACACGACTCATTACTGACAAGCCCCCCGTTTCATGCATGAGTGGATAAACTCAGGTAATATAAAGAATTTATAAACAAACAGCCAGAAGAAAGTATCATTCAAGGGACCTGTGCCCCTCCCTGATGATTGAATACCGCTCAGCAGCAATCAAGCATCATCCAGTCCAATCGCCCTCGTGTCAGATCGCCCTCGTGTCAGATCAAAACAAGGCCGGCGAAAAGGCGGCCCTGCAGTCGACATTTTCGGTTATATGGCTAGCATTAGACCGGCCCTACGACTATATATGCCACATTTTCAGAAGCCGAATCCACCCTTATCAGGTAATTTTTCACTATATTCAATATCTTAGATATATACGTAGTCAGATTGGCATAGATTGTGAAATCGAAATATACGAAATCCAATATAAGCCGGCCTGTCGATACTTCTCACACTTGATACGTTTCCACATGGAGAGGCCCGGCAAAAACACAACAGCGGAGGTATTTCGATCATGAAAAGTCTAATCAAATCGGTAATCTTTCTAACCCTGGTGAGCTTCATTGCAACCTCAGCCCTGG
Source organism: Deltaproteobacteria bacterium (assembly GCA_024636215.1). Next base: position 8,725 of record JAGXHL010000005.1, read on the forward strand.
CGGCCGAGGGCGGCAACCCGCGTAAGGGCAAGCACCTGTTCAAGAAGACTTGCAAAACCTGTCATTCGAGCGGCGGCGAGGGTGGTGAAGTCACTCCTATGACCAAGACCCAGTCTCAATGGGACCGCGTCTTCGACAAGAAAAAGCATGATGAAGAGGCATGGAAAAATCTTTCGGAACAAGACTTGAAAGACATTCAGCAGTTCCTGTATGACCACGCAGCAGACTCTCCTCAGCCTCAGACATGCGGCTAACCTTGCACAGGAGATCGGGCTTCGGGTCCAATTCGTTCTGCCGGAGGCTTGACCATGAAAAAAGTGCTTAAATCGCTTAGCTTTTCTTGCCTGGCCCTGCTGTTCGCCGGCCTGCTTTCTGCCACAGTTGCGCAAGCGGCTATCGAAGGCGGCGACGCCAAGACCGGCAGGACACTGGCGAAGGAGAAATGTAAATATTGTCATCTGTCCGGGTCCTCTGGCGGCACCATGACGCCGCTCTCCAAGACGCAACGGCAATGGGAACGTTTCTATGCAAAGGACAAGCACAACAAGCTCGCACCAGGGGCCTGGGACAAAATCTCCTCGAACGAACTCGTCGACATCATGCAGTTTATGTATGACCATGCCGCAGATTCACCTCAACCGGAGACCTGCGGCGAGTAGTTTTACTTAATTTTCAGGAGGAACAACGATGCAGAAATTTCTTTACCTGGCCATGGCGGCGCTGCTGGCTCTGCCTGCAGCCGCCTTCGCGGCACCCCAGGACGACGCCATGATCTCGGAGCTGCAGAAGCAGATCGAGGAACTCAGCGGCGAACTCGAAGAGCTGTCGGATCGTCTCGACGGCGCTGAACGTCACGCGACACTCGACCGCATTGAATTCAGCGGCGATTTACGCGCCAAGGCCCACAGCCTGCATTACCAGGATGTGACATTTAACCCCGGTATCAATGTCAACATGACTGATTTCTTTATGAAAATCGGCATGGGACAGCTTGGCGGTTTTAATGCTTTTAACCCCATGTATGGCGACCCAACCGTCACACCGCCAACGTTTATTGATGGCTCGTTGAATCCCAGCGCACTGGATAATATGTTCTTCGGCCTGGCCGCAACCAACCCACAGCTGTATAACGGCTTACTTCAAGCAATTGGCGGCTTTGACCCAATGAACCCTGCAACCCACCCGGGTGTCATGATCTTCCCCATGGGACAGAGAGACACCTACGACATCAACAACGACATTTTCTACACCTCACGCCTGCGCCTGAACATGAAGGCCGATGTCTGGGACAACGTCAAGTTCTCCGGCCGCCTGCTGATGTTCAAAAACTGGGGCGACTCCACCGGTTCTCAGGTCTTTGATTCCTGGAACAGGTTCACCATGGACGCCACCAACAGTGGCAACACCACCGGCGACGTCGTTCGCGTAGACCGGGCTTATTTTGACTGGAGCAATATCGCTGACAGCGGCTTCTACCTCTCGATCGGTCGTCGTCCCTCCACAGGCGGTCCGCCACTGCATTTCCGTGAAAACGAATTGCGCGGCGGCACCCCGACCGGCAACGTCATGAGCCTGAATTTCGATGGTATCACCATTGGTCGCAATATTGAGGACTGGACCGGCATTGAAGGTATGGTTGCCCGTTTCTGTTACGGTCAAGGCTTTGAATCGGAGTGGGGCAATGGCGAGATGTTCAACGAGATCGTCACCAAAGACACCCATTTTGCCGGCTTCAACATTGACATCCTTAACGACGGCACCAACTTCCTGCAGATGACCGCTTTCAGAGCCATGGATCTCAACGACGGCTTCAAAGGGGTGATTGCCTTCCCGACCCAGTACGGTGCCATGTTTGCTCCGACCCTTTATAATGACATGCAGAAGTTCCCCAACTTCAACTTTGTCACCCGGGTACAGCCCAGCGTCACGGTCGGTGACATCGACCTCGGTGGGGTTGTTTTCTCTCGCCAGGAGGACAACGGCATCAACTGGTTTGTTTCCGGTGGCATGACCATCCTGAGACCAAACAACAACGCCGGCATGTTCGGCGGCATGGGCAGTGACGCAATCTTCGAAGCTCAACTCAACTCTACCGGGTCGGAAGTTATTATGGCCCCTGTGGTTGCCACTAAAGCTGACGATGAAGAAGGTTTCGGCTTCTTCGCCGGTGTTCAGGTGCCTGCCCCAATGGGTAAGTTTGGCCTGGAATACAACTACGGCTCCGAGTACTGGACGCCTTTCAGCCAGGCTCAGGATGACGCCCTTGGCAGCAAAATTGCCACCCGCGGTCATGTCGGCGAAGCATACTATATTTTCGACATCAATCCACGTATGTTCATCAAGATTGCCGGCCTCTACTACGACTTTGAGTATACCGGCAGCGGCTCACCGGTTGGCAAGCCGCAAAAAGTTGACGACGTCAAGGACGGCAAGGCTTACTCGCTGATGCCGGTTGTCGACACCGCGTACGATCTGAATGCTTCACTGACCGTACAGTTCTAAAGTCAGTCTGTTTAGCCGGGGGAGAGGCTCCACCTCTCCCCCGTTTATTTGACTATATTGATCAATATATCGATATATTATGTTGCCCTGTCAACGCTACGTTTTATGTTGAACCGTTTAAAAAATACCAACCAACAACTTCAAGGAGAGACCCCATGAAAAAAGCGTTTATGTCAGGCGTTCTCTGCAGCGTCCTGCTACTCGCCCTGACCGCAGCCACTGCACTGGCTGCAGAAAACGACCACTCATACTTCCTTCAGGGCCCTCTTGAAACGGGACCGGAAGTCACCGCAAAGTGTTTGAACTGCCATGAGAAGCACGCCGAAGACTTCATGAAGACCACTCACTGGACCTGGGCCCAGGAACAAATGGTCGATGGCAAGCAAGTCACTCGTGGCAAGAAAAACGCCATTAACAATTTCTGCACCTCGATTGCCGGCAACGAACCACGCTGCACCAGCTGCCATGCGGGCTACGGCTGGACGGATTCCAGCTTCGACTTCACCGCTTCCGGCAACATCGACTGCCTGGTCTGTCACGACACTACCGGAACCTACGTTAAAGAGGCCACCGGAGCAGGCAACCCTGCCAAGCGTGTCGATCTGGTTTATGTCGCCCAGAGCGTCGGCAAGCCGAGCCGCTTCAACTGCGGCACCTGCCACTTTTATGGTGGGGGCGGCGACGCGGTCAAGCATGGCGACCTGGATTCATCCATTGAATACCCCACACGTTCTGTAGACGTCCATATGGATGCTGATGGCAATGACTTCGCCTGCACGGAGTGCCACGTCACAGAAGCTCACGCGATTCCCGGCAATTCGCTGGGTGTTTCGCCGGGCGGGACGACTCATTTCTCCTGTGCCAAGTGCCACGAAGAGGCTCCTCATGCCCAGAGCAGGCTGAACAAGCACGCAGAAGACATCTCCTGCCAGACCTGCCATATCCCTTTCTTTGCCAAGGAAGTTCCCACCAAGCTTTCCTGGGACTGGTCAACAGCAGGTCAGGATATCGAGGCTCCCGTTGATGAGAACGGCAAACACTCTTACAACAAGAAGAAAGGTCACTTCACCTGGGGCAAGATGGTGACACCCAAATACCTCTGGTACAACGGCAGCGCTGACGCTTACAATCCCGGTGAGAAAATGGATCCAACAAAAATCACTTACCTGACCTACCCGAATGGCGACATCAAGGATGAGACGGCGAAAATCCATCCATTCAAACTCCATTCTGGCAAGCAGATCTATGACTCAAAGAACAATTATTTCATCACCGCCAAGGTGTTCGGTGACGGTGGCTACTGGGTCGATTATGACTGGGATAAGGCAGCACGTCTCGGTATGGAGGCCAGTGGTCTCAGCTACAGCGGTGAATTTGGTTTTGCCCCGACAGAGATGTACTGGAGCATCAACCACATGGTCTCTCCCAAGGAAGAGTCTCTGGGATGCCTCGACTGCCACGGCGATAATGGCCGTATGCAGTGGCAGGATCTTGGTTACCAGGGTGACCCGATGGACAACCCCAAGTTCGCGCGATCCAAATAAAACTTCCGTACTTAGTTTGGCTTACGGGGACCGACAACTGTCGGTCCCTTTTTCTATTTACGCAGACGAGCTGTAATGCATGGGTAGGATGTGGTGAGGCACGAACCGCATCGAGCTTTGGGACAAACCGATAAGAGCTTTTATACATCATGCGGTGCGGTTAACCTATGCGGTGCGGTTCACTCTGTTCACCAGCACCCTACAAATGGTTTCGTGATTAAAAGAGAACTGAGGAGCAACCCTATAAGGCAAGCGTCTGTAAATCAGTTGATTTTTCCATGGATATGGCTATGATGAGGACACATACAACACTTTCAAGGAGTCATTCCCATGTTCGGACTTGGTACAACAGAGCTGATAATCATCCTGGTACTTGTCATGATTATATTCGGTGCCGGTAAATTGCCCCAGGTCGGTGGTGCGTTGGGTAAAGGCCTGCGCAACTTCAAGGACGGAGTCAAGGAAGGCAACGAAGAAAAGTCTGAAGGGGAACCTGATAAACTCGACAACAAAGACCAGGACAAATAGTCCGCGACCAAATAACTACAGAGAGCAAATAGCTACAGATAAAACAGCGGCCCCCATTCGGGAGCCGCTGTTTTGTTCAGGTGAGTAATTGCTTGGGAATCAATAGGTCGCACCCTGCTGAGGCGCGATGGTAACGACCACCCGGCGATTCAACTGACGCCCGGCTTCCGTCGCATTGTCAGCAATCGGTTGACCTTCACCATAACCGATCACCTGCATGCGCGAAGCATCGACACCCTGACTGGCCAGAGCATTCTTAACGCTTAAACCGCGACGTTCGGAAAGTGACTGGTTGTAGGTTTCAGATCCGCTGCTGTCGGTATGACCAGCGATCTGCATTGTCGTCTGCGGGTACTCGACCAGGACCCTGGCGACACGATTGATCTCCGAATAGGCTCCGGGCTTTAAGGTTGCCGAATTAACATCGAAGAGGACATCACTCTTGAAAGTAACCGCCAGGAGCTCTTCATTGCGTTGAATATTAACCGCCTCACTCGTAGCAAACTGCTGACGAAGGGCCTTTTCCTGATTATCCATATACCGGCCGATAGAGCCACCGGTAACGCCTCCAAGGGCGGCCCCGATACCGGCTCCGATTAGAGTCGACTCGGTGTTGCCGCCAATCGCCTGGCCCAATCCGGCGCCAACGGCAGCACCGATACCGGTGCCATAGAGTGCACCCTTTTGAGTTTTATTCTGAGGCGCTGCACAACCCCAGAGCGTTACCATAACCAGAGCCAGGATAGACATTCGTTTAAACATAAGCATGAGACAATCTCCCTTTTTGATAATTCTGTTAAGTGTATAAGTGTTGCCGATCAGAAAAACATACTAAAGTATACACCTGTTAGCCAACTCGACAACAACCATCTGACCTACTTTGCCTCTCATATGAATTATATCTCTGATTTTTCGACAAAGGGCATGAAAAACAGGGGATAACAAAAGAAAGCAAACGTTCTCACCCTTGCCTTGCTATGGGCCACCGTGCTAATTTTCGTCTTTGCCTGTTTAGACGAGATCACGCCCTGGAGGTTTACTTGAAAATGAAAATTACCCGCAGCGAAGTCGAGCACGTCGGTCGTCTGGCCCGCCTGGCCTTGAACGAAGAGGAGCTCGATGCCCTAACCGGTGAAATGGATGCAATCCTTGGCTATGTCGAACAGTTGGCGGCGCTTGATACGGAAGGTATCGTCCCGACCGCACATGCCGTGCCCATGGAAAATGCCTTCCGACCTGACGTCGTCAAAGCAGGCTTCACACCTGAGCAGGCCTTAAGCAACGCGCCCGATGCAGCAGGCAGCGCCTTCCGGGTTCGCCGGGTCATCGAATAAACATCTTCTCTACGGACAAATATTATGACGGTTTATGATCTAACCCTGGCGGAGTTACGCGCCAAACTGGACAAGCGGGAGCTTTCCGCCGTTGAGGTAACCAGGACTTACCTCGACCGCATCGCCGCGACCAATGCAACCCTCAACACATTCATCACCATCTGCAACGAAACCGCGCTTGCAGAGGCCCAGGCCGCTGACCGGGCGATTGCCGAGGGGACAGCACAAACCTTGACGGGTTTGCCGATCGCGGTAAAGGACGTCTTCAATGCCGCCGGGTTGCGCACCACCTGCGCGTCGCTCATCCTGGATAATTACATCTCCCCCTACGATGCCACAGCGATTGCCAAAATCAAGCAGCAAAAGGCTGTCATTATCGGCAAGCTGAATATGGATGAGTTCGCCATGGGCAGCTCCAACGAAAACAGCGCTTTTGGCCCGGCTCGCAACCCCTGGAATCAAGAGCTTGTCCCGGGAGGTTCTTCAGGGGGCAGTGCCGCCAGCATTGCCGCGCGTCAGGCAGTTGCTGCTCTCGGCACAGACACCGGCGGATCGATCCGGCAACCGGCTTCTCACTGCGGCGTCGTTGGTCTGAAACCGACCTACGGCCGGGTCTCCCGCTACGGCGTCGTCGCTTATGCTTCATCTCTGGACCAGGTCGGCCCGGTCACCCGCGACGTTCGTGATTGCGCCCTGATGCTAGAGGCGATTGCCGGTTACGATCCGGCAGACTCCACCTCTGTCAACACACCGGTTGCGAACTATCAGGATAGCCTGAAGAAAGACCTGAAAGGGTTAAAGCTTGGGCTTCCAAAAGAATACTTCGTCGATGGACTGGATGAAGATGTTCGCAAAGCGGTTGAACAGGCGGCAGAGAAATACCGTGAACTGGGTGCAGAGATTATTGAAATCAGTCTCCCGCACACCTCTTACGCCGTTGCCTGCTACTACCTGGTCGCGACAGCAGAAGCTTCCAGCAACCTCGCTCGTTATGACGGCGTACGCTATGGTCTGCGCGCCGAGAAGGCCGAGAACCTGGTCGATCTGTATATGCAGACCCGTGCGGCCGGCTTCGGCGCCGAAGTCAAACGCCGCATCATGCTCGGCACCTATGCGCTCTCCTCGGGATATTACGATGCTTACTACCTCAAAGCACAAAAAGTCAGGACCCTGATTCGTCAGGACTTCCTGGATGCCTTTGACACGGTCGATGCTCTGCTTACTCCGGTGGCACCGACCCCTGCATTCGCCCTGGGTGAGAAGATCAACGACCCGTTGCAGATGTATTTGTCGGACATTTACACGATTCCGGCCAACCTGGCCGGCACCTGTGCCATGAGCCTGCCCTGCGGTTTCTCGGCCGACCAGCGGCCAATCGGCCTGCAGATAATCGGCAAGCCTTTCGACGAAGAGACTCTTTTACGCATGGCCTATGCTTATGAGCAGGCCACAGACTGGCACAAGACAAAAGCCAACATCTAGCAGCCCGTCGGCCTATAAGGGCCGAAGCGAAAATCTGGATGTTTGAGAGCAGATTTCAGCTCTTTGGAGTTCTGAATACGAGGTTCGCAATGAGATACGAAACCGTCATAGGTCTGGAAGTCCATGTCCAGCTGACCACCAAAACCAAGATTTTTTGCGGCTGCTCGAAAGATTTCGGCCAGACGCCCAATTCGCAGACCTGCCCGGTTTGCCTCGGTTTACCCGGTGCCCTTCCCGTCCTCAACCGGCAGGTCGTTGAGTTGGCCATCAAAACCGGCCTGGCAACCAACTGTCAGATCGCACCACGCTCGATCTTCGCACGCAAAAACTATTTTTACCCGGATCTGCCCAAGGGCTATCAGATCTCCCAGTTCGAACTGCCGATCTGCGAGCACGGTTGGTTGGACATCGACCTTGAAAATGGTGACCGCAAACGGATCGGCATTACCCGTGCCCACATGGAAGAAGATGCGGGAAAGCTGATCCATGGCGACACGCCGCAAACAGCCGCAAGCTCTCTGGTCGATCTCAACCGGGCCTGTACTCCCCTTTTGGAGATTGTTTCAGAACCCGATATGCGCTCTGCCGACGAGGCCATCGATTACCTGAGAAAGCTCCATCAGATTGTCGTTTACCTGGGGGTTTGCGACGGCAACCTTGAGGAAGGCAGCTTCCGCTGTGATGCCAATGTCTCGGTTCGTCCCTACGGCCAGGAAGAGTTCGGAACGCGTGCCGAGTTGAAGAATATCAACTCCTTCCGATTCATCAAGCAAGCCATCGAGTACGAAGTCGAACGCCAGATTGACCTGATCGAAAGCGGCGGCAAGGTGATTCAGGAAACCCGGCTGTTTGACAGCGACACCGGCATGACGCGCTCCATGCGCGGCAAAGAAGAGGCCCATGATTACCGTTACTTCCCCGATCCCGACCTGGTGCCACTGGTCATCAGTCCGCAATGGATTGAAGACGTTCGAGCCACCCTGCCCGAGTTACCGGAGGTCAAACGCGCCCGCTTTGTCAAGACATTGGGGCTCTCGGACTACGATGCCGGCGTGCTCGCGGCCGACCGCGCCCAGGCTGATTATTTTGATGCCTGCGTGACCCTTGGCGGCGACGCCAAGAGCTGCGCCAACTGGATCATGGGTGAGATTCTGCGCAAGCTCAAGGAAACCGACCTCGAGATAACCGACGTGCCGGTCACACCTGAGCTTCTCACCGGTCTGCTCTACCGCATCGCGGACAACACAATTTCCGGCAAGATCGCCAAAACCGTCTTTGAAAAGATGTGGCAAAAGAGTCAAAGCGCCGATCAGATTATCGCCGCGGAGGGTCTCAAGCAAGTCACGGATAGCGGGGCAATCGAAGGCTTTGTCGATCAGGTGATCGCCGCCAACCCGGACCAGGTTGCCGAATACCTTGCGGGTAAAGACAAGTTGATCGGCTTTTTCGTTGGCAAGGTCATGCAGGCCAGCCAGGGCAAAGCCAACCCCGGCATGGTCAACCAACTACTGAAGAAAAAACTCACAGGGAACTGATTAAAATGAGCAATTGCGCAGCATTCCCCGACGCGGGGGGTATTCGTCCTATTAAATACCATGAAGGTGTACTCAGCCTGATCGACCAACGACTCCTGCCGACCCAGGAAGTCTGGCTGGAATACACAGACTACCAGGCCGTGGCCGAGGCGATTCGCAGCATGGTCGTCCGCGGGGCTCCGGCCATCGGCGTCACGGCGGCCTACGGTGCTCTCTTCGGCGCACGGGCCATTGAGACCGACAACTATGCCGAGTTTGTGACAGAGTTCGACCAGGTCTGCGAACTGCTGGGTGCAACCCGACCGACTGCGGTCAACTTGTTTTGGGCTTTGGACCGTATGCAGAGCCTGGTGCGGGCCAACGCCAACCAGCCCGTGGCCAATTTAAAAATCGGACTGGAATACGAAGCCATGGCCATCAACGAAGAAGATATCCGCATCAACATGAATATGGGCCGTCATGGTGCAGCGCTATTGCCCGACACGGTGCGCATTTTGACGCACTGCAACGCCGGAGCCCTGGCAACGGGCGGCTACGGCACAGCCCTGGGAGTTATTCGCGCGGCGGTCGCTGCCGGTAAAGAGGTCGTCGTCTTTGCCGATGAGACCCGTCCTTTCCTGCAGGGCTCGCGGCTGACTGCCTGGGAATTGCACAGAGACAACATCCAGACCGTGCTGATCTGTGACAACATGGCTGGCTACCTGATGTCCAAAGGTACGATTGACGCCGTGATTGTCGGAGCCGATCGTATCGCTGCCAACGGCGATGTCGCCAACAAGATCGGCACCTACACGGTTGCGGTTCTCGCCAGGGAGCACAACATCCCCTTCTACGTTGCCGCCCCGACCTCGACCATCGACCTGAAGCTCACTGACGGCTCACAGATCCCGATCGAGGAACGAGACCCGCGCGAAGTGACACACCTTGGCGAGCAGCAACTGGCTCCCTCTGGTGTTGCGGTGTTCAACCCGGCCTTCGATGTCACACCGGCCCGGCTGGTCAGCGCGATCATTACCGAACATGGGGTCGCCTCAGGTGACTACACAACGCAACTGGCTGCCTTTGTCCAGAAAAGCAGGTAAGAGAACTCATGTCCTTTGCAGAGACCGGGATCTGGCTTGAACAACTCCGCGCTGGCGACACAACGGCTTTGACCGCGACGGCAGCTGCCGCGGGCTTTGCCGAGCCGGCCAAGACGGCAACCAACCTGGCCCTGCTGCAGGAGATCCTGGTCAACCCGGAGTTGGTCATGGATCTGGCTCACCTGTCTTTGCAGACGGCTGATCCGGACCAGGCCCTCAATAATCTTGAACGTCTGAGTTGCGTTGTCAACAAGTCCGATCTTGCCATCGCCCTGATCGATACGGAGTCGGCGCGACAATTGCTCGTCATTCTTGGAGCCTCAGCTTTCCTCTCCGGAATCCTCTGCCGCAGGGCAAATTTCTTTGCTGGGCTGTTCCGCAAGGGGCAGATCAACAAGACAAAATCTGAACAAGAGATGTGCGTCGAACTTCGCCAGTCGATAGCCGACGAGGCAGACACAGCGACCTTAAAGAAAGGTCTTCGCATCTTTAAGTCCCAGGAGATGCTGCGGATAGGCGCACGCGATCTCTGTGGCATGGCCGAACTCGAAGAGGTTACTGAAGAGCTCTCTTCTTTGGCCGCAGCCTGCCTGCAAAGGGCCTATGAGGTTTGCAGCGTCCAGCTCCAGGCTGAATATGGAGCCCCCCTGCTTGATACGGAAAGTGGAATTCCCGGTGAGGCTGCCGAGTTCACCATCCTCGGCATGGGCAAGTTCGGGGGCTTTGAGCTTAACTTTTCTTCTGATATCGACCTGATCTACTTTTACAGCTCGGACCGCGGCCAGACGGCGGGTGTGAGCGACCCGCTCGGCGATCAGCGCAATCGTATCTCGCTCCATCAATATTTTACAAAACTATCGGAACTAATCAGCAAAGCGATCGGCCAGGCGACCGAGGATGGCTTCGTTTTCCGGGTCGATTTGCGCCTGCGCCCGGAGGGCAACAGCGGGGAGATGGCCAACTCCATCGCCGGAGGGGAGATCTATTACGAGAGCTGGGGGCAGAGCTGGGAGCGCTCCGCAATGCTCAAGGCCCGCCCTGTCGCCGCCTCCAAGCGTCTTGGAGAAGAACTGTTGGAGCGTTTGCAGCCCTTCATCTACCGGCGCCATCTCGACTATGCCATGATCGAGGACATCAAGATCATGAAACAGAAGATCGATCGCAGCCTGACACGCGAAAAAGAAGGCGAGCTTAACCTCAAGCTGGGCCAGGGCGGCATCCGCGAGATAGAATTTTTTATTCAGGCCCTGCAACTGATCAACGCCGGCAAAAAACCGGGCCTGCGGGAACGTAATTCTCTCAAAGCTTTGCAGTTGCTCTGTAGCGACGGCCTCATTACCAGCGAAGAGCGTGACAACCTGACAGATGCTTACCGTTTCCTGCGCACCGCAGAACATCGCATCCAGGTCGTTAATGAACAACAGACGCACAACCTGCCAACCAGACCGGAAGACCTTACGGCGCTGGCGAGACGCTGCGGTTTTACCCATAGCGAAGCATTCATGGCCGAACTGCAGCAGCACCGGGACAAAGTCACGGCCGTCTTTCGGGATCTCTTTTATACCAGCGAAGAAGAGCTGCCATCCCAGGTCAGCCCGGAAGTCTCCTTTCTCTTCGATGACAACGCGGACCCCGATCTCTGCCTCGACATCCTTGAAGAAAAAGGTTTCCACCCGCCGGAACCCGCTTACGAAAGCCTCAAAGTTCTGCGTCATGGCGGCACCAAGGGCTATCTGACAGAGCGTGCGCATCGACGTCTCGACCGCATAGCGCCGCTGCTGTTCCAGGAAGTCATGCACTCCCCTGACCCGCAGATGGCGCTGTCGAACATGGAGAAATTTCTCGAAGCCTGCCGTCGGGCACGTGGCACTTACTATGCCCTTCTGGCAGAGAACCCGGAGATCATCAAGGTTCTGGTTTCTCTCTTTGCAACCAGCCAGTTTCTGTCACGCAACTTTATCCAGCATCCGGAAGTCCTCGATACTCTCGTCTCCAGGAGCTACGCCCAAAACATAAAGACTCTGGAAGGCCTCGCCGCTGAATTGACCGAACTCCTTGACAACGCCCCGGACTATGAGGAACAGCTCAACACCCTGCGGCGCTTCCGCAACGAAGAGTTTCTGCGCATCGCCCTCAATGATATTTACGGCCATACGCCACAAGGGCAAATCACGACACAACTTTCTCTGGTCGCTGATGTCTGCCTGCAAAAAGCCATGGAGATCTCTCGCAGTGAGCTGATAGAACGCTACGGGCTGCCTTACTGTGAGGCAGAAGACTCTCCCCATGAAGCGGGTTTTGCGATCATCGGCATGGGCAAGCTCGGCGGCATGGAACTGAACTACCATTCCGATCTCGACATCATCTTTATCTACGAAGCTGACGGCAAAACCAGACCGGTCGATGGGACTGACCCGGATCGCTTCAGACCTCAGACCAATCAGCAGTACTTTGTGCGTCTGGCCCAACGCATCATTTCAGTCTTGACCGTGCTCACCCAGGAGGGCCTTGTCTATGAGATCGACACTCGCTTGAGGCCTTCAGGCAACCAGGGACCGCTGGTCTCTTCCCTGCCCGCCTATCGGCAATACCACGAAGATTCAGCGGCCTCGTGGGAACGGCAGGCTTTGATCAAGGCCAGGGTTGTTTCAGGCTCCGCCGGACTGACAGAAAGTTTCGAGGCATTGACCGCAGCAATCGTTTACGAACAGCCGCTACCGGACAACCTCAAAGATGAGATCTATCGGTTGCGCCAACGCATGGAGAAGGAACTCGGCAAAGAAAGCGCAGAGAACCGAAACATCAAGACCGGTCGTGGCGGCATGGTTGATGTTGAATTCATCGCCCAATATTTACAACTGCTGCATGGCAGGCAAACGTTATCATTGCGTTGCCGCAACACCGTGGAGACCTTGAAAATTCTTCACAGCGAAAGCTTGCTTTCGAAAATAGACTGTGAGAATCTCGTTAACGGCTACAAATTTTTAAGACGCCTTGAAAACAAATTGCGGCTGGTGCACGACCAGTCCATCAATCAATTGACCTCCGAACCGGTCTACCTTGCCAAATTGGCGAGACATCTCGGTTATTCGGAGGACAACGGTCGACCGGAGCAATTATTCAAGGATGAGTACACCAGAACGACCCAGATCATCCGTGATATTTTTGAGCGTCTGTTGAACGAGGAGAATGCTTGAGATGATTGCGGAAAGGGGCAACAAGCATATTCTGGTCGTTGATGATGATCCCAACATCCGTCGATTTCTTTCCGAATCCCTGCGACTGCATGGTTATGAAGTCCACAGTTTTGAAGATGCGGAAAGCGCATTGGCAGAACTTGACAAACATGACTTCTCTCTCGCCCTTCTCGACATTCTACTGCCCGGCACCAATGGCCTGCAGCTCTGCCGTAAGCTGAGAGGCATGGCAAAAACCAGCGAGCTGCCGATCATCATGATGACGGCCTTTTACAAACAGGCTGATCATATCCGCGATGCTCGTGAGCAATATGGCGCAACAGACTACCTGCTCAAACCTTTCCCTCTAAAAACTCTGCATGAGACAATCGCCGCTCTGATCGGAGCGCCAGCCACCACGGCTTCGACAGATCGTCTGAGCATCGAGGGCAACCTCTCGGAGACTTCCTTCCCGAGGATTCTTCACAATCTCTACAGCCTGCGCGCAACCGGACTCCTGCACCTGGAAAACCAGGCGCTGAAAAAAGTTGTCTATATTCGCAATGGCTACCCTATTTTTGTCCGCTCAAATCTGGTTCGCGAATTTCTGGGTCAAAGGCTGGTGCAAACCGGTCTGCTCAACGAGTCATCTCTCGCCGAGTCCCTGGAAACGGCCAAGCAAAGGAATCAACGGCATGGGATGGCGTTGATCGAGATGGGCTTGCTCACCCCACACCAGTTGAACGATGCCCTGAAAAACCAGATGCTGGACAAGCTTCTCGACATCTTTTCCTGGCCGGAAGGCAACTACCGCTTTGTCCAGGCGCGTGAATTCAAAAAAGGCATCACCAGTATAGAGCTCTCCCCCGCGAATTTGATTCTCCAGGGCCTGCGTGATCACGCCAACAGGGGCCAGGTTCGGAAAATTCTCGAGCCACACCTTGACCATTACCTGCATCAAGCAGAAAATCCCCTTTATCGCTTTCAGGAAATTCAACTTTCAGCCAACGAACAACGCATTCTTGCAGGCAGCCAGGGGAATCAGACCTTGAGTGAAGTGCTCAAACGTCACCTTCTGTCACGCAAAGAGGCGGAACCTCTGCTGGCAGCGCTCCTGACGACCGGCATATTGGTCGGTCGTGAAGAACCGGAGGAGGCGATGAGGGAGGAGGCTTGTGCAGAGACAGCATTGACACGGGCTCGCAGGGAATCTTTTTTGAAAGATTATGCCTGGATGATGGAGCAGGACTACTTTACCCTACTTGGTGTGAGCGAATCAGACTCACGCGAGCAAGTGCGTAAATCCTATTACAACCTGGTCAAAAAATATCATCCTGACCGCTTTTTTGAGCAGGACGCGCTCCCCGATTTAAAAGACAAAGTGAATGCCCTCTTCCAACGTATCAGCGACGCCCACGAAACCTTATGCGATGCACATGCCAAGGCACGTTATCTGAATGACCGCCAGGGGCAGAAAAAGTCTTCAACCACCAGCCTTGAAAAAATTCTGCAAGCTGAAACAGCCTTTCAAAAAGGCATGGTACTGTTTCGGCTTAAAAAATATGAACAGGCTCAAAAAGCCTTTGCCGAGGCCCTTGAAATCAGTCCGAATGAAGCCGAGTACCTGATGTACCAGACCTGGTCAGCCTACAAATCCACCCCCAAGGCAACGGATGTCATTATCAGCAGCCGTAAAAACCTGATGCGGGCGATAGAACTTAACCCCAGGCTGAGCCTTGCCCATCTGTACCTGGGCTATATATGCAAAGATGAAGGCAATGAAAAAGAGGCGCTACGCCGCTTTGAGCGGGCCATTCAATGCAACCCGAATTGCACTGAAGCGCTGCGGGAGATACGTTTGATGAGCATGCGCAAAGATAAAGAGAAAAAAGGCTTGTTTGGCAAGATGTTCAGCTGAGGGTCAAGATCGTCCCTTCAGTACCGGCAGGTCGAGCCAGCTGAGACAAGGGTCATGAAGGGCAATCTCTTCTCTCGCACAGGCATACTCAATACAGGTTCTTTCTATATATCGTTTCAAAAGCTCAAACATTGCCCCATCGGCAGGTTTGAAAAGAATCCCGATTTGAGGCTGGAGCCTGCCGGGCAAGTCCCCCGCCGGGACACAATAGAGGACTTCGGAGGGAATTCTCAGGGTTTCTCCATTCAATCTTACCTCAAGGGTCAATTCTGTTCCGCGAGGGATTTCTCTGCCACAGTTAAGCCGCCCACCACGGTCAGATATGGAAGCCAACTGACCTTCCAGCCACTCGTTGCCGACCTTCAAGTCGACTGATGTTTCCATGTTAACCCGGATGTGCCTGCGGGGAGTCGGGAAGAAACGAACCTCAAGAAGAAGGTACAGTTCTGTCAGAGAGATCGGGATAGTCAGAAAATCACCTTCGTAAAGAGGCATAGGCGTCAACCAGACGACTTGTGCAGCGGAGTCGGGCAGGTCGAGACCGCGTTCGACAAAGGCAACCGTTGCCGCAGAGGTGTCCTCAACCGCAACGAACTTCCAGTCGGCAAGAATACGCGTCAACAACCGATTGAACTGTTGGTTGCGCGTTACCACTGCAACCTGTTTGATTGCAGATTGTTTACCCCCAAGTAACAATGTCAATGCCCCCCTTGTGACAAAAAATCGCGAAAATCAAGGACAATTGCAGCAGAGATCGCGGCAAAGGGCCGTTTACGGGCGAAAACTAACTCGCCCGATTGTCCAACTCCATGAGTCTGAGCAGATCACGGTCCAGCAAGTGCCTCGGTTGTACGTTGCTTAGCGCACGGATCATACTGCTCTTAAGGTAAGGATTTTCCTTGGCAAGCTCAGCCAGTAAATGTTTTATACGTTGTCTTTTCTGGTCTTCCTGCCCCATGACAGGGCAGCCGCAATCGATGACCGCAAATTCGTTCTGGCGAGCAAGCTTAATGATATCGGATTCTTCCACATACACCAGAGGACGAATGACCGTATGGCGATTATTATCTGCCAGGAGTTTGGGGCTCATGGCAGCAAGGCGGCCTACATAGAACTGGTTGAGCAGCAGAGTCTCAATGAAATCATCCAGATGATGGCCGAGAGCGATCTTGTTGCAACCGAGGCGGTCAGCCACAGTATACAGAACGCCACGCCGCAGACGTGCGCAGAATGCACAGTAGGAAGAACCGGGGCGACGCTTTTCTTCGATAATCTTTGTACAGTTGGTGCTTTCCATATGCACAGAAAAGCCACATTGTCTCAGATAATCTTCCAGAACATCTTTGCGGTAACCGGGAAATCCGGCATCCACGTTGACTGCAATCAGCTCGTAATTAATCGGTGCGCGGCGCTGCAGTTGCGTCAGGATATGCAGAAGAGCATAGGAATCCTTGCCACCGGACACAGCGACGGCAATGCGATCGCCATCTTCAATCAGGTTGAAATCACCAATCGCCTGGCCGGTGAGTCTTTTAACTTTACGAAAGTGTGCGTTGTTGAGTAGCAATGGCTTGATCCCGCTTCTCTTTGAGGTTCGCAAACTCAAGTTATTTCACAACCGCTGTATTTAACGCTATCCACCGGAAGATTTCAAGGCAAGAAAGGAACGGCAGCAGAAAGGCCGTTGTCACAAAAAAAGCCTCTTGAGGCAGAACTGGTTCCCTGGGTGCTGAAAAGAGCGCATCTTGCGAAATCAGCTGTGGTCAGCGTGAGTGTGCCGCAGGCCAAAGAGCTTCCGGACATCCTCCAGAGTAAGATAAAGAGCAGGAATCAACACAAGGGTGATGCCGGTCGCAAAGAGAATTCCGAAAGCCAGGCTGATCGCCATAGGCACCAGAAACTGCGCCTGCACACTGGTTTCCAGTATCATCGGCATGAGACCGAAAAAGGTCGTCAGGGAGGTCAATAAAATTGGTCGGAAGCGTCTTTGCCCGGCGTTTATGACCGCGTCCATCGGCTCTTTGCCCTGGCGCACATCCCGGTTGACATAATCGATCAGAAGCAACGAATCATTGACCACCACGCCGGTCAAAGCAACGATACCAAACATACTCAAGATACTCAGATCATAGCCCATAACAAAATGGCCGAGAATCGCACCGACAATCCCGAAAGGGATGGCAAACATAATCAACAAGGGCTGGGAGTAGCTGCGGAAAGGAATAGCCAACAGGGCAAAGATTACGATCAGAACCAGCTTGAAGCCGGTCAACATGCTCGCCATCGATTCGCGCCGATTTTTATCTTCCCCCTCCATGTCGTAGCTGAGGCCGGGATAATCGGCCATCAATTTCGGCAAATCATTCACTTTGATTGCTGCGACAACCTCCTCGGCATTGGCAATGTGGCTGTCTACCGTCGCCGTGACATTAATCACCCGTTTGCGGTCGCTCCGGTTGATTTTACTGAAACCGCGACTCTCAACCAGGGTGGCCGCCCTGTGCAGTGGAATCTCACCGCCGTTGGGCACCCGGATGCGCATTGTTTCGAGATCCCAGAAGCGTCTTCTGCTCTCCTCAGGATAGCGGACCAGAACCTTGACTTCATTGCGACCGCGCTGCAAACGCAAGGCCTCCGAACCGTAAAAAGCGCCACGCAGTTGGCGGCCAAGATTCTCTTCGGTAATCCCCAGGGTGCGTGCTTCCGCTTTCAGTCGAACCTTAACTTCACGCTTGCCCAGGGTGTAGTTATCGGCAATATCGCCCGTTCCCGGATATGTCGCGATGAGCTCCTTAAGGCGTTCGGCAGCCTCATCAAGAACATCAAAGTCCTCATGAGCCAGTTGAATATCAATGTTGGCGCCGAGATGAATCAGGTTCGACGAAAAGGTCAGCTTTTCAACGGCGGCTATTTCCCCCACCCGCTCTCGCCAGCGATTGGAGATTTCCGTCGCCGCGACTCCCCGTCGTTCACTCGGAGTCAAAAACATGGCAATCGTAGCCAGATTGCCGCCGGCACTCGAGGTTGCGCCGGCCGGGCCTCTGTCCGTTGCGGCCGAGCCAACCACTGCATATATGTGTCGCATCACGGAATCCGCCTGCGGACGGTCTTGATCGTACTCGGCAATCACAGCAAGGCCGGCGCTGACGATCTGCTCCTGGATCTGGGTTGTTAATTCCACAGAACTTCCCGGAGCCAGCTCCAAGGCTACCTGAATAACATCGCTATCGACATCCGGCATAAAACGAAATTTGACGACTCCACCACCGACCAGACCAACGCCGGCCAAGAGTAGAACAGCACAGGCGGCAGCGATCGTCAGATAGCGAAATTCCAGGCAAAATGCCAAGGTCTTGCGATAGGGTCCGTCTATGAATTTCTGTAGCAGCACGCCAAAGCGTCTGCGGTTTTTATCAAGACTGCCTAGCAAACCAGCCGTATCCTGACAAGGTTGGCCAAAGGCCAGATGCGCGGGCAAGATAAACAGGCATTCAACAAGAGAAACCAGCAGAATCGTAATAACGATTGCCGGAATGACCATGATGAATTTACCCATAATACCGGTGGTAAAGAGCAGGGGCAAAAAAGCGGTCACTGAGGTCAAGATGGCAAACGTCACCGGCTGGGCCACTTCGATGGCGCCATCCACTGCAGCGTTCAGATAAGACTTGCCGGATTGACGATGCTCATAAATATTCTCTCCGACGACAATGGCGTCATCAACCACGATACCGAGCGCCATAATAAAGGCGAACAGCGAGATCATGTTGATCGAGACATCAATCGCCGGCATAAATAGCAGGGCGCCGCAGAATGAAATGGGGATGCCGAGCATGACCCAGAGCGCCAGCCGAATCTCAAGGAAAAGTCCCAGGGTCACAAACACCAGAACCAGGCCGATCAAGGCATTTCTGACCAGCAGGTCTTTGCGGCTCTTGAAAAGCTCCGAATTGTCGTTCCAGGTCGCAAGGTCGACCGATTCGGGAAGCTGGCGACGTTTGGCCTCGACAAATTTTTTAACCGTGTCGGATATTTCCGTAGGCTTCTGATCACCGACCCGGTAGACCTTGGCCATGGCCGCGGGTTTGCCGTCGAAGAGCCCGAACTGGTCAGTCTCCTCGAAACCATCCTTGATGCTTGCTATGTCAGCGAGGGTCACCTCGGCACCATCAACCGTTGTTAGAATGACGATACTGGCATACTCGCGGCCAACATAGCGGCGCTCCTTGGTCCGGATCAGCACTTCGCCCGATTCGGCTTTGATGGTACCGCCGGGAATATCAAGAGACGCCTGACGAATCCTCTGGGCCACCTGATCGAAGGTCAGACCGTAGCGACGCAGATTGTCTTCACTGATCTCAATAGAAATTTCGTAAGGCCGCACACCGCTCAGATCAACCTGGGTAATGCCTGGTTCCAGCAGCAGTTCATCGCGGACCTGTTCGACCAACTCTCGCAAACTGCGTTCCGGCAGGTCGCCAAAGACAACCACCGAGATGACCTCACGCCGATTGAGTATTTTGCTGACGACCGGTTGTTCAGCATCCTTCGGGAAGGTGGTGATGCGGTCAACCTCGCTCTTGATATCCTGCAGGACCAGATCTATATCGGCGTCAGTTGTGACCTCTGCGATGACGCTGCCGTAACCTTCTGCAGCCACTGATTTAATCTGTTTGATGCCGTCAACTCCGGTCAGGTTCTCTTCAATCTTGAGAATCACCCCCTCCTCGACCTCTTCCGGGCCGGCGCCGGGATAAGCCACACTTACCAGAATCCGATCCAGAGTGACGTCCGGAAAAACTTCCTGCTTGATGCCAAGACCGAGGATCACTCCACCAATCATCAGCACCAGCATCAACAGGTTGGCGGCGACATGATTCTGCGCCATCCAGCGAATCGCACCATTCATCAGTTGAGCTCCCGCATGATCGGTCTGAGCAGCATGCCTTCAGCGGCGCCGGAAAGGTTGGTCAGAACGAGCTTTTCACCGGCCTGCAATCCGGACCGGACCAGCACTTCATCACGTTCGCGGCGAAGAATCTTTACCTCACGGATCTGCAACCTGTTGTCGTCGTCAATCACCCAGATCGTGTCGTTATCATGCATGGCACCGCGTGGGACAGCAATGACATCGGAGAGTTTCTCTCCCTCAATCTCTACATTGACGAACATACCGGGCAGAAGCTCATTAAGCAGAGTCGTTTTCTCTGCATCCCCGGCAACAGGATCTGTCACGGTGACGACTACGCGCGCCATGCGGTTGCGTGGATCAATCTCTCCCATGGCCCGGCTGATCTCTCCCTGCCAGTGAAATGTCCTGTCCCCGGACTGTAACTCGATTTTTGCCGCAGAGCCCTGCTGTTTTGTGCCCTTGCGCGGTACCTGCAGCCAGACAAGCTCTTCAAGGGGAAGCGCCACAACAATTTCTATCTGGTCTGTTCCTGCAAGGGTTGCCACAGGTGCTCCGACATTAAGGAACTGCCCTATCTCAAGCTGTTCGCTACGCACATAACTGTCAAAAGGGGCAAAGACTCTGGTTCGCTGCAGGTTGAGCTCGGCCTGCTCGACATTTGCCTGTGCAGCATCGCGCAGAGCCCGGGCACTTTTCAACTGGGGGCCATAAACAACCAGCGGGTTGGGTTGCAAAACACTCTCTTTGTTCAGAGAATGCCATTCTTTGCGGGCCAGTTCAGCCAGATTCTCATTGCGCACAAGTTCCAGCTCAGCCTGGGCCAGGTTGGCTTTCGCCTGTGCTATGGCCAGCCGATAATCAACGTCTTGGATAGCGAAGAGCAATTCACCTTTACGAAAAATGCCGCCAGCGACCATCTGCGGGGAGAGTTCGCTGACCTGGCCTTTCACTTGCGGAGTAATGCTGACTTCATTGCGCGACTGGGCGCTACCGGTGCCGCTGACCAGGACCTGTCGGTCGGTTTTATCCAGCACCGCAACTTCAACCAGGGGGCCGAGATAGAGAGCCTCGTGTGGTTTGGGCGTCTTGCGCGACTTGATCAGAACAAAGGTCAACACCAGGGCAATGACGATCACCAGGAACGGCAAAAGCGCACGCTTGATTTTCATTGTTTGTTATCCTCTTCAACCTGTAAACGCGAATTCAGCTGGTCTCTCATCCAGTCGCCGCCCAGAGCGCGAGCCAGACCGATACGATCAGTAAGCAGCTGCCGCCGTGCCGCAAGCAGAAGGCTGCTGACTTCAAAATCAGCACGCTGTGCAGTCAAAACCGGCAGATAGTCAACCAGGCCGGCGAGATAACGATCTATGGAAAGCCTCAGGGTGGCTGCCGTCGCCCGTGCGGTCTCAGCAAGCCGCTCAACCCGTTGCTCCGTTGCAAAATTGTTGACCAAAGCGTCTTCGACCTCCTGAAACGCCGTCAAAACTTTTTGTTGATAATCGGCAACAGCTTCGCGCAAAGCAGCCTGTTTGCTGTCAACCTCGGCACGGCGTCGGCCGCCATCAACGAGTGGCATAGCCAGGTTGCCAAGCAAATTCCAGAATTCTCCCTTGATCAGACCAGCAGCAACCTCCTGGTGAAGGGAGCCGTATCCGGCGGAAAGACTGATCGTTGGGAACCGCTCGGCAATGGCCACGGCAACCCGGTAATCAGCGGCTTCAACACGCCGCAAGGCAGCCTGGAGATCAGGTCTTTTGCTGAGCAGGTCGGCGGGCAGTCCTGCCTCGAAAAGATCAGGGGCTGCCGGTAACTGCTCGAGGCTGCGACCAGGGCTGCGCTCAGGATATCTGCCGATCAGAACCGTGATGGCATGCTCGACCTCACTCAGGGTCGCCTCGAAAAGATGGCGCGCAGACTGTGCCCCGGCCAGGCTCTGACGGGCCTGGTACATATCCACCGCAGGAACCAGGCCCAGGTTATAACGGTTTTCGACACGCGACAGGGTTTCTGTAAAAGAGGCTATGGACTTGTCGGTCAGTGCCAACTGGGCCCGCTGTTCAATAGCAAGAAAGTAAAGGTCGGCTAAGCGTGCTGACAACCCCAGATAAAGGGTTTGAACCTCCTGACGACTTGCGGAGAGTTCCAATTCGGCAGCCTTGCTCTTTGCAGCCAGCTTGCCCCAGAGATCAAGCTCATAACCGGCAGCCAGCGACAGTTGCCGATTGTCACCGATAAAATCGTCCATCAGGCCGGGCTGGCTTGAGCGCCCCGCATTGGCACCGCCAGAAATTACCGGGGACTCTGCACTGCGCGTGATCCGGCTCAAAGCTTCGACCTGTTCGAGACGCGCCAAGGCCTGAGTCAGTTCCAGGTTCTGGTCAAAAAGCTCGGCCATGAACAGGTTGAGTTGCTGATCATTGAAGGCCAGCCACCACCGTCCGGCCGGAAGACCGGCCTCATCTGTGGCTTGCCTGCCGAGGAATTCGGCAGGAGGGTCCACCGAGATGCCGACCTTTTTAGAGTTATGCATGGTACAGCCGGCCAGAAGCAGAATCAGAATTAGAGCACTAACAGTCTTCATGATTTTAGCGCCTCCATTCCGGCCACCGCGAAATCAAGAAATAGTTCGACTTCCTCTTCGGCACTCAGATCGATACTGACATCTTCAGGCACCATGGCGTGGCGTTCATGACAACGCATCACATGGCTCAGAGAGCCGAACACAAAGTGAACCCGCCAGAAAAGAATCTGCCGCGACAGGCCGGGCAGAGACAACTCCAGGGCCTGGAACAAACGGACCATCAGAGGTTCCATGTGTCGCATGAAGATCGACATGGCAATCCCCTGCGGTTCCGCAAGGATCCTGCCGATAAGGGCCACAAAATTTTCTGTGCCCGCACCCTGTTTGCGCAGTTGGAAAGTCGGCTCGACAAACGTCCGCAAAACTTCTCGACAGGAAGGGGGGGCTTCGGCCGTGTCGGCCTTCTGCAGCAGTGTATCAAGTTGACCATGACGGAGCTTGTTGAGGGGGCACAGCCGGCGTTCGATAACGGCTTCGAGCAGTGACTCTTTACTGCCGAAGTGGTAATTGACCGCAGCCAGGTTGACCTTGGCTTCTGCAGTGATGCTGCGCAGAGAGGTGACATGGTAGCCGTCACGGGCGAACAAGTGTTCTGCAACATTCAGTATGCTCTGCTTGGTATCGGCTTGACTCATCTGATGGGATGATCTCCTTAAAACCAGAAAACAACCTGCTCCTCCATACCTACGTTTTAAACATACGTTTGAACCACGTCAAGGGGTTTTTAGCAGATCCTCCTGAAGCTCAAGCTAATCAACTGTTGGCAAACCAACTGTTGGCAAATCAGTTTGCCAAAAAAGGCAGAGGCCCTTAATATATGCATATGCAAAACACTTTTTTGCCAACCCAATCCGACACCGACTCCTCAACCGATTACACCAGGCTCCATACATTTTTCAACATACAACGACCTCTGCGAAGAAAACGCTGCCACTGTTCAGTGCAACCACGAACAACCTCAAATTGCGCCCCGCCGCTTACGTGCTAATCTTTAGGCTGAGCCATGCTTCTCGGCCACCCGGCATGTCAGTCATGCAAAGAGCCACCTGCAAACACCACTTTGCCAGCAAGGATGCCTCCTCATGTCGCTCTGGAAAAAAGCTCTTCTGATTGGCGCAGGCCTGTCTCTGATAATCTTGGTTTTCATAACTCTGGTATTGCCGGGGATCATTAACAGCCGCGCCAGTCTCTGGGTCAAAGAAAACACCGGCAGAGATCTGACAATCGAGTCGATCAGCATTAACCCGTTCAATCTCAGTATAGCGATCAACAACCTCCGGCTCAGTGAAGCCGATCAGGAAAAAACTTTTGTCTCATGGGAGCTCTTGCGCATTTCCTTGAGCCCGGCCTCGCTCTACCATCGTGCAGCGGTGATCGACGCATTGCAGATCGAAAGCCCTTATCTCCACCTGGAAAGGCTCTCGACCGAGCGCTTCAACTTCAGCGATCTGATTGCGGAGAAAACAGAAGACCCCGGTAACGCCGCCGATAAGGAACCGACCCGTTTCTCACTCAACAACCTGGCCATTCATCATGGTCAGATCGATTTCCTCGACAGCAGCCTGGAGGTTGCCGTACAACACAGCGTCCGCAACCTGCAGTTGGTCCTGCCGTCTGTCGGCAACCTGCCATACATGGTTGAAAATCCTGCTCAACCACTCTTCAAAGCCGAGATTAACGATGCGGAAATCAACCTTGCTGGGACAGCAAAGCCTTTCAGTGATACCCGGGAGATGCAGTTCAAACTCGAACTCGACGACATTGATTTGCCCTTTTATCTCGGTTATATACCGGTTGTACTTCCAGTCGACATCCGCAGCGGCAAGCTCAGCCTCGACCTCGATCTGCGCTATCGCCTCTCACCGGCGAGCGGCGCTGAGTTTGAGATGGAAGGAGAAGTCGATCTAACAACGCTCAATATCTACGACAAGCAGCAGGAGCAACTTTTTTTCCTGCCCCTTTTACGCGTTCAGGTCGCCCCCTCAAAGCCATTGGAGAAAGACGTCCATCTCTCTTCCTTGCAGATTTACAATCTTGAGGTTCAACTCAAGCGTGATCCTCAAGGGCAATGGAACCACGCCCGCATGGCATCAACGCAAGACGAAGAGCCAGAAGAATTATCGAAACCCTTGAAGTTAAAAATTGATAACCTTGAAGTTCGGGATGGAGTTCTTTTCTTCACTGATGACCTGCCCGGTGAAGCTTTTGGCACAGTCGCCCGAGAGATTAACATCGACATCAGGGACTTCACTCTCGACGGGGGTCAGGACAGCCCTTTTAATCTGGCCTTGCAGACAGACCGCGATGAAAAGCTCGGAATCAAGGGAGGTCTCTCGCTCAACCCGTTTGCCATCAGCCTGGAAGCAGAAGCCGACAACCTCGACACAGCAGCTTATGTGCCTTATTACCAAGGCGTTTACAAGCTACCGATAGAGGGTCGAATCGATCTCAGCTGCAAGATTGCAAGCAACCCGGAGCAACCTTTTCTGCTGACCAACGGCCAGTGGCAACACCATAACGCCTACATAGCCTTCAATGAAAAAGAGGGCCTGAGGGTCGACGAAAACGTCATCTCAGATATCTCTTTCGATCTCGCAAACAACCGGCTGGAGATAGGCACTGCAAACTATCTCGACAGTCAGATTAATTTTTCCAGGACCACAGAGGGACATTGGACTTTTCTCTCGAATCATTTCCCGATTCTGGCCAAACTCACCGAGACCCCTGAGCAACCACCCGCAAAGGAAGACGCCCCCGAAGGACCTGCCTTCAGTTACCGGATCGGCAAGCTCAACATCAACAATCTGATGATCGACGTCAAGGACAACTTGCCGGCTACAGCAACCCGATTGACCGCTCGCAACATCAATCTGTCCGTCAACAATCTGGCTGCACCTGAGAGAGTCGAGAGTCCGTATACTTTCACGGCCAACTTTCAACAGCAGGGCCAGATCGACATCAAGGGCACGGCTTCACTGGCCAACCAGTCGATCAACATGGTCACGCTTCTCAAGCAGATCCCGTTAGGCACATTCTCCCCATATATAGAAGAGCAGTTTGATCTGGTCCTGACTGACGGCTACCTCAATACAAGGTTACAGACGTCTGTTGCTGCAGGCGCTGAGCCTTTGCAGCTGAACTTCAGCGGCGACCTCGGCATCAACCGCTTGCACCTCATCGACAGCCTTCACCAGGAGGATCTTTTAAAATGGAGCAGTCTGCAGATTGAGGGTATTAAAGGAGGCGCAAAGCCTCCGATGCTTGCAATCAAATCAATCACTTTGAGTGATTACTATGCCAAGGTGCTGATTGACGAAGACGAACGTCTGAACCTGGCAGAAGCCTTCAAAAACAAGCAGACTTTGCAGAACAATCCAGAGCCGGAGCAGCAGTTCCTCTCTGCGGATGAAGCAGCATCTCCGAACATTAAGATCGACGCCATCACCTTACAGGGAGGCCATGTCGATTTCACCGATCGGCATCTCTTCCGGCCCTTCACGGCAGATATGCGCGAACTCGGCGGCAGCATCAAAGGCTTAAGCTCGGCAGCAGACACTCTCGCCGAGGTCGACTTGAGAGGCCAGTTACGCAGCCAGTCGCCGTTGCAGATCAGCGGTGTCATCAATCCCCTGGCAGAAAAACTTTTTCTCGACCTCAAGCTGAATTTCCAGGACATCGAGCTCAGCCCCATGTCACCCTACTCAGGAAAATACGTCGGCTACCTGGTCGAAAAGGGCAAGCTCAACCTGGCACTCGAATATCACGTCGAAGACAATCATCTCAAGGCCACAAACAAGGTCTTTCTTGACCGATTCAGCTTTGGTGATGCAATCGAAAGTGAACACGCAATCGATTTGCCGGTGAAGCTCGCGGTTGCCCTGCTCAAAGACCGCAATGGCGAGATTCATCTCGACATACCTGTCGCCGGGAGTCTTGATGATCCCCAGTTCAGCATTGGCGGAGTCATCTGGCAAGTGCTCAAAAACCTCCTGGTCAAAGTGGCCACCTCGCCATTCTCCCTGCTCGGGGCCATGTTCGGCGGCAGCGATGAAGATTTCAGCCAGGTGCGCTTTGCCTACGGCTCCTCATCCTTGAGCGAGGCAGAGCAGAAGAAATTACAGCACATGGCACAGGCTCTGGTCGATCGACCAAGCCTCGATGTCGAGGTAAGTGGTTTTATCGACCCGGAGGAGGATGCGGAGGGCTACCGCAGGGAGACCCTCAACAAACAGGTCAAACGCCTCAAGTACCTGGAACTGGTTAAGACGAAAGACCTTGCGGAAGGCATGACAGAGAAGGATGTGGTTGTCCCTGCCGAAGAGTATGACGCATATCTCTGGCAGGTCTATCGCAAGGCTGACTTTCCCAAACCGCGCAATTTTATCGGCATGACCCAAAAGCTTTCCCCGGCTGAGATGGAAAAGCTCATATACACCAACACAGAGGTCACCCCGAACGATCTCGCTGAGCTTGCCCAGGATCGGGCCCTCGCAGTCCAGCGTTTCTTGATCGACAAGGGGCAGCTGGCACAAGCCCGCATCTTCATCAAGAAACCTGATATCACGGCGCCTCCGGACGAGGAAACCAGTCACCGTGCCAGGGTGGAACTTGACGCCACGGTGCGGTAAGGCCCCAGCAATCGCTCAAAGCTAACCAAAACAACTAAAATTCCTGAACATCAGACTTTTGAAGCCAGACTTTTGAAAGCCTTGTTC
Source organism: Deltaproteobacteria bacterium (assembly GCA_024636215.1). Next base: position 36,034 of record JAGXHL010000005.1, read on the forward strand.
ACCTGGACCCTTTTGCGTTATCTTGTAGAGCATTATTAATTTATCAAGGAGTCTAAATCATCATGCTTTCACGTTTTATTATTGTCGTCCTGATCGCCGCTGTGGGTTACCTCATCTACACAACGCCCAAAATAGAGGATCACAAAGCCTTCCTGCTCGACGAACTGCAACAGACCTACCCCATCTCTGACGAGATGCAGCAACAACTCTGGACAGAAGTCGATTATACAAACTTCTTCGTCTGCTCGTTCATGAAGACAACAGTAGGCAGCACCATGGTTACCTCCGGGTTCCTGAAAAAAGTCGAACTGATCGACACCCAGTGGGTCGATAAAGTTAAAACCAAACTGCACAGCCAGAGAGACAGTTACTGATACCCTCGACACCCCCTCTACACTCTCGATTGTCGATATTGGCGTCCTTAAAATCGAAAGGGTAGGACAACGCCGCTTGGCATAATGTTTCCACACGGCAAACGTCAACTAAGCGAGAAATAACCGGCATCCGTGGCGAATCTTGGCCTGTTTTTCAAAAAACTGAAAAAGCTCGAATGGCGACTATTGACCCGACCGGTCATTCTCAGCGTACTGGTCGGCCTGGTAACCGGCAGCGCTGCGGTGCTTTTCTACTTCGCCACCAACAGCATCGAGCACCTGTTTCTCGATAACTTAGCAGGCTATAAACCTCCCCAGGAAGGGGTTGAGACAATCGTGGCCATGGGCGACCAGATGATCGACAATCTGGCCATGGACCACCGCTGGTTTCTCTTTCTGATCCCGATTATCGGTGGTTTGATCTCAGGCTTTCTGGTCTTCAAATTTGCCCCCGAAGCAGAAGGCCACGGCACAGACGCAGCTATCGACGCTTTCCACAACAAGGGAGGCATTATCAGAGGACGCGTACCGATTATTAAAGGTCTTGCTTCCATGGCAACCATCGGTACCGGCGGATCAGCAGGACGTGAAGGTCCGATCGCCCAGATCGGCGCCGGCTTTGGCTCCTTCATTGCCACCAGGCTGAAATTGACCTCAGCGGATCGTCGCATCCTCCTGTTGGCAGGCATGGCCGGCGGTATCGGGGCCACCTTCCGTGCGCCACTGGGTGGAGCCCTGTTTGCTGTAGAAGTTCTATATAAAAATCCGGAGTTCGAGCATGAAGGTTTGATCCCGGCAATCATCTCCTCGATCACCGCATTTTCACTCTTTGGCGCCACAACCGGCTGGAAACCTCTTTTGGATACGCCGCATTTCAGCTTCGAACATCCGCGCGAGCTGGTGCTTTTCCTGATACTGGGCATCCTCTGTGCCGGCCTCGGCAAAGTTTACGTCAAGTGCTTCTACGGCGCTCAAGAGATGTTCCGCAAGTGGGACTTCCCGGTTATGTTGAAACCCGCGGTCGGCGGCTTCCTGCTCGGTTTGCTTGCCATGGTGGTCCCTCAGGTTCTCGGTTCAGGTTACGGCATGGTCCAGGCGGCAATCTACGGCAAAGTGGCCCTCTGGGTCATGCTGGTCGTGGCCCTGGCTAAGATTATCGCGACCAGCCTGACCATCTCATCCGGTGGCTCCGGCGGCGTGTTTGCCCCCAGCCTGGTGATCGGCGCCATGCTCGGTGGCGCCTTCGGCGCATCGGCTGAGCTGCTCTTTCCCGCCATGGTCTACGATCCGCGGGCCTATGTTCTGATCGGCATGGCCGGGTTCTTCTCGGCAGTCTCCAATACCCCGATCGCAACCTTAATCATGGTCAGTGAGTTGACCGGTAACTACGGACTGCTTGCCCCCCTGATGCTGGTCTGCACCGTGGCAATGATCGTTTACCCACGCAATTCGATCTACCATAAGCAGGTCGTCAGCCGGATTGACTCACCGGTTCATCTTGGCGAGTTTATCGTTGACGTCCTGGAAGGAATCAGGGTTCAAGACTTGAAGGAGCATGGACGCAAACCCACACTGATCGCCGAGGGACTGCCGCTTCCGGAGATCCTCCAGGTAATCGCCAATGCCGAGGGGGCTTACTATCCCGTGGTCGATGAGGAACTGCGTATGACCTCGATCTTTTCCGTCAACGACATTCGTCGGATACTCGCCGAGGATCTCCCCCCCAGTCTGATCCTGGCCGGTGACATTGCCATCACGCGCGTCATCACCACAACGCCCGATGAATCATTGACCGAAGTGATGCGTAAACTTTCCAGCCGCGGGCTGGAAGAGATCCCCGTGGTGGCCGAAGACGACCCGCAACAGGTTCTCTACATGTTGACCCGCCGTGCCGTACTGGCCCGATACGCAACGGAACTGGAAAAGAAAAAAGAACACTATTATTCAGATTGATGAATCTCATCCTGCAATGGGTAAAGATGACTGTCCTTCAGAACTTGAATCTCAGCTCGGTTTCAGAAGCTCTGGCCCGCCACGCGCCGCAGGTTCAGGACCCGGGTCAACCTGGCCATGCCGCTGTCGCCATGTTGCTTAAGGAAGGGGAAGTCTCTCCGCAAGTGCTCTTCATCCTTCGCGCCAAACATGCTCGTGACCCCTGGTCCGGAAATATCGGCTTTCCCGGCGGTAGACTGAATGGCCCGCATGAATCCCCTCAACAGGCAGCCGTTCGGGAAACATTGGAAGAGCTTTCCGTGGACTTACAGAAAGCCAGTTGTCTCGGCCGTCTCGATGATCTTTATGGCGCCACCCTGCCGGTACTGGTGTCCTGCTTCGTTTACCAGGTCACAGAACCGCTCACCCTGTGTCCGAACCATGAGGTCGCCGCCACCTTCTGGGCACCTCTGGCAAAATTGCTGGAGAGCGAACGTCATCAGCAGAGACGTTTCTTTTATAGCAACCAGGAGCGCAGCCATCCGGTGGTCGAACTGCTCGAACCTCAACAACCATTATTATGGGGAATAACCTACCGGTTGATCCGCAATTTTTTCGGGATTTGCGCAATTGATTTCGGATCACCGGAAACGGAGAAAAGCTGAACAGCAACAATCAAAACTTGCCTCAGCTTTATTCTGCGCTAAAATTCCGTTACCATCACGGCATGCATTGCAAGTCTCAATCATGCTCCATGCCGAAAGAGAGGTCTGATGAACAGTCGCCATTTTCGCAGAATCCCCTTTGAAGCGAAGGTCACCCTGAAAGCCGAACAGGAGACCTACCCAGGACAGCTACTCGATGTCGCCCTCAAAGGCGCCATGATTGGTACCGACACACCATTACCCTTTGTACTCGGAGCACAATGCAGCCTCTGTATCCTTCTGCCGGGCACCCCAATCTCTCTCGAGTTTCAAGCAGAGTTGGTGCACAGCGAAGAGCTTTGTTACGGGTTCAAGTTTATAAGTGAGGACCTCGAAACCTTAACCCACTTGCGGAAATTGATCGAACTCAATACCGGCGATGCAGAAGCAACCCGAAGCGAATTAAGCGCCTGGCTCAGCAACGCATAAAGCGCTGCCAGGAGGGCTGTCCGAAAAGCTTTTGGAAAGGATCGACACACACAGCAACACGGCGTGCAGATCAAAGCGTATAAAACTCCCCGGAGCATAAATACTGGCCGATGATTTCAATTACGAAGGAAGGATATGGGACTGGCTTCGACCTGAGAATTAAACTCCTGCTCAGTCACAACATTCTCATTCTCATCAACGACCAGACCATAGCAATTGCCGACAGGTGGCGTACCACGAACATCCCTTGACACGCAAACATCAGCAGCCCCGGGACGGCCATGACGATTGCATGACACCAGAGCTTCAACACACTCCCAACCCAAAATTCCGCGCTCTGCCATTCTGGTCATCTCTTCCAAAGCAGTACGATTATCAAAGGAAAGAGGTCGATAAGGACGCGGTGAAAGCAGAGCATCGTAAACGTCGCAGGCGGCAACAATTTCCACAACCGGGTCAAGGCTTGTAATACCGCGAGGATAGCCACTGCCATCTCGTCGTTCATGATGATCGCGTGCAACGAGCACGGCCGGATGGCGATGATCCCCGAGATAATAGGCGAGCAGAACATACCCCGATAGAGGGTGATATTTGAGTATCTGTCTCTCATGAATCGTTAAAGGACCGGCTTTTTTCAGAACATGCAGCGGCACCGAAATTTTGCCGAAGTCATGGCTTGGCCCGGCGACAAAATCCGCATCGCTCTTTTGTCTGTCACCACCGAGGCCCTTGACGAGTAACGACGACAGATTGAAGACCATCAGAATATGGCGATATGTATGAAAATCATGTTGTCGAAAATAGTCGAGGGCTTTCAACAAGGGTAGAGGCAAACGAACTCTTTGCATATCGGCAAACAACTCCGCCACAATCTCCTTATTGGAGAAGATCTCCCGATAAGGAGGTATCGCCAGGAAACGCTGCAAGTCCGCGCGTACGGTGCCATACTCCAGCAGGGCACAATCTTCGCTGGGCTGAAGACGACCCAGGGCAGCAATATCAGCAACCACCTGTTCCGTCAGAAGACTACCGGCAGGCAAGAGTTCTTTTTTATCAAGAGTGGAAACAGCTATTGGTAACTCATACTCAAACATGAGACATCCTTACTCCGTTCAAATGAACAGTCTGAGAATCTTGCAGAGAAAGATCTTCACGAGATGAGAACATCAAGACAGTCGAAGGCTGTCCCTCCCAATTGAGTACGGCGCCAGAACGCATCTGTATCGAACGCTGCGCTTCACCGGTGTCTCCGGGCAAGTTCAGGAAAACCGGCGGAGCATCTCGCTCTCCTAGAAAAAAATCATCCAGGCTGAGCGGGCACTGAGACCATGGCAGAAGGAGGTCTTTCAACGACTTGCCCTGTAAATCGTAAGCCCCGGCACCGAACATGGATTCTGCGGCCTGGTTGACGATCTTTATCTGCCATTGATTATCAACGACAACTAATGCATCTGACACGGCATTGATCATTGCACGCAACTGCTCCTTGCCTGCACGTGCTTCATTCAGCGCAGTACGCAAAGCCATGGCAGTTCGGGCGCGCTCCCGAACCTCCACCAGCAGGTCTTCATTGGCTCGCTGCAGGCGATCAGTCCTCTCCTCGACCATAAGCTCAAGACTCTGGTTCCATGAATTTTGTTTTTCCTCAGCCCGACGCCGCATTTGTATCTGTTCCACCATTTCTTTAAAAACCAGGAAATACAGCGTCGGCAAAACACAGACCAGCAACAGAGTGGCGTCCAGGAAAGTCCGGCCTACAAGCGACATACCACCGCCAAAAGACTCAAGAAACAGCATAATCAGAGCTTCTGCTGTAAAAATAGATATGGCGGTAAAAAAAACCAGCTTAAGCATAGTGTTAAAATTCACTTATAGTAGAATATGCATTTAAAAATGCAGAGACAACGCCATTTCACGGCATTATTAGCTGAAATAACCGTGAATAAAAAAATGCTTATCCGCTTAAATGGCATCGTCCTAATGATGAGAAGCACATAATCAGGGGCTAAGCGACTTGATATCGTCTTACGGGCTCCTCCCCTGTTGAGAAGAAAAAGCAAGACCTGTTCCTTAAAATGTGTTATGAATATGGCCGATTAAATTTTATGAAAAATCGAGCAGATAGAGGAGGTTTGAATCATGGCAATCATTGACGTGCAAAAGGCGATCAAGGAGTCCATCCAGACGGAAAAGGACGCCATGGATTACTACAAGTATGGCGCAGAGCGTATGGCTGAAGATAGAGCCCGGCAGACATTTGAGATTCTGGCTCGTGAGGAATATCAACATGCCGAATCTTTTTACAGGATCTATCTCGGTGACGAAATCCCTTCCTTTCAGGACTTCATGAATGCACCACCAAACACCGAGTCCTCATGGTGGAGAAACCTGCAAAGCTTGTTGGTCCAGGATTTTGACGAGCGCAAAGCCTTGGAATTGGCAATCGACCAGGAAGAAGCGCTGGAAAAATCACTTCGCGAGATGGCCGCCAAGATTGAAGATCCTGACATTTCGCGAGTCTACCTCGCCAACGCCACATCAACCCATAATCACCTGGAACTGGTTGAAGAAGACTACAAAGCCATGCTCGGTATGAGCGGCTGATTCTGCTCTCGAAGTTGAGTTATTGAACTAAAAAGGCCGTTCTCAACGAGAGCGGCCTTTTTCGATTATTTGCTCATGCCTAAGTTAGTGTCTATAGTTAGTGTCTATCCTGAAACTCCGGATGGACACAGCGAAGTTTTCGATCTGGAAACGAGCAATTTTTCGTCGAGGCAAGGAAATCAAGGGTTGGCGCGGAGGCGTACATCAGTACGCCGCACAAACCAGCCCGCCGATTGACGCCGCATCGGCGGAAAAGGGCCGCTTCCGGACGAAAACTAGTTAAACATCTTGGCGCCGAGGTAAGCAAGTGCCGGCCAGGCAATCAGGACCGCTGACACAAAGGCAAAGACTCCGAGGACGCCCATAACTGCGACGGTGTAACTGGCTTTGGCATGACTGACAATATTGGCTGCGCTTTTCATGATGTCTCTCCCGTGAAAACTCTCTGTGCAGAGAGTGCTGGTTATTAAAATCAGATCCTAGCAGACTGTCGGACTATCCATGAGCCGGCTGCAAATCCGGCTGTTTGGCCCATATTTCAGCTCCTTTTTGGTCCATAGCTACGGCTATGAACCTGCAAATGAGCTAAAATCTGTTCTCAAACATCCAAATTTTCGCTTCGGCCCGTA
>JAGXHL010000006.1 GCA_024636215.1 Deltaproteobacteria bacterium
GCGCCACATTTTAGTCAACCGGAAGAACCGACAATAATTTATCCATAGCAACATCCAAGGGGAGGAAGTAAACATGGCAAAGTATGTCTATTTTTTCGGTAACGGCGAGGCTGAAGGGCGCGGTGACTTGAAAAATCTGCTGGGCGGCAAGGGTGCGAATCTGGCGGAAATGACCAGTATCGGCCTGCCGGTGCCGGCCGGTTTTACGATTACCACGGAAGTCTGCACCGAGTTCTATAAGAACAACCGCAACTATCCGGACGGGTTGGAGCAAGAAGTAAACCAGCAGCTGGCGCGGGTCGAACAGCTGATGGACAAGAAGTTCGGTGACCGCAACAATCCGCTGCTGGTTTCGGTGCGTTCCGGTGCGCGCGCCTCAATGCCCGGCATGATGGATACGGTTCTCAACCTCGGCCTCAACGACGAAACCGTCCAGGGCGTGATTGCCCAGAGCGGCGACGAGCGTTTTGCTTACGACTCCTACCGGCGCTTTATCCAGATGTATTCCAATGTTGTGCTCAACCTGGACGGCGACATCCTTGAGCATATCCTGGAAAAGATGAAGCAAGATCGCGGCGTCGTCGAAGATACTGCTCTGACTGCCGCTGATCTCAAAGAAATGGTTGGGCTGTTCAAGACCAAGGTCAAGGAGGAGCTGGGTCACGAATTCCCTCTGGATCCCAAAGAACAACTTTGGGGAGCCATCGGTGCCGTCTTCAGCTCCTGGATGAATTTCCGGGCCATCACTTACCGCAAGCTTAATAATATTCCTTCTGAATGGGGTACGGCTGTTACCGTGCAGTCGATGGTGTTCGGCAATATGGGTGATGACTGCGCCACAGGCGTTGCCTTTACCCGCGACCCCTCAACCGGTGAAGACTATTTCTATGGCGAGTATCTGGTTAATGCTCAGGGTGAAGACGTGGTCGCCGGAACCCGGACTCCGCAGCCGATCAACAAGGCGAAATACCAGCCGGGTGATTTGCCGGCCATGGAGGACGTGCTCCCCGACTGCTATGAGCAGCTGGTTAAAATTCGCAGCACCCTTGAGAAACACTACAAGGATATGCAGGATATCGAGTTCACGATCGAAAAGCACAAGCTTTACATGTTGCAGACCCGTAACGGCAAACGCACCGCCAGGGCGGCGGTGAAAATCGCCGTCGATATGGTTACTGAAGGCCTGATCAGCGAAAATGACGCGGTCATGCGCGTGGCTCCGGTGCAACTCGACCAGTTGCTGCATCCCTCGCTTGACCCTGCTGCACCAAAGACGGTCATTGCCAAAGGCCTGCCGGCATCGCCAGGGGCGGCCTGTGGCGAGGTGGTCTTCTCTGCCAATGATGCGGAAGATGCCGTCAAAATCGGCCTCAAGGTCATTCTGGTGCGCGTTGAGACCAGCCCCGAGGATATCCACGGCATGCATGCCGCTCAGGGCATCCTCACGGCACGCGGTGGCATGACCTCCCATGCCGCAGTGGTTGCTCGCGGCATGGGTAAATGCTGCGTGGCCGGTTGCAGCGACATCAAGGTCAACTACGCCAATCAGGAATTTACCGCACGCGATGGTCAGGTTTTCAAGAAAGGTGAGATCATCACCCTCGATGGCTCAAGCGGCGAAGTGATAAAAGGGGAAGTGCCGACGGTGCAACCAGAGCTGAGTGGTGAATTCGGTCAGCTGATGGTCTGGGCAGACCAGGTCCGTCGCATGAAGGTACGCACCAACGCCGACACTCCGCACGATGCACAGGTTGCACGTGACTTCGGCGCCGAAGGGATCGGTCTCTGTCGCACTGAGCATATGTTCTTTGAAGGCGATCGCATTGCCGCTGTGCGCGAAATGATCCTGTCTGCTGATGTGGAAGGTCGCAAGCGCGCCTTGGCCAAGATCCTGCCGATGCAGAAGCTGGATTTCCTCGGATTGTTCGAGGTGATGAAGGGGCTGCCGGTAACGATCCGCCTGCTTGATCCGCCGTTGCATGAGTTTTTGCCTCAGGCTGAAAAAGACATCGAGGCGCTGTCTCGGGAGATGAATGTGTCGGTGCAGGTGCTGAAAGCCAAGATCGAGTCGCTGCACGAGTTCAACCCGATGCTCGGCCATCGCGGCTGCCGGCTCGCCGTTACTTATCCCGAGATCTATGACATGCAGGTACAGGCGATAATGGAAGCCGCCTGTGAGCTGGTCAAGAACCAGGGCTTCTCGATCATTCCCGAAATCATGATCCCTCTGGTCTGCGAAGTGAAAGAGCTGGCGGTCCTGCGCGCCAACGCAATCCGCGTTGCCGATAAAGTGATTGCTCGCTATGGTGTCGAAGTCACCTATCTTATCGGCACCATGATTGAGCTGCCCCGCGCGGCCCTGACTGCCGATGCCATTGCCCATGAAGCCGATTTCTTCTCCTTCGGCACCAACGACCTGACCCAGACCACCTATGGGCTGTCCCGCGATGATGCCGGCAAGTTCCTGCCATTCTATGTTGAACGGGAGTTCTTCCCGAACGATCCCTTTGTTGCCATCGACCAGGAAGGTGTCGGTCAACTGGTGAAGATGGGTTGCGAACTGGGTCGCAAGACGCGCCCCGACATCAAGCTCGGCATCTGTGGCGAACACGGTGGCGAGGCCTCCTCAGTGAAGTTCTGCCACCGCATCGGCCTTGACTATGTGTCATGTTCGCCATTCCGGGTGCCGATCGCCCGTCTGGCTGCCGCACAAGCGGTGCTGGAAGAAGATTAACAAGCACATGAAATCAAAGCATCTTTTAGTCTTAAGGTTCTATAACCCATAAAAAGGTTTTATTTTGCCACCAAGACACCAAGACACCAAGGCACCAAACTGTCCATTTTACGGTGTAAAGATCGATATGCTCTATCTCGCAACATGACTGTTTGATGAAAATTCAAAAATTTGCTCCGTGTCTTGGTGCCTTGGTGGCTAACCTTTGTTTTGGCTATAAGTCCGTAATTTTAAGCCACTGAGATGCTTCTCTGTGCCCTTTGCGTGTTCTGTGTGGCAAAACTTAAAGGAGTCCTGAATGCAAGCGATCCTGCAAACCTGTATCGATGTCGAAGAGCGGGTCGGTGAAATTTATCGGAAACTGGTGAACCATCCGGATGCCGACGATGAATTGCGTGAAATCTGGCAGCAGATGGCAGATGATGAAAAGCGTCATGCGCAGCGCATCCGGCTGGTCGGCGAGCGGTTTGAGAAGGCAGGTGTTATCACGTGCAGCCTGACCCTCGACGGCATGCAGCAGCTTTTGGAGCGCGCCGCCGAAATTCTTCAAAAGGAGCAGCAAGGCGGCCTGTCTCTGGAAGAAGCAATCTATACGTCCGTGGAACTCGAGGATGCATTCCTGGCCGCTCATCTTGGCTTTGCCGCGTCCGGCAATCAGCCGGATCTGCAGACTATGTTCATGTCTCTGGCCGAGGCCGATCGCGAGCATACTCAACGCCTCACCTCTTATCTAAACCGCCTGCATGACGGCGATGGACTGGTGTTTGCTGACGGGGGAGAAACGCCGTGAAGATCGTTGTCCTTGATGGCTACGCGACCAATCCGGGCGATCTCTCCTGGGACGGTTTAGCTGAACTGGGTGAGCTGATCGTTTACGATCGCACGTCGGCAGATTTGATCCTTGAACGTGCGGCCGGTGCCGAAATCCTGATCTCCAACAAGGCTTACCTTGGTGCTGAGGAAATGGCCGTCTTGCCGGAATTGCGCTACATCGGTCTGCAGGCCACCGGCGTTAATGTCGTTGATCTGAACGCCGCACGGGCTCATGGAATTGTCGTCAGCAATGTGCCTGCCTACAGCACGTCATCGGTGGCCCAGCACGCTTTTGCGCTGCTTCTCGAGCTGGCCCGCGGCGTTGGCCTGCATGCCGAACTGGTTCGGCAGGGCGCGTGGACAAACTGCCCAGATTTCGCCTTCCAGAAAACACCCCAGGTGGAACTTACCAACAAAGTCTTTGGCGTGATCGGTTACGGAGATATCGGTCGGGACGCGGCGCGCATCGCTGCAGCTTTTGGCATGCAGATACGGGTGCATACCCGTACTCCCGACCCTGTTGCTCATCCGCAAGTGCAGTTTGTCGAACTTGATCAGCTGTTAAGCGCATCCGATGTAGTCAGTCTGCACTGCCCGCTCACACCGGAAACAGCGTCGCTGGTCAACGCCGAGCGCCTGGCATTGATGAAGACGTCGGCGTATCTGATCAACACCAGCCGGGGGCTGCTGGTTGACGAAAAGGCCCTGGCAGAGGCTTTGCATCGAGGCGCCATTGCCGGCGCCGGTCTGGATGTGCTCTCTGTGGAGCCGCCACCGGCAGACAATCCCCTGCTGACGGCACCGAACTGTTACATTACGCCGCATCTGGCCTGGGCGACTTTTGCCGCAAGGCAACGACTGATCGGTGAAGTTGTCGAAAACCTTCGCGCTTTTCTGGCGGGAACGCCACGCAATCAGGTGTAGCGCCTGTTTCACGAGGCGCGAGCTGCAAAAATGCAATTCACGGCCCGACATCCCTGGGATCTGACTCCGCAAGAAGCCGTTGCATTGCAGAAAAAACTGGCGAGTGGTTCTTAGTCGACGGTCACCATCAGGGTGCCGACCCCGGCAATGCTTGCTTCAAGGTGATCACCGCTGCAGATTCTAGCAACGCCTGACGGTGTTCCGGTCAGCAGGATATCTCCCTCTTCCAGGGTAAAGTAAGTGGACACGATAGAAATCAGCTCTGCTGTCGTGTGCATCATGTCGCTGGTGTTGCCGTTCTGGCGCAGCTGGTTGTTCACAGTCAGCTTGAGTTGCAGCTTTTGTGGGTCTGTGACTTGCTTTGCCGGCACGAAAGCCGAAAGCGGGCAGGAGGTATCGAAGGCTTTGGCGATTTCCCAGGGCAGACCTTTCGCCTTTTGCGTATTCTGCACATCCCTGAGCGTCAGATCCAGAGCAACGGCGTATCCGGCTACGTGATCAAGCGCCTCTTCGCTACGCACCTGTTTTGCTTTTTTGCCGATCAAAACCGCGAGTTCGATTTCATGGTGACAGTCATTGGAATACTCGGGAATGACCACGGTCCCACCCGATGCAACGATGGTATTGGCCGGTTTCATGAAGAGGACCGGTTGGTCCGGAGTCTTGTTACCAAGTTCTTTAATGTGTTCGGCGTAGTTCCGGCCGATGCAGACGATTTTGCCGACCGTGATGTTGCGACCGGCTAGATTCACGGTGTACATGTTGGTCTCCTTACAAGAGGTTAGAGTTAAAAATACATGTTTTTTTAAAAATCTTCTCTTTCACCTTTCTTTATTCTTTGCATCTTTGCGTTAATCAAATGTTTTAGGTTCTATAACCCAAAAAAAGGTTTTGTTTTGCCACCAAGACACCAAGGCACCAAGCAGTAAATTTTACAGGGTAAAGATCGATATTTTCTATCTCGCAACATGACTGTTTGAAGAAAATTCAAAAATCTGCTCAGTGTCTTGGTGCCTTGGTGGCTAACCTTTGTTTTGGTTATAAGTCCGTTAATCAATAAGTTTCCATCTCATCCAAAGTTTTCGGGCGGGCAGCGATTCGCCAGGCGACCCAAGCCCTTCTGGCGATTTCCCCTCTGCAGGTCTTCTTCGGACAGACACAACGAGCCCCCAAACAGTTGACACCGTTCCAGCGAGCAGGTAATACATGATTTCCATAAATTCAGCAGGGAGGTCAACAACTGTGACAGAGATTAATTTTGAGAAGATGGGCGGTCTGATTCCCGCCATTATTCAGGACCATGAAAATGGTGAAGTTCTTATGGTTGCTTTCATGGATGAGAAAACCCTCGCCAACACGCTGCGCGACGGCAAGACCTGGTTTTACAGTCGCACGCGCAACAAGTACTGGATGAAAGGTGAAGAGTCCGGCAACACCCAGGATGTTGTCGAAGTTCTTACTGACTGCGATGCCGACACAGTGGTGATCAAGGTCAAACAGAATGGTCCGGCGGCCTGCCATACCGGCAACCGCAGCTGCTTTTACGTACGTTGGGAAGATAGCCAGTGGGTGGAACATTCCAACCCCCTCTTTGATCCTGAGGAAGTCTACAAAAAGAAGTAATTTTTTGCCACCGAGGCAGAAAGACGCTGAGTCAAAACAAAGCCCATGAGTATGCATTAAGGGTTTTTCTCCGTATCTCTGTGTCCGTGGCCATAGCCCATACTGAGGTTTATCATGGCAAACGAACTGAAACTCGGGCTTCCCAAAGGCAGCCTTGAAGAGGCAACCATAGAGCTCTTTGCAAAAGCCGGCTGGAAGATCAAAACGTCGTCACGCAGCTACTTTCCGAGCAGCGATGACGACGAACTGAAATGCAGCCTGCTCCGTCCTCAGGAAATGGCCAAGGTCCTTGAACGAGGCAAGCTTGATGTCGGCATTGCCGGGCGCGACTGGGTCAGGGAAAATGATTCCGACGTGGTCGAGGTCGGCGAGATGGTTTACTCCAAGGTATCGCGGCGGCCGGCACGATGGGTGCTGGTGGTCGGGCCCGATTCCAAGGTTGAGAAGCCGGAGGATCTCGCCGGCGCCACCATCTCAACCGAGCTGGTCGGTTTCACCAAACGTTTCTTTGCCGAGCGCAACATCCCGGTCGAAGTCGAATTCTCCTGGGGTGCGACCGAAGCCAAAATTCTCAAGGGTCTGTGCGATGCCATCGTCGAAGTCACGGAGACCGGCTCAACGA
>JAGXHL010000007.1 GCA_024636215.1 Deltaproteobacteria bacterium
ATGCAATCTCGGCCGCGTGCCCGATGCAGTGATCCTTGCGGATCCCTCTGACCACTCGACCGGCCAGATCCAGCGCGGTACTGTTCTCTATGAATTTACCGATATTTTTTGTCATCATTGCGCCCCATTTTACCGACCGGGCCTTCCACGCCCCGCCGCTGCCCTCCCCGGCCGTGTCTTGCGCCCGACCTTGAGTGGTCTGAGGGGGATATTCCTGATATTTCGAAGACAGAATTCCGGCTTTCTGACAACTCAAACCCAAGCCATTTATCAAACCGGTTAGCACCGCCATTTAAAGTTTTGAGGCGTTAAATTTTTGAGATTCTGAGTTTGTGTCGTGCTGATCTATAGTAAGTTGCGGCCATAATGATTGTAACTTAACCCTTTAGCTTTCTTCCTATAAATCACTATTTACTGTAACACTTAGAAATCCATCGGACATAATCTTATTTATATTCTTGCAACTAGTTCCCAGAAGTCCTCAGGATTTATAGGAGACTCAATACCGCCAAGCTATAAGCAAAGGTTTACAAAATAACCTGTACCAATCCTTTTTAATGAACTCAAGCAGACGTGCTTTTTATTCTATAAAGCACCCGCAGGATACGCTTGAAGCTTTGGTTGGTTCGCGTATCTCTCCAAGGCCCACACATCACAAAACAAAAGTCTACTTCGGCGCGCCGAACTTTTTGTATAAAGCCCCCATCACCTCCATAAGCACTATTACTCACTGCAAGCGTGTGGCAGAAGCAAAACAGTAATACAGTACCTCAGGGCTTTCTGGAGTCGTCTTTCCAGTTGACCGGCGTACCCGTATCTCATGTGTGACGAGAAGGAACACAGCCGCCCCTAGTAGCGATTTAGACAGCGGGCCTAGGGCATTATAGGGCTGATCGAGATCGGCCACTGTCACCCCGTCTCCGCACCGCTACGACAGTTTCCCCCGCTGAACCCCTGTGAGTTGGTTCCACGAACCAACCTACAACCAACCTTTTCCCAATTCCTGCGGCTAAAAAAGCAAAAAGCCCCCCTGCATTTTCAGCAGAAGGGCTTCTTAACTTTTGGCGTCCCCAAGGGGATTCGAACCCCTGTCGCCGCCGTGAAAGGGCGGTGTCCTGGGCCAGGCTAGACGATAGGGACTTAAAACTTTTAAGTACCTAGCAGGAATGCTCCTGCAATGTACGACGCTTGAAAAATGGTGTGCCGCGTAGGGATCGAACCTACGACCATCTGATTAAAAGTCAGATGCTCTACCTACTGAGCTAGCGGCACACAAGATGCGTCTTATAAACTGACCGGCGCCGTCTTGTCAACTTTTTTTTGTTTTTCTGTGCATGACAAGCCCCTTTACTACGGCTGTAATTCTTTTTTGGCGATTTCCGCTTCCCCGGAGAGAGGGAAGCGTTTGATCAACTTCTGGAGCAACAGCTCTGCAGTCGCTTTGTCGCCACTGGCCCTGAAGGCAAGGGCCTGTTTGAGCATCGCCGAAGCGACCTTGGGATGTTCGCCGTAGGTCTCAATCACTTCTTCGAACTTCAGAATCGACTGTTCGTAGGCCTTCTCCGCGTAATAGGTTTCACCGACCCAGTAGGCTGCGTTAACCGCCAGATCATCTTTTGGATAACGCTTGAGGAAGGTTTCCATCATTTCACGCCCCGCAGCAAAATCTCGCTGTTCACGGATTGTTTGCAACGCCCGCTCGTACAACTCGGGAGCGCTTTCTCCGCTCGGCGTTGCTGCTTTTGGCCGGGCAACGGCTTGCACAGGAGCCTGAACGGAGACACTGGCCGACGATCGCTGCAGATCAGCACCGCCTTGTTCCAGCAAGGCAAGACGCTGCTCGTGATCGACCAGCTGTAAACTCAGCTCATCACGCAGCAGAGTCAGATCCTGGCGCAGATTTTCGTTGACGCGCTCCTGATCACCGGCTTGTCCCTGTATCGACTGCAGATCGACGCGCACGCCGTCGAGTTCGGCCTGGAAATCGGCTTGATTGCGTGCCAGAGTATCCACATGCGCCCGCACACCACCCGAGGCGTCATCCTGCACTTCCTTGAGAGCCCGCTCCGTTTCACCAAGCCGCCGCTTCATCTCTAAAAAATCGCGTTGCAGCTGCAGGTCTTGCTCGGTGATGCAACCACTTAAAAGCAAGCTGACAACCAGGACAATCGGCAAACAGAATCGCAACATGTCTCTACTCCAAAGCACGCATGATCAGGGACATCGGCAGACTTACTTGACCGCTTTAAATTCTGCGCGACGGTTCTGTCCCCAGACGCTTTCGCCTTGACCCTGAACCAGGGGCTTCTCTTCGCCATAGGAAATCACCGACAGGCGACTGGCGTTGATCCCCAGGGAGACCAGATAGTTCCTGGCAGCGAGGGCGCGGCTCTCACCGAGAGCCAGGTTGTATTCGTCCGAGCCACGCTCATCACAATGCCCTTCGATAACGACGTTGGTTCCACTATTCGCCTGCAGATACTTGGCGTTGTTGCCGAGGATACTGCGGGCTTCAGCAGAAAGGGTGAACTGATCGAAGTCGAAATAGATCCGCTCCAGACCGGCGACCTGTTCGTGGGTCGGCACCTCTTCGACTTGCATGGAACCTTCGTCAGCAGCTCTGACATCGGAGGTCTGGCTCATATCGGTTTTGCCGACATCACCCATGTCAGCTTCGGGGGCTGGCTTGGCGCAACCAATAAGACTGCTGCCAAGGAAGAGAACGACCAGAACAAGTTTGAGGGTTTGCATTGCTTTCATTGTGGGCTCCTTAAAATTTAAGACCGGGTCATAGCATCGTTTCTAAAACAACACGATGCTCACTACACTTTAATCAAGTCACGCATTATAACGGGCTGCATCAGAAATAACAACCACTTGCTGTCAGCTTTTTGCCCTCCTGATATCGATTCTGTTGTTGACCTGCTGCGATTAACCAGTTGCGGTGGCTTCGGCAATCAGGACCCAGTTCCTATATGCGCCGACGCGAAACAACCTTTAAGAGCTTGGCAAAAACCGTCCATTACCAACGCGGCGACCAGGCCGGATGCTGACTGTTGCTGTCCGGTGAGGTCAGGCGCCGGGCACCGGTGCCGTCGTTGCGCATAACATAGATCGCCCGCTTGGCGCCCTTGTCTGAGGAATAGACAATGAAACGGCCGTCCGGGCTCCAGCGCGGATGTTCGCTGTTGCCCGGGCCAAAGGTCAGGCGACGTTCATCTGTGCCATCGACATTGATGGTGTAAATGTCAAACTGGCCGCCGGCTTGTCGGGTAAAGGCAATGCGGTCCCCCTTCGGACTCCAGGCCGGCGTGGCATTGTACTTGCCCTGACGGGTCAACCTTGTGGCCTGACCGCTAAAGATGTCGGCAACGAAGATATGCGGGTTGCCCTGCCGGTTGGAGACAAAGGCCAACTGGCTGCCATCGGGACTCCAGGAGGGGTCACTGTCGATGCCCCAGCTGTCGGTGATCCGCTTGTGTATGCGACCGGTGGTGCCAATCAGGTAGATCTCGGGATTGCCGTCCTTGGAAAGGGTCAGGGCGATTTCACGCTCGTTGGGAGACATGCGGCCGGCCACGTTGAGCCCCTGCTGGTAGGATAGCTTGGCTTCTTTGCCGGTGTAGATTTCCTTGCGGTACAGATCGGGGTTGTTGGCCCGATAGGAGGTAAACAGCAGCTCCTTGCCGCGGGGAGAGAAGTCCGGATTGAGCACGATCGAGCGATGGTTGGTCAGGCGAACCGGCCGTTTGCCATCAACGTCCATCAACCAGAGCTCTTTATTGCCGGTCTGATCTGAGATGTAGGCGATCCGTGCACTGAATGGCCCCTCTTCGCCGGTAAGCTCCTTCAGGATCAGATCGGCAAAAGCGTGCGCCATGCGGCGGACATCCTTGGTCTCGCCAACGTAGCGACGCCCGGTCAAAAGTCGACGGTTGACAACATCAAAGAGGCGTGCCTCGATGACCAGCTGATCCCCTTCCAGGCGATAGGTTCCCTTGATCAGGGTTTCACTGCCGAGTAATCGCCACTGCGGAAAATCGACCTGGGTGCTGTAAAGCCCGATCCGATCGGCATCATCGAGGAAGGCTTGCGGATCAACGAAACGAAAAAGACCGGACAGGTCGAGATCGCCTTCGAGAACCTCGTTAAACTCCGCCGCGGTCTGTGCCGAAGCCGGCCCCTTGTCAGGGAGCAAGCGGGTCAGAGCCAGAGGGATCGATTGTTCACCCGGTGCAGAAATTTCTATTTCCGTTGCAGCCAGCACCGAACAGGGTAAAACTAGGCTGAACAGGCAGATCATAAACCAACGCATCAACATGCTTATTTTCCCCGGGCCATTTCCTTGAGGTTGAAAGTTACCAAGAGTTCTATTTGCCGAGGCAGCGG
Organism: Deltaproteobacteria bacterium; assembly: GCA_024636215.1. The sequence continues at coordinate 4,390 of JAGXHL010000007.1, forward strand.
CTGCGGCAACTGCTTCGACTTGGTGATCGCTCTTTTCAGGGAATCATCAAACTGCTGGTTCCCCGATGGTGTGTTGATCCGATAACGGATCATTTCTCCCGAGGCGGCATAGGTCAAAGTGGCTTTCGCCTCGAGATCGCGGATTCGTGACTGATCCAGAAGATAAGGCGAAAGAGCCCAATTTTCCTGGATAAACGCCCGAACAAAAGCCAGCGCACTGATCCCCACCTCGTCGCCTGTGCCATCGGGCATCCCTACCGGGACATCGGCGGCAACGGTTGCGGCGCCTGCATTTTCTCTTAATTGGGCCAATTTGTCTTTCAGCGCATCCCGCTCATCCTGACGTCTCTGTCTCTCACGAATCTCATCAAGGGCACTCTGCACTTGCCGCTCGTTGCGCGTGTCCGTTGTGACGACCGGTTTGGGTACAGGCTTGACTTCGGGCTTGGTTACAGGCCTGGCTTTGGGCTTGGGCTCTGGCCGGGCTTCGGGTTTGCTGGTCTGGACAGGTTTGACCAGCGGCTTGACCTCCGGTTTGACGGTTTTCTGCACCACCGGTGGAGCCGTCTGCACCGTGGGTTTGACCTCCGCTGCTTTCGGCTTTTGGGCCGGTCGGGGGTCGGGGCGTCCGGCCTGCGGATTGAGCACCGGTTTGTGAATCAGGTCGACATAGTAGACCGGCGGCTGGGGGCGCGTCCTGGTGCCAAACAGGTCAACACTGAAGGCCACCCAGACCAGGCCGTGGACGAGCAGAGAGACCAGCAGCAGACGACCGAACTTGGGATCCCTGTGGAAGCTGTTGATTTGACGCAAAGGCAGCACAGACATCAGAGGCTTACTCGCTTACTCTTGCGGTTCCTGGGTCACCATACCAAGCTTGGCGACTCCGGCGCGCTTGACTGCGGCCATCACCTTGACGACCTGGCCATAGGGAACTGCCTGGTCCGCTTCCAGATAGACGGTCTTGTCGTCGCGCTCACTTAACACCTGCTGCAGCACCGGAATCAGTTTGCTCGCGTCAGCGACGCTGTTGTTGCCGACCATAATTTCGCCCTTGCTGGTAACAGTGATTACCAACGGCTCTTTGATCGCAGTCAGGTTCGGCGCGTTTTCTACTTCCGGCAAGGCAACATCAACACCCTTTTCCATCATCGGTGCCGTGACCATGAAAATGATCAACAGGACCAGCATGACATCGACAAAAGGCGTCACGTTGATCTGGGCCAGCACTGTGCGCCGGCGATTACTGTTCTGACCGACTTCCATCTTAACGACCCCGGCTCATGCGCTGGACAATGTTCAACATCTCCTGGCTGAAATTATCCATTTCACCTGTCAAAACATTAACCTTATTGACAAAATGATTGTAACCGATAACCGCGGGGATCGCCGCAACCAGACCGATCGCGGTAGCGACCAGGGCTTCCGAGATGCCCGGGGCCACAACGGCCAGTGAAGCGTTGCCACTGATGCCGATGCCGTGGAAGGCATCCATGATCCCCCAGACGGTACCGAACAGGCCGATGAAAGGTGCAGCCGAGCCGGTGGTGGCAAGAAAAGAGAGATATTTTTCCAGGCGATGGCTTTCAGAAGTCGTAGAGCGACGCAGCACGCGGGCAACCCTTTCCTGCTCGCCGAGGTCGGCCACCAGGTTGCCTGCTTCCTCGCCTTCATTCTGACGGCGGTTCTGAGCCAGTTCACTGTAGACTTCCCGAAACAGCACGGTGAGGGGGGAATGCCGATAAGCATCCAGGCCCTTGCCGATGGTATCGAAGCTTTTTTTCGACCAGAAGAAGTCGAGAAACCGCTCCGAATCGCGGATCGCCCGATGAATAACCAGCTGCTTGTAGAAGATGATGGCCCAGGAGACCACGGAAAAATAGACCAGAATCAACAGCACCAGTTTGACGACCGGGCCGGCATTAAGCACCAAATCCAAGGGAGTTCTCCTTAACACTTGCAGGATGTCAAGCTGACCAGAGCGGCAACCCGGTCTGCTTGATGTTCTGATTATCGGTTAGCCCTGTCGGCAAGTCAACCGGCTTGCCGTTGTATTCTATAACCGGTCTTGCAACTCGGCAAGCAGATGCCGGGCGGTTTTCGAATCGGGCGAGCGGCTTGCCAGCTGCCGCAGATCGTCTATTTCATCGAGATCATACCACTCTGCGGTTTCCTGGTAGCTCAGGCCGAGCCGACGACAGGCTTGCCGGGTGGCCTGCAGAACCCCGCAAGTACTCCAGGGAATTCCGGCAAACAGCGCCGTGCACGGCTTCTTCAGGCCGATGGCCACATAGCCGCCGTCTTGGCAGGGGATGGTGGCCACATCTGTTGCCCGGAGTGACTGCACAACCTGGTCAACCAGGCTGATCGGCAAATCGGGGCTGTCGGAGCCCGCCAGTAGCACCGGACCGTCAGAGAGACCAAAGAGCTCCTGCACAGCGTTGCCCATGCGGGCACCGAGACCCTCACCTCGCTGTGCGAGCAGGGGCAGCTCGGGAAAACGTTCAGTGAACCATTGCCGTCGTCCGCTATAACAGATCACCAGGGGCCGCCCGGTAGAGAACAGTCGGTTCACCGTCTCGCTGAGAGCAACCTGATAGAGCCGACAGGCCTGCTCTGCGGTTAAAGCCGGTAATAATCGGGTTTTGACCTGACCTGCAACCGGTTCTTTGGCAAACAGGCCGATAATCGCGGCAGCATGATCAAAAATGTGGCTGTTTAACGAGTTATCCACTTTTTCCACAGGGTTATCCACTTATTCAGACCTGCTCCGCTCCACCAGGGCGTAGGCCGAATGATTGTGAATTGACTCAAAATTCTCACAGGCCACCTTGAACCAGGTGATCTCGGGGACCTTAAGCAAACGCTGGGTGACCGCGCGCACCACGTCTTCGACAAACATCGGGTTGTCGTAGGCCATCTCGGTCAGGGCTTTTTCGTCATCCCGCTTGAGCAGAGCGTAAACCGGCGCGCTGCCGCACTCTTCCACCCAGGCAATCAGGTCTTCCAGCCAGATATGATCGCTGTATCGGATCTCTACCGTCACGGCGCTGCGCTGGTTGTGGGCACCGCGCTCGCTGATTTCCCGCGAGCAAGGACAGAGGGAGGTCATGGGGACGGTAACGCCGAGGACGAAGTCGTAATCCTCACCCAGACTGCCCGTCATATTGCAGTGGTACTCCATCAAGCTGCGCGCCCCGGACACCGGAGCCTGCTTTTCGATGAAATAGGGAAACACCAGCTCGAGGTGGGCACGGCTGGCTTCGAGATGCTGTTTCATATCCCTGAGCATGCTGTTCATGCGGTCGATACTGACCTGGCCATGATACTGGTTAAGGATCTCGATGAAGCGGCTCATGTGCGTGCCCTTGAAGTGGTGGGGCAGATCGACATACATATTGATGCGCGCCACCGTCTGCTGATGCTCTTTGCTCTTGTCCATGACGACGATCGGATAGCTGATATCCTTGACGCCGACCTTGTCGATGGCGATGTTGCGATCATCATGGCTTTTCTGCAGATCAGGCATGCCGCCGGCTTCGCCGGTGGGGCCCGTGGCGCGTGGCGTGCGGCGTGAAAAACCCTTGTCTTGATTCTTTTGTTTCATTATTTTGCCTTTATCTCGCTACGCGCTATACGCCACGGGTCACATAATCAATCGGGTCTTCCAGTCCTGCCTCGCGAAAACCTTTCAGGCGCAAAAAACATGAATCACAGCGGCCACAGGCCAGGCCGCCCGGTGCGGGATCGTAGCAGGAATGCGTTAACCGGTAGTCGACTCCCAGGTCAAGACCAGTGCGGATAATTTCCGCCTTGCTGAGCTGAATCAGTGGTGAATGAATAGTGTAAGGGGAATCGCCAGCGACCCCGGCCCGGGTGGCCAGGTTGGCCATATTTTCAAAAGCGCTGATGAATTCCGGACGACAGTCCGGATAGCCTGAGTAATCGAGGGCGTTGACGCCGATAAAGATATCATAGGCGCCAAGCACTTCGGCCCAGCCGAGAGCGAAGCTTAAAAAAATCGTGTTGCGGGCAGGAACATAGGTAATCGGGATGTCCTCTGTCGAGCTCTGATCTTTCGGCACCTCGATGTCGGAAGTCAGGGCGCTGCCGCCAAACTGGCGCAGATTGATCTCCACCACCTGGTGTTTGAGCGCACCGATTTCAGGCGCATACTGCCGGGCCTTGTCGAGTTCCACGGAATGCCGCTGGCCGTAAGCAAAACTCATGGCGTAAGCCTCAAAACCATCGGCCCGGGCGATCGCCATACAGGTGGTCGAATCGAGACCACCGCTATAAAGTACGACTGCTTTTTTATTCATAGTTCTCTTCCCGTCCCTCGTTCCGCGTCACGCGTTCCAGGTTTTTCAATCAACTGCCCAGCTGGTGAACCTTGAGCAGATTGGTGGTGCCGGGATCGGAAAGCGGACTGCCCATGGTAATCACCACGATATCCCCCCTGTTGAGTACCCCGGCCTCAATGACTGCTGCGTCCACCGAGCGGATCTGTGTTTCCGTATCGCCTTCGATATCGACCCGGATCGAGCGAACCCCGGCATACAGCGCCATGCGCCGACGCACGGCTAAAGTCGGCGTCACCGCATAAACCGGCATCTGCGGCCGGTACTTGGCGACCAGGGCAGCCGTGCTGCCGGTCTGGGTGAAAGCCAAAATGGCCGCAGCACCAACGTTTTCGGCCACCCGGCAGGCGGCCTGGCCGATCGCTTCGGTGAGACTGCGGGTGCCGGACCTATCCAGCAAGGGATAAAAAAACTGCTCCTTGAGCTGCGGGTCTCGTTCCACATCGACGGCAACCCTGACCATCATCTCCACGGCCTGGCAGGGGTAGTCACCCGAAGCCGTCTCCGCCGACAGCATAATCGCATCGCTGCCATCGAGGATCGCGTTGGCGACATCCGAAGTTTCGGCGCGGGTCGGCCGCGGGTTATTGACCATGCTCTCCAACATCTGGGTGGCCGTGATCACCGGCTTGCCCGCCAGATTGCACTGTCTGATAATATGTTTCTGAATCAGAGGCACCTTTTCCGGGTTGATCTCCACCCCCAGATCGCCGCGGGCCACCATGATGCCGTCGGCCGCTTCAAGAATCTCGGCAAAAGCTGCCACCGCCTCCGGTTTTTCAATCTTTGCGATCACCTGGATGGTCACCCCTCTTGCCGAGAGGCGTTTTTTGAGGTCGACAACTTCTGCAGCCGTACGCACAAATGAGAGGGCCAGGAAATCAAGCTCCTGTTCGATGCAGAATTCCAGATCAGCCAGATCCTTATCGGTCAGAGCCGGCGCGGAAACCGCCACACCCGGCAGGTTCATGCCTTTGCGGTTTTTCAATTGTCCGCCGACGAGCACACGGCAAGACACCTGTTCACCGGCGATCTTTTCGACCTGCAACTCGAGCAGACCGTCGTCAAGGAGAATTCTGTCGCCAGTACTGACATCTTGCGGCAACGCCTTGTAGGTTGTCGGGATGACGCCCTTCTCCCCGAGGACATCGGCTGTAGTAATCACCACCTTTTCGCCAGCGGTCAGGGTCATGACATCCCCGCGCATCATGCCGGTACGAATCTTTGGCCCCTGCAGATCACCGAGAATGGCAACGGCACGCCTGCGGTTACGGGAAATTTCACGGATCAGGGCCACCGTTTCTCGCAGGGTAGCATGCTGGCCGTGAGAAAAATTAAGCCGGAAGACGTCGGCACCGGCTTCCATCAGGGCCAGCAACATCTCTTTGCTGGAACTGGCCGGCCCAATCGTGGCGACGATCTTGTTGCGACGAAAATCTGTAGAGGACAAGTGGAACTCCTTGGTTGGCAGTGAATTTAACAGCAAGCGTCTGTTTTCAACAGCATATAACTATAGCATAGCGCAAGGTCCTGTTAAACCGGCAAAAAAGTTGCCGAAGAGTGATAGGCTATGGTAAAAAAGCCCGTTATAAAAAGCTTTCCGACCATAGAGGCCGAAGCGAAAAGCCAGAAATTTGCCTTAGCCGACGTTGCGTCGCATGTTCAAACGAGGGTTATATGTCAAAACCGCACAACAAAGAGAAAAAATCTTTACTTGCCATCCTGACCCGCGCCCTGTTGGCTCTTGGTCTGCTCGGACTTTTCCTCGCTATCGTTTTACCGGTCGGCGCCTACTTCTATGTCTCCAAAACGCTGCCCAAGGTTGACACCCTCGCTGACTACCGCCCACCGATCGTCACCCGGGTGCTCAGTGACGACGGTTCGGTGATTGCCGAACTTTACGAGGAACGCCGGATCATCGTACCGGTCTCAAAAATGCCGAAACAGCTGGTTCAGGCTTTCGTGGCGGCTGAAGACGCAAACTTCTTCAAGCACAAGGGCATCGACATCGTTTCCATCCTCAGAGCGGCGATCAAGAACATCAAGGCGGGCGGTATTGTCCAGGGCGGCAGCACGATCACCCAGCAGGTGGCCAAGAGTCTGTTACTGACCCCGGAGAGAAAATTCAAGCGTAAGTTTAAAGAGGCCATTCTTGCCTATCGCATGGAAAAGCGCCTTTCCAAAGAAGAGATTCTCTATCTCTATCTCAACCAGATCTACCTCGGTCATGGCGCCTACGGCGTTCAGGCCGCAGCCGAGAACTATTTCGACAAGGATATTGAGCAGCTGACTCTTGCCGAGTGCAGCATTCTCGCCGGTTTACCCAAAGCCCCCAGCCGCTACTCGCCCTACCGTTATTATGAAAGGGCCAAGGAGCGTCAGGTTTATGTGCTTGGCCGCATGGTCAACGAAGGCTTTATCTCTCAACAAGAAGCAGACCAGGCCATCGCCCAGGAACTCGAGATCCGGCCCCGCATCAATCAGCACCTGACCAACGCGGCTTATTTCACCGAGCAGGTCCGTCGCTATCTCGAAAACACCTATGGTGAAGAGCAACTCTACCGGGGCGGCCTTGAGGTACAGACCAGCATGAACCTGCAGATGCAGCTTGCCGCCCAGACTGCGGTCCAGGACAGTCTGCGTGAGCACGACAAGCGCCAGGGTTATCGCGGCCCTCTGGCCGTTTTGAGTCCCGCAGAAGAAAACCTCTTCCTGGTTGAGCAAATTGACGCGTTTACCGCAAAAGAACCACAGGTCGGTGATTTTATTGAGGCGATCATCAGCGGTTCCGACCAAAAAAGCTTGCACGTCCGCTTTGCCGACAGGGAAGGGCGCATCGCTCTCAAAGAGTCCGCCTGGGCCGGACCAATCCAGCAAGTCAAGCGTGACGCAAGCGCAACCGGTAATGCCACGCAAGGCACGACCCGCCTGCCGATCGGAGCCAGGATCGAAATTCGCGTCCTGGCAATTCCGCAACAAGGGCCTTGGCAGGTCGCTCTGGAGCAGGAGCCGCAGGCACAGGGGGCGCTGATGGCTATGGACCCCCACAGCGGACAGATCAAAGCCATGGTCGGTGGTTACGATTTCCGCACCAGCCAGTTCAACCGTGTGCTCCAGGCCCACCGCCTGCCCGGTTCGGCGATGAAACCCCTGATCTACGCCTCAGCCCTCGATAAGGGCTATACGCCGGCCACTGTGATCCTCGACACACCTTTGATCTACAAGGAACGACTTGAGAGTGGCGAAATCAGGGAATGGAAGCCAAAGAATTACTCAAAGCGTTTCTACGGACCGGTTCCACTGCGTACCGCTCTGGCCAAGTCTTACAACGTCATCACCATTAAAATCCTCGAAGACATCGGCGTCGGTTACGCAGCCAAATACGCCCGCAAACTCGGCATTGAATCTGAGCTTGCCGAAGACCTGACCCTCGGTCTCGGCTCATCGGCCCTGACGCCGATGGAACTGGCCCGCAGTTATGCGGTGCTCGCTAACGGCGGCGTTCGCGTAGTGCCGACTTACATCGACAAGATTCTTGATCGTGACGGCAAGGTGATTGAATCGAATGATCCGGCGGATTTTCCGGCGGGCCCCCAGCCTGACCAGAAATTGATCGGCCAATCACGCATTCGCGTCATCAGTCCCGAAACAGCTTATCTGACCACCAACCTGCTTGAGAGCGTGGTACAAAACGGCACCGGTTGGCGCGCCAAGAGTCTGCAACGGCCTACGGCCGGCAAAACCGGCACCACCAACGATCTCAAGGATGCCTGGTTTATCGGTTACGTCAACCAGCTGCTCGCCGTCTCCTGGGTTGGTTACGACCTGGAACGTCCTCTCGGCAAAGCAGAAACCGGCTCGAAAGCGGCGGCTCCCGCCTGGGTCGCATTTATGACCGAGGCGACCAGGGATCTGCCGGTTGAGCAGTTTCCGGTACCAGACAGCATTGAATTCCGGCCGATAGACCCTCTTACCGGCCTGCTGGCGCCCGAAGACAGCCCGGACATCGTGATTGAGGCGTTTGCACCCAACACCGCACCGGTTCGTTATGCCCTCGAAGAGAAGACCCCCGAGGCGAAAGATTTTTTCCGTCTGGATATGGATGAATTATAGCGATAAGAATTTAGCTGTAAGCTGTAGGTCAGCTGAACAGTTACTTGTTTTTTCTCTGCATCTCCAGACTAGGCTAAGGCGTCTCGCGTTCGAACAGGGCCAGATGCAGGGAGTGGACGAGTCGGCAACAGGCAAAGTCTTTGACCAGTTTGAAGCCGCACTGCTGAAAATGCGCTGCCACTTCTTTTAACGGAGTGGTGTACTGCACGGATGGGCGTCCGCCCATTTTGGCGCTGATGAGACGCTGTGCCGACGTGGGCGACCAGGGGCTGAGGTAGGAGATCAGGACGTATCTCCCGGCGACCCGGCACAACTCGGCGATGATCACCTGCCGGTGGCGTGGAGTCGGCAGGTGATGTATCAGTCGGAAGCAGAGTACGGCGTCGAACTGTCCGTCGGTATAGTCGAGCTCGAGCAGGTCCTGTTTTTCGATAACGGCAGCGACCTGGGCTTGCGCGATGGTTTTGCGGGCTAGTTCCAGGGCGCCCTCGCCCAGATCGATTCCGGTCACGGAATACCCCGCACGGGCCAGCATGAGCGTGGCCCGGCCGACGCCGCACGGCGCATCGAGAATAGTTTCGACATTTACAAGCAGCGGCAGAGCCCGCTGGATCAGTGCCATTTCGGCCTTGTGCTTGCCTGCCTTGCGCTTGCTGTATTTTTCCGCTTTTTCAATGCTGTGCTTGATGCGTTGACGGTGCTCGTCGCTATGCTGATCGAGGTCGGTTGGCTGGTTTGACATCTTTTCGTCCTGTTCTCACGTCACGCCTGGTGACCGGCGAAGGGGGCGCAGTGCTCTCAAGCCACTGACTTGATTCACAAAATTGGTCTTCACTTCTACCCCACAGTCAAGTCCTTGTCAAACCCGATCCCCGGCAGGCAAAACCACTTAACACCTCAAGACCACTCGGATTATACTGATTTTCCACGTACCTATCCCTGGTCACGCAGTGACATGTACTCGTTACGTGTTCCCCCATTGTCGTCACTACAGCGTGCTGTCCGTTCGGCGTATCGACCCCAACCTCGTCAAAGGCTTAGCAGACAACTGCTTCAACCATGTCAGCGTGATTTCCGCAGGCGCCATTCGGTGACACTGATTGCCATCCCCCGAAAGGTCAGGCGACGCCGCTCGTCTCCCGCCACAGCCCATCGAAAAAATGCCGGGCATTGACACCGAGCACGCGGTTGCGGTAGCCACCCTCCTGCACCACCAGGGTGGGTAGAGCCTGGCTACCGATGTAGCGACCGATCAGGCCAAAATCCTTGGCGGCCAGATTCCAGGTGCCGGTGGGGTCGCCATTGGCGGTGTCGAGGCCGAGACTGACCAGCAGGAATCGCGGGCCGAAGGCCTTGATCTGGCGCAACGCCTTGCCGAGGGTCTTGTGATACTGCTCGGTAGTGCAATCTTCCGGTAATGGGTGGTTGTGGTTGAAGCCGAGCCCTTCGCCTTCGCCGGTCTCATCTTTGAAGCCGCTGAAATAGGGGTAAGCAAAACTTGGATGACCATGCAAGGAGACGGTGAGGACGTCGCGGCGGCCGTAAAAGATCGTCTGCTGACCGTTGCCGTGATGGTAGTCGACATCGAGGATGGCGACCTTGCCGAATTTGCTGAGATAGTGAGCGGCGACGCCGGCGTTGCAGAAGTAGCAGAAGCCGCCGAAGGCGCGTACCTCGGCGTGATGACCGGGCGGGCGGACCAGGGCGTAGGCCAGCCGGTGGCCTTCGAGCAGCTTGTCGGCGCAGCTCAGGGTGCAGTCAACGGCGCGCTTGGCGGCATTCCAGGCATTCTGGTTGAGCGGCGTGAAGGTGTCGATGCAATAGTAGCCGGCGCGCACCGCCAACTCCTTGGGCGGGCGGGCGGCGTTGCGGATCGGGAAAACGTAAGGATAAACCGATTTGCCCGGCGGCAGGGTCTGACACATGCGCTTGAAGTAGTCGATGTAGTCGGCGTCGTGGATGGCGCGGATGTGTTTTTCGGGATAATCTGTGACTTCGATGTGCTCGAAGATCGGCAGCTTGTCGAGCTCCTTGAGGATCGAGCGGATGCGCACCGGAGCTTCGACATAGCCGCGCTCGCGCACGTGGTGGATGTCGTGCCGATCATTGACGACGAGGGCGATGCGCTTAAGCTTGCCGGTGACCTGCAGCAGACCGTTCAGCTCGTCCGGCTTGAGGTAGCGCAGCGGCCGCAGGCGCACCGGATCTTCCTCGATCGAGTCGACCACCATGGTCACGTAGGAAGCGGGACAAAGGTGGCCGTAGCGGCGTTCAAGGATGGCGCGCACGATCTCGCGCAGGTCGGCGGCCGACAGTGGCGCATCCTGGCCGAGGAGATCGCAGACCAGATACGGCGGGTTGTCGTCGCCCGGCTTGACCGGGGTTTCGTAGGCGGTATTGATGATTGGTGAGGCGCCGTACTTCTCGTAAAACTTCAAACGCGCCTTGTTCTGCTTCAGGATCTCCGGGTCGGCACAGAGGGCTGGATCGTCGGGTAGACATTCGAAGAAGATGCCGAGCGCTCCCCGCGCCAGGCTTTCCTCACGCAGATGCTCGTAGAGGGCACTGCCGATACCGCCGCCAGTCACATGCTTCGCCGCCGAGATGTAGTCGAGGTAACAGAACTTGAGGTTCGGTTCGTAGGAGATCAGCGCAAAACCGAGGACGCGCTGTTTCTGGTCCTCGGCAACAGAGAGCAGCGACCGGAAGCGATGCTTGAGGGGATTGTTCAAAAGGTCCGGAATCTTGTCGATGTCGGTCTGGTCGAGGTCAGGGAACTGCTCGCCCAGGATCGTACGGACCTGGTCGAGCGCATCACGGTTGCTCGACAGGACATCGTCAAAAATACGGCGGATGCGAAACATCTGCTTCTCCCGCCCGCCGCGGGGCGGCAGGCATTGTTCACTCGTTGATGGTACGGGCTTTCTTCTCTTCGACCTTCGTCGCCGGGTTCGGGTAGCGATAGGTGTCGCCCAGGTAGTTCTTCAGCACCACCTCGGTGCCAAGTGACTGCAGGTAGTCGGGGAGTAGCGGGATCTTGCCGCCACCACCGGGGGCGTCGATGACGTAGGCCGGCACCGCCATCCCTGAGGTGTGGCCGCGTAATCCCTGCACCACAGCGAGGCCTTCCTCGACGCTGGTGCGGAAATGGTCGGTGCCCTGCACCATGTCGGCCTGGTAGATGTAGTAGGGACGCACGCGGATCGAGAGCAGCTTCTGCATCAGGCGGCGCATCACCAGCGGGTCGTCGTTGACACCGCGCATCAGCACCGTCTGGTTGCCCAGGGGGATGCCGGCGTCGGCCAGCCGGGCACAGGCCTGGGTGCTCTCCACGGTGATCTCGTGCGGGTGGTTGAAGTGGGTGTTGAGGTAGAGCGGGTGGTACTTGCGCAGCACCCGTACCAGGTTGTGGGTAATCCTCTGCGGCAGCACCACCGGGATACGGCTGCCGATGCGGATGATCTCGACGTGCGGAATGGAACGCAGGGCGCTTAAGATGCTGTCGAGCTTCTCATCGCTGAGCAGCAGCGGGTCGCCGCCCGAGAGGATAACGTCACGGATCTCGCTGTGCTTGCTGATGTAGTCGATACCGGCGGCGATGGTGTCACCGGTGATCGCCATCTCCTCGCAGCCGACTTTGCGCTTGCGGGTGCAGAAGCGACAGTACATGGCGCAGGTTGAACTGACCAGGAAGAGGACCCGATCCGGGTAGCGGTGCACCAGATTCGGCACAGGGCTCTGGTTCTCTTCCTCGAGGGGATCGGCGCAGCAGGCGCTGTCGCGCAACTCGTCGGAGTCCGGCACGGCCTGCCGCCAGATCGGGTCGCCGACCTCCTTGATCAGGCGCAGGTAATAGGGGGTGATGCGCATTGGATAGCGCTCAACCACCTCTTCGAGCGGGGCCGGGTCGATGCCGAACCGGGCGGTTACATCAGCGGGCCGCGTGATGCTTGCCTGCAGTATTTTTTGCCAGCTTTCCATGTCATGCCTCCTTGGGGGCAAAACGTTTGACGTAAGTAACGCGATCGTCGCCAAGCTTGTAAAAATCCTTGATCACGGATTCGACCAGGTAGCCGGCATTGTCATAAAAACGCCGGGTGCGGTCGTAGTTCCCCAGAGAAGATGTCTCAAGACCGATCATACGCGCGCCGCGGCAGAGCATGTCCTGTTCGGCATGTTCCATCAACAGTCGGCCGTAGCCTCGGCCGTGCGCGGAGGGGTCGGTGGCAATCCAGTAGACATCGAAGTTCCCCTCGGTGAGCGGTACCGGACCGTAGAGGATGTAGCCGACCACCCCGGCCTCGGTCTCGGCCACGACGACGATATAGTCGGTCTGCTGCGGCTGGTCAATGACGATGTGCAGGAGCTCCATGGCACAATCCACCTCGGCAGCGGAGAAATTGCCGGCTGCGCACAGGCTGCGCAGAATCCGCTCCAGGGACGGCAGGTCACTTCTTTGCAGAGTCCGCATTTTGCAGCTCCTTCCGTTGCAGGGCCATGGCAAGTATGCGCTCGATCAGCTTGGTGTAGCTGATACCGGCCACCTTGGCGGCGCGTGCCAGACCGGCATCCGGTGAGATGTCCGGGTTGGCGTTGATCTCGAGGATGTACGGCTTGCCGTCGCGCAGACGCATATCGACCCGGGCGTAGTCGCGGCATTCGAGGAGTTTGAAGGCACGCAGGGCGACATCACGCACCAGCAGGTCCTGCTTGGCGGTCAGCTTGGCCGGACAAACAGGCATGGTCCCCTGATAGGCAGCGCTGTCGGTGTGCCATTTGCCGTCGAAGCAGACGATCGGCCGGGTCAGCTCTTTGGCGAACTGGATTTCTGCTACCGGCAGGACGGTCAGTTGTTTGTCACCGAGAATGGCGACATTCAGCTCACGCCCTTCGATAAACTCCTCAACCAGCGCCCCCTGACGATAAACTTCGTGGACGTAGCGGATCCGTTCCATGACGGCAGCGGCGTCGTCAACGACGCTGGCCGCATCGATCCCCTGGGAGGCATCTTCGAAGCGCGGCTTGATAATCAGCGGAAAGGTCAGGTTATTCAGGCGCGGGTAATGTTCGCCGGGGCGCACCAGCAGATATTTAGGGCTGGAAATCCCCTTCTGCAGCAGCAGGTCCTTGGTGCGGGCTTTATCTTGAGTCAGACCGAGGCAGAGCGGTCGCGATCCGGTAAAAGGGATGTGCAGCATCTCCAGCAGACCGGCAACGTTCATCTCCTGACGGGCATCGCCCCAGAAACCTTCGCAGAGGTTGAAGGCTACAACCGGCTTGTAGTTGCCGAGCTTACGGGCAAAAGCCAGAGGGTCGCTGCCCAGAGGAATCATTTCAGCCTGATGCTTGAGGCTGGTGAGCGCTTTGCAGACCGCGCGGGCCTCGCTGGACGACCCCTGCTCGGCAGCCAGATCGCGGGCTTCACCCCGCTGGACCTTGGGGGGTGCCTCGTTAAAGCAGACAGCGACGCGCATCATTCACCTCCGACTGGACGCCGAGCCGCTGGCAGGCGGCGTCAACCACACGCAGGATCATCTGCTGGTAGGAGAGGCCGGCAGCCCGTGCCGCTTTCGGAAAACAGCTGTTCTGTTCCGGCCGGGGGAGGACACCGGGAAGAGGGTTGGCTTCGATGATGTGCGGCTGGCCGTCAGCATCAAGACGAACATCGATGCGACACCAGTCGCGGCAGCCGAGGTGATAGTAAGCTGAGCGGCAGACGGTCTCGATCACCCGCTTGAGCATCGGCTCGAGTGGGGCCGGGCACTGAAAGATCTGCAGCGGGGCGTCCTCGGTGTCCCAGAGCCATTTGGCCTCGTAGGAGTAGATCGGGTTGGCGCCTTGCGGCAGGGTGGCAAAATCGATCTCGACGATCGGCAGGATTTCAACCTGATCGCCGTTACCGATCATGGCGACGGTGAACTCGCGACCGGGCAGAAATTCTTCAACCAACGCGGGCTGACGGTAGTTGTTCCAGACCCAGTCGAGTTGAAGCTGGAGAGCCGCTGCATCCGACACCAGCGCCTTGTCGGGCACCCCCTTGCTCGAGCCTTCGAGGATCGGCTTGACCATCAGCGGGAAACGCATGCCGGACGGCAGCTCACTGGCCTTGCGGATGCATGCGAATTGCGGGTTTGGCACCTTGTTGCAGGTGAGGATTTGCTTGGTGCGCTGCTTGTCGAGACAGAGGCCGAGGGTCACCGGGTCGCTGCCGGTGTAGGGGATTTGCAGCATCTCCAGCATCGCCGGAATTTGCGCTTCACGGCTGGCGCCGTAAAGCCCTTCGGCGATGTTGAAAACCAGATCAGGCTGAAGGCGACGAAAGGTCTCGAAGGCGTTCAGGTCGGCGTTGACCAGAGTAACCTGGTGCTGCGACGCGAGCGCAGCGGCAACGGCTTGAATGGTGGCAACATCGTCCCACTCGGCGTAGCGATCGTCGGTATGCCCAGGAGGCTCGTCGATGGTAGGCGAGGGAGGCTGGTCGTCGTCGACAACCAACTCCTCACGCACATTGAAGGCGAGAGCAATATGCATTTTTAACCCCTTTTATAGTAGCCACTTTGAAGCCTAACTGCCTCAGCGTCCACTTGCGTGGACGAGACGTTCCATCGATCCGGGGTGCCTGGCGGCGGGGGCTCAAAAAAGGGGTTTCTTTTTATCGCGAGTCGTTGCGCGTCCCGGACATGAACGCCATATATTGCCGATATACTCCTATCTTTTTCACATGTCAAACAAAAAAAAACGCGACCTTTTGCAGGGTTTACAACTTACTGATATTGTGAGCTTTCCTCTGAAAAATGCGCACCCTTTCAGGCCTAAGTTTATTCATGTTTATTGATCATAACAGATATCGCGGGTAAAGCGACCTGTTGGGACACGATCTGGCGAATCGGTCCGCACCGGATCCTATCGACGAACAGCTCGGGATTACAGCTGCGCTTTCGCAAAGGTGTTCGCGCAGTTGTTCGCGAAACGATAATGTCTAGCGAAGGTGTCTAGCGAAGGAGCGAAGGCATCTGTCTTGAATGGTGGGTCTTCTGAGGGTGTTTTCCGCTGTGGCTCGAAACCACGAATTCATTAGAAAGGAGATGTCTATCGTGTAAAGCTGCTCGAAAACCTCGTTCCTTTACTTCTGCCGTCCAACGCCAACCTGCTGACAACGAGCCACCACCGGACACTGTGAGCACCAGGCGATCTGTGCCCGGCAGCACTGCCGACCGTGAAAAATCAGTACATGGGCGGCCTGGGTCCAGCGTTCTTCAGGCAGCAACCTGCAGAGTTGTTCCTCGATATCTTCGGCAGTGCGAGCCTTCGACCAACCCAGACGTCCGGCAATGCGACCGACATGCGTATCTACCACCATGCCCGGTTTGGCAAAAGCATTGCCCAAAACCACATTAGCGGTTTTACGCCCCACCCCCGGCAGCGCAACCAGAGCGGACATCTCCTGCGGAACCCGCCCATGATATTGCTCGACCAGCGCTTTAGAGCAACCGATCAGACTTTTTGCCTTGTTGCGAAAGAACCCGGTTGAACGGATCAATTCTTCAACCTCGGAGACCTGCGCCTGCGCCAGACTCAAGGGATCGGGAAAACGTTTAAAAAGAACCGGCGTCACCATGTTAACCCGCACATCGGTGCATTGCGCGGAGAGGATCGTCGCAACCAGAAGTTGCCAGGGATTATCGTGCAGAAGAGCGCAATGCGCGTCCGGATAGCTCGCCTGGAGCTGGTCCAGGGTTTGCAGCGCGTGCGCTTTGCTTAGGCGTATTTTTTTCATTTTTGGTAAGAATTATTCAGGATCAAACCGGAGTTTTCAACCTTGTCCACAGAGTTTTCCACAGACTTGTTGGTTTCTGTTAACCTGGCGCGGCCTCCATGCGACCACCGGCCAAGGGCTTTAAACGCAAGGCACGCCGGGTATCGGTGATCTGTACCGTCAGAGTCAGCGGCAAATGGCTGGATGCCTGGCGGGCGAGGAAGCTGCGATTGATTGAAGCATCAAGAATTCTTACCCCGCCACGCAGGTAAGCCCGGTCGCGGCCAAAAATCGGGCATCGCGAGGGATAGGTACCGCGCCAGACCGGTCTGCGGCCACGGCGAAGAATCGAAGCGAGCTCCAGATTGCCGGCCCCCCAGAGATAATCAGCGAAGTCACCAACTATCAAAGTTGGGCAGGCCAGGGAGGGATTGCCGAGCAGTTCGGAGCCAAGCAACTGCCCTACCTGGTGGCTGCGAAAGCGCGGAAAGCTATCCAGGCTGACGTTGAGCAGGTGCATACGTTTGCCGCCCAACTCGACGTCGGCGCGCAAGCACTGGCCGCCATAGCCAAGATCAAATCTCTGCACGCCCCTGAGGGGGAAAAAGGAGAGGTAGGCAAGGGAGCCGCCGGTCACATCCCGAAAGACTTCCAAACCGAGCCGCTCAGAGAGATAGGGAAGAATGTCGGCATGGTGCACCGGTCCCAGTTCCTGCAGGACGACTATATCGGGAGCAGAATCGGCGATGACATTCAGAATCCGATCAGGATTGACCAGACCATCAGCCCCACGGCAAGCCTGAATGTTATAAGTCATGATGCGAGCGGTGCTCATACCTGCCTCGCCAGCGTCATTACCTTGCGGATAATGACTTCTGTTGGTGTTTAGGGAAAAATCAATAAACTCCGTCTCCAGCAGTCTGTCGAGCTTAGTCTGTTACACGCTTGACGCTCTTGATAACAACCGGTTCTGCGGGAACGTCGCGGAAACGATTAAAGGTGTGCGTCGGACTGCTGCCGATCTTGTCAACCACCTCCATGCCCTCAACGACTTTGCCGAAGACAGCATAACCGAACCCCCGCACCGTGTTGTCCTTGTGATCGAGGAAAGCATTATCCTTGAGGTTAATGAAGAATTGACTGGTGGCGCTGTCGACGACACCGGTGCGGGCCATGGCAAGCGTGCCACGCAGGTTGCGCAGCCCGTTGTCGGCTTCGTTCTTGATCGGACCGAGAGTCTGTTTGGGCGACATGTCAGGGGTGAAGTTTCCCCCCTGAATCATAAAGTCCTTAATCACCCGGTGAAAAATTGTGCCGTTGTAATGATTACTATCCGCGTAGGTCAGGAAGTTTGCCACCGAAAGCGGTGCTTTTTCCTTGTCCAATTCAACCCTGATGTCACCATAATTGGTTTCAATCACGACCTGATTGGTTTCAATCACAACCCGCTCTGCAGCAAGCACGGGCGCAGCAAACCAGAAACTGGCGGTCAACAACAGCAAGAGCATATTTTTCATCAGCTTAATCCCCTTAGATTTGGTCTTATTGGTCTTCCGAGGTCAACTCCCTGGTCATCAGGGCGGCAACCGCCTGCTTCGGATCCTTCCCCTGGTAAAGAACCTGGTACATCTGCTCTGTTATCGGCATGGCGACCCCCAGCTTGGCCGCCAGCTGGTAGGCGGACAGGGTGGTTTTGACCCCCTCGGCAACCATGTTCATCTTGTTGAGAATTTCATCGAGCTTGCGTCCCTTGCCCAACTCAATGCCGACAGAACGGTTACGGGACAGGTCTCCGGTACAGGTCAGAACCAGGTCACCCATTCCGGCCAGGCCGTAAAAGGTTGTTGCCTGGGCGCCTTTGGCGTCACCGAGACGGGCAATCTCCACCAGGCCCCGGGTAATCAGAGCGGCTCGGGCATTGTGATTGAAGCCGAGACCGTCACCAACGCCGGCAGCCAGGGCAATCACGTTCTTCATTGCCCCGCCGATTTCCACGCCAACCACATCCTGATTGGTGTAAACACGGAAATAATCCGTGCTGAAAATCTCCTGAACACGACGCGCAACCGCGCGATTCTCGGCGGCAACCGACACCGCCGTTGGTTGTTCTACGGCCACTTCGCGGGCAAAGGATGGGCCCGATAAAAAAGCGCTGCGTTTTGCAACCTGCGCGCCAAGGACTTCCTGCAAGACCTCGGACATGGTCATCAGGGTCTGGTTTTCTATCCCTTTGGCAGCGGAAACCAGCAGACAATCCTCACTGAGATGGGCTTTAAGGTCCTTGAGGACATGCCGCATGACCTGCGACGGCGACACCAGTAACATCAGCTGGCTGTCCTGTGCGGCTTCTGCCAGATCGCTGGTGTAGCTCAGCTTGGCGTCAAGGCTTATGCCCTCCAGATAGAGATCGTTGATTCCGGTTGCCTGCAGACGTTTGACCAGATCTGCTTCGTAAACCCAGAGGGTAACATGGTGACCTTTTTTCGCCAGCAGATTGGCAAGGGTGGTTCCCCAGCTACCGGCACCGATGACTCCGATTTTTATCATGTCAGAACCTTTCGCAGTTGACCCTTTAAACAGCCGACCAGGCGCTAAATAGCCTTCTTTTTCTTTTCGATCCGCTCACGAACCTGTTCCGTCTTGCGCGCCAGGACATCCTGTTTGGGGTAAATGCCCTCAAGGTCTTCAAGAATCTTCAGGGCTTCAACAAGCTCTTCCTGCTCTTCCAGAACCGTCGCCAGACCAAAACTTGCCTCCACAGCATACGGGCTTTCCGACCAACGTTCAATAACGACCCGATAGGCCCCGGCCGCTTCCGGCAGCTGACCCTCAAGGGCGTAGGTCATGGCAATCCGGTACTGTACCTCGGCAAAAAAATCGCTTTGCGGATAATTCTTCAGCAGGGTTTCGAACTCAATGCGGGCCTGGGCAAAGTTATTCAGGCGGAAATAACAGTCCGCCACCTCGTACTGCAGCTGATCGTTGCCTCGATCAGCTTCGTCGAGAACCTTCTGGTAGACTGCGATGGCCTGGCTGCAGTCGTTGAGCCGATACTTGTAAAGCACGGCAACCTGGGTTCTGGCTTCGGACACCTCCGGCGCATGCGGATAATCACGCTCCAGCTTCAGGTAGGTCAGCAAAGCATCGGAATAGCGACCGAGGTAGAGGTCCTGCATTTCAGCAATCTGAAAGAGAGCCTGAGGTATGCGCGAAAAACTCGGCTGTTCATCATGCAGCTTTTCAAACAGCTCAACCGCTTCGCCATACCTGGCTTGCTGCCTGAGAGTGAGGCCCTCCTGGAAGCGTTCTTCAAGTCGCGTTTGCAGATTCGCCTGGTACCAATAAGCTGCAACGCCGACCAGCGCCACCATAAACAGACCAAGAAAAACCCAGAGCCGCTGTTTAGGCGCCTTCCCCTGGCGTTTCAACTCCTCCAGAAGGAGTTGTTTCTTCAATTTCTGGATTTCCTTCGTCATCTTCTTTCTCTGCCAGCGTGGCGACCGCGACTATTCGCTCTTCAACCTCCAGCACCATCAAGCGGACGCCCATGGTGTTGCGGCCAATGATAGAGAGAGCGCTGACCCGCGTACGCAGCACCTTGCCCCGGTCGGTTATAAACATCAGGTCTGATTCATTGTCTACCAGTTTAACATCGACCACCTGGCCATTGCGACCACCGGTTTTGATGGTAATAATGCCTTTGCCTCCGCGACTCTGTACGCGGTATTCAGAAAGGCTGGTGCGCTTGCCGTAACCGGTTTCGGTAACGCTGACCAGGGTCGCGGCTGTGGCATCGGAGACGACCTCCATACCGATAATTTCATCGTCTGCTTCGAGCATCATACCACGGACCCCACGAGCCGTACGTCCCATGGGGCGGGCGTCATTTTCGTTGAAGCGTATCGATTTGCCATTGTGGCTGGCAAGCAGGATGTCCATGGAGCCATCGGTCAAACGCGCGGCGATCAAGCTGTCGCCCTCGTCGATGGTCAGGGCTATGATACCGCCCTGGCGAGGATTCGAGTACGCCAGCAGGTCGGTTTTCTTGACCGTTCCCTGCCTGGTCGCCGTAATGATGAAACGGCCTTCTTCAAATTCCTTGACCGGCAGGATCGTCATGACCTTCTCGTCTGCTTCCAGGTTCAGCAGGTTGACAATCGCCTTACCGCGGGCAGCGCGGCCGCCCTGCGGAATTTCATGGACTTTGAGCCAGTACACCTTGCCCCTGCTGGTAAAGATCAGAATATAGCTGTGGGTCGAAGCGATAAAGAGTTTTTCGACAAAATCCTCATCTTTCGGCCGCATGCCGGTTGCGCCTTTGCCTCCGCGACGCTGGGCCCGGTAGAGGGACACGGCATTTCGCTTGATGTAACCGGAATGTGACACAGTGACCACCATGTCTTCTTCGACGATCATGTCCTCGATGGAGAGGTCGGCTGCTACGGCGAGGATTTCGGTACGGCGGGGATTGTCGAAGCGCTCCTTGATGTCCAGCAGCTCTGTCTTGATAATCGTGAGGATCTCCACCTCGCTGGCAAGGATCTCCTTGAGACGCTGGATCAGCGCCATGACCTGGTTGTACTCCTCAACAATCTTGTCGCGCTCCAGCCCGGTCAGGCGGTGCAAACGCATCTCGAGAATCGCCTGGGCCTGGATATCACTCAACTCGAAACGCAGGATCAGTCTTTCCTTGGCTTCGGCCGGGTTGGCGCTGGTCTTGATGACCTGGATGACCTCATCGAGGTTATCCAGGGCGATCTTGAGACCTTCGAGGATATGGGCGCGGGCTTCGGCTTTCTTCAGCTCGAACATGGTGCGCCGGGTTACGATCTCCTTGCGGTGGTCGATGAAGTGGTCGAGCACCTCGCGCAGGGTCAGAACCCGCGGCTGGCCATTGACGATTGCCAGCATGATGATGCCGAAGGATGAATGCATCGGCGTCATCTTGTAAAGCTGGTTGAGCACCACCTGGGGAATGCTGTCGCGTTTCAGTTCGATGACAATCCGCATGCCGTCGCGGTCCGACTCGTCGCGCAGGTCCGAAATGCCTTCGATTTTCTTGTCCCGTACCAGGTCCGCGATCTTTTCAATCAAACGTGCTTTGTTCACCTGGAAGGGAATTTCGGTGACGATAATGCTTTCGCGACTGGTGCGGCTGTTCTGCTCGACCATCGCCTTGGCGCGCATCGGGATAATACCGCGACCGGTCCGGTAGGCCTGATGGATGTTGTCACGACCCATAATGAAGCCGCCGGTGGGGAAATCAGGACCAGGGACCAGTTTAAGCAGTTCGTCGACTTCAAGCTTCGGATTATCAATGACCGCGATCAGGCCATCAATGATCTCGCCCAGGTTGTGTGGCGGGATCTTGGTCGCCATACCGACCGCAATCCCCTCCGAACCGTTGACCAGCAGGTTGGGATATTTGCAGGGCAGGACCAGAGGTTCTTCGAGGGAATCATCGTAGTTGGGTCCGAATTCGACTGTCTCTTTGTCGATGTCGCTGAGCAGCTCATGGGCTAGCCGGTCCATGCGTACTTCGGTATAACGCATGGCCGCCGCCGAGTCGCCGTCTACCGAACCGAAGTTGCCCTGGCCGTCGACCAGCGGGTGGCGCATGGAGAAGTCCTGGGCCATACGCACGATGGTGTCATAAACGGCTGAATCGCCATGGGGATGGTACTTACCGATGACATCACCGACCACGCGAGCCGACTTCTTGTAAGGCTTGTTGTAATCGTTGTTCAGTTCGTTCATGGCGAACAGGACCCGCCGGTGAACCGGTTTAAGACCGTCGCGTACATCTGGCAGTGCGCGTCCGACAATGACACTCATGGCGTAGTCCATGTAGGACTTGCGCATTTCGTCTTCAATATTGACGCTGACTTTGTTCTGTTCTGAAAGCATTCTCGATTTTCCTCCGGAAAATCAGTGGCGCGTGGCGCGTGGCGTGTGGCGTACTTTTTCTCCCGCTACCCGCTACCCGCTACCCGCTACATCGTTTAAACATCCAAATTCGATACGTTAAGAGCATTGTTTTCGATAAATTCACGGCGCGGCTCGACCTGGTCGCCCATCAGTACGGTAAATATCTGCTCGGCTTCGACGGTGTCTTCGATCTTAACCTGCAGCAGCACCCGTTTCTCCGGATCCATGGTGGTTTCCCAGAGCTGACTCGGGTTCATTTCCCCCAACCCTTTGTAACGCTGGATATATTGGCCTTTTTTGGCCCGGGCGAAGAAATACTCGAGCAGATCCTGGCGATCGCTCACCACGGTCTCTTCCTGGCCTTCTTTACTTATTTGGGCATTCTCATGCAAACAGACCTCCTCGACCTGCTTGTAGGATTGCAGTAACAACTTGTACTCGTACATGGACAGGCTCTCAAGCACCTTCTGGTCGATGTAGGAGCGCAAACTGCCTTTTTTATAGAGAATCCGTGGCGGATCATTAAACAGCTCAAACGCGGCCTCCGGTTCAAGCTCGCGCAATTTGGCTACAAGGGGCTCGAGGTCAATCAGATCGGCGAAACCATTCTGCAACTTGCCCCTGACAAAAATCTTCAGAACTTCCTCGTTGATCCCCTTGTGGACCATCTTGCTGAAATGCTCGTTGTATTCGATGATATTCCGCAAGGTCGGGATAATCTGTTTGCCGCGCAACACCTTACCACTCTTCTCCATCTTCACGCTCATGCCGTCGACCCCTTCATCGAGCAGGTACTCGCGTAAAGCTTCCTCATCCTTGAGGTAGAGTTCTTTCTTGCCGCGTTTGGCTTTGTAGAGCGGTGGCTGGGCAATGTAAAGATGACCGCGTTCGACCAGTTCCGGCATCTGCCGGAAAAAGAACGTCAGCAGCAGGGTGCGGATATGAGAACCGTCGACGTCAGCATCCGTCATGATGATAATGCGATGGTAGCGCAATTTACTCAGATCGAATTCTTCTTTGCCGATACTGGTGCCCATGGCCGTGATCAGGGTACGTATTTCATTCGAGGTGATCATCTTGTCAAAGCGCGCCTTCTCGACATTGAGAATCTTGCCCTTTAAAGGCAGGATCGCCTGATAGCGTCTTTCCCGACCTTGTTTGGCACTGCCGCCGGCCGAGTCGCCCTCGACCAGATAAAGTTCGCAAAGCGCAGGATCCTTCTCCTGACAATCAGCCAGTTTTCCCGGCAAAGCCAGTCCATCCAGGGCCCCTTTACGGCGGGTCAGGTCTCTGGCTTTGCGGGCCGCTTCGCGGGCTCTGGCGGCATCGATCCCCTTCTCAAGAATTTTGCGGGCGATGCTCGGATTCTCTTCGAGATATTCCGCTAATTTTTCGTTCATCAGGGTTTCGACATAACCTTTGATCTCCGAGTTGCCCAACTTGGTTTTGGTCTGCCCCTCAAATTGGGGATCGGGAACCTTGACCGAAAGGACCGCGGCCATCCCTTCGCGCAAATCATCGCCTGAAATCGCGCTTTTTATATTTTTTAAAAGATTGTTGGCTGTGGCATAAGTGTTCATGGTGCGGGTCAGCGCTGCCTTGAAGCCGCTTAGGTGGGAACCGCCCTCGTGCGTGTTGATGTTGTTGGCAAACGAGTAAATTTTCTCGTCATAAGCATCATTATACTGAATGGCGATCTCTATCTCGACATCCTCTCGGGTGCCGCTGAAGTAAATCGGTTTTGCATGCAGGGGCGTCTTGGCTCGATTAAGATATTCGACAAAGGAAACAATACCGCCTTCATAATGGAAAACGTGACTTTTGTCTGTGCGCTCATCAATAATCTCAATCTTGACTCCGGCATTCAGGAAAGCCATTTCCCGAATGCGTTGGGAGAGGGTTTCGAAAGAGAATTCCGTGGTTTCGAAAATTTCCGGATCGGGCCAGAAAAGGATCCGTGTGCCGCGTCGTTTGGTAACGCCATCTTCGATCAGTTTGCCGGTCGGCACACCCCGTTCATAATCCTGTCGATAGATTTTACCGTCACGGCGGATTTCCAGTTCCAAACGACTTGATAATGCATTAACAACAGAGACTCCGACACCGTGCAAACCGCCGGAAACTTTGTAGCTATCACTGTCGAACTTACCACCCGCATGCAGAACGGTCATTACGACTTCTGCTGCCGGCTTGTTCTGGGTCTTGTGCATATCAACCGGAATACCCCGACCATTATCGGTCACCGTGATTGAATTATCGACATGGATAACCACTTTGATATCATTGCAATAACCGGCCAGTGCTTCGTCTATGGAATTGTCCACTACCTCGTAAACCAGGTGGTGCAAGCCCTGTAATGACGTGGATCCGATATACATCGCCGGCCGTTTGCGAACAGCCGACAGGCCTTCGAGAACTGTGATACTTGCCGCATCGTATGCTTTGTTCAGTTTTTGTGTCATGTCACCCTCGTTGTGGGGATGTTGCGGTAACCAAGCCTTGGTCAACCTTAAAGAAACTTGCCGTTTCCCGCACCTTGGCAGCCAGTTGCGACTGCTGGGCAGAAGTCAGGAAAACCTGACCGCGGCGATTTAATAAAAAATTAAAAAAACCTTCCTGCCTTTTACTATCCAGTTCACTTGCCAGGTCATCCAGCAGAAGCACTGGCGGTTCACTGAATTTTTCTTCCAGATCCACCACCTGGGCCGATTTAAAGGCAAGCAGGAACGATCTCTGCTGACCCTGGGAACCGAAACAACGCAAGGATCTTTGATTAACCAGAAAATCGAGATCATCCCTGTGCGGACCGGCCAGGGTTATGCCTGATTTTCGTTCCCGGCTTGCCAGGCGCACAAATGACGACTTCATATGATCGGTCAACTCGTCAAGCTGATTTGCAGCGAGCGAATAATTGATGTCCGCCGACTCCGTTCCGCCTGTTATTTCTTTGTAAACCTGGTGCAGAAGAGGCTTGAAACGGATCAGGTAAAGTTGTCTGTCATAGCGTATCCGACTGCCACTGTGAACCAGAGCTTCTGTCCAGGGTGCCAGTTCCGTTTCGGCAGCCTGCTTTTTCAAGAGTTGGTTACGTTGCCTCAGGATCCTGTCGTACTCCTGAACCCTGTCCAGGTAAACCGGTTCCGTCTGCAATATCGCCCGGTCAAGCAGTGCCCTGCGCCCGGCAGGAAAGCCTTTTATGTTGACCAGTTCTTCAGGAGTAAACAGTACGGTTCTCAGATAACCGAGAAATTCACTTAATTTCTTGACTGTTTTACCATCAACGCGAGGATTGCGGCCGGTTTTCTGCAAGCCTATATCAAGCTTGTGAGCCACATGACCCCGCTTTACTGCAGCACTGATAAATGCTGTTTCAACCGTGTGATTGATTAAATCTTGCCCACGCGCGCTGCGAAAACTTTTTAAGTGGCTTAACAGGTAAATGGCTTCGAGAAGATTGGTCTTCCCTTGAGCATTTTCACCATAAATAACGTTGAAATGCTGGTTCCAGGTTATATCGAGACTGTCCAGATTACGATAAAAACGCAGCTTCAATGTGTCGAGAATCATATATCCTTCAAGAAAAAACCCCTCAATTATTAAAGACTTTATTCACGTCTTCTCTAGCAGCCCGTCGGACTATACGGGCCGAAGCGACAATTTGATGTTTGAGAACAGTTTTTAGCTCAATTGCAGGTTCATAGCCGTAGCTATGGGCCAAAAAGGAGCTGAAATATGGGCCAAACAGCCGGATTTGCAGCCGGCTCATGGATAGTCCGACAGCCTGCTAGAGACGCATCGGCATAATGACCGCCAGATAGCCATCTTCATCAATGGGTTTAATCAACCCGGGTGAAAGGTTGTCCTTCAGGATCATATTGATCCGGTCCTGGTCCTGTACCTGCAAAATGTCGAGCAAGTAACGGGCGTTAAAACCAACCGTTATGTCCGGTCCTTTATACTCTATGTCCATTTCCTCTCGAGCATCCCCTAACTCGGGGTTGGATGACGAAACTTCAAGCAGGTTGTTTTTGAAGTTCATCTTCACGCCACGAGATTTTTCACTGGAAAGGATAATCATACGGCGTAAAGCGTGCAGAAAAGGATCAACCGCAATGGCTGCAATTTGTTCATTATTTTTAGGTATGACGCGGCCGTAATCAGGAAATTCACCATCCACCAGACGCATGATAATGACTGTCTGATCCTTGCTGACGACAGCATTATTGTCCATAAAACCTAATTGCAGATTGCCTTCACCTTCATCGGCGAGTTTTTTCAACTCCAGAATCCCTTTACGCGGCAGGATGACTCCGCGAGTCAGTTCTGAACTCTCCGATAACGCGATTTCTTTATCGATCATCGACAATCTATGGCCATCTGTGGCGACCAGACGCAAACGGTTGGTGCCTTCCTGGACCTGGCAGAAAATGCCATTTAAGTTGTATTTGCTTTCATCCTGAGAAACCGCGAAAAAGGTTTTTTCTATCATCTCTTTGCAGAGCGAACTACTCAGGGAAAGAAAATTAGCGCTTTCCGGTTGAGGAAAATTAGGAAACTCATCAGCAGATAGACCGACTATATTGAATTGTGCTTTGCCGCATTCAACTTCGATCCAACAGTTGTCTTTGGCGTTGAAACTTATTTCATTGTCCGGAAGTTCCTTGATGATTTCAAAGAGCTTCTTTGCTGAAACGGTGATTTTCCCAGGTTTACGAATATTCGCCGGATAAGACGATTGCATGCCGACTTCGAGATCTGTGGCTGTCAGATGTAGTTCACCATCTACGCCTTCCAGAAGTACATTGGAGAGTACTGGTATGGTGTTGCGCTTTTCGACAATCCCCTGAACTCTGGCCAAACCTTTCAGAAAAACATCTTTTTCAATGGTAAAATTCATCGTTGCCTCCTCAATCCACAGTGCATACTTATTCTTTAAATACTAATAATATTAAAAACTAGTAGTAGTAATAGTGCCTGTTAATAGCTCAATAAATCCATATTTACTATTAGTATCAGTTACTTGAAAGCTTTATAATTTAAGGTATAAGTTGTTGACCAAATGGGGATAAGAAAAGTTTTTAAAATAAAGGTTTCTTATCCCCAGCCTGTGCCCCCTGTTTTGCACAGGTTATCATTATCTAGTTAGAGTCATTAATTGGTCAGTTCTTTCTTCAGATTTTCTATAGTCGTTTTTAGTTGAAAGTCTTCTTCTATTAATTTTTCAATTTTGCGAATGGCATGAATGATTGTCGAGTGATCCTTGCCACCGAAGCGCTCCCCTATTTCCGGATAAGAAGAAGACGTCAGCTGGCGTGAAATATACATGGCAATCTGTCTCGGTAATACCACCGCTTTGAGTCTTTTGGCTGATTTTATATCTGAAACTTTTATATTGAAATGGAGACTGACCTTCTTCAGTATTTCTTCTACCGTGAGTTCACGGTTTTTCTCTATCAGGATATCCTTAAGGACATCACGGGCCATTTCCAGAGAAATCGGGATGGATGTCAAACTTGCGTAAGCACCAATTCTGATCAGATAACCTTCCAGTTCGCGGACGTTGTTGCAGATTGAATTGGCCAGGAATAATGCTACGTCTTCAGGCAGTTTTATACTGTTCTGCTCTGCTTTCATTTTCAGAATGGCCAATTTGGTTTCTACATCAGGGGCCTGGATATCGGCGATCAATCCCCATTCAAAGCGCGATCTCAAACGTTCCTCAAGCCCTGGAATGTCTTTTGGAAATTTATCCGAGGTCACAATGATCTGCTTGTGGGATTCGTAAAGGGCATTGAAGGTATGGAAGAACTCTTCCTGGGTGCGCTCTTTTCCAGCTATAAACTGGATATCATCGATAAGAAGAATATCCATGGAACGAAACTTGTTTCTGAACTCATCCATACGGTTGTAACGCAGGGAATTTATCAATTCGTTCATGAACTTTTCAGAAGTGTAGTAGCAGATCCTCATTTGTGGAGTTTTTTTGAGGATGGCATTGCCAATCGCATTGACCAGATGTGTTTTACCCAGTCCGACCCCACCGTAAATAAACAGGGGATTATAGGTTGTTGCTGGATTATTGGCGACCGCCATGGCAGCAGCATAGGCAAACTGGTTCGAAGAGCCTGAGACAAATTCTTCGAAAGTATATTTTCTATTCAGATTGAGGTCTGCTGAATGGGGGTTTTTCACGATGTTTTGTTTGGTTTCAACAGGTGTTGGTATTACGCCAATCTGGCTTGTCCTGGGTAAATCTTCTCTGGGCTGATTGGATACGTCGAAATGTAATCTGTAACTGATCGCGGATAGATCCGAAAGATTTTTTTGAATGAGTTTACTGTAGTTCTCCTTTACCCAGTCGAGAACAAAACGATTTGGAACTTCCAGATAAACCATGTCCTGCTCGATCTTGACGAGCTTCAAAGGTTTTATCCAGGTAGAGAAGTGCTGAGGACTGAGATTCAGTTCCAGATGTGCGAGGGTGTCATCCCAGAGTTTACTCATACCGATAGCTTATTCATTTTAAGCCTTCAGGAAAAAGACTTTGAAAACAGATTTATCCACAAACTTTTAAACAACTGTGGATAACTTAAAAAGAACCTGATTACAAGTATTTAACTAATTTAAAAAAGGAGTAAAACTTGACGGCAAAGATTATCAGATGAGTTTTTTTATTGCAAGGGAAAACTGTTTATCAAAGCAAGGGTGAAAACAGATAAAGCTTTTTCGTTCTTGACTTTATTTTGTATCCATGCTTAAAACTTCCTTTTACTAAAATCACATCTTGACGATGAACGAGGAGATTATAAAGTTATGAAGCGTACTTATCAACCCAGCAAAGTCAGCCGCAAACGTACTCACGGTTTTCGCAAGCGCATGCGTTCTAAAGGTGGCGCCAATGTTATCAAGCGTCGTCGTGCCAGAGGCCGTAAAATTTTGGCTGCAACCATCCCGACCAAGTAATTTTAAGTTAGCGGGTGAAAGGTGAATATACCCTCGATAAATCCCGCCGTATTTTGCGTTCAGGTGAGTATGAACGCATTTGGCGCGAGGGACGACGTTATCACACAACCCATTTTGTTGTGATTGTAAACCCTGGCGGAGTTCACTCTCGCCTGGGCTTGACTGTAAGCCGCAAGGTCGGTAATGCAGTTTGTCGCAATCAACTCAAACGATGGCTGCGTGAGTTATTCAGACACAATTATAAGATGTTCGGTCAGAGCATAGATGTATCGATCATAGCCAAGAGAAACGCCGGATATCTTACCCACCTGCAACTGGATCGGGAACTTTCAACTGTATTTGTCCGCCTGGAGACCGATGATCATGTTTAAACGGTTAGCCATAGCGGGCATTCGTTTTTATAGAACTTTTCTCTCTCCGCTAAAGCCTCCAACCTGTCGTTTTTACCCCTCCTGCTCCATGTACACTCTGGATGCTGTTAACAGGTTTGGTGTTTTTAGCGGTCTGTGGTTGGGTTTGAAACGCCTTAGCCGTTGTCATCCCTGGCACCCTGGTGGCTATGATCCTCTTGATTAAAACACTATCAAAATATGAATTAAGTCACTGTTAAAACAGGAGTTTTTCTTTAATTATGAATTCATCTGAAAATAAAAACCTGGTTCTGGCCATGGTGCTTATGCTTGCTGTCTGGTTGGGTTTTTCCTTTTTCTTCCCGGCACAGAAAGATCAACAAAAAGTGGGCAATGTTCAGTCAACTCCTGTCGTCACTACTCAGATCAAAGAAGAGCCCGTTCCTGCTGTGAAAGGCGCAAAGCTGGAAAAGGTCGCTGCGGTTGAAGAGATACCTTCCGCGGTACAGACATCTGCACCTGCGCGTGAAATAACCGTTGAAACGGACAAATACCAGGCGATCTTTACCACAGAGGGAGCGCGGCTGATTTCTTTCAAGTTGAAAGATTACAAGGCTACGGCTGCAAAGGACTCTGCTCTGGTGCAAATGTATGGCAGCGCGCCTTTGCGCTATGCAACCTTGCGTACGACCGGCTCAGAGGGCTTCGGTTTAAGTGAAGACGCTCGTTTTGAAAGCTCAGCGGCTTCTGTTGTTAATGTCAATAATCAGGACCCGTTCGAGCTTTCCTTCAAGCATGTCGCTGCCAACGGTATGCAGTATGTCAAGTCTTTTAGACTACGCGCTGATGAGTATGCGATTGATCTGACGCTTGAACTCAGTAACGCCGGTCCCAATCCGCTGCGTGGTACCGTCGATCTTGCGATGATCCAGCGTTGGGATCTGTCAACCGATGCCGACGGTTCCTCTTTTTTAGATTCTGACAGTTACTCTTTTACTGGTCCTGCGACACTGGTTAAAGATGAAATAGAAGAAGTGGATGTTGACGATCTGCAAGAAGCGCCGGTTTCTTACGGCAGTGATTTTTCGTGGACCTCCTTTCAGACCAAATATTTCCTCTCGGTTGTCGTACCCGCTGCCAATACTACTGAGAGAATTCTGTTGCAACGCAAGGATGATGCGATCGAGAATATTCTTGAAACCTCTTACTTTACCCTTCAGCCCGGTGAAAAACGCAGTCTTGATTACCTGGTCTTTATCGGCCCGAAAGATCCGCAAGAGTTGAAAACTGCGGGACATCAACTCGAAAAAATTGCCGATTTCGGTTTTTTTAATCTTCTTGCGCAACCACTGTTCATGGTTCTGACCTTCTTCTACGGATTTTTCAAGAATTATGGGGTTGCCATTATCCTTCTGACCACAATGATCAAGATCATTTTCTGGCCGCTGACACACAAAAGCTACTCATCGATGAAGTCGATGCAGAAGCTGCAACCGGAAATGCAGAAATTGCGTGACAAGTTCAAGAACGACAAGGAGCGATTGAACAAGGAAATGATGCAGTTGTACAAGACACACAGCGTTAACCCGCTGGGTGGCTGTCTACCGATGATCGTACAGATCCCGGTCTTCTTTGCTCTTTATCAGGTTTTGCTCAATTCCATCGCGCTGCGCCACGCACCTTTTGCCTTCTGGCTGACAGATCTCGCGGCTAAAGACCCCTACTACATCACACCTGTTCTCATGGGTGCGAGTATGTTTGTTCAACAGAAAATGACACCGACAACAGCTGATCCGATGCAGGCTAAAATCTTTATGATGATGCCGATCGTTTTCACTTTCATGTTCCTTAACTTCCCTTCAGGATTGGTTATTTACTGGTTGGTTAACAACCTTCTGACCATTCTGCAACAATATTTCATACACCGTAAGGCCACCTGATTTCTGATTATGATGCAAAAACCACTGCACTTTGAGGCTGCAGCTGAAAACCTTGACGCTGCCGTTGAGAAAGCCTTGGCGTATTTAAAGTGTACCCGAGCCGAGGCAGATGTTGAAGTGTTACAGACGTCTTCATCAGGTTTTCTTGGCCTGTTTGGCAAGCGTCTGGCCAGGGTGAGGGTTAAACTTCATGATCGTGGAATGATTGCTCGCCAGTTTACAGACCAGTTACTTTGCTTAATGGGCCTGGATGTTGAACTCGAGGTTGTCCCTTCAACAAAACAGATTCAAATTCTGCTTAACTCGAATGATGCCAGTCTGCTTATAGGTCGTCATGGCCAGATGTTGGATTCTTTACAGTGTCTGGTCAGCACAATGACTGATCGTCTGACCACTGACCGTACCCCTGTTGTCCTGGATGTCAATGATTACCGAGCCCGTAGACATGATGTTCTTGCCCAGTTGGCTGCAAGACTATCCACAAGGGTTCGAGCAACCGGCAAGGCAGTAAAAACACCTCCTCTGGCTCTTTCTGAACGACGCATTCTGTATGAAATTTTTAAACAGCACCCTGATCTTGAAGCCCGTTCCAGGAAGCATCATGGCGACCGCAAAATCATCTTTCTGCAAAAAAGGATCAGCGGATGATGACTCTTGATACCATTGTTGCTCCAGCGACGCCTCCTGGAGAAGGAGGCGTCGGTATAGTCCGCCTCTCCGGGCCCCGGGCAGTCACTTATCTGAAAAACACTTTTCGCTGCAAAACCGTTGATCAGGAGTACCAATCGCACCGCTTGTATTACGGTCAGCTGTTTAATCCTGACAATATCCGCCTTGATGAAGTACTCGCCGTGGTGATGCGTTCGCCGCGATCCTACACCGGCGAGGACGTTGTGGAAGTTCATTGTCACGGAGGTCTGCAGATTATGCGATCTGTTCTAGACCTTTATCTCAATGCAGGCGCCAGGATGGCTGCACCTGGTGAGTTCACACAACGGGCTTTTTTAAACGGACGCCTTGATTTGTCACAGGCCGAGGCGGTTGTTGCTGTGATCAAGGCACGCTCTGAAAGAGCTGGACAGGTTGCCCTGGATCAACTTGAGGGCCATCTCTCCCGTAGGATCTATTGCTACTCCGAGCAACTCAAATCGGCCCTGGCTCTTTTGGAGGCTCATATTGATTTTCCGGATGACGAGGTTGGTTCCCTGGATCTGCCGTTACTGGTTGAGCCGATCCGTGTCCAGGCTGAGGAAATGGTTGCTCTTGCCGAGAGTTACTCTGTCGGCCGTGTTTTGCGGGAGGGCGCCAGTATTTTGATTTTGGGGCGCCCCAATGTCGGCAAGAGCTCCTTGATGAATGCTTTACTCGGAGAAGCCAGGGCTATTGTCACATCTGTGGCCGGAACGACCCGTGACACCCTTGAAGAGTCTCTTGTTTTGGGCGGTTTTCCAGTTCGAATTATCGATGCAGCTGGAGTCAGGGAGACAGATGACCCCGTTGAGAAGGAGGGGGTGAAACGGGCCAGCAGTAAGGCCCGCAGTGCTGATTTAATCCTTTTGGTTGTTGATGGTTCAACTCTTTTGACGGATGAAGACCTTTTGGCTATGGATCAGTGTCGAGTTGATAAAACGATCGTTGTGATTAACAAAAGTGATCAAACTCAAAAGATAAACCTTGATCCGTTAAGTCGCTTCTCAAACCTTGTCACAGTTTCAGCCAAGCAGTTAACCGGCCTGGACGCCCTGCGCGAACTTGTTGCCGAGCGTGTCGGCCGCGATAGCCTTACGGCGGCCGGCGAGGGACTTGTTGTCACAGAAAATAGACATAAAGATGCTTTACTTAAGGCGATAGCTGCTCTTAATGGTTTTTTTGCGGGGGCCAAGGGATCAGCACCTTTAGAGTGTTTGGCGATGGATTTGCGTGAGGGGTTGAGTGCCCTGGGTATGATTACCGGTGAAACAACACCAGACGAAATTCTTGATCAGATATTCAGTCGTTTTTGTATCGGCAAATAAATGTTCCACGTGAAACTTTTGTTTTAGGGTTGTTTCTTTGTTCCACGTGAAACATTCGCCTTGAAGGTGTACGAGTGTTGCTATGAGTGAAAAGTACGATGTGATTGTGGTTGGCGCCGGGCATGCCGGCTGCGAAGCCGCTTTGGCTGCCGCCCGTATGGGATGTCGAGCCTTGCTGTTGACACTCAACCTCGATGCAGTGGCGCAGATGTCCTGTAATCCGGCGATTGGTGGTTTAGCCAAAGGCCACCTGGTGCGGGAAATCGATGCCCTTGGTGGAGAGATGGCCAGGAATATCGATGCAACAGGTATCCAGTTTCGGTTGCTTAACACCAAGAAAGGGCCTGCTGTCAGGGCTTCCAGAGCACAGGCGGACCGGGATCTGTATCGCTCACGCATGAAGCAGGTCATCGAAGCCCAATCAGGACTTGATCTCAAGCAGGCTCAGGTGGTTCGATTACTGATCGCGAATGGGCGCGTGACCGGTGTTGAGACCCGAGACGGTTTGCATTTTGAAGCGGCATGTGTCGTCATAACGACTGGTACCTTCATGCGCGGCTTAATCCATGTGGGTCTGGTGAACTATCCCGGGGGACGAGCAGGAGAACCGCCTTCGGAGGGGCTTTCCGATCATTTGCGTGAACTGGGTTTTAATGTTGGTCGCTTGAAAACCGGGACCCCGCCGCGGCTTGCTGCAGCAACCATCGACTTTTCGGTGCTGCAGGCACAGCCAGGCGATGAGTTGCCGCAGCCTTTCTCCGCCGACACAGTGTCTCTGGACTGCAACCAGGTGCCTTGCTATATCACTTACACCAACGAGAGGACTCACGAGGTTATCCGTGGCGGTTTGGGCCGTTCGCCTCTTTACTCTGGTGTTATTGAAGGTGTTGGCCCGCGCTATTGTCCTTCCATAGAAGACAAGGTGGTGCGTTTTCCGGAAAAACAGCAACATCAGATTTTCCTCGAACCGGAGGGTTTGACGAGTGGGGAAATTTATCCCAACGGAGTTTCAACCTCGCTGCCCGTTGATGTCCAGTTAGCTTACCTGAGAACAATGCAAGGCCTTGAACAGGTTGAGATAATGCGCCCTGGGTATGCCATCGAGTACGACTATGTCGACCCGATCCAGTTGCATGCAACCCTGGAGACGAAGCTGTTAAAGGGTCTCTACCATGCCGGACAGATCAATGGCACCTCGGGTTACGAAGAGGCGGCCGGGCAAGGATTGATGGCCGGTATCAACGCCGCTCTGCAGGTCCAGGGACGTGAGCCCGTTGTGATCGGACGAGACCAGGGTTATCTCGGGGTTTTGATTGATGATCTTGTTAATCTAGGCGCTAAAGAACCCTACCGGATGTTTACCTCACGGGCTGAATACCGGCTCCTTTTGCGTGAGGATAATGCGGATCAGCGACTCAGCCCATTGGGTTATGAAGTGGGTTTGTTGACATTGGATCGCTGGCAGCGTTTTTCTGCAAAATTACTCGCTCTTGAAGATGGACGGCAACGTTTGCGCGCAACGCGCGTCTCACCGGGCAACCGGCACGCCATTGCGCGTCTGGGCTTGCCCGACCTGAAGAATGGAGCTTCGCTCGAAGAGTTACTGCGCAGACCAGAGGTAAAGCTCTCTGACCTTGATTTTCTCGACCCCTGCCTGACTGATATGCCGAACGACGTTCGTAATGAGTTGGAAACCGAAGTTAAATACGCAGGCTACATACGACGTCAATACGAACAGGTAGAACGCTTCCGACGCCTGGAGGACCTCGCTATCCCTCGCGATTTTGATTATGACGCCGTGGGCGGTTTCTCTGCTGAGGTGCGCGAGAAGCTGAAGAGGGTCGCTCCTCGAACCCTCGGTCAGGCCGGAAGAATTCCCGGTGTGACACCCGCAGCAATCGCAATTCTATCCGTAATCTTAAAACGTTAGGAAATCTTGTGCTGTTTAGCCAACTGCAAAAACTTGAGCTTGAGATTCCGCAGAACAGGCTGGTGCTACTGGAGCAATTGGTGGATGAATTGCTGCGCTGGACCAAGCGTAGAAACCTGACGGCTATCACCGATCGCGATGAGGTACTGGAGAAACACCTGGTTGATTCCCTGACCCTTCTGCCTTTTGCAGCGCAGGCGGAGCGACTCCTGGATATGGGCTCCGGCGCAGGTTTTCCTGCTTTACCCGTCAAGATAGTCTGCTCTGATCTCGAGGTTGTCTCGGTGGACGCAGTCGGCAAAAAAATAGATTTTCAGAAACACATGTCCAGAAAGCTCGCTTTAAGCAGCTTTTTCCCTGTGCATGCAAGGATCGAGGATTTGCAGAACACTGACAACTACCGGGCCGGTTTCGATCTTGTAACCGCCAGGGCGTTGACTTCTCTGTCTGAACTGGTGGCCATGGCTGAACCTTTTCTGCTGCCCGGGGGTCGACTGGTCGCTATGAAAGGACCGGAAGGTAAAGAGGAATACACGGCATGCCGCGAGCGACTTGTTAATGCAGGCTGGCAAGCTCTCCTACATCCTCTGGTTCTGCCCCGTTCAGGGGCACAACGCTGCTTGATTGAGTTGGTCCGTTAGAGAAGTTTTGCACCATATATTGTGGTTTTGTTCAACCCTTTCTCAATATCTGGTGTTTGTTGGCAGTCAAGCAAATTTCCTTTGCAGATCCAAATGCTTATGTTAGTCTGAGCGACTCAAAAAATATCAACATCCAAGGAGAAATTCAGGCATGGCTCAAGTCATTGCCATTGCCAACCAGAAGGGTGGCGTCGGTAAAACCACAACGTCCGTGAATCTGGCGGCGTCGTTGGCTGCTGCCGAAAAACGCACCTTGCTGGTTGATCTCGATCCTCAGGCCAATGCGACCAGTGGCGTTGGTGTTGATCCCAACAGTATAGAGCAGACGGTTTATCATGCCCTGCTTGGTTCCGTGCCGGTGAGTGAATTGCTTAAAACCACTGACCTCGATACTCTGCATCTGCTGCCTGCCAATCCGGACCTGATCGGAGCTGAAGTCGAGTTGATCTCTGCTCTGGCACGCGAGGGTAAGTTGAAGACCGCCTTGTCTGAAGTCTCCAAAGAGTATGACTATATCCTCATTGACTGTCCGCCTTCCCTGGGTTTACTGACCATTAATGCCCTGACCGCCGCCAACAGTGTGCTGATTCCCCTGCAGTGTGAATACTATGCCATGGAAGGCTTAAGTCAGTTGATCAACACGGTACGCTTGATTCAGCGGGAGCTGAACCAGAGCCTGGTCATTCATGGCATCCTTCTGACCATGTTTGACGCCCGTAACAATCTGTCACATCAGGTCAGTGAAGGGATTCGGGAACATTTTGCCAGCCAGGTTTTTGAAACCATGATTCCGCGCAACGTGCGTCTTTCGGAGGCGCCTAGTCACGGTCTGCCGGCCCTGCTTTATGATATTTCTTCGCGGGGAGCTACGGCGTATCTGGATCTGGCGCGAGAAATTATTCGCAGGGAGAAGTCATAAGTATGGCCAAGCGTCCCGCACTCGGCAAGGGTATCGGTGCCCTGCTCACGTCCGCTTCACAGGATGGTCGGCACAAATATTTCCTTTGCCCTGTCGAAGAGCTCAAACCGCACCATCAGCAACCTCGTAAAACCTTTAATGACGCCAAGATGGCGGAACTGGTCGCATCAATCCGCGAAAAGGGCGTAATCCAGCCTCTGGTTGTCCGTCACGCAGGTGATCATTATCAGATCATCGCCGGAGAACGTCGCTGGCGGGCCTCGCAGAAAGCAGGTCTTAAGGAAGTTCCGGTCGTCATCCAGGATGTCTCGGAAGACTGGGCGATGGAGATGGCCCTGATTGAGAATATTCAACGTGAAGACCTCAACCCGATCGAGGAAGCCGAAGCCTACCGCTATCTGATGAGCACCTTCGATCTGTCTCAGGAAGAAGTGGCTCGGAGGGTCGGTCGGGAACGGCCAACCGTCGCTAATTCATTGCGACTTCTGCGGTTGCCGGAGATGATCCAGCAGGATGTTGTCGCAGGCCAGTTGTCCATGGGGCACGCCCGGGCCATGCTGGCGCTGGAAAATACTGCCCGCATCAAGGAAGTCCGCGACCAGGTCGTCAAGAAGCAGTTTTCGGTCCGTCAGACTGAAGCTCTGGTTAAAAGGCTCAAAGGTGGCTCCACCAATGTAGTTGCCCGCAAAAATAAGCTTGATCCTGAGATCGTGGATTTGGCGGCACGCTTGCAGCGAAGCCTCGGCACCAAGGTGAACATTCTGCCCCAGGCTCGTGGCGGCAAGGGCGGCAAGATAGAGATCAGCTATTATTCACCGGAAGAACTCGAACGGTTACTTGATATTTTCGAGGGTCGATAAGAGCCTTTCCGATATTTAAATAAAAAAACTTTAGGAAAATTAAGCGATGTTCAACAAGAAGGATAAAGAGCCCATGCGCAAGGAAACCCCGATTGAAAAAAGTGATATCAAGGCCTTTTTAGGACCAGGCAGCCAGTTCGAAGGCAAGCTGGTGTTTAACGAAATTGTCCGACTGGATGGTGGCTTCCGTGGTGAAGTGACCTCCCATGACACCCTGATTGTGGGTGAAAGCGCAGAGATCCAGGCGGACGTCCAGGTTGGAACGCTGATTCTGAGCGGTTGCTTCAAAGGCAACATTAAAGCCAAAACACGGGTTGAACTTCGCTCCCCGGCAAAGGTGGACGGTACCATCGAGACCCCGGCAATCTCGGTTGAGGATGGCGTCTTGCTGAACGGTACGGTTACCATGAGCCTGGGTGAAAATGCAGCAAGTGGCAAGACTGTTGAGGTTGGTGCCAAGAAATAACCTTTCGCAGACTGTGGAGTCATGGCAAGTAAAGTGTCTTTAATCTGACAAGGTTTTGCGAAAAGAATCTTGACAAGGCATAGGTGCTATGATAGACATCCCCTGCTTTAAGCCCCGACCGTGGACCATTTTAAACACTCTTAATTTTGTATACAGTATACCGATGTACCTTGTTAATGAGGTGCGAACTTAAATGAGGTAAGACAGTGATCAAGCTAGACTGGACACTGCTCCTGCAGTTTGTCAATTTCATGATTCTTATGGCTGTGCTGAATGCACTGCTCTTCAAACCCTTGCGCGCCGCACTTCAGGCTCGCAAGGAGACTATTGAGAGGGCGAAAGCCAAGGTTCAGGATATTGATGAGCAGGTACAGGCACAGATTGCCCGCTACGAGGCGCAGCTTCAGGACGCTCGTCAACAAGGCGGCCAGGAACGCTCTGCTCTGCGCAAGACAGGTCAGGAAGAAGAAGCCAGAATTCTTGGTGATGCTAATCGTAATGCAGCTGAAAAGCTGCAGACGATCACAGCACAGATCCAGGAGGAAGCTGGTTCTGCCCGTCAAGCACTGCGTAAGGAAACCGAAGCTCTGGCTAAAGAGATTGCCGGCAAGGTTCTCGGGAGGGCTGTTTGATGAAAGAATCTAACGCAAAGCCTGTGCCCATCCTGATCAAGTTGACATTTCTGACAGGTTTGCTCCTGCTGCCAGCCGTCGTGTGTGCCAGCACTGCCGGTGGTCACGCAGACAGCGCTGTTATCCTTAAAGATTTTGCCTACCGCTGCTTCAATTTCGCTTTGATGGTCGGTCTGCTTGCCTATTTTGTGACAAAGCCTGTACGGAAGGGTCTTAAGAACCGCACCGCTGAGATCGAGAAAACTCTTGCCGATGCCCAGATAGCCAAAGAAGCCGCTGAAGCCAAACATCGCGAGTACAGTGAGAAGCTGGCCAGGGCCACCGAAGAGATTGCCGGTATCGCCGCCTCCATTCGTCGTGAAGGTGAACTGGAACGTGACAAGATTATTTCTGCCGCCAAAGAGTTGGCCGTCAAGATTGAATATGAAGCAGAAAACAAGGCCTCCAGCGTGGTTGCCAAGGCTCGTGCTGAGTTGCGTGAAGAAGCAGCAAGCCTGGCTGTGGAACTTGCAGAAGACATGCTGAAAAAACAGGTTTCTGCAGATGACCAGAAGCGGCTGGTCGATGAATATATGCAAAAAGTGGGAGAACTCCATTGAGTGTCAGTGCCCTTAGCAGACGGTATGCCAAAGCTTTGGTAGAGATCGGCGTTGAAGAAAAGGCCGTTGAGGCCTATGCCGATGAATTGGCCAAAGTTAAGCAGATCCTGTCTCAAGAAGAGTTGTTGCGCCAGTTGCTCGACAACCCCACCCTGGCGCAGGAAAAGAAAGAAAAAATGCTGGCCGAACTTTGTAAAGCTCTTGAGCTTTCGGATGGAATGGTCAGATTTCTGGGCCTGGTTCTGAGTAAAGGCCGTCTCTGCTACCTGAGCCAGATCGAAGAAAGTTATCGACGCCAGGCGGACGAGCTGTCCGGTATCCTGAGCGCTAAAATCACAGCAGCCATTGAACTGGACGATGTTCAGCAGCAGGCGATTGCAGCCGGTCTGGAGAAACAGACCGGAAAGCAAATTGCCTTGACGGTTGAGGTGAACGCTGACCTGATCGGTGGCTTGCAAGCCGAGATAGGTGGTCGTCTTTTTGATGGCAGTGTCAAAACTCAACTTAAACGCATCGAAGAATCCTTGAAGAATCCTTAACGAACAGGGTGATGAGGTCGTAATAATGCAAATCAAAGCAGAAGAAATCAGCGCAATTATCAAGAAGCAGATCGAAGACTTCGGACGTGAAGTCGAGGTCAGCGAAACAGGAACGGTTATTTCCGCCAGCGACGGTATCGCCCGTGTTCATGGCCTGGACAAAGCTATGGCCGGTGAATTGCTGGAGTTCCCCGGCAACACCATGGCCATGGTACTGAACCTCGAGGAAGACAACGTTGGCGCTGCGATCCTCGGTGATGCCGAGCACATCAAGGAAGGCGACATCGTCAAGCGGACCAAACGTATCGTCCAGGTTCCGGTCGGCGAAGCGTTGATTGGCCGAGTTGTTAATGGTATCGGTATCCCGATTGATGGCCAGGGCCCGATCGAAACCGACACATACAGTCAGGTTGAAATCAAGGCACCGGGCATCGTGGCACGTAAGTCGGTGCACGAGCCGATGCAGACCGGCCTCAAGGCAATCGACTCCATGGTACCAATCGGCCGTGGCCAGCGTGAGCTGATCATTGGTGACCGGCAGACCGGTAAGACAGCGGTCGCGGTTGATGCCATTATCAACCAAAAGGGTCAGAACATGATCTGCATCTATGTCGCCATCGGCCAGAAGCGCTCGACGGTGGCACAGGTTGTCGACAGGCTCAAGAAAACCGGCGCCATGGATTACACCATCGTCGTTTCCGCGTCTGCTTCCGAGCCTGCACCGATGCAGTTCATCTCACCTTATACCGGCGTAACCATGGGCGAATACTTCCGCGACAGCGGTCGGCATGCCCTGATCATTTATGATGATCTTTCCAAACAGGCCGTTGCTTATCGTCAACTCTCGCTGCTGCTGCGTCGGCCGCCAGGCCGCGAAGCTTATCCCGGTGACGTTTTCTATCTCCACAGCCGTCTGCTTGAGCGGGCTTGCAAGCTCAATGACGCAGAAGGTGCCGGGTCATTGACTGCTTTGCCTATCATCGAGACCCAGGCGGGTGACGTTTCTGCTTATATCCCGACCAACGTTATCTCGATTACCGACGGTCAGATCTTTCTGGAAACCGACCTCTTCTTCTCCGGTGTCCGTCCCGCCATCAACGTCGGCCTGTCGGTTTCCCGTGTCGGTGGTTCCGCCCAGGTCAAAGCGATGAAGCAGGTTGCAGGGACGCTTCGTCTCGCTCTGGCTTCTTATCGTGAGATGGCAGCCTTTGCCCAGTTCGGCTCTGATCTTGATGCTGCGACCCAGCGGCAGTTGAATCGTGGAGCCCGACTGGTTGAAATCCTCAAGCAGGGTCAATATGTGCCACTGCCGGTTGAGAAGCAGGTTCTGGCGATCTTTGCTGTTAATAACGGTTATGTCGATGAGTATCCTGCGACGGACGTGCAGCGTTATGAAAGTGAAATGATTACCTTCATGGAAAGCAGCTACGCTGACTTACTTTCCACGCTTGCCGAGAAGAAAGCCATCGATAATGAGCTGGAAGGCAAGATTAAGGCCGCTCTCGATGAATTCAAGGGCCAGTTTGTCGCTTAATAACGCAACGATCGGGTAAGAAGAGATGGCAAGTCTTAAAGACATAAAAAAACGAATAAGCACGGTCAAAAACACCCAGCAGATCACCAAGGCCATGAAAATGGTCTCGGCGGCCAAACTGCGGCGTGCTCAGGATGCCGTTACTGCGGCCCGTCCCTATGCGGACAAGATGGCTGACGTCCTTTCCAGCCTGGCGCTGCGTCAAGATGCTGAGAGTCACCCTCTGCTGGCCGAGCGAGGCAAGGGCAAGGCTCTGGTTGTGCTGATCACTGGAGACCGTGGTCTCTGTGGCGGCTTCAACACCAATATCTCCAAGGCCGCTGAACGCTTCATCCGTGAAAAAAGAGAAGGCTTCGAGAGCTATGAGTTGATGATCGTCGGTCGCAAGGGGAATGATTACCTCAAGCGCCGTGCCGGTATGGAAATCACCAAGGTTTATGAGAATCTTGTTGGCACCGGTCAGGTCAGCTACCCTGTTGGTGCCCTGTTAGGTCAGCAGGTTATTGAGCTCTATCGTAGTGGTGATTACGACAGCGTTTTCCTGGTATACAATGCCTTTCAGAGTGCCATGACCCAGGTGCAGACGGTCACGCAGCTGTTACCGATCGTACCGAAAGAAATCGAAGAGGGCACCCAGGTTACCGATTACCTCTATGAACCGAATGCCGCAGAGGTCCTGAACGAACTTCTGCCCAAACATATTGAGGTGCAAATCTTTCGCTCTCTGCTTGAATCAGCGGCTTCCGAACACGGTGCTCGGATGACTGCCATGGATAGTGCCAGCAAGAATGCTGCGGAAATGATCGGCAAGCTGACTCTGCAGTATAACCGTGCTCGTCAGGCCGCAATTACCAAGGAATTGCTGGAGATCATCTCCGGCGCCGAGTCAATCAAAGCTTAAGTTTCCAA
The DNA here is from genome assembly GCA_024636215.1 of Deltaproteobacteria bacterium. The sequence continues at coordinate 46,845 of JAGXHL010000007.1, forward strand.
CGAAATATATAAGAACACCCCACAGGTAATCCGAGTGGGCTGAATGGAGGAACGGTTCATCATGAATACAGGACGCATCACACAGGTCATCGGCCCGGTTGTCGACGTTGAATTTGAAGCCGGCAAGCTTCCCGAGATCTATCACGCGCTTAGGGTGACCAACCCGTCGGTTGATGATCGAGAGTGGAACCTGGTTCTGGAAGTTGCCCAGCATCTTGGTGAAAATACTGTCCGTACCATCGCCATGGACGCAACCGATGGTCTGGTTCGCGGTCAGGAGGCCCTTGATACCGGCAAGCAGATTGTTATGCCGGTTGGTCCCAAAACCCTTGGTCGGATCATGAACGTGGTCGGCGAGCCGGTCGATGAAGCTGGTCCTATCGACGCTGAAACGGAGTGGGGTATACATCGTCCTTCTCCTGAGTTCACTGAGCAGTCAACCAAGGTCGAAGCCTTTGAAACAGGGATCAAGGTTGTCGATTTGCTTGCTCCTTATGCCCGTGGCGGCAAGATCGGTCTGTTCGGTGGTGCCGGTGTTGGCAAGACCGTTCTGATCATGGAACTGATCAACAACATCGCCAAGCAGCACGGCGGTTACTCGGTCTTCGCCGGGGTTGGTGAGCGTACCCGTGAAGGTAACGATCTCTGGCATGAGATGAAGGATTCCGGCGTTCTCGATAAGGCCGCCCTGGTCTACGGTCAGATGAATGAGCCCCCGGGAGCGCGTGCGCGTGTCGCTCTTTCAGCTCTCACGGTTGCTGAATATTTCCGTGATGAAGAGGGTCAGGACGTCCTCCTCTTCGTAGACAACATTTTCCGTTTCACTCAGGCAGGTTCAGAAGTTTCGGCGCTCCTCGGTCGTATCCCTTCCGCTGTTGGTTACCAGCCGACTCTGGCAACCGAGATGGGTGAGCTTCAGGAGCGTATTACCACGACCAGCAAGGGTTCGATCACTTCGGTTCAGGCGATCTATGTCCCTGCTGACGACCTGACCGACCCGGCTCCGGCGACCGCTTTTGCCCACCTTGATGCGACCACGGTGCTTTCCCGACAGATCGCCGAGCTCGGTATCTACCCTGCCGTTGATCCCCTTGACTCCACCAGCCGGATCCTTGATCCACAGGTTATTGGTGATGAGCATTACAAGTGTGCCCGCGACGTTCAGTATGTGTTGCAGCGCTACAAGGATTTGCAGGACATCATCGCTATCCTCGGTATGGATGAGCTCTCGGAAGATGACAAGCTGACCGTTTCACGTGCCCGCAAGATCCAGAAGTTCCTCTCCCAGCCGTTCTTCGTGGCTGAGACGTTTACCGGAGCTCCGGGTAAATACGTGGAGCTGAAAGACACGATCAAAGGTTTCCGTGATCTGGTTGACGGCAAATACGACAACATTCCGGAGCAGGCATTCTATTTGGTTGGTACAATTGAAGAAGCCTTGGAAAAAGCCAAGGAAATGGCGGCTTAATCAGACGATTCCGGGATAAAGGAACGAATAGGCATGGCAGAAAAGCTTAAATTGGAAATGGTTACACCCTACAAACGCGTGTTATCGGAAGAGGTCGACGAAGTCACCGCTCCCGGCGCTGTGGGTGAGTTCGGTGTGCTACCCGACCATACCTCCCTGCTGACTACCTTGAAAGTTGGTGATCTCACTTACAAACAGGGTGGTGAGACGTTTCACGTTGCGGTCAACTGGGGTTACGTGGAAGTTGAAGACAATGTTATGACCGTGCTGGTGGAAACAGCTGAGCCAGCCGACCAGATTGACCTGGAACGCGCCAAGGCGGCCCTCAGCCGCGCTGAAGAAGCTCTGAAAACACTGTCGAGCGAAGACAAGGAGTTCAAGGTCATGGAAGCTGCTCTTGAGCGTGCCATGATCCGAGTCCAGGTCGCAGGCAAGAAACTGCATTGAGTGCAGGTAACATTCACGACGCAAAGGCGACTCATCAGAGTCGCCTTTTTTTCTGCAGTGCAATTTCCTTTTGGCAGGCCCTCGCAGTAGAAAGCCTTAGCTTGCCCCAGAATAAACCGAAGCCTCAGAACCTGCCCTTGCCCTGTAGATCAAAATATAATCCAATAGAAGCGAAACCTGAAGGCCGTTTTTTCCGGTACGGCTCAAACAGCGTTGAATAATATCTTTACCTGCTGCAATGATTGCTTGAGGTGCGCTACCGTGTGCGCCTCCAGTGTCATACTCGGCAGTGGCGTCATCTGTTGAATGCTGCTCAGCAGTGGCTGGAAGTCAATAGCACCTTCGCCGACGGGCAGGTGGTCATCGGCGCGACCATGATTATCGTGCAAGTGCAGATGATAAAGATGGGGCGTAATCGCTTCAAGCCACTCGCTTATGCAAGCTTTGCCAAACAAGTGCCAATGGCCAACATCAAAACAGAGCCCGAACCATTCTGAATTGATTTCTTCGACAAGCTGCACCAGTAAGCCAGGAGTTTCTTCGTAAATGTTCTCAATCGCAAGACGACATCGGGCTGAAGCGGCCTGCTCGGTCAATGACTGGAAAGACGTTTTTGCATTACTTAACCAGGCTTGAGCGAGATTCGGGTAGCGCCACTTGTCGACACCGGGGTGAACAACCATCACGCCAGCATTCAGCCGGCGGGCAAAGGTCAGAGTTTGAAAGAGCCTTTGTTGGCTGACTTGACGAATTACGGGATCGAGTGCGCCGACATTGAGATCGAAGAAGGGCGCATGAACATAGGGTCTTAGGTTTTGTGCGGCGAGAGTTTGTGCGATCCTCTCAAGCAGGCTTTGGTCGAGGGCGTCAAGTTCCGGGCCCTTGATCGCGATCTCTGGAATCAAGCCCAGTTCCAGAACCAGGTCCAGGCTGGTCTCTATCTGCGACCATGGCAGGTGCGCACCGAAATGGAAGGGATTCACAGGCTGTCTCCACCGGCAATCTTCTCGAGATGACTGATGGCCGGACGATTCAGGTGCCCGATGCGTCCGAAACAACAGATGATGGAATGATCTCTGAGCTTGCTGATACGACTTTCCAATTTTTCCTCCCAGGTATTATACGCAGCTGGGCTTCATGGGCGAACTGCATCAGGCTGCTAAGAGTGTAGGCAATCATGCCTGTGCCGCTCTGGAAAACTTAAAGAATAATAATCATGGGCAGTGTAAAAGGCAAGCAGTTAAGTGGCTTAGCATAGCTCAGCAAAAGAGAAAGGGCTTGACATTGAGTGTATACTGTATACAATTTGTCGTAGCCTGATAGAACGGAGTTTCCCTGTGCGCAAAAAACAGATTGAAAGACATCAGACCTTACGAGAGAAAATTCTGGAGATGATCCGGGATGCTATCCTCAAGGGAACCATGAAGCCGGGTGAACGCGTCTCAGAACCGGAACTGGCAGAGCGTTTCGGCATCAGTCGTACACCGATCCGGGAGGCTTTTCGGCAACTTGAGTCTGAGGGCTACCTTGAGGTGGTTCCGCGCAAAGGAGCCATTGTTGCGTCCTTGTCAGAGCGGGATATTGAAGAGTTCTATGCTATCAAGATCATCCTCGAAGGCTTTGCCGCGAAGATGGCAGCAGAGAACCTGACCGAGAAAGACATCGAACGACTCGAAGCAATCAACGAACGCTTGCAGAAGATCGCCGAAGAAGGAGACGTCAAAAACTTCTTCCGCGTGCATAATGAGTTTCATGACTTGTTTATCAAGGCGGCAGGTAACGATAAGCTCTTTGAAATGATCAATCAACTGGTGATGAGGTTCAAGCGTCTGCGTCTGGCGTCCCTTTCTCATCCCGGGCGGATGGAAATATCGGTCGAAGAGCATCGCAATATGATCGAAGCCTTTAAGAAGCACGATGGCGAACGCGCAGACAGCCTGGTCCGCCACGCTGCCACCATCGGCGCCGGTGTGCTGATCGAGAGTATGAACGAAGCGGAAAACGCAGCGCAAAAGTCGGAGTCCGTATAGGCGCGCTGGCAGCCGAAAAATTATGCTCGAGTCAATATAAATGGCCCATCCGACTGGACGGGCCATTTATATTCTGTAGCAAGCTGGTTGGTAAAAACGCTACAGGAAGAGTTTAATTGCGCAAACGATAGCTGCGCCCAATCAAAATGGCAGCCCAGATGAAAAGACCGAGGGCCATCGCAGTCACTGTGCAGAAAGAGACCAGGAAAGAAAGGTCACCGACTCCGAGAATGGCATAGCGAAAGCCGTCAATCAGGTAGAAGAGCGGGTTGAGGTGGGAGACTTTGGCCCAGAGCGGCGGCAATATGGAGATCGGGTAAAAAACGCCGCCGAGATAGATAAGAGGCAGAATGATGAAGTTGGTGTACATCGACAATGAGTCAAAATTGTCTGCATGAATCGCGGCGATAATACCGAACTGGGCGAAGAGAAAACTGGCGAGACAGGCCATGGCAACGGCTGCAAAAGGGTGGGCCCAGGGCAGTGTGGCAAACAGACAGGAGATCAGCCAGACCACAAGGCCAACGGCCAGTCCACGCAACATGGCGGCTAAAGTGTAGGCCATGATGAACTGGGTCGGAGAGACCGGTGTGACCAGCAGATCAACGATGTTACCGAGATAGCGCGACATGAAGAGCGATGAGGCGACATTGGAGAAGGAATTGTTGATGACGCCCATCAGGATCAGCCCCGGTATGACGAATTGGGCATAACTGAACCCTTCGATGACGCTGATGCGTTCACCGAGAGTCGCTCCGAAGATAAACAGATAGAGCGAAGCGGTGATCACCGGTGTGACCAGGGTCTGCGAGGCAACGCGCAGGAAGCGGCGGATCTCCTTTTTCAGCAATGTGAAAAAAGGCAGCCAGGCAAAGTAAGTCCCGTCTTGTTCTGGATTCATGTTTCTACCCTGCCCGCTTTGGTCATCTGCAGAAAAATTTCTTCAAGACCGGCCGCTCTGGTTTCAATGTCGGCAATCGACAGGCCGATTGCACAGAGATTTTGCAGCAAATCACCGGTCGGTTGACTGGCTGACAAGGTTAACTGCAGCAGAGTGCCGGATTCATCAAGCTCTGTCGCCTGACAACAGAGATTGTCCGGGATCTGCGTAATCGGTTCCTGCAGGTGAACCATGATGGTACGGGTGCCGAGTTCCTGCAGCAGGGTCTCGGTTGATTCAAGCGCGATGACCTTGCCGTGGTTCATGATGGCGAGACGATCGCACATTTGCTCAGCTTCTTCCAGGTAATGGGTGGTCAGCAGGATGGTCGTGCCCTGAGCGTTGATTTCCCGTACAAAATCCCAGAGTGTGTGTCGCAATTCCACGTCGACACCTGCGGTCGGTTCATCGAGGATCAGCAGCCGAGGCTTGTGAATCAGTGCTTTGGCGATCATGAAACGGCGCTTCATCCCACCTGAGAGTTTGATCATCACTTTATGCAGGTGCGGTTTGAGGCCTAAACGGTCGATCAGGCGGAGCCGCCAGGCTTCATCATCACGAACCCCGTAATAGCCGGCGTGCAATTTCAGGGCCTGGTCGATGGTAAAGAAATTATCAATGACAATTTCCTGATGCATGACACCGACCATGCGCCGGGTGGTGCGATAGTCCTTCTGGTTGTCAGCACCAAAAATCTCGATGGAGCCGCTGCCGATGCGTGAGACACCACCGATCATGTTGATCGTGGTGCTTTTCCCCGCGCCGTTAGGACCGAGCAGGCCGAAGATTTCTCCGGGTTCGATGGTAAAGGAGATATCGTTGACGGCAATGGCACCATCGTAGCTTTTTGACAGATTATATATGGCCAGGGCTGGAGTCGACATAGGCTTCCAAATTATGCTTCTACACTGACGATTGTCAAGGCTTGTCCTGAGCTGTGATTGACATCGGCCGCTGCTGGGGGTAATTTTAGGGAGAACTTAACGTTTATGCAACGCACGGCCTGATGTCGTGTCATCTGAAAGTCTAAAAGGAGAAGGTACTACTCATGTCAGCTGTCAGTCGTATTATGATTTTGATGCTCGGTCTGCTGCTAAGCGCCGGCTCGGTTTGTGCGGAACTCGAAAAGAATTTGGTAAAAAGTCATGCCTTGAGCAAGCAACCGCTCGCTGTTGCCCAGAGCGTTAGTGACGGTCGCCTTTTTGTGCTGCTGGAGGGCGGTGAAGTCCAGATCTTCTCCGCTGCCGGCCAGGCGCAGGAGCTTTTCAAGGTCGACGCGGGTGTTACCAGCCTCGACGTTTCTCCGGACGGCCAGATGCTTTACCTCGGCAACAGCAGCAGCAATGAACTGCAGATCCTCGCCCTTTCTTATGTACAGCAGTTGCCGGTGGGGCCCTCAGCTGTCAAAGGCGATGTGAATGCACCTGTGACCATTACCCTGTTTGATGATTTCCAGTGTCCCTATTGCGCAAAGCTGTTGCCGACGCTGGAACAGGTGATGGCTGCTTATCCCAAGCAGGTCAAGTTGGTGTTCAAGCATTTTCCTCTCAGTATGCACAAATTTGCCAGGCAGGCAGCCGTTGCCAGCATTGCCGCACGCAATCAGGGCAAGTTCTGGCCCTTGCATGATCAGCTGTTTGCCAATTACAACAAGCTGAACGATGTCAAAATCCGGGAGCTCGCAGAAGGGGTAGGCCTCGATATGGCGCGCTTTGACCAGGACCTGGCAAACCCTGCCCTGCTGCAGGAAGTGAACAACGATATGCAATTGGGTTCAAAAGCAGGCGTACGTGGCACGCCTGCTGCCTACATCAACGGCCGACAGTTGCAAGATCGCAGTTTTAAGGGTTTTAAGGCCATGATCGATGCGGAGCTGAAAAAAGCCGGTAAATAAGGCACCGAAGCAACGTACAATCAAGGCGGGTTCCGGGGTTATTACCGGGCCCGCCTTTTATTTAGATCAGCAGCGTTCCATGCTGTCGGATTTGCAGTTTTTCCTCGTCTTTTTCTGTAAGATCAGCAACTCAAGGGTGCCGAAATAGAACGGCCTGGAATGACTGACGGCAAAACCGCTTTCTGCCAAGAGCATCCTTAGCTGCATACGGTCGGGAAACGTTTTCAGGCTGGCCGCAATATAGGCGTGGACTTCGGCATTACCGTGCAGCAGAAAACCCCACAGGCCACACCAGTATTTCAGGACCAGGCACTGTATTCTCTGAATCCGGGGGTTGGCTGGCTTGGAGAAGTCGAGCAGGGCGACGAAGCCACCCGGCCTGAGAATGCGGTAGATTTCGGCAAACGTCCGTTGCAGGTCGGCCGCATTGCGCACGGCGTAACCGCAGGTCACAATATCCACTGAGGCGTCCGCAAAACAGGTTGCGCCCATATCCTGGCGGATGAATTCGACCTGCTCTGAATTATTACGCCGACGAGCTTGTTGCAGCATCGGTTCGGTCAGGTCGACACCGAGGATCGCTCCGGCCGGGTATTTTTCGGCGAGGAGGAAGCTGATGTCCCCTGTTCCACAGGCGAGGTCGACGCAGATCGGAGCCGGAAGGTGAGGCAGGGCAGCAACCAACTGCCGTTTCCAGGCGGCATCACGTCCGAGTGACATGGCCCGGGTGGCAAAATCGTAGTGCCTGGCAGCTTCGCTGAAATGTTGCTCGTTATACTCCCGCTTGCGCTCCGGGCAATCAATATAATCTTTGATTTTCAGGTTGAATTTATGGCTTGGCGACATGCTTCTCTCCGGATTCAGGTAGTGAGCTGTGCCGCTTAAGCTGCGCTTGCGCCGGTTTATTGCTGTTATCCGGTCGATAAGACCACATGTTGCCGCCATGCAGGGAATTGAATAATTCCTCGTAGGCCTCGAGAGCGGCGGCGCGGTTGCTCTCATCGATGCTGATCGCCCGGTCCGCAAAATCGTGACACCAGCGACATTCTTCGCAATCGAGATCCCTGCAACTGGCCGTACGGAAGCGTTCCATGAAGCCGTCGAGCGCCCGGTTATCGATATAGACCGGCGCCCGCCCTTCAAGCGGACGGGTCATGCCACGCAGTTCGGCCAGTCGTTTCAGCGGCAGCATACGCAGCGGGTTGGCCAGTGCCGGTCTGAGAATAAAACGCAGCAGCCAGCCGAGGCTGTGGTTGTAATAGCGGTGGTTCTCTTTAACGCCCTTGAAGCCATAGGCCTGGATCAAATCGAGCAGGTTGCCGTCGTAACGGCGGCCGGCATAGGCCTTGACCCGGGTCATCATCATTGCGGTGGGAATGTCGCGTTCGGCGATCTTGAACAGGTCGTAACCGATTTCTTCATAGAGATGCAGATCCTCGGGGCGGATCCATTCGGAACGAATGTAGTGCACCGGGTTGCGCAGCTTCATCTCGGTGCATTTCAAAAAACACCAGTCGATGAAGAACCCTTTGTTTTCATGCCAGGATTGGCCGGTGTGGGCCAGGGCGTTCATATGCATGGGCGACATGGCGCAACCGGTCAGACAGTTGTTGTTGGCCATCAGTTCAAGATCGCATTTGACCGCTTTGCGGATTTCCGCCAGGGTCTCCAGTTCACGATTGACCAGGATGCTATCAAGAACGATGCAATCGGCACCGAGTTCCTCCCACATCTGTGCTTTGCGCACCCGGTCAACGCCGCCGAATACCGAGATGCGCACCTTGAGGTGCGGCTGACGGGCCTTGATCAGCTGCAGCATGAAGGGTGAAGCAACGGTCACCGCCGTGACGCCGATATCGCTAATCCAGTCGAGCAGTGCGTAGATCTCCTTTTGCCCCTTACGGGTGATTTCACGATTGCCCATGCAGGATGCGTTCAACAGGTAGTTGAAGGCTATCCCGGAATGACGGGCATGCTTGACGTGCTCGGCCAGCTGGCGTCGCGACACTTTGGCCAATTGATAGGGAGCCCGTCCTCCGCCGACCGCATCGGTCTGCAGTTTGCCGAACAACTCGGTGACCGGGTAGTCGCGGCACTGTTCGATCAGCTCATGATCAAAATTGGTTGCGATGCTTAATCTCATTGATTAACTTCCTGGCAGCCGGCTCATGAATAGTCCGACAAGCTGCTGGACTTCAACTTCAACGCCCTGCTGCCGGTTCAGGCCTGGGCCAGAAGGGTTTCAGCAGTGGCTTCTGCCTGCTTCGGCTGGTGAGACCGCTGTACCTGCAATAACCCCATCTCGACCGTCAAGCCGGGGCCGAAAGCCATGGCACAGACATCTTCCTGGAGGGGTCCGTCCTGCTGCATAATGTCCTGCAAGACAAACAGCACAGTTGCGCTGCTCATGTTGCCGTATTGGCGCAAAATCTTGCGGGAGGCCGCGACCTGGTGCTCTTCAAGGCCGAGGCTTTCCGCAACCTTGTCAACGATCGCCTTGCCGCCCGGATGGACCGCCCAGCGTGAAATGTCCTGCAGCTCGAGTTGGCCGGAAACCAGGAGCGGTTGCACGGCGTCCCGAATCTTTGCACCGATGATTTTAGGCACGTAGCTTGACAGGGCAATATCGAAGCCCAAATCGCCGATCGTCCAAGCCATGGCGTCTTTACCACTCGGAATCAGGCTCGAATGAAATTCACCGAGCTGATAACAGCTCTGATCTTCTCCCGGTGTGCGGGCGCTGACGATGGCAGCGGCCGCCCCGTCAGCGAAGAGTGAGTTGGCCAGCATTGAATCTTCTCCGCCGTGGATCTGCAAATGCAGGGTGCAGAGTTCCAGGCAAATGACCAGAACCACGGCTTCAGGGTCTGCTTCGCAGAATTGTTTGGCCATGCGCAAGCCGGGAAAAGCCGCATAGCAACCCATAAAACCGAGACTGTAGCGCTGGGTGGCATGGGACAGGCCGAGCTCATTAACGATGTGGTAGTCGGGGCCGGGATTGCAGAAGCCGGTGCAGGAAACGGTGATCACGTGCGTGACCTCGGATGGCTCGAGCCCGGGACAGTTGTTGATGGTCTGCCGGGCCAGCTTGACCGAGAGGTGTTGAGATTCACGGCTGTAAATCTTGTTGCGTTCGGCCGTGGACAACTCGCGACGTTTACCATCCGAACCGAGGGGGAAAAAGTCACCGGGCAGATTGTTGTCGAAAGAGCTGATCACGCTGTGCCGCTTGTCAATCGCCGATTTCCGGTAAAGAGCCCGAACCATACGGCGCTGCCGTTCGTCATCGGTCCATTCCTGCATTTTTTTGCTGGCATATTCCTGAGAATAGACCTTCTCGGGTGTCATGGTTTCAAGATGCTGGATCCATATGGACATGGATGTCTCCTTAACTTTTCAGTCGGGCCTAGCGACCGGACCGTTATTACTGCCGCAAGAGGATCTCAACTTCAACCTGCGCCAAGTCATCAACCTTGATGAAACCCAGCACGCTGGGGGGGCTTCAACTGAAAGCTTGTCAAGGAAAGAGGACAGTCCCTCACAGTATAAACGGAATCCTGCCAATGTCTTGTGAAACACGGCAACATAATTGCAGCTTGTTGGTTTGCGGCAGGGGGTTGCTGTGCTTTGAGGGGAGGGGTCGAGCAGCCACGGTTTCGGTTTTTTGCAAGGGTTCAGGCAGCTGTTCAGGCAGGGGTTGTTCGCAACGGTAGAAGAGCAGACCGCGTTCAAAGTCCTTCTGCAGTAATGGCGGAGTCTCAGTCGCCGCCGGACGACTGTTCTTCGGAGTCTTCGTCTTCAACGGCTGCGCGGTGTTTGCCGAAAAGGCGCGCAATGATGATGCCGATTTCATAGAGCACGATGAAAGGCAGGGCCAGGGCTGTTTGTGAAAAGACATCGGGTGGCGTCAGTATGGCACCGATCAGGAACGCGGCAAGAAGAGCGAATTTGCGATTGCGTGCCAGCATTTTGTGATCAACAATGCCCATGCGAGCCAGGAAGAAGATGACCACGGGCAACTCGAAGACCAAACCAAAGGCGAGCAGCAGTTTGCTTGACAAGGAGAGATAAGAGCCCATGGAGAGCATGGCGTTGATGCCACCCGCGGCTGTGCCGAACTCGATAAGCACCTTGAAGGCCATGGGAAAGACGAAGGTGAAGCCGAAAAAAGCGCCGCTGGCAAAACAGAAAGAGCTAGCCAGGACAAAGGGGAAAACGTAGCGCTTCTCGTTTGTATAGAGACCCGGCGCGATAAATGACCAGATCTGCCAGAAGATGATCGGCATGGAGACCAAAAGGCCGGCCAGCGCACCAATTTTCAGGTAGGTAAAGAAGGGTTCGGTTGCCGTGATAAAGACCAGCGACGTCCCCTCGGGCAAGGCCTGGCGAACCGGGTCGGCGATCAGGTTGAAGAGTTGTTCGGAAAAAGAATAGCAGGCCAAAAAGGCCACCAGCCAGGAAATTCCCGAGATAATCAGCTTGCGGCGCAACTCTTCCAGATGAGTGGTCAACGGCATCTGTTGATCACTCATTGCGTGACTCCTCGGTCTTTTCTTCGGCATTGAGCGGTGCTGATCCCTGGTCTGCCTTGTCGGGGCCAGGCTCCGATGTGGCCTTGGTTTGCGAATCGGCAGCGTTGGCTTCGTCGGGATAAGGGTTCGGCATGGCGCCTGGAGGGGTCAGCTTGACCGGTGGTGGCGTGGTCTTGTCTGTCTCCTGGCTGCGAACTTCGGCTTCGAAGGTCTGCTTCAGTTCATCGGAGGCACGTTTGAATTCGGCCAGACCGCGGCCGAGAGCTTTGGCGATATCGGGAAGCCGTTTCGGTCCAAGCACGACCAGGGCGATGACCATGATCATGAGGAGTTCTGGAAAACCTATACCAAACATATACAATCACCATAAGCGGGTTTGAACGTGCGCTGAGAATACCGGCAAACGGAGGTCCTGTCAAGGCTGCTGAGACAGCTATAAGCGTTTGACATATCAAGGTTTTTACACTAGTATACGGCAATCTTTCAGCAAGGAAACGGTTGTAACATGAATCAGAACGATACCATAAAAGAAATCCTGCGTCTGGCAGACGAGCGCGATGCTCTGATCCTGGCCCATAATTACCAGCGCGATGAAATTCAGGAAATGGCCCATATTACAGGGGATTCCCTGGCTCTGTCGATGGAGGCCGCCCGCACCAACAAGTCGGTGATCGTTTTCTGTGGTGTCCACTTCATGGCAGAAAGCGCTGCCATCCTGGCTCCGGAAAAGACGGTTTTACTGCCGCGTCTAGATGCCGGCTGTCCGATGGCCGACATGATTACGGCAGAGGGTTTGCGAGAATTCAAAAAGCAGCATCCCGGGGTCCCCGTGGTGACCTATGTCAACTCGAGCGCTGCCGTCAAGGCCGAGAGTGATATCTGCTGCACAAGCTCCAATGCCGTCAATGTGGTTGCTTCACTCGCCGAGGAAGAAGTCATTCTTACTCCCGATCGTAATCTGGGGCGTTACATTGCCGCTCATGTGGATAAAACCTGTTACTTCTGGGATGGTTATTGTCCGACTCACGAACGGCTTAGCCTTGCGGATGTTGAGGCAATCAAGGCTGATTATCCTGACGCCCTGTTTATGGCACACCCGGAATGTCCACCAGAGGTGTTGGCGCAGGCCGATCATATCTGCTCAACCAGCGGTATGTACAGTTTCGCATCGGAAAATCCGGCCAAACAATTCATTGTCGGCACCGAAGCAGGCATCCTCTACCGCTTGCGCAAGGAGAATCCCGACAAAGAATTTATCCTGCCGACCACACGCTTGATCTGCCCGAATATGAAACTGACCTCACTTGAGGACATTCTCAAATCCTTGCAGACCATGAGCCCCCAGGTGACGGTTCCGGAAGAGGTCAGGGTTGCGGCCAGAATCACCCTGGACCGGATGCTGGCCGTTCCACGTGACTGATTGATCTCGTCCTGTGCTTTGCTGTTTTGCTACGAATCCAGGTTTGATTGATGAAGGTGGAGTGATGGTCTGCTGCGGGTATCGATATGTCAGAACCGACTGAAGCCCGTTTTCAGCAGAGCAGTCTCGCCGGCCTTCAACATCCTTTCGCTGCCGGTGTGTTCGGGCGCAGTGAAATTCTCGGCCTCAAAGGCAGCAGTGACGCCTGGTTTGCCGCGGGGCTGTTGGCTCGCAAGGAGAGTGCCGAAATTCTCCTGGTCGTTGCTCCCGATCAGGCTGAAGCTCAGCGATTTTACCGGGCTCTGAGTTTTTTCCACGGCCGTCAGGCCGATATCCTCTTCTTCCCGCACTGGGAAACCGAACCTTACACCCCCTTAAGCCCCCACCCAGAAATAGAGGCAACCCGATTATCGACCCTCGCTGCTCTTGTCAAAGGTCGCGGCAAAGCGGTGATCACAACAGTTAAAGCCTTGCAGCAGAAAATTCTGCCTCGTCAGGTTCTCGAATCCCTGAGTCTGCAGCTTGAGGTTGGTGGTGAGATGCCGCGTGACACCCTTCTGCAGGGGCTGGCTTCGCTCGGTTACCAGCGCGTCAGCCTGGTTGAAGATCGCGGCAGCTTTGCCGTGCGTGGCGATCTGGTGGATCTTTTCCCGCCCATGCTAGAACAGCCGGTACGCCTGGCGTTCTTTGGTGACGAACTTGAAGAGCTCCGTAGCTTTGACCCCGTCAGCCAACGTTCCGGTGATCAGCATCTGGTGCGCCTGGAGCTGGCTCCGGCCCGGGAAATGATACTGGCCGGCAGCCATCTGGAAACCTTTACCCGTCGTTGCAAGGAGCGCTGTGACGATCTCGAAATTCCCCGTGCCCAGCGTGAAGCGATTCTTGATGACGTGCGCGAAGGCTTGCTTGGACCCGGGCGAGAGAACCTCCTGCCGCTTAATTACGAGTCCCTCGATAGCCTTTTTGACTATCTGGGATCTTATTGCTGGGTCATGCTTGATCCTGCTGCAATCACCACGGCTGCTGATGAATTTTGCGAGGCCATAAACAGTGGTGAAAAACGCGCGCAGAGCAACTCCGAACCGTTTGTGCCGGCGCAGGAATTTTATCTTTCCGCTCAGGAGCTGGATGCACGCTTTAATCAGGGGCCGCGTATCGATCTGGCCTCGCTGCAGGTCTATCAGCTCGAAGAAGAGCACCCTGTTTATCGGGTTCCGGTTCTCGGCAATACCGACCTGCGTCCCGACCATGCCACTCATGACGGCAGCCTGGCTCCCCTTGTCGAACGACTGCAGGACTGGCTGCATGAGGACTGGAGAGTTTTGATCGTTTGTCATCAGCGCGGTCAGGCGGAGCGACTGCTTGATCTGCTGGCGCCGAGGGAATTACCCCTGAACTGGGAGCCGGAACTGTTGTCCGGTCGCAGCTTTGCACAGGGGATCACCGTGACCACCGGCCTGCTGGACAGTGGTTTCAGGCTGGTCGATGAAAAGCTCGTCGTCATCTGTGATGATGAAATCTTCGGACCGCGTTCGCATCGTAAAGTGCGCCCTCGGCAACGGCTGTTTGAATCCTCGCTGGCTGACTTGAAGGCTTCCGACCTGGTCGTGCATGCCGATTATGGCATCGGTCGCTATCTGGGTCTGGTCCATTTGCAGACCGGCGCGGTCGAGGGCGACTTTATCCATCTCGAATATGCCGGGGAGGATCGTCTCTACCTTCCTGTTGAGCGCATCGAAAAAGTGCAGAAGTATCTGTCGGAGGGTTCTACGCCGCGCCTGGATAAGATGGGCAGCGGCGCCTGGGAAAAAGCCAAACTGCGGGCCCGGGCGACGATCGAGGAGATGGCTCGTGACCTGCTGCAGATGCAGGCCCGCCGGCAGCTGGCTGAGGGCTTCAGCTACAGCCCTCCGGATCGGCTCTTTCGTGAGTTCGAAGCGGCCTTTCCCCACGAAGAAACCCCCGACCAGCTGGAGGCGATTGAAGCGGTCATCGAAGATATGGTTTCCGAGCGGCCGGTCGATCGCCTGATCTGTGGTGATGTCGGTTACGGCAAGACCGAGGTCGCGATCCGGGCGGCCTTCAAGGCGGTCCTCGACAGTCGCCAGGTGGCCATCCTGGTGCCGACCACGGTGCTGGCCCGTCAGCATCTGGAAACCTTCCGGCAGCGATTTGCCGATTATCCGGTGAGCGTTGACATGCTGTCACGCTTCCGGACTGCAGCCGAACAGAAACGAATCCTTCAACGCACAGCGGCCGGACAGGTTGATATCCTGATCGGTACGCACCGCCTGTTGCAGCGTGATGTGCATTTCAAAAACCTGGGCCTGATTGTCATCGATGAGGAACAGCGCTTCGGTGTGACGCATAAGGAACGCCTTAAGAAGATGCGGGCCGAGGTCGATGTTCTGACCCTGACCGCGACGCCGATTCCGAGAACCTTGCATTTAAGCCTGGCCGGTTTGCGGGAGTTGTCGATCATCGACACCCCGCCGATTGATCGGCAGGCGATCCGTACCTATGTCACCCGCTTTGACGATGATCTGATTCGCGACGCCATTCTGCGCGAACTGCGTCGTGGTGGCCAGGTCTACTTTGTCCACAACCGGGTGCAGTCGATCGGTGCCATGGCTGATTTTCTACGCCAGCTGGTCCCCCAGGCCAAGGTCGGTGTCGGCCATGGGCAGATGCCGGAAAAACAGCTTGAGACAGTCATGCTCGATTTTATTGAAGGGCGAACCAATTTGCTGGTTTGCACAACGATCATAGAAAACGGCATCGATATCTCTTCGGCGAATACCATGATCATCAACCGGGCGGACTGTTTCGGTTTGTCACAGCTCTACCAGTTGCGCGGTCGGGTCGGTCGTTCCCATCAACGTGCCTACGCCTACCTGATGATCCCCGGTGAAGGCTTGCTGACCAGAGATGCTCGCGAACGCCTCAAGGTGCTGCAGGAACAGGCGGAGCTGGGCGCTGGTTTTCGCATCGCCCGTCACGACCTTGAGTTGCGTGGAGCCGGCGACCTGCTTGGAGCCCGCCAGGCCGGTCAAGTCGCAGTGATCGGTTTTGAAATGTATACGGAACTGCTCGAAGAAACTATCCAGGAGCTGCAGGGTCAAAGCCGCGAAGAGTCAGTTGATCCGGAAATCCGCCTGGGCCTTTCCGCTTTTCTGCCGGAGTCTTATGTCGCTGATCCCAATCAGCGTCTGGTTCTTTACCGCAAGCTTGCTTCCGCCAGCTCTGATGTCGAACTCTACCAGGCCGCCGATGAATTGCGCGACCGCTACGGTGAGCTGCCGCAGGCGGCAGAACTCCTGCTGGAGGTGATGAAACTGCGTGTCCTGATGAAACAGCTGCATGTCGAGCTGGCAGAGTTTGACGGCCACAACCTGGTGTTTGCCTTCCCGGGCCATACCAGAGTTGCTCCGGAACAGATCCTGGCCCTGCTCGAAGACGGCAAGAAGTATTCCTTCAGCCCTGATTACCGCTTGAGCATCCGTCTCGGCAGGGTCGCCAGGCAAGAGGTCCTGACAATCGCTAAAAAGGAATTGCAAGCTTTTTGTCGGCTATGATAGGTTGAACGCCTTCTCTTCGATGATTCGGAAACAATGAATAAGCATGCATAGAACACACTTACGCATACCCATGCTTTTCCTCTGCCTGCTCGTTCTGGCCGTTGGCTGTAGCTCCGAGCCCGCCGTAGAAGCCATACCACCATTGATTGTGATCAATGATCAGGAGATCAGCAAGGCGGATTTTCTCGTCGAATTCGAACAAAGTCTGCAAAAAGACCAGCAGCTGAGCGGTATCGAGCGCGAGGAACTGCAGCGCTCCTTCCTGGTGCAGTTGATCGACCGGGAGCTGATTCATGGCGAAGCCAGGCGCCTTAACATCGCACTGACAGATGCTGATGTTGAAGCGGCCCTGCAGGGCTACCGCCGGGATTATCCCGGCAGCAGCTTCGAAGAGATGCTCGCGGAACGCGGCTTGACCCTGGAGGCCTGGCGGGAAGAACTGAAAGAGAGCCTGATCATGGAGAAACTCCTTGAACAGGCGGTTTATCCGATGGTTTCGGTGACTGACCAAGAAGTTGCCGACTATTTCAGGGACAATCCTGCTCAGTTTGATCGTCCTGAGCAGGTCAGGGCCAGACAAATTGTCGTTGCGGAGGAAGCGCAGGGCCAGGAGCTTCTCGGCCTGTTGCGTCAGGGGCGTTCTTTTGCCGAGGTTGCCGAAGAGTACTCTTTGTCACCGGATGCACTGCAGGGTGGTGATCTGGGCTTCTTTGGTCGTGGAGAGATGCCGCCGGAATTTGACGCGATTGTCTTTGACCTGCCGGTCAAGCGGTTGAGCGACCTGGTCAAAAGTGAATACGGCTATCATATTTTCCTGGTTGAGGAAAAACGCAAGGCAAAACGCCTCAATAAAAAAGAAGCCTCCGAGGAGATACGGACCATCCTTGAGGCAGCCAAAAAAGAAGAAGGTTACCTCTCCTGGCTTCAGGATATGCGCGCCCGTGCCGTGATTTCCGTGGATTGGGCTCAGCTGGAAAAAAACCGCAGAAAGCAGTAACCGCTTTTCTCTGCAGGTTAAAGAGATAAGAAGCTGGTGTCAGGTGTATGAGTTTATTTTTCTCTAAGGAAAAGGACGTCATGAGATATTTCGGGATTGCACTTCTATTGTTATGTACCATCGGTTTGTCTTCGGTCTCGGCGCAGGTTGTCAGTCGGGTTGCGGCCGTTGTCAACAAGGAGATCATTACAACCCATCAGCTCGATCAGCGACTGCAGCAGCAGTTGGCTAAAACAGAGCGTCAGCCCTCTCCGGTACAGCTGGGGGCCCTGCGTCAGGAACTGCTTTCCCGGATGATAGAAGAGTCCCTGGTTCAGCAGCGTATCGCTGCGCTTAACCTGACTGTCTCAGGGGACGAGATCGAAACCGCGCTGCTGGATGTGCAGAAAAAGAATAAGTTAACCCGTGAAGAGCTTGAAGATGCCGTGCTGTCGCAGGGTCTGGATTTCGCTGTTTATCGTGACAATCTGCGCCAGCAGATTTTGCGCTATAAGCTGATCAGTGAAGAAGTTCGCAGCCAGATCGATGTACCAGAGCGTGAGATCCTTGACTATTACAATGCTCACCTGGATGATTATCGCCTGGCTCCCGAAGTTCAGCTCAGCGCCATCTCCTTCCCTGTCTCTGAAAAGGCCTCCGAGCAGGAGCGTGCTCAGATTCGCAGGAAGGTTAATGAAGCTCTGGCCCGTTTACAGCAGGGAGAAGCTCTGCAAGAGGTTGCTGACAGCTACAATAGAACCTATGGGGCCAGCGGCATCGCAATGGGAAATTTTGAATATGGAGAATTAACCCCTGACTTTATCGAGGCGATTGAAGGACTTGAAGACGGTGACTTCAGTGCGCCCGTAGAAACCGGCACGGCGGTCCTCCTGCTAAGAGTTGATGGCCGTATTTCGGGGGGCTACAGGCCGATCGATGCAGTCAAAAATGACATTCAGCAGATGCTTCTGGATCAAAAAACCGATGCTCGTATCAAGGAATGGACCAAGGCGCTGAAAAATAGAGCCTTCATTGATATTCGTCTTTAATCACTTGTTCTGGTTAAAAAAAAAGGCCATCTGCTTCGAGCAGGTGGCCTTTTTTTGATTCATTTAAAGGTCGAATTCATTCATCCAGCGCCTGCTTAAGTGCATCCAGATGCTGCTGGTAGGTTTGGCGGTCTGTTTCGTCGAACTCCAGAAACATGACGCCACTCGAGCAAAGCTCGTCGTTTTCAGGTTGAGAATTGATGACCCGGCCGTTAATCTGCACCAGGTCGTTGTCAAGGCCCAGGGTAATCCGTAATCTCTGCCCGGGTTCGAAGAATTGCCCGGTTTCGAGCCGCAGGCCGGTTGCGCTGACGTTGAGTGTTCGTGCCAGACCACGGCCGGTGACGTCACCTTGCGAGGAAAGAATCTCATAATTGAGAAATTTCAAGGCATAACGGCGCTCCGCCTGGCGGCGTTCGAACAGATCGTCATTCATCACTTTTTCTCCATAATTTGCATAACGTAATGAAATTTATCAGAGTATAACCCTTTCCCCGAAGTTTGAAAACCGCTTTCCCGGTTTAGCAGAAGAATCCTTATTTTACAAATCAGGTTGAGGCTTTTTTCACGCCTGAGTTATAATGTAGATTCGTGCTTAATGAACAGGGGCCATCTATGTCAAAACCACTTGTCATTACCATGGGCGATCCGGCCGGGGTCGGTCCGGAAATTATTATGCGGGCCTTTTGCTCAGGAGCATTTAGCGACCTTGCCCGCCCCTTGCTTGTCGCCGGAGACACAGGGGTGCTGCAGCGGGCTGCAAGTGTCTGTGGTTATGATGTCAGTTGTTGCTCGGGCGCCTTATTATCTCTGGCAAGTGATGAACTTGTTGTTGGCGAGCAGCGTTTGCCGGTCAAGGCTCTGTCGCAACTCGAACTCTCCCGGCAAGGTTTTGGCCGGCCGCTGATTTCTTCTGGGCGCGCCATGGCCGATTATATCGAGTGGGCCTGTAGTCGTTGTCTTGCCGGTGATGTGGCAGGGATGGTCACGGCACCGATCAACAAGGAGCTTCTACGCGCCGCCGGGGTGGCCTTTCCGGGCCATACCGAACTCCTGGCCGATCGCTGCGAGGTTGATCAGGTCGTCATGATGTTGGCCGGGGAGACGCTGCGGGTCTGCCTGGTGACCACTCATTGCGCCCTGCGGGAGGTGCCGCAACGCCTGAATGCGGAACGGATTCTGACGACTCTGCGCATTGTCGCGTCGAGTCTGCAGCGGCAGTTCGGCATCGAAAAACCACGCCTGGCGGTCCTGGCGCTGAATCCGCATGCCGGCGAGGGTGGATTGTTCGGGGATGAGGAAACTCGCCACATCGCCCCGGCGATTGCGGCCGCCCGTGCTGAGGGCCTGCTTGCCAGCGGTCCGCACAGCGCCGACACCCTCTTCTGGTTTGCGGCTCAGGGCGAATATGACGCGGTGATCTGCATGTACCATGATCAGGGTCTGATTCCTCTCAAGCTGCTGCATTTTGACGACGGCGTCAATGTCACCCTGGGGCTGCCGATTGTGCGGACTTCGGTTGATCACGGCACCGCCTATGACTTGGCCGGAACCGGTCAGGCCAGCCCCGCCAGCCTGATCGCCGCAGTCAGGATGGCGGCCGGGATGGCGAGAAACCAGCTGTAAGCGGTAAGCTTTAAGCTGTCAGGGAAAACAAAGAAAAGCGCAAAGAAAGTTTTAAAAATTTTTTAGTCTCTAATCGCTTACAGCTTACAGCTTACAGCTTACAGCTTACAGCTTACAGCTTACAGTATGGTGGCCCATGGTCAATAAAATCATTATAAAAGGTGCCTGCGAGCACAACCTGAAGAATATCGATGTCGAGATCCCTCGCGATCAGCTGGTGGTGATCACCGGGGTTTCAGGCTCGGGCAAGAGCACCCTGGCCTTTGACACCATCTATGCCGAGGGCCAGCGTCGTTATGTTGAGAGTCTTTCCGCCTATGCCCGGCAATTTCTGGAGCAGATGGATAAGCCGGACGTCGAGAGCATCGAAGGGCTGAGCCCGGCGATTTCCATCGAGCAGAAATCCACCTCGAAGAATCCCCGCTCCACGGTGGGGACGGTCACGGAAATCTATGATTACCTGCGCCTGCTTTTTGCCAGGATCGGACGGGTGCATTGTCCGTCTTGCGGCAAGGAGATTGCTTCACAGACGGTGGAACAGATGGTGGAGCAGGTTCTGGCCCTGCCGGAACAAAGCAAGCTGCTCCTCATGGCGCCGCTGGTCAGAGGGCGCAAGGGCGAATACCGCAAGGAGTTGCGCCAGCTGCAGGCGGACGGCTTCGTTCGGGTGCGCATCGACGGCGAAATGTGCGAGCTGGGCGATGAGATTGTCCTCGACAAAAACAAAAAGCACACCATTGAGGTGGTGGTTGACCGCCTGGTGGTCAAGAGCGACATCGTCAGCCGTCTGTCGGATTCCCTGGAGACCGCCCTGCGTCTCGGTGAGGGCCTGGTCAGGGTCGAAGTGGTGGGTGGCGAGAGTCATCTCTTCTCGGAGTGGCACGCCTGCGTGGAGTGCGGCATCTCGATCCCGGAGATGACCCCGCGCATGTTCTCCTTCAATAACCCTTACGGGGCTTGTCCCGACTGTTCCGGCCTGGGCACCCGCATGTATTTTGATCCGGAGCAGGTCATACCCAACCGCCAACTCTCCTTGCGCGAAGGGGCCATTGCGCCCTGGTCGACCCGGACCGGCTATTACTATTTGCAGGTTCTGGAAGCGCTGGCGGATTTTTATGATTTTGATATCCGCACGCCCTTCGCAGAACTTTCTGAACCTGTCCAGAAGGTTCTCCTGCATGGCTCAGGGAAACAAGAGGTTAAATTTTTCTACGACCAGGCCAGTCGCCGGCACTTTTACAACAAACCCTTCGAGGGTGTGATTCCGAACCTGGAACGGCGTCTGCGTGAAACCGATTCCGATGCAACCCGCGAGAAGCTTGAGCAGTTCATGAACATCATGTCCTGCCCCAGCTGTGGTGGTGCCAGGCTGAAACCGGAAACGCTCTGTGTCAGGGTTGCCGGATTGAATATTCAGGAGATAACGGCGCTGAGCGTGAGCGACGCGGAAGCCTTTTTTGCTGACATCGAGCTGCCTGCCAAAGAAGCGGAGATTGCTCGCCGGGTGCTCAAGGAGGTGCGGGAACGCCTCTCCTTTCTGGTCAATGTCGGTCTCGATTATCTATCCCTTGATCGGACTTCTGGCACACTCTCCGGCGGCGAGAGCCAGCGCATTCGTCTGGCAACCCAGATCGGCTCCTCGCTGGTCGGGGTTCTCTACATTCTCGACGAACCTTCGATCGGTTTGCACCAGAGGGACAATCGGCGCTTGCTGGAGACCCTGAAGCGACTGCGTGATCTGGGCAATACCGTACTGGTGGTTGAGCATGATGAGGAAACCATCCTTGAAGCGGATCACGTCATTGACATGGGACCGCATGCCGGACGCCACGGCGGCGAGGTGGTCGCCCAGGGCACGCCCCATGAGATTCTCGAACACCCCGAGTCTTTAACCGCGGCTTATCTCTCGGGCCGTTTGACAATTCCCTTGCCGAGCCGGCGACGTAAGCCTTCGGGGCTGCTCAGCATCAAAGGGGCCAGCGCCAATAACCTCAAAAACCTTGATGTTGATATCCCGCTGGGGGTCATGACCTGTGTGACTGGCGTCTCCGGGTCCGGCAAGTCGTCACTGGTCCTTGATACCCTGCACAAGGCTCTGGCCCAGCGGCTTTATCGGGCCCGGGAACGTTCCGGACCGGTTCGTGTCATCGAGGGACTGGAGCAGCTGGACAAGGTAATCGATATTGACCAGTCGCCGATCGGTCGTACACCACGCTCCAACCCGGCCACCTATACCGGTATTTTTACCGACGTCCGCGACCTCTTTGCCCAGCTGCCCGAAGCGAAGATGCGCGGCTACAAGCCGGGCCGCTTCTCTTTCAATGTCAAAGGGGGACGTTGCGAAGCCTGTCAGGGTGACGGTATCCTGCGCATCGAGATGCATTTCTTGCCCGATGTCTATATCCAGTGTGAAGCCTGCCAGGGAGCCCGCTACAACCGGGAGACGCTGCAGGTCAAGTACAAGGGTAAGACCATTGCTGATGTGCTCGATATGACGGCCAACCAGGCGGTCGAGTTTTTGGCGAATATTCCACGCGTCAAGCGCAAGCTGCAAACCCTGCGGGATGTCGGTCTTGGCTATATCAAGTTGGGACAGAGTGCCACCACCCTGTCCGGTGGCGAAGCGCAGCGCGTCAAGCTGGCCAAGGAACTGGGCAAACGTTCGACCGGACGGACCATCTATATCCTCGATGAACCAACCACCGGACTGCATTTCGATGATATCAGCCGCCTGCTCAGTGTCCTGCAGCGGTTGGTTGAAACCGGCAACAGCGTGGTGATTATCGAACATAACCTGGATGTGATAAAAACCGCTGATCATATCATCGATCTCGGCCCCGAGGGAGGTAGCCGTGGTGGAGAAGTTCTGGTCTGTGGAACCCCGGAAGAGGTCGCGCGCTGCGCAAAGTCTTACACGGGTCGCTACCTGCGCTCCTACCTGGAGCTATGACCTCCTGAGTAAACGAAAACGGCCGGCAAGGTTTTGCCGGCCGGCTGTTGATCGTGTCTTTCTTTTGAGTGTCAGCGCTTCGGGCTGATATCGCGAACTTGAGAGACGTTGACCAGGTAGTGGGCTTCCTGGTTCTGGAGCAGGAAAAAGCCGTCCATGGCATTGATAAAATCAAACAGACGATTGCGCCCTTCCGGCATCTCTATGGTTACTGTGCCGCCCAGCTGTTCGCCACCGACGAACTTGATCTCCACCTCTTCGTGATCTCCGAGAGACTGAAACTCCTCCTCCTGAGCGGGGGGATCAAAACGGATGTGGGTGATGGTCTGCTTGTTGGTGATACAGAAGGCTCCGCTTTCACCGCGGAAGGGGAAGAAGTTTCCCGGTTCCTTGAGAAGATCGAGTAAAGTCTGTTGCCCCATGTGGTTATAGGCCGTGGCACTCAGGAACACGACGCCTTTCATGACCGAACCGTCAGCCTGAAAGACGACAACGGCCAGCTCAGATTTTTCAACACGATAAACAGACATCCCGGAACTCCTCGATAAACGGCAGAAAAAGTTGCAAGTCATTGACTTGTGCAGTGATATCGATAATATTGATCTGCTTTTATGTTTGTCAAACTTTATTATCGAAAGGAGAGAATAATGGCTGAATTGAAAGGCAGTAAATCTGAAAGCAACCTCTATGAGGCCTTCGCTGGAGAGTCGCAGGCCAATCGCAAGTATCTGGCCTTTGCCGACAAGGCTGATGCCGAAGGGCAGAAGCAGGTCGCCAAACTCTTCCGCGCGGCGGCGGCTGCGGAGACGGTCCACGCCCACGCTCACCTGCGGGCTGCCGGTGGCATTAACGCCACGGCCGATAATCTCAAGGAAGCACTCGCCGGCGAGACAGAAGAGTTCACCAGCATGTATCCAAAGATGATCGAGGATGCGGTCAGCGAAGGCCAGGATGCTGCCCTGCGTAGCTTCAAGTTTGCCAACGAGGTTGAGAAGGTGCACGCCAGCCTTTACCAGAAGGCTCTGGATAACTTCGGCAGCAACCAAGAGGTTGATTATTACGTCTGCAAGGTCTGCGGCAACACCATTGAGGGTGAACCTCACGGACCCTGTTGTGTTTGTCAGGCCGGACCGGTGGCTTTTTTCAAGGTCGATTGATCTTGCTTCCCTTGCAAGCTGGAAAGCCGGGCCATGCAGGTCCGGCTTTTTTATTGCAGTGAGCAAGGTCGTGGCTGTTTACAGACTGGAAATTTAACCGATATGTGTTTATCCTTAACCCAGAAGGTGTCAAAAGAATTTTTATACCTGCTGTGAAATTTAATGAGGTGTCCTGATGGAAAAGTGCCCGGTATGTAAAGAAATGACGCGTGGTAAGAACTGGTGTGATGCATGTCACGCTGTGTTCGTTTGCCCGGCGCCACGCTGCGAGGCTCCCAACCACAGACGTGATGCGAAGCTGTGTGCGACGTGCGGCCTGATCTTTGAGGATTATATTAGCCACCGCAAGATGTATCGCAAGTGTCCCAAGTGCAAGAAAAAGCAGGGCCTCTCCGATCCCCAGTGCAAGTATTGCCGTTATTGGTTCAACTGTCCAACTTGCGGTCACAAGGTTCCGTCAACCAGCATGTTTACCTGTCCGCGTTGTGCCACCAGCCTGCGCTGATAGTGTAGCTGTTCGGCTGTGCCTCGGACGGCCATAGCTTTGAAAAATAGAAAGCCTCGTCACTGTCGACGAGGCTTTCTATTTTTGCTCTTCGTTGTCTTTCTCCTCCCGCACGGGGAGTTCACAGCTTCCAGACAGTCAGGTCTCTACCCCGAAGTGTGGCAGGATCCAGCGATTGAGAATATACCATGCGGCAAGAATGCCGACCAAGATGAAGATTGATTTCATATTGTCCTCTCTTATAAATGCTTATTCCAATATATAGAAAAGAACGGAAGTTATCAATCTTTCTAATGTTGTCTAATCTTGTCTGAAAGCAGTGGTCTTACTGATTACAAACTGCAAAAATACTCCTTATCCGGCCGAGATACTGACAAACACCAGTCCTGCGCTGCCGTTGTTCTCAACGCCGTGAGAAATCCCGGCAGGAGCAGAGAGAATGCTGCCTGGTGCGATGGTTTGTTTTGCTTGTCCTTCACTCAGAAACAACCCCTGGCCTTCCAGAACGATCCACACATGGTCGCCTGCATGGACGTGTGGATGGATATGTTGGCCGGGTTTCAAACACCAGAGCGTGGTGCGGGCATGAGCGCATTCAGTCAAAACGATTTTGCAGGCCTTTTCGTCGCAGTAGCTGACCTTGCCACGGTAATCGAAGGTTTCGATGGTCATTGTATTCTCCAGTCGTCAGATAAAAACCCGTTTCCTGGCAGGCTGTCGGACTATTCATGAGCCGTCTCATGGATAGTCCGACAGCCTGCTAGCGAGACTGCGGTTAACTCATTGCAAACGAATTTAGCGCAAAGGCACAAAGAGAAGAAAGCAAAAAACAGACAAAAAATCAAAAAAAACGCCCCGCTACGCAGGGCGTTTTTAAGGTTATGGCGTGGCTTTTATACTTTCGTGGCGGTCACGGCAACGCAGTTGCTGCCGCTCGGCATGATCTGCTGGATGTTCATGTCGGTGAAGTTCTCTGCCGCAGCAAGAAGTCCCGCTGGAACCATGCTGTGGACCATGACTTGACCGCTTGCAGCCCCTGCAGGACCGGTAACTTTAATTTGACCGCCATCGCGAACACCCAACCTGGCTGCATCCTCGGGGTTGATGATGATCACACCGCTGGGAGCCAGTTCGTTGTTGGCGGGCGAATAGGTGGTCGTGGTGCCGAATTGAAAGGGACATTTTCCGACCAGGAGCTGCATCTCAGTTGCAGCAGGTTCCGAAAGCTCAGGTGTTGCTGCAATCAGGCTCTTGTCTGCCGGGGCATAAGCCTGCTTCCAGCAGAAGCTGTTCTGCTCGAGATTCTGGCAGACATCGGCGTAAAGACCGCTGAGAGAGATCATCTCCTGGCGGATGGCCTTTTCGCTCGGTTCCGGTTTGCCGGTTAAGCGGGCAAACAGCTCGCTGAAGATGGCCAGATCGGGGCGTGCTTCGCCGGGTGCAGCGACAGCAACCCGCAGCTTGTTGACCCGTTGGTCAAGCGAGGTCACGCTGCCGCGTTTCTCTGCACTCGCCGAACCGGGCAGAACCACTGTCGCGAGTCGGCTCAGATCGCTGGAGAGGATGTCCTGAACGACCAAGAGATCAAGCTTCTCAAGGGCCTTGCGCCAGCGACCGCTCTCAGGGAAATTGACCAGGGGGTTGGTTCCGGCCAGGAAAAGAGCCTTGATGGTACCCTGCTCGATCGCACTGAGGATTTGCACGGCATTTTTGCCATCCTCTGGAAGGCTGGCGTGCCATGCCGCGGCATATTTTTCCTTGCCGGCGCTGTAATCGAGCAGACCGGGTAAAAATTCGGGGGCAACGCCGGCATCGATAAGTCCCTGGGTGTTGCCTTTGCTGGCGATGGGAAAGAGCCCACCCTGGGTGCCGTGCAGGGCACCACTGACTATGGCCAGGTTGGCCAGCGCCGCCAGGGCGTTTTCAGCGTGTTCTGAAGCCATGACGTCCCGGCCGATGATGATGGCGACGGTCGAGGCTTGGCCGAGATAATCGGCGGCTTCTTCCAGTTGAGCCCGCTCGAGGCCCGTTGCGGCACAGGCGGCATCAAGGTCGAGTTTGCTCAAGTATTGCTCCAGCTCGTCGCGGTTGGCAACTAGGCGGTTGAGGAAATCGGTGTCTGCCATTCCCTTGTCCACCAGCAGCTTGGCAAGAGCTCCAGCCAGGTGGGCTTCACTGCCGGCACGGTATTGCAGGTAGCTTTCTGATTGCTTGACCAGCTTGACCTGACGCTGGTTGGCAACGATCAAGCGGGTATCATTTTTACGTGCGGCCAATTGTACCTGCCAGTTGAGAGCGGGAGCTTCGGAACGCAGGTCTGCACCGAAGACCAAGACGGCCTCTGCTGTGCCGATGCGATTGATTGGGTTGCTGGCACCGTTCAACTTGAGTTGTTTATTCAGCACCTTGGCGGCCCGCAGACTACTGAAGCGGGCTTCGGAGTCAATGTTGTTGCTGTTCAGGGCGACCCGGAAGAGCTTCTGGAACAGGTAGTTCTCTTCGTTGGTGAGGTGTGGCGAAGCCAGACCGGCAATGGCTTGCCCGCCCTTCTGATCACGCAGGTTGGCAAGTTCGCCAGCGACCTTGTCGAGGGCGACCTGCCATGACGTCTCCTGCCCTGCAACCAGAGGCGTCGTCAGACGTTGATCGCTGTTCAGGTAATCGTGACCGAAAAAACCACCGACGCAGAGGTTGCCGTCGTTGACTGTGACGCCATCTTCCGAGGTGACGCGCAAGACCTTGCCCTGCTTGCTGTGCATCTCCATCTGGCACTGGGACGAGCAGAGGGTGCAGACCGATCGGGTCTTGCGCAATTCCCAGGGACGGGCCTTGAATTTGAATGGCTTGGAGATCATTGTGCCGGTGGGACAGACTTGTACGCAGTTGCCGCAGAACTCACACTTGTCGAGATCCTTGTCGATAAACGCCTTGTCGCCCTTTTCATTGATGAAGAGAGCGCTGGAGCCGATGGTTTCGTGACAGGTCTTGACGCATTTCTCACACATGATGCAGCGGTTGGGAACCTGCTGGATCAGCGGCCAGTTGTCGATGGTTGCGGCGTTGACGTCGTCGGCCCCGAAAGGCTGACGCACAACATCCTGCGAGTAGCAGATATCCTGCAGGTCGCATTCGCCGCCGGCATCGCAGACCGGGCAATCAAGGGGATGATTGACCAGTAGCAACTCAACCAGTTCCCGCCGGATTTTGCTGAGCTTCTCCGACTGGGTGGTCACGACCATGCCGTCCAGCGCGCGGGTGTTGCAGGCGGTCATGGTTTTGTCTGCGCCCTCGACTTCCACCGCGCAAACGCGGCAGGCGCCGGTCGGCGAGACTTTTTTCAGGTAACAGAGGGTCGGGATCTTGATGCCAACTGTTTCTGCGGCATCGAGAATGGTTGCCCCCGATGCGATCTGAATCTCTTTGCCGTCGATCTTGAGGTTGATCATCGAATCTGCCTTTTAATCAATTTATCTGTAAGTAAAGGTCTGCGCTAGTTGACAGCCAGCATGGCCACGCGGTAACAGCGCAGGCAACGCTCGGCTTCCCTGACCGCCTGACTCTCAGGCATGGCCAGTTCAATCTCGTCATAATTGCTGGCGCGCTCAGCGCCGTCAATCTTGGGCTGATGCTCGCGATGCAGGCCACCGACGATGCCGAGGTTCTCTTCCTTGTCGAAGACGCCAAGGTTGTTGACGATATCCTCCATGGCATCTTCCTCGTCGAGGTAGGCCTTGCCTTCCATGAGGTAGCGATGCATGGCGCGCGCAGCGCGATGACCATGGCCGACCGCCAGGACAACGGTCATGGCGCCGTATTCACAGTCTCCACCGGCGAAGACACCCTCGTTGTCGGTCATCATGGTGCCGCCCTTGGTGACAATGCTGTTCCAGCGGGTCTGTTCGATGCCGTAATCACCGTCCTCAAGGTAGCTGAGATCGGGATCCTGGCCAATCGCCGGAATAACCATGTCGCAAGGAATCACGTATTCGCTGCCGGGGACTTCCTGCGGACGACGCCGACCGGAATCATCCGGTTCGCCGAGTTCCATCTTGATCACCTCGACCCCGACCACGGTGTTGTCTTCGACAATCAGCCTGGTGGGGTTACGCAGGAACTCAAACTGCACATTTTCTTCTTCGGCGTCATCAACCTCGTAGGATTCCGCCGGCATCTCTTTGCGGGTCCGGCGGTAGACCAGGATCGAATCCTCGGCACCTTCGCGCAGAGCGACCCGCACACAGTCGATGGCGGTGTTGCCGCCGCCGACGACGATGACACGTTTGGGAGTGACCATGCCTTCGCCCAGAGCGACAGCCCGCAGGTAGTGAATACCACCCTCGGAGAAGCCGTTATAGCCTTGATCTTCGCCTTCAACACCCATCGGCTTTGATTTAAAAGCGCCGGTGCCGAGAAAGACCGCATCGTAGTTCTCTTTCAGCTCGCGCAGAGAGACATCCCGGCCGAGCTTGACGCCGTACTCGATCTCAACGCCGAGGGCGGCGATGATGTCGGCTTCGCGCTGCAGTAGCGGACGTGGCATACGATAATCAGGAATACCGACGGCAACGGTACCGCCCGGCTCATTGAGCATGTCAATAATTTTGACCTTGTGCCCTTGCAACGCCAGGTAATAAGCACAGGTCAGTCCCGCCGGGCCGGCACCGACCACGATGACCTGCTTGCCGGTCGGTTGTTTGGCCCTATGCGGTGGTTCCTGCACATGCAGGAGTTCATGGTCGGAAGCCACCCGCTTAAGCACCATGATGCTGATCGGCTCATCGATCAGGGCACGGCGACATGCGGTCTCGCAGGGATGCGGGCAGACCCGGCCACAGACGGCCGGGATCGGCATCCGGTTGCGGATGGTGCCGAGGGCCTCGTCGTGGCGATATTCCTTGATTTCCTCGATATAGCCCGGGATATCAATGTGGGCCGGACAACGATCCATGCAGGGCGCTGTCAGCTTGTCGCGATAGCTCCTGGCCTGCCTGCTCTTGCGCTCACCGCGCAAAAACGCCAGGTAGTCATCACGGAAATACTTGACCGTATCGAGAATCGGCCTGGCTGCGGTCATGCAGAGCGTGCATTTGCAGTTGTCGAGCAGGTCGCTCAAGCCGGTCAAGGTGTCCAGGTCACTCTCTTCGCCGTGACCGGCAAGAATCCGCGCCAGGGTATCCATCATGACCCGCGTCCCACGTTTGCCGGGGGTGCACTTCGCACAACAGTACTTTTCCTGAACACGCTTCATATACTCAGCGGCCATGGTGACAATGTCGACATCTTTGTCCAGAACGATGACTCCGTCCCAGCCCATGAAGGCCGCTACATTGCCTTCGTCAAGATAGTTGCCCGGCAGCTTGAAGGCCGCTGCTTCCGGCTCACCACCCTGCCGATTGTCGATCACCTTGCCGCCCCAGCTGGAAAAAACGACTTCAGCCAAGTTGAACCTCCCATTTCGGTCAGTTTTTCGGCACACAAAAAGACGGCGAAAAAGCGGCTTGGCGCTTCTCAGGTCGTAGTGTGAGCCTTATTTTTATAAACTCATTTTGTATACAGTATGCAGGTAAATACCATAACGATGCTTGCAAAATCAAGGGAAATTTGAGTCTTGGCAGGACCCGCTGACGGGCTTTTTGCGGGGTTCTGAGAAGTCTTTCGTCGAGGTCATGGCCCGGACGGGAGAGAACCTTTTTTTAATCAGATAGATTCAGCCGGCAACGGCAACCAGGCACTGCTTCTGCTGTGGTTTGGTGGGCCTTTATCGACTCGACCTAAATTCAAGGAAAGTCGGGAAAGGAGGTGATGATCTGGAAACCTGTCTGCGGCGCGTCTTCAGCGCTAAAATAAACCCAGGTCTGATTAAACCTGAAGGTCTTCACAGAAACCGAGGGCAGCAGATAATAATCCATTTCCATCGATGTCTCAAAACGCCTGCCCGCAGCAGTCTCCTGAAGATCCAGAAGTCTGACATCGGTGATATGGATATCTTTGAGCTGGTTGAAGCTGGCTAGAAAATCCTTGCGATTCTCCGGCAGCATGAACTCGGCGGCAACCTTGTACTGCTTCCAGCGCAAGGCATTCATGAAATCACCCCGACTCATTTCCCCAATCGTGCCGACCGATATATCAACATGACTGCTGCAAGCCAGCAGGGAGAAAAGAATGGCAAAGCAGCAAATAGTAACCCTGAAAAAATTCAAAATCACCG
This sequence comes from Deltaproteobacteria bacterium, assembly GCA_024636215.1. The sequence goes on from JAGXHL010000007.1 coordinate 77,625, forward strand.
GAAATCCCTTTCTGTGAACTTGCATCTTGCCCTGTCTCGGGTAGTCTTGAACTCTTAAAAAGAAGACAATTCTCAGGAACAGCGGCCATGCATATCAAGATTGAAATCTATACCAAGCTTTATTGTGCTTATTGTGATCGCGCCAAAGAGCTGTTGCGGATCAAGGGTGTCAACTTCATCGAGTATGATATCACCGATGATCAGCTTAAGGCAGTAGAAATGCAGCAGCGTGCTCAAAGCCAGCAAGTCCCAAGCATTTTCATCAACGATACTCCGATCGGCGGTTGTCTGGAAATCTTTGACCTTAACGAAAAAGGTGAGCTGGACACTTTGCTCGGCTCTTCTTTGGTTTTTGGCACATCTTCCTAGCAGCTTGTCGGACTATCCATGAGCCGGCTGCAAATCCGGCTGTTTGGCCCATATTTCAGCTCCTTTTTGGTCCATAGCTACGGCTATGAACCTGCAAATGAGCTAAAATCTGTTCTCAAACATCCAAATTTTCGCTTCGGCCCGTA
>JAGXHL010000008.1 GCA_024636215.1 Deltaproteobacteria bacterium
ACTCTCCAGTTGTATAACTGTATAGTTTTGATTCTGTTTGTTTCGCTTTGGTTTGTTTCCCACAAACCTTTAACAATTCTACTGCTATTTAGTTTTCAAAGACCCGGTGTTGCCTCGCCTGTCACCGTTGTGACAGGAGAGTTTTTTACGTTTTCTTGCGTTGCCGTTTTCCTTGCAACGAGGGGGGAATCTAATGGAGATGGCCTGGTTAGTCAAGGCTTTTTTTCAGCTTTTTTTCAAAAAAAATCTAAACCTCTGCAACTAGCTGTTTCTAAGTGAAAATCACACCGCCTCGATGATCGTATAATTCTTCTTACCCTTCTGAATCAGGAGGTAGGATCCATTGATCAGGTCCGCGACCGTCACCAGATATTCCTGATCGTTCAGCTTGGCCTTGTTCAGGCTGAGCCCATTGCCTTTGATGGTACGACGCAGTTCCCCTTTAGACGGGAAGGCTGCTGTTTCTGTGGTGAGCAGCTCTACAAGCGGTACACCGACAGCGAGCTTGGTACGGTCGATTGCATAGGTCGGCACACCTTCAAAGACCGAAAGGAAAGTCTCTTTATCCAGTCTGGCCAGGCTTTCGGTCGTGGCTTGCCCAAAAAGAATCTGTGAGGCTTCCACAGCTTTGTTGTATTCGTCTTCGTCATGAACCATGCAGGTGACCTCCTTGGCCAGGCGTTTCTGCAATGGCCGCAGGTGTGGTGCAGCGTCCTGCTCTTTGATCAGTGCGGCGACTTCATCCCTGCTTAAGAGCGTGAAGATTTTAATGTACTTTCCGGCATCAGCGTCAGAGACATTGAGCCAGAACTGGTAGAATTTATAGGGTGTGGTCAGTTTCGGATCGAGCCAGACGTTGCCACTTTCGGTTTTGCCGAATTTACCGCCGTCCGCCTTGGTGATGAGGGGACAGGTCAGGGCAAAAGCTTCTCCGCCCTCCTTGCGGCGGATAAGTTCTGTCCCCGTCGTGATGTTGCCCCACTGGTCGGAGCCACCCATCTGTAATTTGCAGTTCTTTTCACGGTAGAGATGTAAAAAATCGGTGCCCTGTACCAACTGATAGGTGAATTCAGTGAAGGACAAGCCTGTCTTGGCATCTTCGCCGAGACGTTTTTTGACGCTGTCCTTGGCCATCATGTAATTGACCGTGATATGTTTGCCGATGTCGCGGATAAAATCCAGAAAACTGAAATCTTTCATCCAGTCGTAATTGTTGACCAGTTCGGCGGCATTGGCGGCAGCCGATTCAAAATCAAGAAACTTCGTCAACTGCTTTTTCAAACTTGCCTCGTTATGACGAAGGGTCTGCTCGTCCAGCAGATTGCGCTCGGCCGACTTGCCCGACGGATCGCCGATCATGCCGGTCGCTCCACCGACGAGCGCTATCGGTTTATGACCGGCGATCTGCAGATGCTTGAGCATCATCACGCTGACCAGGTGGCCTATATGGAGTGAATCAGCAGTCGGGTCGATCCCAACGTAGGCCGCTGTCATCTCTTTCTGGAGTTGTTCTTCCGTTCCGGGCGTGATGTCGTGGATCATACCGCGCCAGGTCAATTCTTCGACAAAATTCATGTTCATTACCAATCAATTCACAGGTTCAGGTTATATCGTTACCTTGTCCAGAAGGGCAGAGAGCAGACACCTCAATAGCCCCTCTCCATGACCCGCTCTATCTGCAGAGACTTGCCGGTCGTCTCATCAATGGAAACGATCACACCACAAAGCACAGGATCCTTCTTGGAGATCTCATAGCGAACCGGCATCTGGGTCAGGAAACGCTGTACCGAGAGCTCCTTGCGGATGCCAATCACCGAATCGCGGGCTCCCGACATGCCGGCATCACTTATAAAGGCGGTGCCCCCCGGCAGCACCCTTTCATCGGCCGTCTGCACATGGGTATGCGTGCCGACGACGGCGCTGACGCGGCCATCGAGATAGGCTCCCAAGGCACCTTTTTCGCTGGTCGCCTCGGCGTGGAAATCAACGATGACAATCCGTTGTTCAGGACCCAACTCTGCAAGAATGCCGTCGGCTTTACGGAAAGGGCAATCAAGGCCGTTCATGAAGACGCGCCCTTCAAGATTAACGACCGCCACAGAAATTCCTGCGGCAGTCTCATAGACACCGACACCTCGCCCGGGCGCTCCTTCCGGATAGTTGGCAGGGCGCAGAAGCGCCGGTTCCTGATCCAGGCAGACCAACCCGTCTCGCTTGTCCCAGACATGGTTGCCGGTGGTCAGGACATCGATTCCAAGATCAAAGAGTTCGCTGACCACGTCCGGAGTCAGGCCAAAACCCGCGGCAGCATTTTCGCCATTGGCGATGACCAGATCGATCATATGCTGATCAACCAGGCGCGGCAGCAGATCACGGATTAACTGACGCCCGGGGCGGCCGATGATGTCACCGATAAAAAGGATTTTCAAAACAACTCCAAACGTCGAAAAGGAACCAGCAAGAGAGGGAAATGGGGAGATGGCGAAACCACCCCCCCACATCAGTCTGTTTTTGAGCCCAACCCGTAGAACTTATTTATTTCGCATAATCAGTCGCCCGCGTTTCACGGATAACATTCACCCTGATCTGACCTGGATAGGTCATTTCATTCTCAATTTTGCGGGCAATGTCTTTTGCCATGACATGCGACTGATCATCTGAAACGATCTCGCTGGAAACCATCACGCGAATCTCACGACCCGCCTGAATGGCGTAGCAGGACGTCACCCCGTTAAAGGAAGTGCCGATTCGCTCCAGATCGTCAAGTCGCTTCACATAGGTTTCCAGCATTTCGCGACGCGCACCCGGCCGCGCACCAGACAGGGCGTCAGCAGCCTGAACCAGCACGGCGAGAATCGTATCGGGCTTCTCGTCTTCATGATGAGCGGCTATGGCATGGACGATCTCCGGGGACTCACCGTGTTTGCGGGCCAGGTCGCCACCGATGACGGCATGCGAGCCTTCTATTTCGTGGTCGACAGCCTTGCCGATATCGTGGAGCAACCCGGCACGCTTCGCCTGCTTGATATCGATGCCCAACTCAGCGGCCATAATACCGCAGAGGAAGGAGACTTCCAGTGAGTGCTGCAGGACATTCTGGCCGTATGAGGTACGATAACGCAGCCTGCCGACCAACTTGACGATCTCTGGGTGGATGCCGTGCACACCGACATCAAAGGTGGCCTGTTCGCCCGCCTCACGGATCGTGCCTTCGACCTCCTGTTCGGCCTTCTTGACCACCTCTTCAATGCGTGCGGGGTGAATACGTCCGTCAGTAATCAGACGCTCAAGAGAGAGCCGGGCGACCTCCCGGCGAACCGGATTGAAGCCAGAGATAATAACCGCTTCGGGAGTATCATCGATAATCAGGTCGATCCCGGTTGCTGCTTCAATCGCCCGGATATTGCGTCCTTCACGACCAATAATCCGGCCTTTCATCTCGTCACTGGGCAAAGCCACAGAATTGATGGTCTTCTCAGCGACATAATCTCCGGCATAGCGCTGAATCGTCAATGAGAGGATCTTCTTGGCTTTCTTGTCGGCGTTTTCCTTGGCTTCGTCCTCAATCTGCCTGATCAGTCTGGCAGCGTCGTGACGCGCCTCGCTCTCCATCGCCTCAATCAGCTGCTGCTTGGCCTCATCCGAACTCAGGCCGGAAATCTTTTCAAGCTTAGCGCGTTGCTCTGCGATCAGCACATCAACCTCATCAACTCGCTTTTGCAGGTTACGATCGCGATCCAGCAGGGACTGCTCTCGGCGCGTCAAATCCTGATCACGGGTTTCAACTTGAGAAACCTTTCGGTCAAGATTCTCCTCTTTCTGCACCAGTCTTTTTTCCTGGGACAGAAGCTCCTTACGAGATTCTCGAACCTCGTCTTCCCAGGCCGCTTTTGCCTTAAAAACAACATCTTTAGCCTGGAGTTCCGCATCTTTGCGGATTGTTTCTGCTTCTTTTTTCGAGCTTTCGACAATCAGCGCCGCTTCACGCTCAGCGTTGGCCAGCCTGGATCCCGAAGATTTACTACGGATTATCGCGCCGATGACACCACCGACGATCAAACCGGCAATCAGGTAAATGATCATTTCTGTATTCAAAGCCGTCACCTCCCTATTGGCATTATTTTCGTGAAACGCCTGCGACCGCCACTGCGGTCAACAGGCGGAAAAGTTCAACGTGCGACTCTCCGTAATCAACACGGAAAGCGTCTCATCATAGTCTGTCGCCGGCAACTCTTCGACCAGCTGAAAATCATAGGCGAAGCCAACCTTTTGAGCTTGCCCCTGGCACTGCGCCAAGGCTCGGTCGTAATAACCTCGTCCATAGCCAAGACGATGCCCCCGCTGGTCAAAGACGACACCCGGAACAACAATCAAATCGATTTTCTCAACCGCCACCAGGTTGCTCCCCTGCGGCTCTTTCACACCAAAGCTCCCGGGGACCAGCTCGGAGGGACTTTCAATCATGACAAACTCAAGCTCTTGACCGCTGATGCGCGGGAAGGCCAGAGCCTTTCCTGAAGCAAGCGCTTGGACGAGAACCTGGTCGGTACTCACCTCATTATGAATGGCACTGTAGAGCGCCAGACAGCGTGCATCACGAAAGAGGTCGGAACGCATAAAGCGCTTTTGTATCTCTGCGCTCGAATCGACACAGGCCTGGATTGAACGAGACTTGCGCGCAGCCAGGAAATGTGACCGTATGGATCGCTTTGGCATAGTAGAGATCCCGTGATTCGAGATCTCCGGACGGAAGGATTCAGATAGAGGGCGGGGCTATAACGACACGAGAATGCGTATCAAATCATACGAGCCGGGTTGTTCACAGAGAGCACATAACGACCGGTTTTCAGTCGTTGTCTGCACTTGATAAAAAATTCTGGAGTTCCTGGGTTCATAAATATTGATGCAACCTGTAACACGTCGTTTTTCAAAACGCCCTTTGCGGGCGGTAAGACCATCAGCCAATCTATCGTAAAATCTCCGTACGGAGATGCTCTTTTCTTGCTTTATTCTTTTAACAATGCAACTTCCTGGCCATTGTAGCATTTCTAATCCAAAGCTGCCTCGATCTTTTCTATCAACTGACCCAGGCGCTGTGTTTCAGCTTTCAAGCTACCCGGAGCAGGTTCTCCACCAAGATGGGCGGCAGAGATATTCAGTAAAGCAAGGATCGCCGCCTGCAAAGAGTCAACGGCACGGCCACTGGAAGTCACCTGGGAAATCTGATCTTCGACAAACCTGGCGACCTTGTGAACCTGTTCAGGCTCAGCGTCGCTCTTGAGGTTAAATTGCTGGCCAAGAATAGAGACCTGAACGCTTTGTTTCATTGCCTTACCCCTCCAGGCGCTCCAGCTTATCCAGCAACTTGTCCAGTTCATCGGTAATCCGTGAACGGTCTTCTAGCAGGCGGTCACGTTCAGTTGTGATTTCGCGATTACGGCTCTGCAAATCGGCACGTTCAGCCAACAGACGATCGACAAGTTTTTCAAGCCGCGCAATAGCTTCCAAGGCCACTTAACCGTCCCCCTTCATAACAATTTCAGACTAGGTGAAAGACTAAAAAAAGTCAAGCGATCTCAATTGTTAGCAAACAGCGCTGCAACAAATTCATCAGCATCAAACAGCCGCAGATCAGAGACCCCTTCACCAATACCGATTAAACGCACCGGCAAATCAAGTTGCGAGCTTATCGCCACGACAATGCCACCCTTGGCCGTTCCATCCAGTTTGGTCAGTGCGATACCGGACACTGCTACCGCTTCCTGGAAAGTGCGCGCCTGGATCAGGGCGTTCTGACCGGTGGTGGCATCCAGGACCAGCAGGGTCTCATGAGGAGCCCCCGGTATTTCCCGATCAACGACCCGACGGACTTTTTTCAGCTCTTCCATCAGGTTGACCTTGGTGTGCAATCGACCGGCGGTATCAATGATCAAGACATCGGCCTTGCGTGCCAGGGCAGCCTTGGCCGCATCAAAAGCTACGGCACCGGGATCGGAGCCTTCTGTGTGACGAATCACCTCGGCGCCTGAACGGGTTCCCCAGACTTCAAGCTGTTCGGCAGCAGCGGCACGGAAGGTGTCGCCGGCGCCGAGAACCACCTTCTTGCCCTGGTCGGAAAATTGCTTGGCGAGTTTGCCGATCGTTGTCGTTTTGCCAACACCGTTAACACCGACCACCATGATCACCAGAGGGCCGTTCTCAGGCACAGGCCATTCTGTGGGGCCGGTCTTCAAGCGCGCACGAATTTCTTCGCCCAGCACTTTATGCAATTGTCCGGGCTCAGCCGGGTCTATCTCTTTGAGTCGGCCGGCCAGGGCCTGAACCAGGGCTTGAGTCGTCTGCATGCCAAAGTCTGCAGTAATCAGGAGTTCTTCCATCTCTTCGAGGAACTCCTCATCGAGGCGTGTATGGCTGCCAAGCAGATCGTCCATGCGACCGACCAGCGAACTGCGGGTCTTGGCCAAGCCCTGACGCATGCGCTGATAGAGGCTGACAGGTTCTTTTTCAGCGACTTCCTCTACAACAACCGGTTCTGGCTCAGGAGCAGGCTGATCATCCTCTGCAGAGACCGGCTCAGTGGCGGCAGGAGCATCAGCGCTTTCGGCGAGCGGCTGTTCTGGCTCGGCTTCTGTCTCGGCAGTTTCCTCAGAAGTCTCATCCAGCTTTTCGACAGTGGTTTTCTGAGAACGCATGTTTCTTCGTAAAAGCAGGACGACGATTCCGAGAGAACAGAACGTTAAAACCAGATAAACCAATGCCAGAGCGGCCATTGCGCTATCTTCAGCTGGAACACCCGCCCTTACAAGTAAGTCAGCGATTTTTTGCAACCAGAGTTCGAATTCCATAACCTATCCTGAAACAGATAAAAAACAGTCTGCTTTAGTGTAAAAGATTGAAGCGTTTATGCTGCTCTTCCCGGTAAAATAATTTCAGGCAATTTCCTGGTAGAGCGCCTGAATACAGCGCCGAGCCTCCAGCAAAGCCCGGCCTAACATGTCGGAGCGGTCGAGTGTCAGCACCAGATAGTAATCTTCGGTCACCGGCATGATAAGCGTCTGTGCCTGCCTGGTCGTGATAACAATTTCCTTGAGGTCATCACCAAGACGATCAACCACGTCCCGCATATTCTGAAGGATAACACCCTTATGTGCGCCGATCACTTTGAGGTCATAATCATCCATAGTGCCGACGTGTTCAACCGATTCTCCCTCCCAGTCAGCGATAATTGCACCCTGGGCTCCGGGGACGCGCTCGACCAGAGTCTTCAGCAAAGTCTTGAAAGGCATGACTTAAGCGACCTCTTTCATGCACACAGAGACGAGCTTGGACATTCCGGGCTCCTCCATGGTAATGCCATAGAGGTTATCGGCAATTTCCATGGTCCGCTTATTGTGGGTAATGATAATAAATTGTGAGGTCCTCGCCATGGTCGCGACAAGATCGTTGAAACGGCCTATATTGGCGTCATCCAGAGGGGCGTCGACTTCGTCAAGCAGACAGAAGGGAGACGGTTTGATCTGGAAGATGGAGAAGATCATGGCAACGGCAGTCAAAGCTTTTTCGCCCCCGGAAAGCAAGGTCACATTCTGCAGTTTCTTGCCAGGCGGCTGTGCAACCACCTCGATGCCTGTTTCCAGGAGATCATTTTCATCGGTCAGAATCAGTTCGGCCTGACCTCCGTTAAAGAGCTGCGGGAAGAGTTCGCGGAAGCGCTCATTAACCAGATCAAAAGTCTCCCGGAAACGCTTGCGGGTGGTGCGGTTGATCTTGGCAATCGCCGATTGCAACCCCTCCAGAGAGGTCTGCAAATCCTCTTGCTGCCCGCTCAGGAAGTTATAGCGCTCTTCGAGTTCCTGGAACTCGTCGATGGCCGTCAGGTTGACCTCACCAATATCTTCGATGCGTCTTTGCAGGTAATCACGGCGCGTTACAGCCTCGGCTTCGTCGAACTCGGCATCGTACCTGGCGATCACCTCTGGAGCAGTCAGGTCAATCCGGAAACGTTCAAGAAAAGCCTGTTGCATATGCTCAATTTCAAGCTGCAACTCCCGACTCTGCATCTGCCGTGAACTCAAGTCTTCACGTAACTCCTGGGCTCTGGAGCGCAGCTGCTTGAGCTCTGCCTCGCGGCGTTCAATATCTTGACGGCTCTCCTCAAAACGTTCCCGTAAACCGGCAAGCGAGCCTTCCTCTTCAACGCGCTTGCGATAGAGGACTTCCATTTCGACTTTCAACTCGTCCGCTTCACTGCGCAGGACAGCCTGTTTCTCAACAGCCTCAACGGCATCCTGTTTGAGAGCAACCTGCCTCTGCCTTAACTCCTCTCGCAAACGACCGAGGCGCTCAAGAGCCTGCCGACTGCTCTCTTCACGTTCACGCAGACTTGCCAGACTTACCTTCAGGGTTGTTACCGCCTGACGCGCCTCGTTGCCCTGCTCACGCAGGGTCTGAAGCTCTTCCTGCAGGCGCGTGACCAGAGCTTCCAGTTCGCGCTTTTCGCCTTCGCTCGAAGCGCGTGTGTCCGTTGACAGCCTTAAAGTCTGTTGCAAGGTCTCATGCTCTTCTTGGAGTTGCTCCTCTTCGAGGCTGAGAACTTCGATACGCTCCTGAAGCCGGGCATCTTCCTGCTGTAAACCGTCAAGATCTTTACGACTATCGACCACACGGATTTCCTGGTGGTGCAGTTCCTGCTCGGTGCGACGCAAAGAGAGTTCCGTCGCCTGGGCTTCATCGCGCAAGCTTTCGCGCCGCTGGTTCAATGCGGAAACCTCGGCATCGAGAGTTTTGACCTGTTTTTGCAACTCCTTCATCTCGCGTTTCTTATGCAACAGGCCTTGATCAAGGGCCTGGCGTCCACCACCTGTCACCTCGCCACGATGAGTCAGAAGGTTGCCATCCTCTGTAACAAGAGTAACGCCAAAAGGTAACTGCCGATTAAAATAATCAGCCAGATCATCAACCAGGTAAACCCCGGAGATTAGTCGGGACACAATCTGCTGGAAACCGCTACGCCCCTTCACCAGCTCAACAAGAGCTGTTCCCCCGGGCATCGCCGGAGCATCGGCGGTCGAGCTTTCCGGAAGCAGAAAAGTACAACGGCCTTCGTTGTCTCTGAGGTAGGCCAGCGCCTCCTGCGTACTCTCCAGATTATCGGGCAGCAGAGCCTGAACGCGCTCACCGAGGACAGCCTCGATAGCCGCTTCGTAACGGGCCGGGACGTCAAGGATATCGGCAACCAGTCCTTTCATACGGGCCTTGTGCTGCGCTTCAGAGAGCAGCGCCTTGACACCGCGACCGTATCCCTCCAGGTTGCGCTCGAGTTGCTGCAGAGATTCAAGTCGGGAGCGTTGACGACTGAGCACCTCGCGACCTTGCAGCAGATCGGTTTCGATCTGCTCAACCTGCTCCTTCAGATGAACCTGACGTTCCTGCAACTGTTGCCGTCGGGCAACGAGATCGCCACGTTCTTTTTCTATGGTTTCAAGAGTGTCTGCCAGACTGCTGCTGTTATTTTGCAGGCGCTCAAGCTGACCGGTCACCGCAACAGCCTCCTGACGGTTGCGCTCACTCAGGTCGGCCAGAACAGCAAGACGCCGATCGGCTTCCTCCTGCTGGCTGCTCACGCGGGTCAGCTCGGCGAGCAGATGGTAAAGTTTCTGCCTCGCCTGTTCCAGCTGGCGGCCAAGACTTTCTTCCTGTTCCGTCAAGTCAAGGAGGACGTCCTCACTTGCGGCCAGTCGGGCTTCTTCTTCGGCAAAAACACGGCTTTGGTCCTGTTGACTTTGCTGTAAAGCTTGCTCTTCCTGCACAGACGTTGCCAGGCGCCGGTCACTATCGGCCAGCTCGACAGTCATCTTCTCCCGCTGACGATCGAGGGACTCAATCTCTTTCTCACCGAATTCCAGACGGCTTTCAATGCGCTGGATTTCGCCGGTCAGATGAAAGACTCCGGTCTGGCCCCGGGTCGCTTCCTGATCACGCTCGGCATGTGTCAGTCGCGCCTGTTCAAGATCAAGTTCTGCCTGCTCGAGTCGCCGGGTTGCGTTATCAACCTGTTCGGTCTGCTCATCAGCCGAACTGCTGATCTGCCTGGCCCTTTCACTCAACTCCGCATGATGTCGCAAGCCAAACTGCAGTTCCAGTTCACGCAATTCTTCGCGAAACTCACGGAAACGCTGTGCCCGCTGAGCTTGTCGCTTGAGGCTGTTCATTTGCCGCCGGACCTCGCTGACGATATCACCGAGGCGCAGCAGGTTCTGGCGTGTTGCGTCTATTTTACGGACGGCTGACTTTTTACGGGCCTTGAATTTGGTCACTCCGGCGGCCTCTTCGATCAAACTGCGGCGATCCTCGGGCTTGGCATTGATAATCATGCCGATTTTGCCCTGTTCAATGATCGAATAGGCACGGTTGCCCACTCCCGTGTCCATGAAAAGCTCGGTAATATCGAGGAGACGGCAGGAGGATTTGTTGAGCAGATATTCACTCTCGCCGTTGCGGTATAGACGTCGGGTTATCTGAATCTCGGCATATTCGCGGAAAGCAGCAGGGGCCAGACCTGCCGTATTATCCATAATCAGACTTACTTCAGCCATACCCAGCGGTTTACGGTTTTCGCTCCCGCCAAAAATAACATCTTCCATCAATTTGCCACGCAGGTAACGGGCGTTCTGCTCGCCCATCACCCAGCGAATCGCGTCGACAACATTACTCTTACCGCAGCCATTCGGGCCGACAATCGAGGTAATGCCATCATCGAAATCAAGAACGGTACGCTCGACAAACGACTTAAAACCAGTAATTTCGATACGTTTTATTTTCATTGGGGAGTCGGTACTGAAAGAGCGGCTGGCCGCCCTGACCCTCTGACAAATTGTTCAATGCATCGTGCCCGGGAAGAAACAACGGTCGGGCCGTAGTTAGTTTTCGATCTGGAAACGAGCAATTTTTCGCAAGATCAAGGAAATCAAGGATTTGAGCGGAGGCGTAGTGCTTTACGCCGCACAATCAAATTTGCTGATTGACGCAGAGATTGCGGAAAAGGGCCGTTTCCGGACGAAAACTGATTAGCTGGAGATGTTAGCAAGCTATGCCAGCGGAGTAAAGGAGATTTAATGCCTGCAGCGCCTGGTTTTTTCACCTTCTTGCAGAGCAGCCTCGCAAACCTGCAACAACTATGTTATGACCTGTTTATGACTCAATGGCAAATCAATCCTCGCGAAGCAAACCTGCCTCTGCATGAAGCACTGGCATTGAGAATCCCGACCGCCCCCACCGCCTTCTTGCGCCAACTCTGCAAAAGGCGGAGAATCAGCCTTAACGGGGTTGTCGCCGACGCCGGCAGGCTTACCCGATGCGGGGAGACGATTGCCGTCAAATATTCACAACGCTGGCTCGACTGCCTCGACAAGCTTCCGGTAAAACCGGAACAGGTCCTTTACGAAGACGCACAATGCATGGTTCTCAACAAACCGGCGGGCCTGGCAATCCATCGCGCTGTGGGCCATGCTGACAACCTCCTGCACTGCGTTCAGGATTTTTTAGCCCTGCGCAAGGAAACCTTTCAAGTGTCGCCCGTTCATCGCCTCGACATAGGCACCTCGGGCGCAGTCCTGTTTGGCAAGGGGCGCGCAGCAATCAGCCAACTCGGCCAAAGGATGAACGCGGGGCATTTCGGCAAAGGCTACCTGGCACTGGTCAGCGGCAGGCTCACCGCTCCGGGTGAACTGGGTGGTACTGTCCCTGCCAAAGGCAAGAACAAAGAGGCCTTGACCAGATACAAGCCGCTGGCCTTTGTCGGCAGCTACACATTACTTGAGCTGGAACTGCTAACCGGACGCCATCACCAGATCAGATATCAGTTGGCGGCTTCGGGTTCTCCTGTTGCTGGAGACACCCGCTATAAAGGGGAGAGCTTCAACGACTTGGAGCGACCCTTTCTGCATTGTCATCAACTGATCTTTCCTCGCCCACATGACGAGCGCACCATAACCATCAAGGCACCATTGCCTGAAGATTTGGCGCGCCTGCTGCTGACCTTGAAGTTTCCATTGGCCGACCTCGCCTTGTGATTCATCAAAAGTGCGCAAGGATTTTTGCAAAAAAAGAACGATAAATTACGCCACAGGTTTATAAATACAGTTATAATGGCGTACAGTCAGTCACCGACAACTTGCTCTGATTCGATTTCAATCCTCAACAACAGGGTCCTCACCCAAATGTCCGCAAGCAAGCCACAGAGCAGAAGAGTGCTACATCAACGAACAGCAGCACGGACAGCGCTTTTTTATTCCATTTTCTCCTGTCTCTGGATTTACTTCTCCGACACGGTACTGGCGTGGTTTCTCATTGACCCAATCCAACTGACGCAGGCACAAACCATAAAGGGCGGGCTGTTTGTGGTGGTAACGGCGGTCCTGCTTTACCTCTACTTGTCTCATTGTCTACAGAGAATGAGCGAAAAGGAGGAAGAACTCGAGGCTGAACGGGACAAAATCCAACAACAGATGCAGGACCATATTCATCAGCTCAACATACTTTTTGACTCGATGAATGCGGTCATCTATGTTGCCGATCTGGAAACCTATGAGCTGATTTACGTGAATCGCTTTGCCTTAGACTTTTTTGGACCTGACTGGCAGAAGCGCAAATGCTATCACTACCTTCAGAACAACAGGGATCAACCTTGTGAATTTTGTACCAATTCACAACTCCTCAATGAGGGACAACATGGTGATCCAGTGGTGTGGGAGTTTTTTAACCCAAAAACCGACCGCTGGTATGAGTGTTTCGACAAGGCCATTCGCTGGACCGATGGTCGACTGGTTCGTCTCGAAGTCGCCCAGGATGTGACCGAACGCAAGCAACTGGAAAAGATCAAGGATGATCTTCTCTCGGCGATGAGTCATGAAATGCGCACCCCACTGACAGCCATCAGTGGCTTTGCCGAACTGCTGGAAGGGGAAGAGGAGATTCCGGAGCAGCACAGGCGCCACATCAATATCATCTGCCGGGAGGCAGAGAAACTTACGGAACTGATCAACAGGTTTCTGGATATAAAACGACTCAAAACAGATCGGGCACGGGTTGATTACGAACATCTGTCGGTTCGGGAACTGTTGGCAAAACTACAAACCAACACCCGCGACTGTAAGAAGCACCATATTATCAAGGTTATCTGCAGAACAGACGCGCAGATCTATGGCCACCGCAAGGAGCTGACCCAGGTCCTTACACAACTTTTGGAGAACGCCTGTCGTTACTCACCCCAGGGAGGCGACATCGAGCTTACGGCACAAAGCGATGAGCGAGGGGTTTCTATCTGCGTCACAGATCAGGGCATTGGCATCCCGGCTCATGAGCTGAAATCCATATTCTCGCCGTTCCACAGGCTCGACACAGGGGATACGCGCACAACAGGTGGCGTAGGCCTCGGACTGTACCTGGCGAGAGAGATCATTATCTTGCATGGCGGCACGATCAAGGTCAGTAGCAACCTCGGTGAAGGCAGCACTTTCACTGTTCTACTGCCTTGCATAACGGATCAGGAGAGCCGGCAGGAGACACCGAAAACGATCGCTGAATACTCATGACAGAAGCACACTCACAACCTCCACAGCGCAAACGGCTGCTGCTTTTCAGCCTCCTGATCGTCGTTATTCTTGCAGCGATCTCAACCGGTTATTTCCTTTTCACCTTCGATCTCAACGACTACAGAAAAAATGCCGAAAAGAAACTCACCTCCCTTCTGCAATTGCCAGTAGCCCTGGGCCATATCAGATACAATCTACAGGATAGCAACCTGGCCTTAAATATCGATGGCTTGCAACTGGGGGATGACAGTTCAAATCTGCAGGTCGAGGCAAAACAGGTGGTTGTTTACCTGCGTTGGCTGGGTCTCCTTGAACGCGAGTTCAGATTTGCCAAAATCAGCCTGGTCGAGCCGAAGATTCTCATCAGACAGACAACTGCAACAGCTCCCGGAGACAGCGATCATCCCCAGCAAGCGTCGCTAAGGCTCAAACCGGAGTTGCTACAGATCTTCAGCATTACAGCTCTGGATGTTACAGACGGCAACCTGGTGATCGAATCAACAAATGCCGGACAATCGATGCAACGGTTCGAATATAGAGAATTCGATGCCTGGATCACCGACTTTCGCCTTAACGAAACGTTCCAGTTTGGAATCAAAGGGCAGCTGCAGCTCCCCGCCCAAAATAACACGAGCTTCTGCCAAGTGCAGGGAAATGGCGGTTTGCTCCTTGACGATAATCAGAAGCTGGAACCCTATTTCAACCTCAACCTGAACGCAAAAAATCTTGACCTCGCACGTATCAGAGAAGGCTTTGCCCGTCAGGCGGATAGCAACATCGTCAAAGGAACAACTGATCTGGACCTGCATTTAGCGGGATCGCCAAGCGAGGAGATTGATTTTCGGATCAGCCTGTCTTCAGAAAGTATCGCCCTGCGCCCGAATAATGACTATGCGCAGCCAATCATACTGAAAAAAGTCCTCGCCACAGGCCGACTTCAGCTTCAAGGCGAGCAGCCTGGCATTGACGCCCTATCCTTACAGGTTGATGAATCCCGACTGGCGGGTGAAATCAAATGGAGACCGCATTCAGGCCCCTTCTCGGCAACAGTGACAATCCTTGACAGCGACCTGCCCGTTGCCATGATCAAGCAATGGCTCCCTGATCGTCAGCAAAGCTTGCAAACGCTCCGTCAGCACCTTAAAGACCTGGGATCAATCCATATCGAGAAAGCGCACCTGTCCCTCCTCGACGAGCCAGCAACAGCCCTGAGCTGGCAACTTGAGGCACTCAAAGGTGAGCTGGTAAAGATCGGCTGGGTCATGGAGGATGGTCCCGATGCGGAGTTAGTGTCCCTGCCATTCGATATCACCGGCGATAACTGGCAGATCGTTAATGGCACAGCAGAGCTCGGGTCGCTGCAACTGACCCTTGCAGGGGCGGGTGCGATCAACGGAGGCAGTCCGGTTCTGTCAACGCTGGATATGAGTGGCAGGATAAAGAGTGAAGTATTTCTGGAAGAGTGGCAAATCCGGCAGGATCTTCTGCAAACTAGTGGTGAAATTGGTGTCAAGGGTCACCTTGAAGGCCCACTTGACCAACTCACCCTGGACCTGCAGGCAGACTTGTCACAACTCAGCATCAGACATTCTTCAGGGCTTGAGTTCACCCCCGGGGCAACAGACCAACTCACCCTGCACAGTAGTATAACCCCGCACAAAATAAGCCTTGATCACGGTTCCGTCAAATGGTCGGCTTTCAAAGGGCATATGTCCGGCAACTACCAGCCAGAGGATCCTGACAGCCTGGTCTTTGATGCGATCTTGAGCCTTGACGAACTGGCCGGCGTGACTGATAGCCTGCCGCTTTTGAAAAAACTGCAGCTGCAGGGTCAGGCCGACCTGAGCATCAACCAACGAGGAAGACTGCAGGGCAATCGACCCGACATGACGCTGACCCTGCGCGATGCCGGTCTGCGTGCGACGAGATTTATTGCCGACTTAAGTCATATTAATGGTCGCATCAGACTCACCGAAACGGGAATGATCGCAAAAAATCTCCAGGTGTACATTGGCCAGTCCCCGCTCACGGTGCAGGCAGAAATCCCCGACTTCAGCAGGCCACGCCTGCTGCTGGATGCCAAGGCAAACTCAATCCATGCCAACGACCTGATTTTCAAATCAGAAAAGGCGCTGTTGCGTGATGTCGACGGCCACCTGGAAATCGACCGTGACGGTCTGACTTTTGCACCGGTTCAGGTCCGGCTTGATGGGGGGACGAATGCATCGGTACGAGGAACCATCTCTTTCCATCCGCCTTTTGATGTAAAGCTCGACATAACCTCCGAATTTGCCAGGGTCAGGGAAATCGTCGGTTTGTGGACTGATCAGTCAAACAGAGCAAAGGCACATCACGAACGGGAGAACAAGGGCACTCGAATAACCAGGAGTACTGTAACGATCAAGGCCTCTGTAAAAAGCGGCAGCTTGTACGGAATGAGCTTTCATGACGCGACTGCGACCATTACCCCCTCTCATGGCCGCCTGACTATCCACCCCCTCCACTTCTCAGTCGGAGAAGGCTCTTGTAATGCCCAGGTCCTGGTCAACTTTCCTGAGCAGGAGCCGGTGCAATTGCGTATTTCAGGGCATGCCGAAGATGTCGACGCTCTAGAAGTCTATCGGGAGTTATTAAATCAGAAGAGTATCGTACGTGGAAAATTGCGCGGCGACTTCCATCTGACCGGGAATACCGGCAAGGATTACATGCCGACCACGAATGGCCAGTTCAGTGTTCAGATCCGTGAGGGTGTCCTGCATCAGTTCCAGATATTGAGTAAGGTCTTTTCGTTACTCAACGTCTCGCAGATCTTTGCCCTCCAGCTTCCGGATATGGATCAGGAAGGGATGCCTTTTGACACCTTGACAGCAGACCTTGAACTGAATCAGGGGATTCTCAGCACCGAGAACTTGCTCATAAAAAGCAAGGCCATGAATCAATCTTACCAGGGACAGATGAATCTGGACACCAGGGAGATCGATCTGGCCATTGGTATGCAGCCTCTGGGTACGGTCGATAAGATCGTTTCGCGAATACCGGTCGCGGGGTGGCTGCTCACAGGCGAAGATCAAGCGTTTCTGTCGGCACATTTTACCGCCACCGGACCTGCAGACGATGTCAACGTCAATCTGATGCCTTTGGACACCATTACCGAGCCGACGATAGGTCTTCTGCGCCGGACACTCGGCCTGCCCTTCAAGTTATTGGAGAGCCCGGAAATTCTCTGGGGCGGAAAGAAAGAGGAGGACACAGCTACGGGCGATTGATTCAGCTTGCGCCACGCACCCCAACGTGGACAGCAGCAATACCACCGGTCAGATTGTGAACCTTGACATCGACAAAACCCGCCTCCTCCATCATCGCCTTGAAACTCTCGCGATCGGGAAACTCCATGACTGAATCAGGCAGATACTGGTAGGCGCTGCGCTGGGAGATCAAACCGCCCAGCCAGGGCAGCACACGCAGAAAGTAGAAGTGATAAACAGCACGAAAGAAGCGATTAAGCGGGGTCGCAAATTCAAGAATCACCGCCCGACCGCCCGGCTTGAGAACACGCACCATCTCGTTGAGCCCCTGCTGACGATCGACAACATTGCGAATCCCGAAAGCGATGGTAATGCCGTCGAAAATCGCATCAGGATGAGGCAAGGCTTCACAGGGAGCATTCACCAGCAGGATGCGATCACGGTAAACTGACTGCCCGACCTTGTTTCTGCCCAGAACAAGCATCCCCTGGGTAAAATCGGAGCCGACAATCTTGACTGAAGAGTCAGTCTGGCGTCCGATCTCCAGAGCAACGTCGCCAGTGCCGGTGGCAATATCCAGAACCATGCCCCCTTCAGGCACAGAAAGCTGGCGTACAGCAAAACGCCGCCAGCGTCGATCGATCCCCAACGACAGCAGTCGGTTCAAAAGATCATAGCGTGGTGCGATGCGGTCGAACATGTCGCGGATACCGCGACCTTTATCAGTGAGCTTGGCCATTTGCCTTTATGCCTCTCAATGGGAAACGCCGATTTTGTAACATGGTGGTTATGTTTATGTCAGTAAAAAAGGTCTTTCAGGGATACAAGGGTTACAGGGGACTAGAAAGGCGTGCGGGAGAAGTGTCTTTTGCTGGCATCCTGTAGTTTTGCGACCGCCTGAAAAGATTCCTTAAGAAGGTCCTGTTCGGTCTTACTCAAAAGATGCGGGTCGAGAAAATGTGAGGGCGTTCGGTCTGCTTCGATCAGACTGATCTCATGACGCAACCGAAGGAAAATCAGAGCTTCAAAGGCGGCCCTGATGTGTTCGGCTGTTTCCACGGCGAAAACATTTTCCTTGACCAGCGCCTCAAGCCTGTCCATCGTTGAAATCGCCTGTATCCCTCTCTCAAGAGCAAACATTCTGACACAATCGACGATGTAGACACAGCCACCGTACTTAACTGAGAGGAGCCCGGCGTGGTCGCCGTCCTTTTCCAGTTGAAAACGTCCCAGCAGACCGAGCGGCACCTTGTAGCGCAGATCAAGGGTCATCATGTGATAGAGAAAGCCCTGGTGCACAGCAATCCCCTGGACGACGATGTCGCGCAGGTGATGAGCCAACTCCACATCGCCGAACAAAGGCATAAAATCGAAAAATATCGAGGAATTCCTCACATGCGCAGGCTCCGGATCAAGCAGCCAGCTGTTGATCCGCGTTTGCCAGTCACTCAAACGCCCTCGCCACTCCTGGTTGCGCACCATGACACCACCATCACAGATTGGATAACCAACCTCAGCCAAAGAACGATTCAGTTTTTCGCTGAAAGGGATAAAAAAGGCATCGACTTCAGCCTGCCGGGCATCAGCAAAATCTTCGAAAATAAAACCGTTATCCTGATCAGGATGCAACAGCATCTCCTTGCGGCCGGCACTGCCCATAACTAGAAAACAGTACCGGATGTCAGGAGGCGTCATTCCCGCAGCTGCCATCTCGTCAAGACAAAGTTGGAAGGTACGACGGATAATGGCGTGATGGATATGAGACAAGATTTCCATGACTTCAGGAGTGCTACGCGTTTCAGAGAGCAGCGCGCGCGCAACACGCACCACCTCCTTATGTATTGAAGCGAGCCCCTCAAGGGTTGCTTCTTCCTTGATGTTGCCCAACAGGAGAAGTGCTTTCTGAGAACGGTAACGCAGCAGATCCCTCGGTGTAATCACGCCAACCAACTGTTTACGATCGACAATAGGCAGATAATTCAAAGCGTGACGGGTCATGTAGGCCATCGCTTCATACATGTAGGTTTCAGGAGCCATCGTCCTGGGTTTGGCACGCATGAGGTCCTTGACCTTCAGCAGTTCGGCATCGACATTTTCAGGGGCAAGCACCTTGGCGACAAGATCGTTGCCGGTGACGATGCCCACCGGTTCATTATTAGAATTAGCGACCACCAGGAAGCTGACGTTATGTTCGGTTAATTGCCGGGCAACTGCCCGCACAGACGCGTCCGGAGAACAGGTCAGAGCTGGCGATGACATGATCTCAGAGAGCCGTTTTTTAAAGGGATAGGCCTCCATCTGGTTCAGTGCCGAACCGGAGTGCTCTGTCACAATTTCCGAATAGAGTTTACGGACCCGCGAGAGGACAGTGCTGGTAAAGAAGGTCACCAGTTGCGGATTATCTTTTTGCAGGCGATGAAGTATTTCGGCAGGGATGAGATAACAAGCTGTCGGGTTAACCGTCCGAGCGCCACCGGAATAAGGCTCGCCGGTAAAAATCGGTGTACCGCCAAAGAACTGTCCCTCGTTGCGATAGTCTACCACCATGTCGATCCCGCCCGGCGAAATCAGGGTGATCGAAACCAAGCCTTCCTTGACAACGTACAGGAAACCGGTGGGTGAATCGTTCTGCTTGAAAATATCATGATTAGCCGGATATTTTTTCTGGATTGCGGCGTCTTGTAATTCCTTGAAAACAGCTTCAGGGAGATGTCTGAAAGGTTCTGTTTCCTGTAATCGTTTAATCAGAGGCATAGAAAAAAACACGCAGTTGCAAGAGGTAAATTAACATCCGAAGATTAATTTATCACCAATCGCACAAGAAGAGCAATGTCTTTAGAAAAGCTGTTCCCTGTTTCAGGGAATTGAAGGGAGGGGGGTTTTCAATTGAACCGAGGGAATCGGTCAGGTCAGGTTACGAGGCGCATAAGGAGAATGCCAACCCAACTTGGACGAGATAATGCCGCAGGTATCGAACATGGGACTGATAATTTGACTTTCAATAACATCCGGATTGAGTCGATATGCGGGGCCGACCACACAGAGAACGCCATGCAGCTTGCCGCCGCTGCCAAAAAGCGGTGCGGCTACACTGGCAATGCCTTCTCCCAGCGCATCAGAATCCTGAGCATATCCCTGACGACAGATTTGGATATACTGACTGGGAGCAGCTGTATTGCCTTGAACAGGTTGTGTGCTCTGGCCATTCTTCATCGCCAGAATCACCTGACCGGCGGCGGTCGTCTCAAGTGGAAAACGCTTGCCAATCAGAGACACGATTTTAACCTTTTGGCTGGTGTCAACCATGTCCAGGAAAAGGACTTCCTTACGCCGCCGCACGGCAACGTAGACAGCCTCATTACACCCCCGAGCCAAGCGTTCGACAACGGGTCGTGCATGTCTCAACAACCCCATTCGTGAAAGGAATTTCTGGCCAATTTCATAAGCAGATAGGCCCAGTCGGTATTTGCCGGACTGTTCCTCACGTTCAACATAACCACGGTTTTCAAACGTTGCCAGCAAACGAAAAACGCTCGTCTTGTTCATGGAGAGTTTTTCGCTCAATTGACTAATGCGGACATCATCGTCAATTTCACTGAGCGCTTCCAGAACATCGAGAGCGTTTTCAACGGCCTGTATTGAATAGGATTCCTTATCTCTGGAGGTCACTTGTAGCTCCTTATGGAATCGAAAAAATCACCACACGAAACAGCTGATAACAAAATAATACGCTGTTTTATTATTGTCAACAGTTTGCTGAGTAAAGTTTGCAAAAAACCTATTTTAACGGTTGTAAAAAATCCCATTTATTGGGTGGTTCATTCCTGATAAACACAATTTTACGGACAACTATAGCAGTGAGTGAAAAACAGAAACAGGCAATTTGTAAATTTAAAAATAGCGTTTTAAAATACGGGGAATCCTCTAAGGTATAATCTTTACAATTAACAGGACTTGCCAATCAGACGGTCGATAATCGGTTGATCGGCAGCAAGAATGGAAAAATCAGGCAACTCATGGGGATGGATCCAACGATGTTCGGCAACGCCAAGGTCTTGTATGGGCCTGGAGAGAAGTCGGCAGGAATAAGCAAGGATCAGAACAGGTCCCCAGTCGTAGCGATGAAAGACTACTTCAAATATTTCCAGAACCTGGATTTCAACCGCCAGTTCTTCACGGATTTCTCGACAAAGCGCCTCCTTCGGGCTCTCACCAGGATCAATTTTTCCGCCGGGGAACTCCCATAGCCCCGGATGGAGGTTATCATCCGGCCGCCGTGTGATGAGGATTTTCCCTTCGTCGAAGACAACCGCAGCAGTCACCAGCAGAGGCATTTTAGAAAGAGGACCAGACATGCGCTGACGATAGCAGAAAGGGGCCTTAAAAACCATCATCAAGGATCTCCGCTTGAATTCTTTTCATGACAAAAAATAAGTGTCTCAATCCCTTGCCGAAGTAAAGTGATCATGATAATTTAGCGTGCATTTTCTTCTGCAATCTCCAACAGCCATAGCCGTGTCATGCGGAAACTCCGGATGGACAGAGTGAAGTTTTCGATCTGGAAACAAGCAATTTTTCTCGAGATCAAGGACATCAAGGATTTGAGCGGAAGCGTAGTGTTTTTACTCTGCACAATCAATTCCGCCGATTGAGACACAGATTGTGGAAAAGGGCTGTTTCCGGACGAAAACTATTGAAGGAGGCCACCATGTCGGTCTATGAAATCAAACACCCCCTGGTACGCCACAAACTGGGCCTCATGCGCGCAGACGGTATCAGCACCAAGGATTTTCGCGAACTGGCCTCAGAGGTCGCCCGCCTGTTGACCTACGAGGCAACAATTGACCTGGAAACAGAAAAAGAAACCATCGAAGGATGGGCCGGTCCGGTGACCGTCGACAGCATTGTCGGCAAAAAGATTACAGTTGTGCCGATCCTGCGTGCCGGTCTCGGCATGATGGACGGCGTTCTCGATCTGATTCCAAGTGCACGTGTCAGCGTTGTTGGCCTTTACCGCAACGAGGAAACTCTTGAACCGGTTGCTTATTTCCAGAAATTTACCCGCCAAATCGAAGATCGCACAGCCATGATCCTTGACCCGATGCTGGCAACTGGCGGCAGCCTGATCGCCACGATAGACATGCTAAAAGAAGCCGGATGCAAGAAGATCAAAGGGCTCTTTCTGGTGGCGGCGCCGGAGGGAATTGCGAACCTGCAGATGAAACACCCCGACGTGGACATCTATGTCGCGGCAATCGACGAGAAATTGAACGAGATCGGCTACATCATCCCTGGCCTCGGTGATGCCGGCGACAAGATCTTCGGGACCAAATAACCAATACGGAGAGACACCATGCCTGACGGTCAGCAGAACAACCACTTCAGCCTCAAACCGAAAGAGATGCTTATTGGCGCGCAGATGCTCTTTGTCGCTTTCGGGGCACTGGTCCTGGTCCCTTTGTTAACGGGATTGAACGCCAATGTTGCCCTCTTCACGGCAGGCGCAGGAACCCTCTTGTTTCAGGCCATAACCAGAGGCAAGGTTCCTGTTTTTCTTGCCTCAAGCTTTGCCTTTATCGCACCGATCATCTACGGCGTTCAGCAATGGGGCATCCCCGGAACCATGTGTGGGCTGCTCGCTGCGGGCGTACTCTACGTCATCATCAGTTTCAGCATCCGTATCTTCGGCTCTGACATTCTCCATCGTGTCCTGCCGCCGATCGTGACCGGCCCGGTCATCATGGTCATCGGTCTGGTCCTGGCTCCTGTCGCAGTGCACATGGCTTCTGGCCGCACAGGGGATGGCTCAGCATGGCTGGTTCCGGAGACGACAGCATTTATGATTGCCGGAGTCGCGCTGGTGGTCACAATTCTGGTCTCCCTGCTCGGCAAAGGCCTGTTTCGTTTGATCCCTATCCTCTGCGGTATAACCGCCGGATACCTGGCCGCTTTGCTTCTTGATGCTTCGGGGACCTCGGCTTCTATTCAGGCAAGCTTTGATCCGGGGACACTGCAGAACTGGACCGGCCCTACCCTGATCTCGATGGAGAAGGTCTTTGATGCCCCGTGGCTGGCAATTCCCGATTTCACCCTGCCCGTCTGGAACCTGGAAGCCGTTTTATTTATCGTACCGGTCGCTATTGCACCGGCCATAGAGCACTTTGGCGACGTTCTCGCCATCGGCAGCATCACGGGGAAAGATTACGTTGACGATCCGGGAATCGACAAAACGATGCTTGGCGACGGTCTCGCTACCAGCCTGGCAGCGATGCTCGGCGGCCCCCCCAACACCACCTACTCGGAAGTCTCCGGAGCTGTTGCCTTAACCCGCTCTTTCAACCCCGGAGTCATGACCTGGGCTGCAATAACAGCTATTCTGCTTGCTTTCATCGGCAAACTGGGAGGGTTTTTGAACACCATTCCGGTGCCGGTTATGGGGGGCATCATGGTCCTGCTTTTCGGTGCCATCGCCGTCATCGGCATCAACACCCTGGTCAGGGCCGGCACAGATCTGATGCTACCACGCAATCTGACGATCGTTGCGGTTATTCTGGTCTTCGGCATCGGCGGCATGAACTTCGATCTGGCTGTGGTTAAACTCGGCGGTATCGGACTGGCAGGAATTGCCGGGGTCCTGCTCAATCTGATTCTTCCACAAGCAAGAAAGTAATATGCTCGCTTCTTCCTCTAGCAAGCTGTCGGACTATCCATGAGCCGGCTGCAAATCCGACTGTTTGGCCCATATTTCAGCTCCTTTTTGGTCCATAGCTACGGCTATGAACCTGCAAATGAGCTAAAATCTGTTCTCAAACATCCAAATTTTCGCTTCGGCCCGTATAGTCCGACAGACTGCTAGTAATAAAAAAAACACCCTGCCTGAGGGTGTTTTTTTATTAAATCTTCATCTGTAAAAGGCCAACAGGAACTGAGAGCGTGACCTCAAAGATCAACCTTCCCAAGGAGCAGACCATAGAGTCAATCATGGCCACGGTGAAGTTTTCGATCTGAAAACGAGGCATCTTTCGACGAGCAAGGGAATCAAGGGCTGGTGCGGAGACCACATCGGTACGTACAGGCAAGTCGGCAGGTTGACACCGGCTCGACGGAAAAGAACCCTTTGTGGAGGAAAACGACTTATATCGGCAGCGACGAGACCAGTTTTTTAAGGAATCTCGATTTGCGTTCTTCCTGCTGGGTTTGATCGACGATTTCCCGGCGAATATTACCATTCACGTCGATAGTAATCTTTACATCTTTTTTTTCCATGTGGCCCCCAGGCAACAAGTCAATCTGATTAAGCACAATAGCGACCGAACTCAACCCGGCCCTTGATCTTAATTCTGAAACAAAAGGCCATAAGTTTCAATATAACCATGGGCCCATCCGGATATAACTATAGTTATACTTCGGACCATCTGACAGATCCCCCCTGCAAACCAGAGCCGTCGGCATCAAGGCTTGATCATAATTCTGATCATAATTCTTCTCTCGTCATCCCTTGATCAACGAGGCGACCAGGCTTTCAACCTTGCGTTCAAACTCTTGCAGAGTTCCGTCGTTGAGGATCTTGCCATCCCAGTCCGTGTAATCATCCAGTGAGGTTTCGCTGGCGTGGTTATTCGCACCATCGAAGCCGGGGCGGTCAATCTTGATAATCAGGCCACCATGTTCTTTGATCACCTGTAACTCGTTCATGAAACGCACATCATCGACCAGCAGGTACATCTGCTCGACATCATACTCCGATACCTTGCGCCCCCAGGCTTTGGTCCAGTAATCAGGGTCCTGCTCTCTACGATACTCGGTTCCCCACCATTGCAGGATACGTCTCACGGTAACCGCAGTCCGGCCCGAACGATCCTGAATCTGTTGGTTCTCCGAAATAAAATCTGCCCACTTGGGACACTCAGCCAGGGCTTTTTGCTCATCGACGTAAAAAATCCGGACCTTGTCATCCTGGCAGCCATAGACCAGAGGCACCGACTCCTCTGCACCAACAGCCCGCAAAAAAGCCTCAACCTCATCTCTCAGCACCATTGCCATAGGGATAATTTTGCATTGTTTATCAAGCAAGGGTTGCAGATGTTTAGCTGCCGTGGTTTTTCCTGTTGCCGCCTTACCCGCAAAACCGAGAATCATAGTATTTACTCCAGAAGGATGATTGAATGAATGAATAATCAAAGAAGTAAGTCTACTTGAATCATCCTTGCGCATCAATCCTAACCGACAGCTTCAAGCAAATGATGCGCCACTGACACCAACGATAACAAAAGCAAAAAGATGACAAGCTTCGAAAATTATTAAAAATACAAGTTGTCTCTGTCAGACAAATCGCTATTCTATAAGTTATGCGAGTTGGGCAATGAACATCATATATATTCTGGACCTGATCGGCACCGCTGCCTTTGCCGCGTCCGGAGCCTGGGTTGGAGTGCGTAAACATATGGACCTGTTTGGCGTACTGGTCCTTGGAATGGTCACCGCTGTCGGCGGCGGGACTTTGCGCGATCTGCTGCTTGGAGACACTCCACCCTTTTCATTGAACAATGAAATCTATATCTACATCGCCATCGTTGCCTCTATGATCGTTTTTGCCAACCGCGTGCAATTTGAGGCGTTCGAAAAACCGCTTTTATATCTTGATGCCATAGGCCTGGGAACTTTTGTCGTAATCGGCACCACCAAAGCCATGGACTTTCGACTGGGGCTGCTGGGAAGTGTGTTGATGGGGGTTATGACGGGAACCGCCGGAGGTGTTGTTCGTGATCTTTTCGCCAACCAGGTGCCCTTAATATTTCGCCGTGAAATTTACGCTTCAGCCTGCGTAGCCGGTGGGTTGCTGCTGGTCCTTCTCGAAACTGCCGGTACGGCTCGCCCGGTCGCCGCACTCCTGGCCGCAGCTACGGTTATTTCGGTGCGGTTGCTGGCAATCCGTTATAACTGGGCGCTCCCAAAATCATAAAAGCTACGCTGCCATGTCTGAGTTTGTCATGCGCCCACCCTTACTAAATATCCTTAGGTAATATAAGAATGAGTTGCAATAGGATTTATAGGAAACCCCCTGACCATGGAAACAGGTTGGGGCTTTGTTTTACTGTGAACCGTGACTTTTAAGAAAAAAAGAGTGTCTCAGAAGTCCTAGATAATTTGAGACTTGCCGCTGGAACAACTTGTGAGACAAACACGCTAAAGTGTCTCATCCACCAAGGTGTTGACACAGTCTCTCGACAACTGGTAACAGGC
>JAGXHL010000009.1 GCA_024636215.1 Deltaproteobacteria bacterium
AGGAGCTGTTTGGACACACCCATGGTTATTGGAAACAAACGAGAGCCGGTCCCACCTGCAAGAACAATTCCCTTCATAATCGCTCAACTTTGCTGACTGTCAGTATATATTGCCGGATTTTTCAAGAATTCGATGGCACCAATCAAGATTATCCAGATACCAGCTCACCGTTTTACACATACCGGACTCAAAGGTTTCATTTGGCTGCCAGTGCAACTCTTCGCTGATTTTCCCGATATCGACTGCATAGCGGCGATCGTGGCCCGGCCGATCGGTTACATGAGAGATCAGTTCCTTGAAAGAAGACAGGCCCGCGGGCTTGTTTGCAACCAAGTCATCAAGGCACCTGCACAAGCAGTGAACTACCTCAAGATTGGTTTTCTCGCTCTGACCACCGATGTTGTAGGTTTCGCCCAATTTGCCATTTTTCAATACTGTGCAGAGCGCCTCGGCATGGTCCTCGACAAAAAGCCAGTCGCGAACCTGGAGGCCATCGCCGTATACAGGCAAAGGCTTACCATCCAACGCGTTAAGGATCATCAACGGAATCAGCTTTTCCGGAAACTGATAGGGGCCATAATTGTTCGAGCAATTACTGACAACAACAGGCAGACCATAAGTCCGAAACCAGGCACGAACCAGATGGTCAGAACTGGCTTTGCTGGCCGAGTAGGGAGAACTGGGCGCATATCGTGTGGTTTCAGTAAAAGGCTTATCAGTAGCATCAAGATCCCCGTATACCTCATCCGTGCTGATGTGGTGAAAGCGGAATAGTTTTCGTTTCTGCTCAGGCTGTACCAGCCAATACTGCCGTGCAACCTCAAGCAGCGTGTAGGTACCAACGATGTTGGTTTGAATAAACGCGGCAGGCCCGTCTATCGAACGATCAACATGACTCTCTGCAGCCAGGTGCATCACTGCGTCTGGCTGATGGGCCTCAAAAACTGCCTGCAGGGCGGGCTGGTCACAGATATCGACCTGCTCAAACCAATATCGATCGCTGGCAGATGCTTTGCCCAGTGACTCCAGGTTGCCAGCGTAGGTCAGTATATCGACATTCACGACCTTGGCACTGGTCTGTGCAATCAGGTACCGGATGACTGCCGAGCCAATAAAGCCTGCCCCCCCGGTGACCAGAATTTTCATACCACACCCCTATCAGACGCAAACACAACTGTCTCCACACCGGCGTGATCCAGTACTTGCCAAAGTTCTTCGGGGTGGTAAACGGCATCAGAAACACCCTCGTCACTAATACGGTATACGGAAAGTTCCGGGAACAATGTTTTCAGGGTAAACAGTGCGGTGGACGTAAAACCATAAAAGGCTTCGAGCCGGTCATCGGCCAATGCCATTGCAATTTCGATGGGCAGGGAATTTGATTGGATGCTCACAGGAATGCCTTCGAAATAGGGCGACAACAACTCCACTCTCTGTTTTCTGTGCATAAAATAAATAAGTTCTGAGCCAGGATGACGATCCTGCAAGTGCAGAAGATGCGCCCTAAGGCGAGTCAGAAGCGCCTGTTTTCCATGGTTCTGCCCCAGATAGCCGACCCCCTTGCCTACTGAGCGGCCAGCTTTATTCTGGTTCAGGCCAAACAGGTCACGGAACACCGGAAAGCGATGCTGCACGATTTCGACAGAGTCGAGCGGTGGCAGCGGGAAACAGGTAAAGAAGGTCATGTCTTCCTGTCCAAGTGGTGCCAGGTGGATACCCAACATGGCCAACAGCCGACATCTTTGACCGGACAGTTTTGACACGGCCGTCCCTCTCTTAGCCGCATCATAATACAGAACCGTAGCGCCCAGCCCGTCGTCGAGAAAAAGGGTTTGGGACGGCACGAGACC
Source organism: Deltaproteobacteria bacterium (assembly GCA_024636215.1). The sequence goes on from JAGXHL010000009.1 coordinate 1,851, forward strand.
ACGAAAAAAAACCTCGTGCATCCAGCTTCCTTTATTTCCGACAAAAAGCCGATTGAGGTGCTCGCTTTTCAACCTGCGAAAAAGCAACCAGAGCCTGACGTAGAATAGTTGCTTTGGTAACCATACAATCTTTCCAGGCCAGTCGAGTTTCGATAGCAGAAAGGCCATCTGTTGTTCCGTCGTCTTGTTATCAGGACGAACAATTATCAGCAGGGAATATTCGACAGAATAGTATGACCGCGCCTCGGCGCAGCTTATTAGCTGAAACGGGGTGCTGGCCAAAAATACATCAGGATTGGTCATGAATAATCACTTGCAGCCGGACTGGTCTCCGTTATCGACATTGAAAGCATCATTGGCTAATAAGTCGTTTTAGCCAACTCCTTGCGAAGACGACGCCTGACCTTCAGTTTTCTCAGCAGGTTCAGCGGCTTGGATTTCAAAGTTTGCTTTTTTACCATCAAAAACTGGTCAACCGCATCCAGAACCCTCTCACTTGAGCGCCCATCGAAAAACACATGAAGATCACGACACAGGTGTTTTTGTGCTTCGAGAAGCCCTTGGGGGCGATGGACGGCCTGCATCAGCCCATCCTCCAGTTGCTCAACTGTCTGAATATCAATGAGATACGGGCCCGGCATTTTTGTGCGGAAGGTAACCACAGGTCTCTGGAGGAACATGAATTCAAACATAATCGACGAGGTATCACACAGCATAAGATCAGCTTCAGACAAAAGCGGCATCAAATCCTCATCACTTTCAACAAACCTCAGGTTGGCGCCCTGCATTGACCGATACCGTTCGACGGTGCTTTCGTCCATTTTCGGGTGAAGCGTCACGATAAACTGCCATTTCCCGCTCTGCGAAAGCTCCTCAATTTTATCCGCCAGTTGAGGTGCACAGGTGACTGAACGGCTGAATGTTGAGGCGAAAAACACCGTTGGTGGTTCACTCTCTCCGCGGATGCGTTCGCCGCAAGTCACCTCTCTGAGCAATGGATCGAGTTTGGGCCAGCCGGTTTTGGCCACGGCAAAATGCCCTAACTCTTGCGCCAGGGCCTGAAACTTTTCGGTATCCTTTTCGGCATGGGTACAGTAAAGATCAAACCAGCCCCGAATTCGGTAATGGTCGCTTTCGTCCTCGCTTTTATGGCCCCGTTTATTTCTCGCCATACCATGGAAGACCTCTACTTTTATTCCCGGAAAAAAGTAGGGCACCCAATCACCTGGCACAAACGTCGCCTCAGCTCCGTAGGCTTCAACCTCTTTTACTGTCTTCAGTCTCTTCTCATCCGGCTTCAGGGAAGCCGCTGAGCACCCGGCCACAAACCAGGCAACCTCGTCGCCCCGGCGCCGGATTTCGGTCTGCAGCGGACGCAGTATTGAATAAGAGTAAGGTTGATTAACAAAAAAGAGGTAGCGCCGCATTCAATTCTGACCCGTTAACTCGCAATAGATTTTACCCATCTGCTCCACCGTCTGGGAGGTATGGAAATGCGTCGCTATCCGCCGGCGTGCAAGCTGCCCCATCTGCTTCAGGCGTTCCCGATCCCGGTAAAGCTCGAGAAGTGCAGCACTGAGCGACTGCGCATCATTGGGCGGCACCACAAGCCCGCTTACACCCTGCTCAACAAGTTCGGGCATGCCTCCCACGTCTGTTACGACTGGCGCCACACCGTAGGACATGGCCTCAATGACAGCGCGGGGCAGGCCCTCACGCTCCTTGGAGGGTAACACGAACACATCACTGGCCGATGCCAGAGCGGGGGCATCCTTCCTGAACCCGGTGAAGTGTACCCGTTCGGGGTGAGGCAGCGCCTGAACCTGTTGCCGGAGAGGCTCGTTACGGTCCAGATCACCTACCAACAACAGGTGAATAACAACATCCGAAGGCAGGCGTGCCAGCGAATCAACAAGCACGTCGAAGCCTTTTCTTGGCACATCCCTTCCGGTACAGCAGACAGTGAATGCGCCCTCCGGAATGCCAAACTCTTGAAGATCCGCAGGTGTATCTTGATACCACTCCAGATCATGGCCCTTATAAACCGTTATCAGTTTCGAGGGCGGCAAATGCAACCAAAGGAAATGCAGGCCAGCAAGATAGTCTCGAATGGCATCCGCCACGCAGACAATACGATCCACCCGCGGGTGAAGGAAGGTAATCCAGGATTCCGGATTGAGGAAGCTGATGTTGCCAATAACGCCCCGATAAGCAACAACTTTTATCGACATTCCCCGGCTTGCCCGCAATGCGCAGGCAAGAGCGCGGGGGTTGAAGGCATGCACAACATCATACTCGCCAGTCTCAAGCACCTTGCGAATAGCCGCTGTACCCTCTTTGTCAAAACGATTCCGCAAAGCAATTGGGCCAACAATCAGACCGGCGTTGTTCAATCTCTCAAAGTTCGCGCCATCCGGATTCGCCATAACGCCTATGGGAAACCCCTCCTCTCTGAGGCCGATAAACAGCTCGCTTTCTGGCCGATCACATTTATCGGTTAAACAAAGAATTCCAGGGAGTTTTTCTGGGGACTGTGTTTCGATCAAACCCGATTCCTTCTACTCTTTTCGTGACGCCGCATTGCACTGCTGATACGACATAGTATCCTTTGATGGCACAGTCTACTGCCTGACAAAAAGAAAGTCGCGGGGACAACAGCTCATGAGATATTTGTCAGCCATAAACCTATTGCCCGGAAATAATAAATGGTTCTGCTCGACTGCACTTTAAGAGACGGTGGTTATTACAATGCCTGGGACTTTGATACGACCCTGGTTCAGGCGTATCTGGATGCCATGCAGGCAGCAAGAGTCAATGTCGTTGAGCTGGGCTTTCGCTCTCTGAAAAACAAAGGCTTCAAAGGCGCTTTTGCCTACAGTACTGACGAGTTCCTCTGCTCGCTGAAAATCCCGTCAAACCTGGACATCGGCGTCATGATTAATGCCAGTGAACTGGTATCACCCGGCCTGTCCCTGGATAATTTGTCGGCACTCTTCCCTCGCAATGCCGACGACTCACCGGTTAGCCTGGTGAGAATCGCCTGCCATGCTCATGAATTTGAGCAGGCCCTGCCTGCATCGCAATGGCTACAGAAGAAAGGCTACCGGGTCGGTTTCAACCTCATGCAGGTTGCTGATAAAACCCACGATGAAATCAAACAACTGGTGCAGCTGGCCAGTGACTTTCCTATCGATGTACTCTACGTTGCCGACAGTCTTGGGAGCATGAGCCCTGCCGATACACGGGCATTAATCCATTCGATCAGAGACGGATGGCAGGGTGCCATAGGCATTCACACTCACGATAACCAGGGCCTTGCGCTGCAAAACTCGCTCGCTGCGGCAGAGGCAGGTGCAACCTGGATTGACGCAACAGTAACCGGAATGGGCCGAGGTCCGGGCAATGCCAAAATTGAAGAACTGCTCATTGCCTTAGAGGAAAGCCTGCCCCAAAAACCGAACCTGATATCGCTTCTGGCACTGATTCGCAATCACTTCCAGCCGATGAAAGAGCGCTATAGCTGGGGCACGAACCCCTATTACTACCTGGCCGGGAAATACGGCATCCACCCCACATACATCCAGTCTATGCTGACAGACTCAAGGTACATAGAAGAAGACCTGCTTGCGGTGATCGACCACCTGCGAGTCGAAGGGGGTAAAAAATTCAGCCTCGACACTCTCGATGCCGCCCGTCATTTTTATAAAAGAGAAACGATGGGATCCTGGAATCCCGCCGAGCTTTTCGAAGGCAAAACCGTTCTTTTGCTGGGATCCGGGCCCAGTGTGCATCAACACAGCAAAGCGCTTGAGAGTTACATTAAACGGCACCGCCCCATTGTCGCCGCACTGAACACACAACAAGACATTTCGGCAGAGCTGATTGATGTCAGGATTGCATGCCACCCTGTGCGCCTCCTCGCGGACTGCGACGAGCATACCCGCCTGCCGCAGCCACTGGTCACCCCTGCGTCAATGTTACCGACCGAGGTAAAGCGGGCCCTGGGCAATAAATCTCTGCTCGACTATGGCCTCTGTGTCGAGCCCGACACCTTTCAGTTTTCCGCAGAAAGCTGCACCGCCCCTTCGTCTCTGGTTGCTGCCTATGCGCTGGCGTTGCTTGCCAGCGGCGGTGCAGTACAGATTCTTATGGCCGGGTTTGATGGTTATGGCTCAGACGACCCGCGATCTGTCGAGATGAATCAGATCATCAATACTTACTACAACGCAGGGGGTGCAACACCATTGCTTGCGGTTACGCCGACACGCTATCGCCTCCCGGTTCAATCCATCTACTCACTCTGAGACCCCTATGAGAAGCGTCGTACTGATTCCTGCTCGCTATGCGTCATCACGATACCCAGGCAAACCGCTCGTCAACCTGATAGACAAGCCGATGATCATCTGGGTTGCGGAGCTCTCAGCTCAAGCGGTCGGTATTGAGCATGTATACGTGGCCACGGATGACACCCGCATTGCGGAGGTCGTGAAATCGGCCGGTTTTCAGACAGTGATGACCAGTTCGGAAGCGCTGACAGGTACCGATCGGCTTGCCGAAGCTGCGGAACAGATCGACGCGGACATCTTTATCAATGTCCAGGGAGATGAGCCACTGGTCAAGCCGGAAGATATTCTGAAAATCCGGGACGCAAAGCTGGCCGACATGGGCTCGGTTATCAACGGGTTTAGCTGGATCTCCGAGCAGGAAGATGTTCACAGCGTTAATATCCCAAAGGTCATTACCACCGAGAACAATCAGCTCATTTACATGTCCAGGCTGGCGTTGCCCGGCTTTAAAGACGCAAAGAATGCGCCTGATGCCTACAAAAAGCAGGTGTGCATTTACGGCTTCAGTAAACAGCAGCTGGCAGTTTTTAAAAGCTTTGGGCGGAAAAGCCTGCTGGAGAAGTCCGAGGACATCGAAATTCTGCGCTTCCTGGAGCTTGGAGTGCCAATAAAGATGATAGAGACTCGCCCGGGCAGTCTGGCCGTTGATGTTCCTGAAGACGTGCCTGGTGTTGAGGCGGCACTAAGGAAACGATCCGCGTGATACGTGAAAAGTCGGAATACCGGACCCTGGTTTTTGACTGTGACGGAGTCGTGCTGGACTCCAATCATCTCAAGACCGATGCGTTCTTTGAGGCCGCCCTTCCCTATGGTCAGAACCTGGCTCGTGCGCTCGTGGATCATCATCGCAACAATGGCGGTATCTCGCGGTACCGGAAGTTCGATTACTTCCTCAGCCACCTGGTTCCCGAGGGCACCCAGGGCCCTTCCAGAGAGGAGCTCCTGGCGGCGTACGCAAAACAGGTATTCGACGGGCTGTTGTCGTGCAAGATCGTTCCTGGTTTAGAACAGCTGAAAATATCAATGCCCGATTGCAGATGGCTGATCGTATCAGGCAGTGACCAGAAAGAGCTCAGGGAGGTTTTCGAAAGACGACACCTCTCGTCTATGTTTGAGGGAGGAATATTTGGAAGCCCGGATAGCAAGGACCAGATCCTTGCCCGGGAGACAGCTTGCGGCAATATTCTCCAGCCTGCGCTCTTTCTGGGCGATAGCCGATACGATCATGAGGCTGCCAGCAAAGCAAATCTCGACTTTGTTTTTATCAACCAGTGGACGGAATTCAGCCAGTGGCAGGACTACTGTCGCCTAAACGAAATCACTGTTCACCCGACGTTACCCTGGTAACCTTCTTCCAGTGCAGCCCATCGGCTTTCAAGATCTCCGGCACCCGCCTGCCGCCAATTCAAACGGCCCAGGGAGCGACGAAGTCTCGCCAAATTTGCGACTTTCCAGGGAGCGTCCCGCTTTGGCTTTTCCTTGATTTCCCCCTTATCAAAATCAATCAGATAAAAGCCGTCTTCCCGAACCAGAATATTGAAACAATTCAAATCGGCATGACGAATGCCTGCATCATGAAATCGGCGAAGCGTCATGCCGAGAGACCGCCACTGGCCCAGGGAAAGATGACCAATACTGTCCGCCAACGGCGCAGAATCCCTCAATCGCTCGACTAGAATTGCGGCCCGATAACAAGCCAACGCTGTCTTCTGATAGCACGCAGCAATGGGCTTAGGCACTGGAAAGCCGTCATTGTGCAGTTTCAGCAGCAGCCGGAACTCAGAAAACGACCGAACTCGTTTTTCGCCGAGATAGAGATAGGCCGACTCCAGAAATCGGGCAACGAAGCCACCCCGCAAGTACTTTCTCAACACCGCCGAGAGGTCAGCAGTCTCAACGAACCATGCTCCTCCGCGACCGCCGCTGGAGACTGGCTCCGCGGCCGCGCCCCAGACATCCGGATCAAACCAGCCCGAAGTCACAATGTCCCCATAGTCCTCATGGGCGATAGAGACAAAGTCGCGCTCTCGCGAAATATTTACACCGTCGGCCATCATGGTTCTCGTCGAAATGAATAAAAATGGCTTTCAATCGCCCCGAACGACCTGAGACGATTTCCGCTGAGTCAGTTAGAATACCGTAAAGTTTATCAATGATCGCCAGCAAAGCTCCATGGAAGGCCCAAGCGATTTAATGAAACCCCACAGGATTTCGGTTTGATGAAATCAGTCTGCATTCTTCGCCTGTCAGCGATAGGCGATGTCACTCACGTTGTGCCCGTAGTTCTCAGTCTTCAACACCAATGTCCGGGCATCCGCATCACCTGGGTTATCGGTAAAATTGAGTCACGACTGATCGGCGACCTTCCGGGCGTCGAGTTCATAGTATTCGACAAAAAAAGTGGTTGGCGCGGTTATGCCGAGCTATGGAAGACGCTCAGAGGACGACAATTTGATGCCCTTCTGCACATGCAGGTTGCATTCAGGGCGAACCTGGCGTCGGCTTGCATCCGCGCTACAACCCGTGTGGGATATGACAAAGCACGGAGTAAGGACCTGCATGGGCTGTTTATCAATCGCCGGATTCCGGCAGCCGACAGGCAGCACGTCCGGGACTGCCTTGCGAGTTTTCTGACACCGCTTGGTCTTGAACCCGCGCCGGCGAGGTGGGTAATTCCCGTTTCAGACGCTGACCGGAGTTTCGCGTCGACTCACCTGAAACACGATCGCCGAAACCTTATTATCAGCCCCTGCGCAAGCCATGTGCTTCGAAACTGGGCAATGGAACGCTACGCACGGCTAGCTGACTATGCTGTCAGCCAGCATGGAATGAATGTCGTCCTGGTTGGCAGCCCTGCTGCTTTCGAAACGGACTTTTGCAAGTCCATCTCCGACCAAATGCAGCAACCGGTCACCAATATCTGTGGCAAGGATACCCTCAAACAGTTGACGGCATTGATGAGTGCGGCTGACCTTGTCGTTGCTCCGGACACCGGGCCGGCACACATCGCCAGTGCCCTAGACACCGATGTCATTGGCCTTTATGCGGCGAGCAACCCGAATCGGTCAGGCCCCTACAATTCACTGCCCTGGTGTATTAACCATTATAATGAGGCATTGGAGATATATACCGGCAAAAGTGTTGAGTCGGCCCGCTGGGGAGCCAAAGCCGAATTTGAGGGCGTTATGGATTTGATCGAGGTGGATGAGGTCTGCGCGAAGCTTGACGAATGGATAGCACAGCGGAGCGGAGAACCGTCCCATGGCTAGCGCCCCCCTTTTATCAACACCTGCATCCTGGTTGTCTCAAAAAAGCCACGGCGAAAAACTGTTCGTTGCTGCTCTCGCGACCTATATCTTTAGCTATCTCCCAGTCCCCGCAGCCTATCACGGGGCCGAAAGCGTAATGATTCTGGTTTTTCTCTGGCTGGTTTTTATTTCCGGCAAAAAAACAGGATTAAGGTCCCGCGTTCTCCATGACCCACTATTTCTGGTGTCCGCAGTAATGTTGGGTTTCCTCATTCTGGCGCGGCTGTGGTACGCCTATAGCTTGCCGCCGGGCATCGATCCCGAAATTCGTGAAACACGATATTTTCTGAAGCCGATAATGGTGTTTCTGGTTGCGCTTGGCATGGGCATTATTGCCCGCCCCTATCGCTGGCCCCTTTTATTATCAGGCTTACTCGGGCTTGCAGTTTATTTGCTGACAACCATCGGAGACGGCTACTGGACCAACGCTTTGGCCGGAACACGGGAAGACTTTGGCATTCACAACGCTCAACACACGGCTATGTTTTTTGGTATGGCCCTGATCGGCGTGGTTTGCTTTATGTTCCGAACCACCAGGGTCACCGCAACTCATTGGCGCTGGGCTTTGATGCCCCTTGTTGTCCTCAGCTTTGCCCTAGTGGCTTTTGGATTTATAGCCGCCCAGACCCGTGCGGCCTGGCTTGGCATCATCACTGCCATTACCATTGGCCTGGTGACAGTCGCCTGCCTCAAGAGAACAAAGAGCGCTAACGCCCACGGCCAGCAACGACGCACAGTCATTCTCGTGCTGGCTCCATTCCTCTTGTTGTGTATTGTACTTGCAGGCCTGAACGTACCAGAACGGGTCATGGCGCCTTTCAACATTTCAGTGGACCAGCACACCACCCTTCCAGATGAAAACGCCGATCCCAAAACGAGCCATGGCGTTCGGCTACTTTCCTGGCGAGTCGCATTGGAATGGCTAAAAGAACGCCCGTTGATGGGCTGGGGCCCGGGGAGTAAAGAGGATCTGATCGACCAATCCGACTTTTTCTCCGATCGGTTCAAGAAAAACTTTGGTCACCTTCACAATTCATTCGTTGAAAGCCTTGTCGCCAATGGGCTGGTTGGATCAGCCATTTTACTGGCCATGGTAGTCTGGTTAGGAGTTGCTACATTTATCGCACATCGCAAAGGTCGAATGCCTGATGACGTTTTCATATTTGCGTTGAGCTTTTTTGGATTCTGGGTGGCAACAAACCTTTTCGAGTCATACACCCTGTACACCACTGGGCATTATGTTAATGCTGTCGCGGGAGGATTTATTTACTCTTTTTATCTTCAATCGCACCATGAGGACGCAAGCCCATGACCCGCCGAATTCATGTTGCGGCCTGTTGTGACGAGAATTACGTCCCGTATGTGGCAGTAATGATGCTATCGGCACTGGCATCAACACCGAATACGCCGATTACATTTCACCTGATCAACTGCAGCATTTCACCCGAAAGCATTCGCAAGCTTCAGGATCTCATCGACCGGCACAACGGCGAGCTCGAAATCTACCAACCCGATGACCAGCTTTACCAGGGCCTACCAACCCTAAGATATGGAGAGGCTGTCTACCAACGCATCAATTTGCCCGAATACATTCCTTCAGACATTGGGCGGATACTCTACATAGACGCCGACACGCTGGTGCTAGGAGACCTTGAAGAGCTATGGCAGTTGGATCTGAAAGATCATCTTGTTGCGGCCGTTGAGAATCTGTCGCCAAGAGCGTGCAAGGATATTGGTTTTCCTCGCACTGAATACTTTAACTCGGGTGTCCTGCTAATTGATCTTGAAGGCTGGAGACGAGAGAGCATTCATCTGCAAGTTACCGATTATGCGCGGGAAAATGCACATCGACTGCAGTATGTCGATCAATGCAGCCTGAATGCAGTGCTCCGGGGCCGCTGGTTGCGCCTAACGCCGGAATGGAATCAACAGTCCGACATCTACAAAGTCGTAAAGAAATACCACGAAGGCAGTTCCTACACGCAGCGAGGCATGGAGGAGGCGATTCTAGACCCTAAAATTGTACATTTTACTGGCAAGAAGAAACCCTGGAAGGTCTATTGTTTTCATCCTTTCAAAGCGCAACATCGGGCATTTCTCAAAACCACGCCCTGGGCAGATCTTCCCCCGCCAGATGCCGCATTCAAGGTTTATCTGAAGTACTTTTTCGCATTGAGACAACGCTGGAAATCCTGCAAGCGGCAATCAGCTCTTAAAAAATTCCAACGGAGCAAAACTCAACATGACTGATAAACAACTCCGGAGCCTGCCGTCCGATGCCATTGCCATTGTTGCAAGCTCTGACGACAATTACGCGCCTCACCTGACCGTTCTGTTCTATTCGTTACTGGCAAACTGCTCAGCACCGGAGCGAGTCTCCCTGTTTTGCCTGGATGGCGGAATATCAAGCGAGAACAAAACAAGGATGAATCAAGAGGTCAGGAAGCTCGGAGCTTCTGGCGTCGACTTCGTTTCTTTCGACAGCAATCGGTACGACGATCTACCAACCATCAAACATATTACTTCTTCAGCCTACTATCGTATTTCCATTCCCGAAATATTCGATGAATCCGTACATAAAGTGATTTACCTGGATTGCGATATGATCGTCAAAGGCGACATCATTGAGTTATGGGAAACCGATATCTCTGATTTTCATATTGGCGCTGTCGAAAACCTGTCAGGCCACACCTACAAAAAATTGGGAATTCCCCAAAACCAATACTTCAATTCCGGCATGCTATTGATCAACCTTGATCTCTGGCGGCGCGATGAAATACCGGAAAAAGTATTCAAATTCAAAAAAGAAAATCCCGACAGAATAAGCACCAACGACCAATGCGCGCTAAACGGTGTGCTATACGATAAATGGAAACACCTGCACCTTAAGTGGAATCATCAAACCGGGTTGTATCGGCCCAGTGAGCAAACGGCTGCCTTCTCGCAAAGCGAGATTGATGAGGCGACCCTCTCACCCGGAATCATCCACTACATCGGCTGGGATAAGCCTTGGCGAAAAGTGCGTTTCCACCCGCTAGCCGGTGAGTATGACCGTTTCGCCGATAGGCTCGAGGAGTCGCCAAGATCAAAACCGGGCTTCGGCGATTACCTGAAGGCGTATGCGTCTGTGTCTCGCCTGAAGAAGTTGAAACGGCAATTGAAGTGGCAGGCCTGGTACAGAGAAAAAGGTTATGATCTTTACCACGGATAAAAAAGGCGCCCATAGGGCGCCTTTTTTATCTTAGCCAGTTTACTTTCTGGCCGTGTAGTCCTGATACGATTTTTCCTCAACGAACCGCGACCCGAGCGCCAGGTTGACTTCTTTTTTGATGGCGGCACGCTTGTCATTGGTCACGTAGACCGCCCGCGCCAGTCCAATGAACCTGGGACCGAAATCCTGGGCCGCTTCCTGGTCCCGGATATCATCTTCGATAACCCAAAGCTCTTCATTGACCGCTTTCAACTGCTTGCGCAGATCTGCAATTGCGCTTTGGTTTTCTACCGCGTCGTTCCAGGTCGTGCTTAGCTCATCCAGCTCAAGCCGAACATTTCG
>JAGXHL010000047.1 GCA_024636215.1 Deltaproteobacteria bacterium
GCGTGTGGCGTGTGGCGTGTGGCGTGTGGCGTGTGGCGTGTGGCGTGTGGCGTGAGGCGTGAGGAAAGGCCGTTTTCACGACGCTTGACTAAAGTTTAAAACAATTAACAAGATTTTTCTTGACCAGACCATGTCTCTCCTTTATTTTGATAACGGTTTTCATAATCATATTCAACAAGGAGCTTAACCAATGAAGCAAATGCACAAGATTCTTGCCGCCCTTATTTTAACCCTGCTGACCCTCGGAGCGACCGGAGTTACGGCTGAAGAACTGGTGATTTATTCAGCCCGTAATGAACAACTGATCAAACCCTTGTTCGATGCCTATACAAAAGAGACGGGCACCGAAATCACCTTCATCACCGACAAAGAGGGCCCTCTTCTGCAACGCCTCAAAGCAGAAGGCAAGAATACTCGTGCAGACCTGCTGATTACCGTTGATGCCGGCAACCTCTGGCACGCTGCCAACGAAGGACTGTTACAAGCCGTTGATTCAGAAATCCTGCAAACCAACATTCCAGCGAATTTACGTGATCCGGATAACCAATGGTTTGGACTCTCTTTGCGGGCCAGAACGATTGTTTACAGCACGGCAAGGGTCAAGCCTGAAGAGTTGAGCAGCTATGAAGCCCTCGGCGAGGCGCAGTGGCGAGATCGCCTGCTGCTGCGAACCTCTAAGAAAGTCTACAATCAGTCGCTGGTGGCAATGTTTATCGATGCCTATGGCGAAGAAAAAACCGAGCGCATCGTCGCTTCCTGGGTTGGTAATCTTGCCACCACTCCTTTCTCCAGCGACAGCAAGCTCATGGAAGGGATTCTCGCCGGGCAGGGAGATGTCGGCATCGTCAACACTTACTACTTCGGACGTATGATGAAGAAGAATCCGGAGTTGGAGCTCGCCCTCTTCTGGCCTAACCAGTCGAGCACAGGTGTCCATGTTAATGTTTCCGGGGCAGGCGTCACCAGACATGCCAGGCATCCACAGGCTGCAATCAAGTTTCTGGAATGGCTTTCATCAGAAAAAGCGCAAAACCTTTTTGCCGATGCCAATATGGAATACCCTGTCAACAAGAGCGTCAATGCGCATCCCTATGTGGCCGCCTGGGGTGATTTCAAAGCAAGCGAACAGAACCTCGCCAATGCTGGAAAACTGCAGAGCCAGGCGATCCAGCTCATGGATCGTGCTGATTACCGTTAAGCGTCTCATCGTTTCATGAAGCCGACAAGCAACATAACCAATGGAGCCTCTTTACGAGGCTTCAGCCGTTTCATACCGCGGGCAAGCAGCTGGCAGTATTTCACCCTGTTTATTGCCTCACTGGTCCTCGTGCCTTTATCGGTCCTGGCCCTTGCCTGGCTCGAACCGGCCTGGGATATCTGGAGGCATTTGCAAGAGACTCTGTTGAGCCGCCTGCTGCTGAACACCTTGATCATGGTGATCGGCGTTTCAGCAGGCACTCTTCTGATCGGCATCAGCCTGGCATGGCTGACCGGTGCCTGCAATTTTCCCGGACGAAGCTATTTTTCCTGGGCGTTACTTTTGCCTCTGGCTATGCCGACCTATGTTCTGGCCTTTGTTTCCTTGGGGCTTTTTGACTACTCCGGCCCCGTGCAAACGCAATTGCGCGCATGGTTCGGACGCGACATGTGGTTTCCCGACATGCGGTCCGCGGGTGGCGTGGTGCTGGTCATGTCACTGGCGCTTTACCCTTATGTGTACCTGTTGGCGCGCAACGCCTTTCGCACCCAGGGCAAACGTGCCCTGGAAGCAGCACAGATTCTTGGCTGTACCCCTGTAGAAGGTTTCTTCAGGGTGGTGCTGCCGATGGCCAGACCCTGGATCGCCGGAGGAACAACACTGGTCCTGATGGAAGCCCTGGCCGACTTTGGTGCTGTCTCTATTTTCAACTACGACACCTTTACGACAGCGATCTACAAAACCTGGTTCGGCTTCTTCTCCTTACCGGCCGCGGCACAGCTTTCATCGCTGCTGGTTTCCATGGTATTTCTTCTGGTTGCCCTCGAACAGCGTCTGCGTAAACGTATGCGTTTCAGCCAGAGTCGTCTGACGCCACAGGCGGAGCGGATCGAGCTTATTGGAGCAAATCGCTGGCTGGCCACCGGCTTTTGTTCAGCGATCTTGTCAATTGCCTTTCTTCTGCCGGCGCTCCAGCTCCTGAGTTGGTCTCTTGAAGTTTTTCACGAGGAGTTCGACCGCCGTTACCTGAGCATGCTCGGCCATTCTCTGCTGCTGGGCCTGATTGCAGCGCTGGTGATCACCACAGTCGCATTGCTGCTCGCTTATTCGGGAAGGCGCCATCAAGACCGCCTGACCCATGGCCTGATACGCATGGCTACGCTCGGTTATGCTTTACCGGGAACTGTTTTGGCCGTCGGTATGTTCATTCCTCTGGCCTGGCTCGACAACCATTTGATTGACCTCGCCCAGAGTCTGTTCGGCTTAGAAATTTCACAACTGTTACAAGGCACAATCGTCATCATGCTGCTCGCTTATACGATCCGCTTCATGGCCGTCGGCTACAAATCGATCGACAGTTCGATGCACAGGGTGACAACCAATATCGATGAAGCCTCTCGCTTGATGGGCCTGCGTGGTCTCAAGCTGCTGGCAAGAGTGCATCTGCCGATGCTGCGTGGTGGAATTTTTACGGCCCTGACCCTCGCCTTCGTCGATGTCATGAAGGAAATGCCGATCACCCTGATGACCCGTCCTTTCGGCTGGGACACCCTGTCGGTAAAAATTTTCGAGCTGACCTCTGAAGGTGAATGGGAGCGAGCCGCTTTACCGGCCCTGACCCTGCTCTTAAGTGGACTGATCCCGATTGTTTTATTGATGCGGGAAACGGATAAGGGTTAGGGGCGGGGGCTGGGGGCTGAGGGCTGAGGGCTGGGGGCTAACCACGAACCACGAACCACTAATAAAAGCGGAGTCAAGATGGCAAACGACAAAATCGTTCTTGAATTGAAGCAGATTACCCAGGCCTATGACCAGCAACTGGTTGTTAAGGACCTTTCTCTGACACTGAAAAGAGGAGAGATCGGTTGCCTGCTTGGTGCCAGCGGTTGTGGCAAGACCACCGTTTTGAGAACGGTTGCCGGCTTCGAGCCCCTTCTGGAGGGAGAGATCTTGCTGAACGGAGAGTGCGTCAGCAAACAAGGCTACCTGTTGCCTCCAGCGAAACGAAAGATCGGCATGGTCTTTCAGGACTACGCCCTCTTCCCTCACCTGAGCATTTTCGACAACGTGGCGTTCGGTCTGAAAGGGTTGGAGAAAGCGCAATTGATCCGTCAGGCCAACGAAGCCCTCGAACTGGTCGGATTACACAGCGAACACGCCAGGTATCCCCATGAAATCTCCGGGGGACAACAGCAGCGTGTCGCCCTGGCCCGAGCGCTCGCCCCGAAACCGCACCTGCTCTTGATGGATGAACCCTTTTCCAATCTGGACGTCACCTTGAGAGAGCGCCTTTCCATGGAAGTCCGCGACATTCTCAAGGAATATGGAACAACAGCACTCTTTGTCACCCACAACCAGCATGAAGCCTTTGCTGTCGCTGATCGGATCGGCGTGATGTACAACGGCGAGATTCTGCAATGGGACACGGCCCACAACCTCTATCATCAACCTGTCAGCCTCAGAATAGCCGAGTTTGTTGGTGAAGGGAGTCTGATCAAGGGGGTTGTCAATGCTGACAATCAGATTGAAACAGGACTCGGGATATTGAACGGCATTATGGCTTCGCCCAGCCCCGCAGAGACACCTGTACAGCTTCTTGTTCGTCCGGAAGATATCATTCACGATGATGATAGCCCGGTGAAAGCCGAGGTCCTGCGCCGTCATTTCAGAGGGGCAAACATCCTTTACACGTTACTGCTCGGAAGTGGGGACAAGGTTCAGGCGCTGGTACCGAGCCACTGTGACCATCAGCCCGGCGAAAAAATCGGCATTCATCCAGATGTTCGCCACCTGGTGATTTTTCCCGTGGGCGTAAAGAGGTCCCGGTGAGAACAGCTTATGCTGCAATAAAGCCGACGGGAGACTAATCGTCCGCCTGACTCCGCTTGCCGGTCATCGATGCGATCCGGATTGCCACGGCCGCAGTCTCGGCGTCTAGCGTTTCAATATAGCGCCGCCCTTCCTCAACAAACTCCGCGCAATACTTTTCGATCAAGCTGAACAGCGCCTCGTACTTCTCCTCGGCGCAGATCACTTCGGCGGTTCCGGTGACAATCACACTGGCAAACTCCGAGGTGAAATCAGCCGGGACAACCCGACTCTGTCCCACCACGCAGAAAGAGACTTTATCGTTCGCAAGCAGGTTATCGAGCTTGTGCCCTGTCAGAGCACAATGAAAATAAAGGTTGCGGCCTTTGAGGGCGTAATTCAGGGGCACACCATAAGCCTGGCCATCGGCATCAACGGTCGACAGCACACCATACTCACCTTCCTGCAGGATCTGCATGGCGGCCTCATCAGGTAAGGCTTTATCACTTCTTCGCATTGTATCGTTCCTCACATAAACGCATTATTAAGGGCACTCGGGGGTCCAGGGGGCGGGGTGATTAGCTCCCTGGTCTCCGTCCGGGGCGAGTCCCCGGTTTCAGGGCTGTGATATTTCATTGAGCTGTAGTGCTTATTGAGATCATGAACGCGTGGCAGAAGACAATCAAAAACAACACCGACAGTTCGCGTACTGTCAGACGCCTTACTTTTTTCAACGTCAAAAAAGTAAGCAAAAAGACTGGTTTTCTCCTAGCGGAGGGCATATTCCTTCGCCAGGTTTCGGTGGATTCTATAGGATTCTGAGCATGGTATCCGGCCCTGTTCAGGGGGGCCTACCTGCAGTGCTTTCTTGAGCGGGTGGCTAAAACGAACACTCAGAATCATTGCAGCACAGGTTTGGTTTTTCGCGCCACGCGCCACGCGTTCCGCGTCCCGCTCCCCCTGGTCGCCGTCCGGGGGCGAGTCCCCGGGTTGAGAGCTGTGATGGATCGACAGCTGAATGGTTACGAAGTATTTATCTTATATCAATCTTCACGCAAACTCTGGTAAGGGGTGAAATAGGCACGATAACCAAGCTTGAGAATAAAAAATGTTGTCAGGGAAACGCTGCCGGTAATCACGCACATGATGGCGATCTGGTACTTGACGGCGATCAGTGGTTCGGTTCCGGAAAGAATCTGGCCGGTCATCATACCGGGCAGGAATACCAGCCCCATGGCCGCCATGGCATTCACGGAAGGGATCAGCGCGGCCCGGAAAGCACTGCCGACCGCCGTTTCGGAGACGCTTTGAATGCTGCCGCCAAGGCAAAGCCCCGCCTCTATTTCGTCGCGCCTTTCTCGAAATTCAGCGGCCAGACGCTCCACCGCAAGGCTGGCGCCGGTCATGGAGTTGCCGATGATCATACCGGACAGGGGGATCAGGTAGCGTGGGTCGTACCAGGGCTCAAGGCCAATCACCAGAGAACAGAAGAAAAAGGTCATACCACCGCAGCCAAACAGGATGGCCGTGCCGACCACCCGGTAGAAATGCGGCATTTTCGTCTGCACCCTGGCGCCGATGGTCTGCACCGCAAAACCGACCATGACAATCAGAATCAGCAGAACCGGCAGGGGAGTCTTCAGGGCAAAGATCAGATGCAGCACATAGCCAACCACAAGCAGCTGGACGAACATGCGCAGCCCGGACCAGAACAGATCTTTACTCTGGCCGGCCTTGAGCAGATGGGCCAGGCCGATACTCATCAGCAAGAGGCTGTAGACGGTGACCAGGTCCCACAAGCTGAGGTCGATAATTGTTGTTGTCATTCCGGCACCTGCCCGTCACCTGCCAATTCAGTGGAGAGGAAAGCTCGTACTGTTGCTGTCTGCGGATGATCAAGCAGCTGGCTCGCTGAACCTGCTTCGACAACCGCCCCCTCGTCCAGAAAGATCACGTGATCGGCACAACGGCCCGTCAGGCGCAGATCGTGAGTGACAAAAATAATGGCCAGATTTTTCTCACGGGCAAGCTGACGGAAAGTCAGGGCCATCTGATCAGCGGTGGGACGATCGAGTGCGCTGGTCGGCTCATCAAGAAGTAATGCCAGGCAAGGCCCGATCATGGCACGGGCCAGACAGACCCTCTGCTGCTGGCCGACGGACAGTTTTCTGGCATCACGATCAAGCCAGGCCGAGTCGACGTGACAGAGTTCAAGCAGCTCCTGCAGAGCGGGATCACCGGGATCGGGCCCCCCGGTTCGGCGTAACCGGCCGGAAGCCTGCAGGTTCTGCATGACGGTGCCGGGAAACAGGAAAGGCGTCTGATTAACCAGAGGCAGACGTGAGCGCAGCTCGGTCGGCGCAATGGTCTTGATGTTCACACCCGAGAGCAGGATCTCTCCAGTCTCCGGTTCGAGCAGCCGATTGAACAATCTGAGCAGAGTGCTTTTACCACTCCCGGACGGACCGACGATGGCAAGGATTTCCCCTGCATCAACCTGTAGAGACGTCTTTTGCAGAACCCGCTGCAAAACCCCCGACTCGCCCGGACGACTGGCAACAACCTGTCGAGCCTGCAGTAAGGGGGTCGTACTGTTCATAAATCCTCGCCATCGGTTTGCAGTCGACGCAAAACTTGCTTCATATCATCCCAGACGTCCCGCTTGCCCTCCGGGTTGCGCAACAGATAGGCCGGATGATAGGTCGGCATCAGGGCAATCCCCTGGTAGCTTTGCCATTCACCACGCAATCGGCTGATGGGTACGTTGGTTTTGAGCAGGCTGTGCACGGCAAAACGACCGAGGCCGATAATGACCTGTGGCCGAATGGCTGCAAGCTGCCGGACCAGGAAAGCCTCGCAGGTGGCCACCTCCTCGGGCTGAGGATCGCGATTGTTCGGTGGCCGACACTTCAGGACGTTACAGATATAGACCTCATCGCGATGCATGCCCATCGCCTGCAGAATTTTATCGAGCAGTTTGCCTGCTTCACCGACAAAGGGTTGTCCCTGCAGGTCTTCCTCGCGACCGGGGGCTTCACCAACCAGGACCAGTCGCGCGTTGGGGTTGCCGACACCATAAACCAGTTTGGTCCGCGACGCAGCCAGACCACAGCGCCGGCAGTCACCAAGGTCATTCATGACGTCATCGAGGGTCTCCATACCAGGGGTCACGGCCTGCGGATTGTGCGTTTCAGTCCTTGCAGGAGCAGCGACCTGCTGCTCTTCAAAACCGAGGTCGGCGAGATACTCGAACTGGCTGCGGGCCGCGGCCAGGGTTGCACGAATTTCGTTTGCGAGTTGATCTGGCATATTCAGTGACTAAATCCTTTTAGTGGGTATATTATTCGCTGGAAGGTAGGGTACAATCATCCCATGAAATGGTTCATCCCTGCAATTCTGATCTCTGCTGCACTACTCCTCTTTCCCTCCGCAGCTCTGGCCTGGGGGATCGGCGTTCATTTGCAGACCGGCGCCTGGATTCTCGACAACCTGGCCCAACTTCCGGCGCATTTGAGAACGCTGCTCGCAGCCTATCCCAACGACTACCTCTACGGCTGCATCAGCGCCGATATCACCCTCGGCAAAAAATACACGCACTACCTGCGACACTGCCACTCCTGGCGCATGGGACGCAAGATCCTCGCACAGGCCAGCACAGACCCTCATCAAGCCTGTGCCTACGGTTATCTCAGTCACCTTGCCGCCGATACCGTAGCCCACTCCTACTTCGTGCCCTTCAAACTGATGCGCACCTACAACACGGTGCTCCTCAAACACGCTTATTGGGAAATGCGCTTTGAGGCCCATGTCTCACCGGAGATCTGGCCCCTGGCACGATCGATCGGCCGCAAAGATTTTTCGGAGAATGATAAACTGATGCGTGGCATCCTGGCCGACACCATTTTCTCCTTCGGAACCAACAAAAGACTTTTCAACTCTCTGCTGCTGCTCAACCGCTTGCAGCAATATCAGAAAGTTCTGCGATCCCTGGCCAACACGTCCAAATGGGCAATCAGTGAGCAAGACCAGCAAGATTACCTGGGACTGACCAATCAGGCCACACTCAGCTTTCTACAGGACATCGACCGGAGCCCCTTCTGCAATGCCGATCCAACCGGTGAGCGCGCCCTGAATACCGCTGTCATGATACGCAAGAACCTGAATACGCTCTGGCTCGATGGCAAATTGCGTGAGAGTGATGCGGAAGAGATGCTCCGCGTCATCAAAGCCAGGCTCAAGGAAGGCATCTGTCAGCCTGATGACCTGCTGACGCTACTTTCGGAGACCTGACTCTTGCTTGGCTGACACGGGCACTTGCCTCGCTGACATAAGCGTCGAGGCCCTGTCGAGCAGGATCTCGGCAACCGCGTTCTTCGACATCTGCGGCAACTCTTCGACATAACCGTCTGCGCTCAGAAAGCGAACGATGTTGGTATCACCATCAAAGCCTGCCCCCTCCTGGGTCACATCGTTGGCAACGATCATATCAAGGTTTTTTTTGTTCAGCTTCTCAGTGGCGTTTTTCAGCAACTCTTCTGTTTCTGCCGCAAAGCCGATCAGAACACGATCGCCCTTGTTTTCTCCGAGTTCTGCAAGAATATCCGGATTGCGTTGCAGTTCCACCGTCATCGTCTCGGAAGAGCCCTTTTTGACTTTTTGCTCACCGCGTGCGCTGGGTCGAAAATCGGCAACAGCAGCGGCCTTAATAATGAGATCCGCACGTTCGGCCTCTGCCATAACCGCCCGATGCATCTCCTGCGCGCTGGAGATTTGAATAGTCTCAACGCCTTGAGGCTCCGGCAAAAACACCGGACCGCTGATCAGCACAACCCGGGCGCCGCGTCTGCAGGCTGCAGAGGCAATGGCGTAGCCCATCTTGCCGGAAGAATAGTTACTTAAGAAACGAACCGGATCAATCTCTTCGCGTGTCGGCCCGGCCGTGACCAGCACCGTCTTACCTGCCAGGTCCTTCTCACCAAGCAACGCCTGAGCGGACAGCAAGATCTCGCGGGGCTCGGGCAATTTCCCCTGCCCTTGCCAGCCACAAGCCAGCTCACCATAGGCCGGAGCGATAAAATGATACCCGAGAGTTTCCAGCTTCTGCTGGTTTGCTCGATAGAGCGGGTTGTCCCACATATTACTGTTCATGGCCGGCGCAAAGAGAATTTTGGCCTTGCTGGCCATAATTGTCGTCGTCAGCAGATCGTCTGCAATGCCATTGGCCACTTTACCGATGAGGTTGGCTGTGGCTGGAGCAACCAGCAAAAGATCAGCACGATCCGCCAGGGAGATATGGCCGATCTCCTGCTCCTGGATCACATTGAACAGTTCAGTGTGCACCGGATTGCCGGAAAGGGTTTGGAATGTCAGTGGTGTGACGAACTCCCGGGCGCTGCGCGTCATGATGACGTGAACCTCGGCACCCGCCTTAACCAGCAGACGCAGCACCTCGGCAGCCTTGTAGGCAGCGATGCCACCGGTAACACCCAGAACGACACATTGACCTTGCAGCATTTTCAACTCCAGCCTTAGGCTCCGCACCGTTCAGGAGGCAGCGCGGAGAAACAATTAAACACGATGTAACTGATCACCTGCCAGTCCAAGAGTCGTCATCCCCG
Source organism: Deltaproteobacteria bacterium (assembly GCA_024636215.1). The sequence continues at coordinate 9,625 of JAGXHL010000047.1, forward strand.
AGTGCTTCTATCGGGGAACCAGTCTTTCAACTCTGCAAAACCTGGATTCCGGCTAAAATCATGCCGGAAAGACACTGCAGGAGTCGCCTTCAGTCGCGATTGTTCGCTGCTAAAGCCGCTCCTGCAAAAAAGTAGCATCAGGCCCCGTCTCCCACAAAGGGATTCAACTGCTTCTCACGACCGATCGTCGTGTCGGGCCCATGGCCCGGATGGACGATCGTCTCTGCCGGTAACCGCAGGAGCTTTTCACGCACTCCTTCAACCAGAGCATCAAAATCGCCGCCGGGAAGGTCGGTCCGGCCAATGGAACCGGCAAACAGGACATCGCCGACGAACAGGTGACCATCACTCAGAAGACAAATGCTGCCAGGAGAATGCCCGGGCACATGCAAGACAGAGAAGGACTGCTCTCCCACCGCAAAGCGATCACCCTCGTTGAGAAACGTGTCAGGATCGGGCGACGGCGACACAGTCAAACCGTAAATCTGGGCGTGATTACTGGCATTCTGTAACAGGAGCAGGTCTGCTTCATGCAGCATCAGCACGGCACCGGTGGCGTCTATCACCACCTGGTTGGCGCCGATATGATCGAAGTGACCATGAGTGTTAACCACCTGTTTAATCTTGAAGCCGTGACTTTCCGCAAGCTGCAGAATTCGTGAGCCATCACCTCCCGGGTCGACCACCATGGCCTCTTTTGTCTTCTGACAAGCGACCAGGAAACAGTTGACCTGTAAGGGTCCTACACTCAGTTGATGTACCAGAAGTCCGTCAGCCATCGTTTTTATCCTGTCTCTCGTCCCCTTCCAGGTCGAGCTTGATCGCTTTGAGTTGGTCGCCCAGGCTGTTGCCGAATCTGGGCCGAGGTTGACTGTAGCGAGCCTTGTCGTTGGAATCAAGCGGTTTGGCTTGATTCCCTCCGGACTCAACCTGCCCAGGCTCCGCCTGCCCTGACTGCGCCGCCGGCTTTGCCGATACGCCCTTGAAGAAGTAGCGATCATAGAGGCGATGATACTGGGTCCAGGCAGAATCGCTGTCCGGTTCACGGGCAATATGCGTCTGGACACCATTGATCTTGGAGTCCAGATCATCAATAAAATTCAGGATCACAGCTTCCATGGTCTTCGGTCGTTTTGGCGAGCCATATTCATATTGGCCATGATGCGAAAGCAGCAAGTGCTTAAGGTGTACCGCCAACTCCCGGGGGAAATCCTGTAGAGTCCGTAATTTCTCCTCAACCAGCTCGACACCGATCATGATATGCCCAAGCAGTTTACCGGCATCCGTGTATTCGAAAGACCGCTGGTAACGCAATTCAGCCACTTTGCCGACATCATGCAGCAAGGCCCCGACCACCAGCAGGTCGCGGTTGATATCTGCATAGCGCCGGCTGATATCATTGGCCAGAGCAGCAACCGCCAACGAATGTTCGAGCAGACCGCCCAGGTAGACATGATGCATCGCCTTGGCCGCCGGTGCGCGTTGATAACCCTGCATGAATGCTTCGTCGGCCAGGAAAGCCTGCATCAGTCTCTTCAGGTCGGGATCGCTCAAAGCTTCGACCAGCAGGCGCAGCTCGTCGACCATGTCGTTAGCCTTGCGCCGCGCAACAGGCAGAAAATCTGCGAGCTCAATGGCAGATTCGTCTACTCTCACCAGGTCCTGGATAATGAGCTGCATCTTGCCCATATAAACACTGGCTTTTCCTGAGATCTGGACAAAATCGTCCTTTGCAAAGCGCGCCGAAATTTCATCGACACGATCCCAGATACGGCCTTCGACTTCACCTGAGCAATCCATCAGCTTGAGGGTCATATAGGGACGGCCGTTCTTGGCCATACCGATGATCTTGTCCCTGACCAGAAAGGGTGATGAAATCAGGTCACGCTCCTGGATATCTTTGACAAAAACTTTCTTCAAAAGTCACTCCCATTCTCTGTGTATTTTCATTCTGATTCTGCGGGTTAGCGATCAAGCACAGACTTAACAAGCTGGTCGGCTGTACGCAGGCCATCCAGTGCGGCACTCATGATTCCACCGGCATAGCCGGCTCCTTCGCCGGTCGGGAAGAGCCCCCGGTGGCTGACAGACTCGCCTTGCTCGTTGCGGGTCATCCTGAGCGGCGCCGAGGTCCTGGTTTCAACCCCGATCAGCACGGCTTCCGAAGTCAGAAAGCCGTGCATCTTGCGATTGAAATGCGGCAAGGCCCTTTGGAGTCCAGAATACACGAAACCGGGCAGAACTTCACGCAGTTCCGAGGCCACAACACCCGGACGACAACTGGTTTTCAAAACTTCCCCCGGCTTGCCGACGAAGCTCATCATATTCTGCGCAGGAGCCAGAAAATCTGAACCGCCGGCGACAAACGCCTTGCGTTCCCAGTGCTGCTGGAAGCGCATGCCGCCGAGCTTTTCTCCGCCCCAGTCCTGTGGCCCCACGGTAACCACCAGAGCGCTGTTGGAATAGTCCCCTTTACGCGCCGCTCGGCTCATACCATTGACCACCAGGCCGTCTGCTTCAGATGCGGCATTAATCACCTCACCGCCGGGACACATGCAGAAGGAATAGATGCCGCGACCGCTTTCCTCATCATTATAACGCAGCGTGTAATCTGCTGCAGGCAGGCGATCGGCGAAGCAGCCATACTGGATCTGGTTGATCAATTCGGCAGGGTGCTCGACGCGAACGCCGACGGCAAAACTTTTGGCTTCAAGCTGAACCCCTTTGCGATCCAGCATCAGGTAAGTGTCACGCGCGCTGTGTCCGGGTGCGAGGACCAGAGAATCGCAGCGGAGAGTTCCGTTATGATTGAGAACGACCCCTGCGATACGCCCCTGGTGGATTTCGAGATCCGTCAGACAGGTCTCGAAGCGAACATCGACACCGAGATCGATCAACTGCTTGCGGAAATTAACAACGACCTTGCGTAAGCGGTCGGTGCCGACATGGGGGCGAGCCTCGACCAGGATCTCTCTGGGAGCGCCACAGTCCACCAGTGTCTGCAGAACGTCCAGACGCTGGGGATGGTTCAAACGGGTGGTCAGTTTGCCGTCGGAGAAGGTGCCGGCACCACCTTCACCGAATTGAACATTACTGACGGCGTCAAATTGACCACAAGCCCAAAAGCTCTCGACATCTTTGATCCTCTTTTCTACGGGTCGGCCGCGGTCTATCAGCGTCACAGACACTCCGCACTCGGCAAGCCGTTTGGCGGCAAACAGGCCGGCAGGACCCATTCCAACCACCAGCGCGTGATGTTTGACGTTCACCCTGGGCAGAACGGCATCAACGCGCTCGGGTAATTTTTCAAGTCGATTTGGGGCAAGCCTGCCGAGAAGGACCGCTTCATCATGGCAGCAGAACTCTACGCTATAGACTTTGAGAATGCGGCTCTTTTTACGCGCATCAATAGATCGCCGGACGATCCTGAAGTTACTCAGAGACTTAACCTCGACGCCCAGGATCTTTGCGGCCACAGAGGGGAGCGTCTCCTCGTCGATCGAAACATCGAGGGTGAGATCACGCAGCAACAGCGCCATTATGATTTCCGGTTATTGGTTAAAGGAATCATGCCAGCGGCAGCCAGATATGGAAAGTCGTACCCTGAGAATTACTTTCAACGTTAATGCGTCCGGCATAAGTCTTGACGATCCGCAAGACCACGGAAAGGCCAAAGCCGGTGCCCCGCTCCTTGGTGGTAAAGAAGGGGTCAAAGATATTGTTCAAATGCTCCTCGGGGATGCCTCCGCCGGTATCGCTGACGGTAATCAAGGCCTCCTTGTCGTTACTTTCAATGCTCACGGTGAGTTCTCCACCGTCTTTCATTTCAAACAGCGCATTGGCAAAGAGGTTGGAAAAGATCTGGCCTATTTCATCAGCGTCAGCCAGAATTGAAGGGGTTTCTTTCCCAAGGGCTGTATGCAGGACAACGCCCTGGGCCTTCATCGGTTCCAGAAATGGCTGCAAACTGGTCGTGATGATACTGTCGATATGCACGGTGCTCAGTTGGAAGTGTGAGCGTTTACTGGTCGAAAGCAGCTTGACCAGGATCGCATCGATCCGCTCAACCTCATTGATGATTTTTTCTGAATAGGACTTCATCTCCGGGTCATTGTTCAGGCCGGACGTCAACACCTGGGCAAAAAGACTGATTGAATTCAGAGGATTGCGGATTTCGTGGGCCATCCCTGCAGAGAGATGTCCCAAAGCCGCCAGCTTCTCGGTCAGCAGCACTTCGTGATGCGCCATTTCCAGCTCTGCGCTCTTCTGTTCGACGCGTTCTTCAAGAGTTCGGTTCCAACGCTCGATTTCATCCAGAAGTCGCTCCTGCTCCTCGACCAGCGCCTTGTTACGCAGCTCAATGGAACGAACACGCAGAACATTCTCGATGCGTTCGACCAGCTTGGCGTTGCTGAAGGGTTTGAGGATATAATCCGACGCACCGGACTTCATCAGTTCGACCGCGACTTCTTCACTGCCCTTACCGGTAAACATGATCACATAAGTTTCAGGAAAACGCTCACGTATCTCCTTGAGAGCATCAAGGCCATTGACCTTCGGCATCATGTAATCGAGCAGGACCAATGCAGGTTGTTCGCGTTCTATCATCTCATAGGCAGCCGGGGCGTTATCAACGACAGAGACATCGTAACCCCGACTGGTCAGAACCATGGAGGTCAGTTCGAGGATCATGCGTTCGTCATCGACAACAAGCAGTTTTTCACTCATAAGCAGTGGTTTCCTTAGCGTTCATTGCAGAGCGGTTAGGATACCTCTCCCTGAAGGCTTTGACAAGTTCATAGCTATCGTTTCAGCGCTGATCTCTGGATGGCTAGTATCCTGTACCCCATAAAGTTTCGAGGGATTGCGCAGGGCTTTGCCATGTCAGCAAGGCGCGATTTCTGTTGCCTGGCCGTAGCTAGTGCCCATCCGGAAACTCCGGATGGGCACTGTGAAGTTTTCGATCTGGAAGCGAGCAATTTTTCGCTAGGTCAAGGAAATCGAGGATTAGCGGAGGCGTAGAGCTTTACGCCGCACAATCAAATCCGCCGATTGTCGCAGAGATCGCGGTAAAGGGCCGTTTCCGGACGAAAACTAGCTAAGCAGCTGAAATTGGACGTAGTTGACGCGGCAAAGAACAAGCAAGACGCGAAGAATACGGGTTACAGGGTACTATGCCTTTCTGCAATTGATAGAGCCGATGAACTCCGAATGTTGTTTTCTCGGTTGTGTTATGTGTTGTCATTTTGAATGGTTCATGATAAGAACATTCATGTTAAATATGATGAATTCCCATTATTCAGTAAATTTAGGAGGTTGAAAAGTATGAAGAAAATGTTTTTTGCCATGTGTATGGCCCTGCTCATCTTCGGCTGTGGTGACGGTGGATCTACGAGTGCCGATAGCCCTCCCAGTGATGGAACTCCCGAGGTTCCGCAAGTTGATGCGGACAAACTTGACTTGACCACTGATCAATATCTGTTAACCACCAACGGGCTGGATTCCGCAACCCTGACCATAGTTACCAGAGACGCCAGTAATGCGGCATTGGCTGACGTTGTCGTAACCCTTACCGCATCTGCGGGCATCCTCAGCACCTCGCAGGTTACAACCGACAGTACAGGCCAGGCAACCGTGACTTTCTCCGCAGGCCCGGACAAGACCAATCAGATTGTCAACGTTACAGCTGTGTCCGGAAAGACTAGCAAAGTTCTGCCCTTGACCCTCACCGGCACCACCCTGACTCTAAACTCTAACAAAAGCAGTCTTCTCGCCAACGTTGCCGATACCGCCACACTGACGGTCGCAGCCCGAGATGCCAATAGCAACCCAATTCCTAACACAGACATAACCCTCACTTCGGAAAACGGCAACAATCTGACCGCCAACGGCACGACAGCCTCCACGGTGACGGTAACGACAGACAATAACGGCGCAGCCTCCGTCACTATGACTGCACTTAACAACCCCGGTATCGACACCATTACCGCCAGCGGCAACGGCGCAATAAAAAGCCTCAACATAAACGTCACAAGCGCCCAATTTGGCTTTACCTCACCTGCCGACAATTCGACCATAGCTGTGGGCGCGACAACCAACCTGGTGGTAACCTATACCGATGCTCTTGGGAGCCCGCTCAACGGTCAAGCCCTTACACTTAGCACAACCGGCGGCTATTTTGATAATGTAATAGGCAAGACCACCACGACCTCCACAACCGATGCCTCCGGAACGGCAACCATAAGCTACACGGCCAGCGGCGTCGCGAGCCCTGTTGACATAACAGTATCAGGTGGGGCTGAAAGCGACATTATCACGCTCTTGGTCGCATCAATCGATCCCTCCCGGCTGGACTTGCAGGCTTCGCCATCAATACTGGCGGCAAGCATAGGCGGCGTCAGCTCCTCCAGCACGATCACCGCCACCGTGCGCGATGCCGGCAACCAGTTAGTCAGTGGCCAGACGGTTGTATTTACTATTATAGACGGCCCTGGTGGTGGTGAAAGCATTTCTCCGGGTACAGCGGTGACCGGCGCAGGCGGCACTGCCTCGGTGACATTCACCAGCGGCAGCGCTGTTTCGGCGCAGGATGGGGTGAAAATCCGTGCAGTTGTGCAATCGACTCCAACGATTTACGCTGACACCACCCTGACTATCGGCCAGGTGGCAGCGACCATCGTGCTGGGGGACACCAACAAGATTAGTAAAGTAAGCGTCGATGGCCTGGAGGTCGGCTACGCATTGCCCTTCTCAGTGCTGGTGGTGGACAACAACGGCAACCCCATTGCCAATGCAGTGGTCAACCTCGGCGTTTATCCCCTCCATTTTTACACTGGGCTTGTTGACGATACAACCGGCAAATACCGCAATGAGGACGAGAACCGCAATGGACTCCTGGACCCACTCGAAGACGGGGCCAAGGAAATTGATTATATCACTGGGTTAGAAACTGGTTTTTATTGGAATGACGGTTCCACAGGTAATCCGGCGGTCGTGTCAACATCTAAAATTGGGAATAACCAGCTCGATCCAGGTGGAGTGGTGACCATACCCGATTCGATAACGACCGATGATGACGGTCTGGCTGCCTTCGAGATCAAGTACGCCAAAGCCTATGGTGACTGGGTGGATGTCGAGATCAAAGCGACTACGCCAGTGTCTGGTGATTTATCGACCTCCAAGCTTGTAGTTCCCCTGTCAGTCATGGTAAATGATGGTCCTTACCTGAATTCACCCTTCGGCTGGTAGTTTTAAGCCAAACCTTGCATGTCAAAAAAATCCCCGTCAATTTGACGGGGATTTTTTTGTTCTGCAGGCGAGATGTGCAAAGCCTGTTTGCTTACGGCTTCATTCAGACTCCGCTTCGGGATGGACACCTTTGCCGGGCCAATTGAGGATTTGCACCTCCAAGTCATCCGGTCACCACCACATGACCGAAACAGCGCCAGAAAAGGCGCTATGCGCCATGTCTGGGGCACCCAACAAAAAACCGGACTTTATTCGCCCTGTTTCTGAGTTCTCAGTATCGATAGGAATCCGGCTTGTAAGGTCCTTCAACAGGGATGCCGATATAATCCGCCTGTTCCGCAGTCAGTGTCGTCAGCTTTGCGCCGAGTTTGCCGAGATGCAGACGGGCGACCTTTTCATCCAGGCTCTTCGGCAGAACATACACTTCGTTATCGTAATTATCACTCCGCTTAAAAAGTTCGATCTGCGCCATGACCTGATTGGTAAAGCTGTTGGACATGACAAAGGAGGGATGGCCGGTGGCACAACCGAGGTTGAGCAGGCGGCCTTCTGCCAGAACGATCACAGCATGGCCATCAGGAAAAATCCACTGATCGACCTGGTTGCCGTGTTCGCGAGGGTTCTTGATGTTGACCTTTTTGATGCCATCGACCTTCGCCATGGCGGCCATCTCGATCTCGTTGTCAAAGTGACCGATATTACCGACGATGGCGTTGTGTTTCATCCGGGCCATATGCGCGACGCGAATCACGTCCTTGTTGCCGGTCGTCGTCACAAAAATATCGGCGTCGGCGACCACGTCCTCAAGGGTTTTGACCTCATAACCTTCCATCAGCGCCTGCAGAGCACAGATCGGATCAATTTCGGTGACGATGACACGGGCGCCCTGACCACGCAAAGACTGGCAGCAGCCCTTGCCGACATCGCCATAGCCGCAGATTACAGCCACCTTGCCGGAGAGCATGACATCGGTCGCCCGCATGATGCCGTCGACCAGACTGTGACGACAGCCGTAAACATTGTCGAACTTGCTCTTGGTGACCGAGTCATTGACGTTCATGGCCGGAAAGGGCAGCTTGCCTTCCTTCTGCAATTGATAGAGACGATGAACGCCGGTTGTGGTCTCCTCGGTGACACCCTTGATCGAGCTGCACACAGCGGCCCAGTCGATGGTTTTGCTATCGATTGACTGCTGCAGACACTTGATCATCTCGACCCAGTCTTCCGGATCGTCAGGCGTATAGTCCGGAAGCCCTTGTGCCTGCCATTCGGCTCCGTAAAGCACCATCATGGTCGCATCGCCACCATCATCGAGAATCATGTTCGGCAACTCACCGTTCGGCCAGTGTAAAGCCTTTTCCGTACACCACCAATATTCCTCGAGGGTCTCGCCTTTCCAGGCGAACACCGGTACACCTTGAGGATTTTCAGGCGTTCCTTCGCGGCCTACAGCAACAGCTGCAGCGGCCTGATCCTGGGTCGAGAAGATATTGCAGGACGCCCAGCGCACCTGAGCACCGAGATCAACCAGGGTTTCGATTAACACCGCGGTCTGGATCGTCATGTGTAGAGAGCCGGTGATGCGAGCACCTTTGAGGGGGAACTGGTTGCGATACTCCTCCCGCAAGGCCATCAATCCCGGCATCTCCACTTCGGCCAAATCGATCTCCTTGCGACCCCAGCTCGCCAGAGAAAGGTCCATTACTTTAAAATCCTGATTCGCAGTCATTAAATAAGTCCTCCGTTAGTGTTTTCCTGAATCCTTGAATTCAGAGCTATGTTTATGATTGACAGCTTTCAACAAAAAAACCGCCTGCTGACCAGGGAGGGCATCGACCTCATGGCAGACAGCCATTGACAGCCCGGTTTCAGCAAGCCAGCTCTCGAGTTCTTCCCGTTTGAATCCAAGCCACTGGTCGGCCAGACGGTCTCTGGCCCAGTCATGACCATGTCGAGCCAGGTCTGCCACCACCAGAAAGCCTTCCGGTTCAAGGACGCGGGCAATTTCCCTGAACACGTCTACTGGTTGTTCAGCGTGATGCAGGACCTGGTTCATCACCACCGTGCGTACCGAACCCTGCGAACAGGGCAGATGATTCATTTCGGCCAGGTGAACCTCCACCTTACTTGCAAGTTGCTGTTGGCCAAGGACTTCTCTTGCGAGTTTGATCATAGCAGGGGAATGATCGAGACCAAGGACCTGTTGTCCTTTCGTTGCCAGTGAAGGCAACAGGCTTCCGGTGCCAACACCAACCTCGACGATCAGCCCTCCAGAGGGGACCATGTCCAGCAGCTGTTCCTGATAATCCGGCAGGTTCAACAGTTCAAGATGCAGCTTATCCCATTCAGGAGCGTGCCGATTGAAGAAATCCTGATTGCGCTTACGCCTGTCAGACATGACCTGAGCGACGCCAAACGCGTCTTGCTCCTGACCTTCCAGAGCTGCAAGTCTGGGTTCAAGAGCGCTCCAGAGATCTCTGAACAGCCCCTCTTCGTCCAGAGACAACCGATAGTAATGCCAGGTGCCTTGCTTTTCGATCTGCAGAAGCCCTGCATCTGTCATCAGTTTCAGATGTCTCGAAATTCGGGACTGCCCCATATCGAGGATATGCATCAGATCCTGAACCGTAAAATCACCCTGACGCAGGACGCGCAAGAGGCGCAAGCGGGTGCCATCGGCCAGAATTTTAAAAAGCCTCAGCATAGATCAATTCCGATTATTTTCATATATCAGCTTTTATTGATATATTAAATCGATTAGATTGACAAGTAAAAAAACCTCGGATAGACGTAAGTAGACAAGGACCTTAACGAAAGCCGAGTTGCCTTGCAAACCAGAGCCTGACCAGCAAAGCGGTCAGGGTACGGCCGGGACAATGGTTTGTTAAAGGCTCAAACCATCGATCGAAGCCGTTCAACCAGGGCGTTTTCTGCAAACCAGGACCCTCTCCCCTTTGATACGCCTTACGACAATCCAGAGCAAAACCAAGCTGCCAGGCCTGGCTCCGCACATAGCCACCGGTTGCGTACCATATGCTCCAACGCTGACGGCGTGGCATTTTGGCCAGCAGGTCTCTTATGAGTTGAAAAAACGCTAACAGCTGCAAGGGTTGCGCACGATCCTGCTGGCGATAGAGGTCCTCTGCACGAGCAAAAAAATCGAGCCAGCCGATGGCCAGGAAATTCATCATCAGTGCATTGAGCGTTTGACGGGTTTTGAGTCCTTCAACCTGAAAACGTCGCGCAGACGTGGTAATCACCCCGGGCAAAAGCAACCATTGTCCGCAGGCGCGGACAGCTTCGGCAAAGCAGGTATCTTCCATAACCGGCAGATCCTCGCGAAAAGGGCCGAGGTCAAGCATACTGGTTTTGCTGATCAGCATGCCCTGATCGCCATGAATACAGCCGGGACGGCCAAGCCGGGCTTTGGCTTCATAGAAAAACAGGCCAAAGCCATCGGCCATACCCTGTTTATCGAATTCAAGCACAAAACGACCTGCAATGACTTGCTGCGGTTGCCGCTGCAGATGTTGCTTCATGAAATCAACGGCTGTACGTAATTGAAGAACATTATCAAGCCGACTATCTGCATGCAAAAAAAGTAGCCACTCGGCCTTGGCAACACCGACACCGGCATTTAACTGCCGGCCCCGACCGCTCGGGCCCCTAACGCAGAGCCCGGCTAATTGTTGCGCAGCAAAAAGATCATCGGCGATTGCGCAGGTTGCATCAGCAGAGCCGCCATCCGTGACAATCACTTCAAAGTTGATCTCCTGCTGCAAAAGCAGATCGGAGAACAGAAGCGGCAGGGCCTCTGCTTCATTGAGGGCAGGAATGATTATGGAGAGTTCAGGAAGGCCCATGATTCAGAGTTTAAACGCGAACGGGCGAATCGCAAAACGCGATTCGCCCGCTGTCTTCAGGTGATACCCTGCAATCAAATCAGAGTCCTGCGAGCTTCTGCAGGGAGGCAATACGATCAGTGCGCTCCCAGGTGAATTCAGGGAGTTCTCGGCCAAAATGACCATAGGCTGCAGTCTTCCGATAGATCGGGCGCAAGAGGTCAAGGGTCTCGACAATGCTACGGGGACGCATGTCGAATTCTTCACGAACAACCCGGGCAATTTCATTGGAAGGAATCTTGCCGGTACCAAAGGTATTGATCATGACTGAAACGGGTTCGGCAACGCCAATGGCGTAGGCAAGCTGAACTTCGCACTTGTCAGCCAGGCCGGCAGCAACAACGTTCTTGGCCACATAACGCGCCATATAGGAAGCGCTGCGGTCGACCTTTGAGGGGTCCTTGCCGGAGAATGCGCCGCCGCCGTGGGAGCCTTGGCCACCATAGGTGTCAACGATAATCTTGCGTCCGGTCAGGCCGCAATCACCCATCGGCCCACCAATAACAAAACGCCCGGTCGGGTTGATGAAATACTTGGTGTTCTCGTCCAGCAGATCCGCCGGGATCACCTTGCGAACAACTTCCTCAATAATTGCTTCCTTGAGGTTTGCATAAGCGACATCAGGGGTATGCTGGGAAGAAACCACCACGGTATCAACCCGGATCGGCTTATCATTGATGTACTGGATCGACACCTGTGACTTGCTGTCGGGACGAAGGAAGTTAAGCAGGCCACTTTTACGCACGTCGGCCAGACGCTTGGTCAGCTTGTGGGCAAAGGTGATCGGCATGGGCATCAGTTCGGCCGTCTCGTTACAGGCATAACCGAACATCAGGCCCTGGTCACCGGCGCCTTGCTCAGCAAACAACCCCTCACCTTCAGAAACGCCCTGGGAAATGTCTGGAGACTGACGATCAATCGAGGTCAGGACCGCACAGGTTTCGTAATCAAAGCCCATGGAAGAGTCGTCGTAACCGATCTCTTTAATGGTCTGACGTACGATATCAGGCATGTCGACATAAGCACTGGTGGTAATTTCACCGGCGATCATTGCCATCCCGGTGGTAACCAGAGTCTCACAGGCAACCCTGGCTTTCGGGTCTTCAGCGATTATTGCATCGAGAATGGCGTCGGAAATCTGGTCGGCGACCTTGTCCGGATGCCCCTCGGAAACGGATTCAGAGGTAAAAAGGAAATCTGTCATTGCCATGCTTGGTACTCCTTGAAGAAAGAATATTTGAGTGGGAAAGTTAATCTTTTCGCTGCAACCTGTCAAGCACTTCGGGTCCCGGCCAGCGTGGCTCGCGTTATGAAGCAACCCTCGGCACAAGCTGGCAAGCAAAGTCTACGACTGAAACACAGGTTTAAGTTTTCGATCTTCCGGACGAAAACAAGCTATATTTGTGTGTCGCTGAACACCTGAGGATAGCGTTTGCGCATCTCCTGTTCAAGTGTGCTGAGAACCTCGTCGGCCGTCGGCAGCGACAAAAGTCGATCAAGGATCTGCTTAACATCGGCAAGTTCAACCTGCCGTATGATTCGCTTGACCCGAGAGATGTTGGTGGAGTTCATCGACAGCTCCCGAAAGCCGAGAGCAATCAGAACCAATGAGTAAAGGTCCTCACCGGCCATTTCACCACACATGCCGATCGCTATCCCTGCGTTCTCTGCCGCACGACAGACTTTCAACAAGGCTTGCAGCACAGCGGGATGCATCGGTTCATAAAGGTAGGCAACATGCTCGTTGTTGCGATCGATAGCCAGACAATACTGAATCAGATCGTTGGTCCCGACCGAGAAGAAATCAACTTCTTTTGCTAGAAGATCAGCAATCAGAACGGCAGAAGGGGTTTCAATCATGATGCCGATTTCGACATTTTCGCCGCAGGCAAAACCTTCGGAGAGCAGTTCCTGTCTCTCTCTTTCAAAAAACTGCTTACACGCACGCACCTCGCCAACACCCGATATCATCGGGAACATAATGCGCAGATTTCCAAACGCGGAGGCTCTGAGAATCGCCCGCAATTGCACCCGGAACAGACTAACTTCCTTGAGGGAGAATCTGATAGCTCGTAAACCCATCGCCGGGTTGACTTCATCGGAGAGATTGAACTGCGGGACAAACTTGTCACCACCGACATCCAGAGTTCTGATCGTAATTGGGAAAGGCGCCATCTGCTCTGCAGCGGAGCGATAAATTTCAAATTGCTCTTCTTCGGAAGGTGGTCCGTCTCCAGACATGTAGAGGAATTCGGTGCGGAACAGACCGATGCCCTGGGCCCCCTGCTCTTTGGCCGGCATTATTTCACTGACAAAATCTATATTACTGCGCAGTGCCAGAAAGTGGCCATCTTTGGTCACGGCGGGGAGAGACCGGAACTGCAGGAGTTCTGTTTCGAGGTAATCGTAATGCTGCTTCCTCAGCAGGTAGTCGCGAAAAGTCTCCGCAGACGGTTTGAGGATGACGCTGCCCGCGCTACCATCGATAATCATCGGTATGCCGTTAGGCAGCAACGAGGTGATTGTCTCCAACCCAACGACGGCTGGAATACCGAGGGAACGCGCCAGGATCGCCGTATGTGAGGTACGGCCACCGACGTCAGTGACAAAGCCAACGACCTTGCTGCGATCCATCTGCACGGTGTCTGCGGGGGAAAGATCATGAGCGACAACGATGACCTGTTCATCGATATCCGCCAAAGACTCTCTGTTTTCACCAAGCAGGTTGCGCATCAATCGATCTCCGATCGAGTCGATGTCAGAACGTCGTTCGCGAAGATACTCGTCAGTTATCTTGTCAAACACCTGGCGTAATTTACGTAAAACACGGTTCAGTGCGCCTTCAGCATTTATCAGATCGTCATGAATCAGGCTGAGCGTCTCACCGATCAGCATCTCATCCTCAAGAATCATCAGGTGAGTGTCGATGATGTACAGATGCTCGGAAAGCTCTTTATTCTCAGCCTGTGACTTAACCTCCAGCAGCTGGCACTTGGACTTCTCCACGGCGGCGTTGAAAGCAGCTGTTTCCGGAGCAATCTCAGCTGGAGAGATGCGTCGCTCAATCACAGCCATGCGATCACGATTAATCAAGTGACTTCTTGAGATAGCGATCCCGGGTGCTGCAGCGATGCCAACGAGGAGAGTATCCTCGGCTATGTCAATCTTCACCGAAGCCGTCATTAATCAAAGTCCCGATTATCTTCATTGCCTCTTCAGCGTCCCCACCGGACACCGTAACAGTTATTTTAGAGCCTTTCGGAGCAGCCAGCATCAATAGCCCCATGATGCTCTTGCCGTTCACTTCGATGTCTTCCTTTGCTATCGTCACATCCGACAAGAAACGATTAGCCGTCTGAACCAACTGGGCAGCAGCACGGGCGTGCAAACCCAGACGATTTACAATTTCATATTGCTTTTTTTCTATCGGCATAGTGTCCCCACCATCAAAACAGTAGTGCCAGCAACAACAAACTGGACGTTGTCAATAAAACCAGGAAAAGGCTGGTCACTCCTTTATGTGACAGCCAGGCGAAGAGCAGGACAATGGGCAACAGCAGAAAACCCCAGAGACCGTGGAGCTCCTGATGTTCGCAACCCTTGAATGACAGGTATGCGCAGAGCACACCGATCAGTATGGTTGAAGACTCCTTCAGACGGATTGCCAGATCCGGGAAACGACACGTCTGGATCGTTTCGATGGCTCGCAATTCCTGAAAGTAGCCCAGGGCCAATCCTGCCGCGCGAAAAAACAAGTGTGGCAGATTGAAAAGAACCAGAAAAACCACAGGAGCCCACAGGGAGCCCTGACTCGCAATCAGCAAGCCAATCAATGCGGCCAGAGGGCGAACACCGCCCCAGAAGAGAGCATCACCCATCGCTGCAAAGGGGGCCATCACCATTTTTTTGTAAGCATCAGGATCAATGGCAACATCATCCCCCGCATGCAGACGTTCCTCCATGCGCAGGGTCGTCCCCGCAATCAGTGGAGCAAAGTACGGATGAGTATTGAAATAGGTCACCTGGCGTTGCTGTACATCGATTGACAACTCATCTCCGTAGATGCTGCGCAAGCCTGGTAAAACCAGGTAAAGAAAGCCGAGGTTCTGCAGGTTTTCAAAGTTCCAACTGGCCTGCAGCAGGAAAGATCGGAAATAGATCCTGAGGAATGTCAGCCATGAGAGGTGGGGTGCTTTCATTTTCACCTCATCCACAGGACCAGAAGGGTCCCCGAGAAGGCCGCACAAAACAGCGAGATACTGCGATTGACGTTGATCGTGCCGAGTAAGGATGCTGCGCCGATTATAATCAGGCTGTACTGCAGACTCAGGCCGGCACCTCTGACTGCGCCAATCAACTGCGGCGCGGTGTAAAACAGGATCACGCTGCCAACCAGCACGATCACGCAGGCCGTTGCCAGACTTGACACGGCAAAACTGATTAACCCGAACAGGTGTCGCCGTTCAATACCATGGCAATCACCATGGTTGAGCGCCTGCAGTCCCGAAACAGCGATGCGATCGTTGACATTGCGGGCAAGGCGATCAAAGAGCTGTCCAAACTTACCGAGCGGAATGGCAACCAGGACAGCCAGAATCACCATTGGCATCCCACTTAAATCAAGCATTTGTCCCATACTGACAGCCAGCACCGTTGCACCAACCGCCACCTGGGTGTCATCTGGCGGGATAGCGGCACCTACGGGTATTCGTCCCAACCAGAGAAGTTCAAGCAACATCCCGATCTCAAGGCCAAGCAGTGGGTTTCCCAGTGCCAGCCCGGTTAAAGGGCCTGCGACCAGGGGTCGGGATATCATAAACTGGGCCAGGGCGACGCGATCGAGTCCGGTCAGCATCGCAATCAGCCCTGCCAGCAGATAATCGGCAACCACCATTTATCGACCTCCGGAACGTATCAGTTTCTGCCAGCCCTGCTCACGGTCAGCAGGGACACATTGGGAAACGATCTTGACCCCCTGCATCTCTATCTGCTGGAGCTTATCGATATCTTTCTGATCGAGCGCTATCGTACAGGTGTAGCGATTCTTGCCATCGCTCGAGTGCATGTTGCCGAGATTAAGTTTAGAGTAGGCAACACCAAGATCGCGGACCTTTAATGCGTCATCCGATGTGGCAAACAGCAGTAGGACCCGCTTTTTGAGGATTTCCGCAGAGCTGAGGATACAGGCAGTCTCCTCCAGTGTGCCGATAATCAGCTTGATTGAACTCGGCACAGCGGCCTGCATGACCATGCACTGAAACGACGCTGCAGCAACCTCATCATTGGCGACCACAATGCAATCAGCATTGACGTATGGCACCCAGGCTTCCAGAACCTGACCATGCACCAGTCGACTATCGATACGCGCCAGAACAATACTCATGACAGCTCACCCCTGTCTGAAGGGTAATACATATAACTACCTTTTTGTATCTATTCAGCTGGTCAAAGACAACCTGTAGGATGCGGTGAACATCGTGAACCGCATCATTGCTCGAGCCGATGCGGTTCGTACCTCACCACATCCTACATGCTGTCGGGCCATACTGGCGACAGACACTCTTTCCATGGGAGCCACAACCCCCAGTCCGAAAAGTCAGCTGAACTGTTACTACCTTTTTAAATATTCACTGGCCAATGCGATACTCTGCTGGCCGTAAGACTTGAGTATTCCCGCAAGTTCATCCAGACCAAGGTTCTCCTGGCTGTTAAAGAATTTCAGCAGGATGGGCAGATTAACGCCGGTCAGAACCTCCACGAGCTGAGGTTCGAGAAAGGTCATACTGACATTGGCAGGCGTGCCGCCAAACATATCCGTGACAATAATAACTCCGGCTCCGTCCGCACCAACCTCCTTGATGGCCTTATCGATGGCAGCCCGGATATCTTCCATAGAATTATCCTGGTTGATACTCACAGAGCGAGCGTTTCGAACCGGGCCGATGATCATCTGCACCGACGCCAGAAGCTCCGAGCCAAGATGACCGTGAGTTGCAACAACCAGACCGATCATGATTCACCCTTACCGACATCTCTATGGTTGACCTGAACATCACAGCCGGCTCCGAGCAGATAGGGACCGAGGTCTTCTGCGATAGCGACACTACGGTGACGTCCGCCGGTGCAACCGATACCGATCGTCAAACTGGCCTTGCCTTCCTGACGATAACGAGGCAGAAGAAAGAAAAGTAAATCCTTCAGTTTGACAAGAAAGGTCTTGTA
The DNA here is from genome assembly GCA_024636215.1 of Deltaproteobacteria bacterium. The sequence goes on from JAGXHL010000047.1 coordinate 26,997, forward strand.
GTCAGCCTGACGTAATACATAGTCACTCACATCAGGGTCCAGCCCGGTTTTGGGACGCAGCTCTTCGACGAAATGGGGGTTATCCAGAAAACGAACATCAAAAACCAGATCAGCACCAAGGGGCAGTCCATTGCGAAAACCGAAAGACTGGACCTGCAGACTCAACCGGCCTTCAGACTTTTCAGCCCCGAGGACCACCGCCAGAACCCTTTGACGAAGCTGATGAACCGTCAACCCGGAAGAATCGAGGATAATCGTCGCCAGGCTGCGCAGTGTTGACATGATTTCACGCTCCCTGTTAATCGCCGAGAGGATCCCCTCCTTCTGCACCAGAGGATGACGACGCCGGGTCTCGGAAAAGCGCTTGACCAGATCATGATCTGTGGCCTCGAAGAAAAGTACCTCAACATCGTGCCCCTCCGCCTTGATACGATTCAAAACCTCATGGCAATCACCCAGAAAATCAGAGCTTCTGGCATCAACGACGGTGGCAACCCTGGAGTAGCCGTGATCCGTTAAAGAGAGAAAATCCGGAAGCATGACCAACGGCAGGTTATCGATGACAAAAAAACCGGCATCTTCGAGAGCCCTGGCGCCGGTACTCTTGCCAGATCCGGATAATCCGGTAATCACAACCAGTTGGCGTTTCATTCGAGGTTATCCCCAATAATTGATTGAGCATGAATCCGGGCTGTTTCGGCCATACGTTGTTCCAGCCGCTCTTCGAATTCAGCGGCACTATGATAGCCCATCTCTTTGAGCAACTGGTTGCGGGCGGCGACTTCCACAAGGGTCGTAATATTCCGGCCTTGTCGCACCGGGATGGTCTGCAAGGGCAATTTCACGCCGAGCAGTTCATAAGATCTCTCTTCCAGGCCAAGGCGGTCATATTCATGACCGTCCTGCCATTCAACCAGCTCAATAACCAGATCAATCTTTTTACGCTCACGAATCGCGGCGACCCCGAAAAGGTGCTTGATATTGATTATACCAAGACCACGCACCTCCATATGGTAATGCAGAAGATCACTGCCTTCACCAAACAGAACCGCCGGTAATTTCAAGCGAACTTTGACTACGTCATCAGAGACAAGGCGATGACCACGGTTGACCAGATCGAGAGCACATTCGCTCTTGCCGATACCGCTCTTGCCCATGAGCAGGACACCGACGCCCAATACATCGACAAGGACTCCATGCACATTGGTCTGGGCAAGCAGTCGTTCCTCGAGATACTGGGTCAGCAGTGAGATAAAGGTAGAACTTTGATGATGGCTGCGCAGTAAAGGGATGTTGTGGCTTTCAGCTTCGCGCAGGAGATTTTCTGGTGGTGTTAAGCCTTTAGTGATAATAAAACAGCAGATGTCGAGGGTACAGACATGGGCAATCTGTTCTTCTGCCCTGGCCGGATCCCGTTGCGACAGTTCTGAAAGATAACTGAGTTCAGTAGAACCAAGGATCTGAATGCGGTCAGGATGCAGGTTGCGGGTATACCCGGCCAGGGCCAGGCCGGGTTTCTGAATTCTGGGGACCTGGACAAAACGACTCAGGCCACGCTCTCCGGTCAACAACTCCAGATCAAGCCCGGCCTCCGTCTCGGACAGCAATTCTGAGATACTCAGACGGGGCATCAATTCAACCCTTAGAGTTTGTCTTCCTCTTCAGCGATGATCTTGTGAATCTCAGAGCTCTCGACCGCGGACTGCAGACGCTCACGAACCGCAGTGCTTTTCAGCAGTTTCGAAATGCGGGCGAGGGTTTTAAGATGCACACCAACCGATTCTTCAGGAGCAACCAGGAGAAAAAAAAGATGAGCGGGCTTACCGTCCATGGAATCGAAATCGACCCCGTGCCTGCTCAAACCAAAAGAAATCAGGAGGCGATCAATATCCTTCAACTTTCCATGAGGGATTGCGACACCGTCTCCAATACCCGTGGATCCGAGACGTTCCCGCTCCATCAGAACTTTCAGAACATCATCACGGACCAGGCTTGAATCGGCTTTCAGCAGAGCATCAGTCAACTCTGCCAAAACCTCCTTCTTACTCGTTCCGTTCAAATCTGCGACGATCGCCGCAGGATCAAGCAACTCCGAAATCTTCATTTCACGATAAACCTGAGTAGTAAAGTGTTAGAAAAGCAACAGCAGGCGACAGATTGCCGCCTGCTGTAAAGAATGCCCTAGGACTGAGGGACAATCAAGCCATAATTACCATCTTTGCGACGATACACCACATTAATCTCTTCCGATGCCGAATCCGTGAAGACCAGAAACTCTTTATCCAGCAGATCCATCTGCATGACGGCCTCGTCAACAGACATCGGCTTCACATGAAAACTATCCGATTTAATGATGCTCGGCTCGCCGAGACCATCATCAATACTCTCTGCGGTGAAAATTGTTTTTTCAACGCGTCGTTCTTTGCCGCTTGAGGGCTTGTGATTCTTGATCTTGTCTTTGTATCGCTTCAACTGACGATCCAGTTTGTCTACGACACCATCGATTGCCGCATACATATCGGGCGTCTCATCAGAGGCTTTGATCGTAATCCCCTTGGCGCCCAGCGAGACCTCTGCCTTGTGGCGAATTTTTCTCTCTACAGAAAGGACAACCTGCGCCTCGACGGGTTCATCAATATATTTTTTGACCTTTGCCAGTTTCTCCTCAACATAATCACGTACCGGCTCACTCGTTTCCATATGTCGAAAGGTCACGTTTATTCGCATAATTTTGCACCTCCGGGTTAAAGGTTATCAACAAGACTATGTGCTGACAATTATACCTGTTGGTTTACAGAAAACCATTCCAATGCCGCAAGCGGGCAGCGTCAGAATTCAGATAGGGTTAAAAGAGTCGTTTTCTTTGTGTCGACGAACCAACTCCGAGCATCTCGCGATACTTGGTCACGGTTCGGCGGGCAATATCAATACCCTGGTTGTGCAGGAGTTCAACGATCTTCTGATCCGAATAAGGCTTGCGGGTGTTCTCCTCGGCAATCAGCTCCTTGATTTTGCTCTTGACACTTTCTGAAGCAACCGACTCGCCACCCGTTGTATTGATGCCGCTATTGAAAAAGTATTTAAGCTCAAACAGGCCCTGTGGGGTCTGTACATACTTATTGGTCGTAACACGGCTTACTGTAGACTCGTGCATTTCGATATCTTCCGCGACATCTCTTAATACCAGAGGTTTAAGGTGATCAACCCCGCGCTCGAAAAAATCACGTTGAAACTTGACGATACTCTTGGTGACACGGAAGATCGTTCTTTGACGCTGATGAATACTCTTGATCAGCCAGAGTGCGCCGCGTAGCTTCTCCTGAATATACTCCCCTGCTTTTGCGTCAAGCTGCGCCGATCCGGAAAGAGCATTGCGGTAGAATGAGTTGATGCGCAGATTGGGCAAGCCTTCATCATTCAGAACCACAACAAAATCGTCACTGATTTTATAAACAAAGATATCCGGCACAATATAGTGAACATCTTCCTGGCCATACTGACTGCCAGGGCGTGGATCGAGGCCGCTGATAAACTTGGCGGCCCCAAAAATATCTTCCAGAGGAACCTGAAGGCTTCTTGCTATCACCTGGTAACGCCGATTTTCCAACTCATCCAGATAATCCCTCAGGATAACGCCGACCAGCTCTTCTGACATCTCAAGCAGATCAATCTGCTTGAGCAGACATTCCTGCAAATTACGACTGGCGACACCGGCAGGATCGAAATCCTGAACCGCAGAAAGAGCACGCTCAACCACCTCTGTTGCACAGGCCGCCTGTTCAGCCAGCTCCTCGACCGAGACATGGAGGTAACCATCGTTATCCAGATTGCCGATAATTTCTCCGGCAATGGCACGCTCGAGATTTTCCAGACGGCACAGGTTGAGCTGCCACATAAGGTGATCAGCAAGGGAGGTTTTCTTGGTCAGGAGGTTCTCATAGGATGGGCGGTCTTCATCGTCTTCATAGCTGTCCGCTGTCGTGCCGCCTAAACTATAACTTTCCAGGTAGGTCTTCCAGTCGATATCGGCCATACCGTCGCCTTCACCCTCTGCCTCCCGGGTGATCTCCTGCGACTGTGCATCAACAGCCTGTTCCTCCTCGGCTGGAGTTTTCTCATCCGGAGCCTCCTGACCTTCTTCAAGGACTGGATTTTCCTCTAGTTCTTCGCGAACAACATCCATCAACTCCATGCGTGACAATTGCAGCAGCTTGATCGCCTGCTGCAGCTGTGGCGTCATCACCAGTTGCTGGCTGAGCTTAAGTTGTTGTCTGATCTCTAAAGCCATAGCATCATCATAATGGCAAGCAGCCTCACCAGGTCAAGTATTTGCTCTGATAAAAGCTGATTGCCGTTTTTCCCATATTATAGTTGAAACGACTCGCCCAGGTAAATGGCCCTGGCTTTCGGGCTCTGCGCGATCTCGTCAGGAGAGCCGTGCACCAGGACACAACCATCATTAAGGATATAGGCCCGCTCGCAGACACCGAGCGTCTCTCGAACGTTATGATCGGAAATCAGCACGCCGATCTGGCGATTTTTCAAGGATGTAATGATTTCCTGAATATCCAGCACAGCAAGCGGGTCGATCCCGGCGAAGGGCTCGTCCAACAAGATAAATCGCGGGTCAAGGACCAGGGCACGGGCAATCTCCACACGTCGTCTTTCGCCACCGGAAAGAGCATATCCATAGGATTTTGCAACCTGCGTCAAACGGAAATCTTCCAGCAGCTGATCTCTGCGCTCGGCTTGCTGCTGTGCTGACTTATCCGTTGTCTCAAGGATTGCCATGAGATTCTGGGCAACTGTCAATTTACGAAATACTGATGCTTCCTGAGGCAGATAGGAAATTCCCATTCTGGCCCTCTGGTGCATTGGCAACGAGGTTAAGTTGACATCGTCCAGAAAAACCTCTCCCTGCTCCGGACGAACCAGACCGACAACCATATAAAAAGAGGTGGTTTTTCCGGCACCATTAGGGCCAAGAAGTCCGACGACCTCACCGGACTCCAATTCAAGGTCAACCGATGAGACCACCTGCCTGTCTTTGTAGCTTTTAGACAAACCACGTGCAGCCAGAAGGTGCCTCAAGGTTTGTCCTCCTCTTTTGGAGCAAAAACCGCGTTCACCCGGCCACCGGCACCACCGCTGACCACACTGCGCTTGTCATTCAGGTATACGGTAATTTCCTGGCCTTTGACAAAATTCTCACCATCATGAACTTCTGGTGAACCGGTCAGGACAATGCGTCCTTCCGGATGATAGAGAACCGCTCGTTCGCCCAGCGCAACGCGCGTGCCTTGATTGATACGGACATTGCCCTCGGCAATCACTTTTTCAATCTCGCGTTTTTCACCCTTATACTCAACCGTCAAACGCTTGCCATGTATGGTAACATCATCCTGGGTTGCAACGGCGTTGCCAATAAAAACGAGCGTTTGTGCGATGTCGTCAGCTTCCAGACGGTCGGAGGTCACTTCAACCGGACCCCGGTTTTTAGTCGCAAGCTCAGGGGCCGCCAGAACCGTCAGGGGGAAAAACATGATGATACAGATAAAAATGATTTTGTTCATAGACATTGTCATTCCATTGTTTCCGGGTCGAAAAATCCTTCGACATCAGCGTTCAGCTGTACACGCTTTTTCTGCAGATAAAGAGTCATGCCGGTCCCTTCAAGGCGCATGCCGCTGGCGAGCATAACAACCTGCGAGGCAGTGGTTAATTGCTGTGTGGAATGATCATAATCAAGACTTTCGGTCTTAAACGAATAACCACCAACATGCTGCATAGCAACGTCACCAAAGACCTTGATCGCTTGATAATCGCTGCTGACTTCACCCCGAAGTGCGCGAATCGAACCTGCGGGCTCGCCCTGTTCATCAAAGAACTTCAGCTCAGGCTCAACCAGTCCCAGGATACCCGAGTCGGCCTTTCTCTCCACCTGACTGGAGACCAGTCTCCAGCGTGGGAGACCATTCTCCACATGGGTATAGTCGATATCCTCAAGAGACACGTCTATGCCCGTGGGCAAAGACTTGACTACGGCTTCCAACTGACTTTCGGGGCTGTAGCGCATGGCGATCAAAGCAATGATTGCCAAAGCCAGGGCCAGAGCCAGAACAAGCAGAAAATTACGGGGTTTGAGATAGCTCATGGACAAGGGCAAGTATACACTTGAGGGTATTTACTGTAAAGAGCAATGCGACAAATTGGCATGAGAATTGTATGGGTGTCTGGAAGCCTCCCTGGGGGTTGCTAGCAGTCTGTCGGACTAAACGGGCCGAAGCGAAAATTTGGATGCGACAGCCTGCTAGTCTTCGAAATAACGATTGGTCACAACCGCCCAGAGGCCTGTTTTTTTGAGGAGAAAATCACAGACTTCCCTGACAGCTCCTCGCCCCCCGGCACGCGCTGTGACAAGATCTGCAAAAGGCTTCACCTCCTCGACGGCATCCGCAACCGTAGCGCTAAAACCGACCCGCCTCATAACCGGCAGATCAATGACATCGTCTCCGACATAAGCGACCTGTTCAGGCGACAAACCACGGAGTTCCAGAATTTCTTGAAAAGGCACGAGCTTGTCTTTCGCGCCCTGATAGACCAGTTCAATACCGAGTTCTTCAGCCCGTCGGGTGACGACCGCAGACTGGCGACCGGTAATGATACCGACCTCTATGCCGGCCCTTTGCAGCAGCTTGAGGCCATAGCCATCCTTAACATCAAAAGATTTGGTTTCGGCACCATCGCTGTCATAAGTGATGCGCCCATCGGTCATGACGCCATCGACATCCAGAAGGAGCAGTTTGATTTTTGCAAAGTCTGCAACCATCAGATCACCCCGGCCTTGAGCAAGTCATGCAAGTGAATAATACCGATCGGTTTCTGTTCTTCTTCCGACTCAAAAACAAACAGAGAGGTTATTTTGTACTCTTCCATGCGCTGCAGCGCCTTGGCGGCCAGGTTGCTTCGCAAAATACGCTTGGGTTTACCAGCCATGAGCTCGCAAATCGGCAGGTTGAGGACTTCGATGCCCTGCTCTATCTTGCGCCGCAGATCCCCATCGGTAAAGACCCCGATTAAAGCCCCCTGTTCGTCGACAACGCCGGTGATCCCCAGTTTTTTACTGGAAATTACATAGAGGGCGTCCTTCAGCGCTGTGCCTGCAGCAACCGTCGGCACGTCGTCGCCAACGTGCATCAGGTCTTCAACCCGCAGCAACAAGCGTTTACCCAGAGCGCCACCGGGGTGGAAAAGAGCAAAGTCTTCCTCGCGGAATCCTCGCTGCAAAAGCAAGGCCACAGCAAGAGCATCGCCCATAACCAGCGTGACCGTCGTGCTTGCCGTTGGTGCCAGTTGCAGAGGACAGGCCTCTTCCTTGATGGAGATGTCCAGGAAGACATCCCCGGCACGCGCCAGAGTACTGCCGGGATTGCCGGTCATTGCCACCAGAGGAAGCCCCATACGTTTGATGATTGGTAGAATCCGGGTAATTTCCTCAGTTTCTCCGGAGTTGGAAACAGCGATCACCACATCGCCCTTCATCAACATCCCCAAATCACCGTGGACCCCTTCGGCAGGATGCAGGAAAATGGCAGGTGTCCCGGTCGAAGCCATGGTTGCAGCCATCTTCTGGCAGATCAGACCAGACTTGCCCATACCGGTGACAACGACACGTCCGGTGCAGGCAAGGAGCATCTCTACAGACCGGGCAAACTGAACATCCAGACGTTCAGCCAAAGCCTCTACGGCATCGGCCTCAATCTGAATGACCTTACGGGCCGCCTCTAAAATTTCTGCATGTTTATTCATTTATGACCTGACAATTTCATCAAGAGTGAGCATGGTTTGCAACGAACCTTCGACAGTATCGAGGGCCAGGCTGTTCGGTCCGTCGCAAAGGGCCTTTTCAGGGTTATCATGAACTTCCCAGAACAGAGCGTCAATTCCGGTTGCAACAGCAGCCCGCGAGAGGGGCACCACAAATTCACGTTGCCCGGACGAAGCAGAACCGGCCCCGCCTGGCAGCTGCACAGAATGCGTGGCATCAAAAACCACAGGATAACCCAGTTGGCGCATAATAACCAAAGAGCGCATATCGCTCACTAAATTGTTATATCCAAAACAGGCACCACGTTCGGTCAAAAGAATTTGATCGTTGCCGGTTGAAAGAACCTTGCCTATGGCATTTGTCATATCCCAGGGGGCCTGGAACTGGCCTTTTTTTATATTGACGATGCGGCCGCTCTCACCAACCGCCACCAGCAGGTCGGTCTGCCGCGAGAGAAAGGCCGGAATCTGTATAATATCAAGAACTTTGACTGCGACAGCAACCTGAGAAACATCATGGACATCGGAGAGAACCGGCAGGCCGGTTTCCTCTTTGACGGCTTGCAGGATCTGCAAACCCTCATCGATTCCGGGCCCGCGATAGGAGTCGACAGAGGTACGGTTGGCCTTGTCGTAAGAGGCCTTGAAAACAAGGCTGGCGCCGAGACGCTCGGTTATCTCGCGCAAGGCCCTGGCAATCTTCAAGGTATGCTCAAGGCTCTCAATGGCACAGGGGCCAGCGATCAGCACCAGAGGATTGTCGCCGCCAATCTTGACAGATCCCGTTGAGAGGATTTTACTCATTGGCTGTCCTTATCCTGGCGGGCTTTGAAACACGCGCCAACAAAAGATTCGAAGAGTGGATGGGGAGCCATTGGCCGTGACTTGAATTCCGGATGGAACTGACAGCCGAGGAACCAGGGGTGATCCGAAATCTCGATAATCTCCACCAGATTCTCTTCTGAATAGACACCGGAAAGAATCAGACCGCACTTCTCCAGGGCTTCGCGATAAGCATTATTGAACTCGAAACGATGGCGATGGCGCTCGCCGATATCTTTCTGGCCGTAAATTCTGCGTGCCAGAGTCTTCTCCTGCAAAGTACAGGGATAAGCGCCCAGTCGCATTGTACCACCTTTGCCTTTGACTTTCTTCTGCCCTTCCATGATGTGAATGACAGGGTTTTTGGCGTCTTCTTTGAATTCGCTGGAATAGGCTTCCTCAATTTTGCAGACCGAACGCGCAAACTCGACCACGGCCATCTGCATGCCCAGACAGATACCAAAGAAGGGGATCTTGTTTTCCCGGGCATGGGTAATCGCTGCAATCTTGCCTTCACTGCCACGCTCTCCGAAACCACCCGGGACCAGGATACCGTCGATGTCGTCAAAGGTCGAGCGAACCCCGTGTCTCTCCAGAGCCTCTGAATCAACGTACTTCAACTTGACTCGGCAGTTATTGCCGATGCCGCCGTGAGTCAAGGCCTCGGCGAGCGACTTGTAACTCTCGGTGAGATCAATGTATTTGCCAACGATGGCAATGGTCGTCTCACCGGCAGGTTCCTGCACGCGCTTAACGATCCTCTGCCAGTCGCTTAAATCAGGTTTTTTGGTCCAGATGTTGAGTGAATCGATAATCCTCTCGTCGAGGCCCTCTTCATGAAAGGCCAGAGGGACTTCGTAAATTGTCGCCACATCCCTGGCTGTAATGACGGACTCCTCACGAACATTACAGAACAGCGCGATCTTGCTCTTCATGTCACGAGGGAGTTCACGATCACAACGACAGAGCAGAATATCAGGCTGAATACCGATCTGGCGCAATTCCTTGACGCTGTGCTGGGTCGGCTTGGTTTTCAACTCACCGGCCGTCGGGATGTAGGGGACCAGGGTGAGATGGACATAGAGGACATTTTCAGGGCCAAGATCAGAACGAAACTGACGTATCGCCTCGAGAAAAGGCAGGGATTCGATGTCACCAACGGTACCGCCGACTTCAACAAGTGCCAGGTCGACGCCTTTGGAATTTTCCAGGATCTTACTCTTGATCTCATTGGTTATATGGGGGATGACCTGAACCGTGCCACCCAGATAATCGCCACGCCGTTCCTTGCGGATCACCGAATCGTAGACCTGGCCGGTGGTGAAGTTTGATTTCTTAGTCAGGTTGGCGGTGGTGTAACGCTCATAATGGCCCAGGTCCAGATCGGTTTCAGCGCCATCATCGGTGACAAAAACCTCACCGTGTTGAAAAGGGCTCATGGTTCCCGGGTCAACGTTGATGTAGGGGTCGAGCTTCTGCATGGAAACCTTGAGGCCACGTGCTTCCATAAGGGCACCAATCGATGCGGCGGCCAGCCCTTTGCCGAGAGAGGAAACAACACCTCCGGTGATAAAGATAAACTTGGTCTTCATAGATTCTCCTGACCGATCAACAGATTTACTGGGACAAACAAAACAAGCTTGTGATTTTACACATCTGCCGGCGAAATGAAAACCCCTTATTGCCGAAATGTCGTCTGGACCTTAACCGGTGGTCATCCAGATTTTCCGGATGACCACCGGTTAAGTTTTCGATCTGGAAACGAGCAATTTTTTGCAAGGTCAAGGAAATCAAGGATTTGAGCGGAGGCGTAGCACTTTACGCCGCACAATCAAATCCGCCGAATGACGCAGAGATTGCGAAAAGGGCCGTTTCCGGGCGAAAACTAAGAGGATAAGAACATCTTCACCCGCTCCAGATCTTCAGGTGTGTCAACCCCCTGCCCAACCAGGTTGGTCTCTGCAACACGGATCCGATAGCCATGCTCAAGAGCACGCAACTGCTCAAGGCATTCCTGTGCTTCCAGAGGCGTCGACTTCAAGCCTGGATAGGCAAGGAGAAACTCCCGTCGATAGACGTAAAGGCCGATGTGTTTGGCGGTTGCCAGTTCGTTCCAGCGTTGTTCGACAGCATTGCTGAAATCACGCGGATGAGGGATCGGTGCCCGGGAGAAATACAGCGCAAAGCCTTGCTGGTCAGTAACCACCTTGACCACATTGGGGTTGAAAAACTCTTCAGCCGAGGTCAGCGGTGTTTTCAGAGTCCCCATGGGAATCGAGCTGTCGGCCAGCAAGGGGGCAACGGCCGCCTGAATCATGGCCGGATCAATCAGCGGCTCATCCCCCTGAACATTGACAATCAGCTCATCATCGAGGCCGGCAGCAACCTCTGCCAGTCGGTCCGTACCGGTCGGATGGTCTGCGCGGGTCATGACAACGTCACCATCAAAAGCAACCACAGCTCGGGCAATACGATCATCATCGGTCGCAACAATCACCCTGTCGACTGACTCACACAGCAAGGCACGTTCATAGACCCATTGGACCATCGGCTTGCCGCATAAATCTGCGAGAGGTTTCCCGGGGAATCGCGTCGATGCGTAACGTGCTGGAATAATGACTGTAACACCCATATTATTCAGGCTCCAAAAGCAGCAGATAAAGTAAAAAACAAGAGGCTCATATAACTCCCCTTGACGTTTCTTCGGTCCTATGGCCTCGTGCCTCACCACTCATTGATGCGGTAGGGTGAGCCCTTTCATCATTTCTCGAATCGACGTCATCTTCGTCGGTCCTTTTTGATCGACCACCGGTGTGTACCAGGCAGAATACTTCTATTTACGTAGAGAAAAGAGTTTGACGGATTCATACTGATTACAGTTCACTGCTCAACTTCGGTGCATCCTCACCAGTCACAAGAGGTTTTCCGTCTCGCCAGACAACGGTATACTGCCCCAGACGTTTCTTTTTTTCCAAAGTTTCAGATACAGCTTTTTGAAGAGTGTCAAGCAGGACCTGCCCTTCTTTTGACGGTTTTTTTTTAAAGGTCGCGTTCATACAGCAGCCTCCTTCTCTAGCAATTGGTAATAGTCTTTATGCAGGATATCGCGAGTTTCACCGTCCTGCTCGAAAACAAGCACGGGCATTTCTCCATCATTCATGAAACAGATGCAGCGATCTACGCGATGACTGAAATCATAAAGCAGATTGTGCAGACTGCGCGGAAAGCGTCGCTCGATGTCACGAATGGAGATATTGTGGCCACCATGCGCAACCCGTTCGGCTACGCGAAGTTTTGACATTCCAACACTCGGAAGGGCCAGATAGATTAATTCCACCTGCCATCCATCCTGTTGCAGCCGTTCGATGAGTCGCAGATAGATTCGACCCGCAAGGGTGGTTTCAAAAGCGAAATCTTCACTTTGTTCGATGCACACTTCAATCTCATGCAAAAAGATCCGTAGAAAAGCTGATGGAACGATCAACCATTGGATATTCTCTGTTCTCTAATGTTTTTTCAAGCATAACTAAGCGGAAATTCGGTCAGTTCAGCGGCACGGGAATAGGGAATCAACGCCCCGGTGGGGCAATGCTGCCAGAGTTCTTCGCGGTGGGAAGCATCGAAAACCCGCTTGTTGGTCGGAAAGGCCTGAGCGACGCCAGCGATAATGGCCAGCTCGGCCTGGCTGAGCGGGGGAACAGCGGACAGATCGGCCTTGAGGATTTCATCGACCAGATCGCGATAATTGTTGAGCTGAGGTCCCATCGGCAAGGCCGCGTAGGTGGCCCCGGTGATACTTTGCCCCAGGTCACGGCTGGCGGCCATATCGGCGTACCAGAGGTATTTCGCCGCGTAAAGCATGCGGTCGTCTTTTTTCAATAATGGACGCCCTAATTGCGATTCAAAGGCATCAAGAACCAGGCGGATGCGCGGAATGGAAAAATCGCGGTTGCCGGTGTGTTCATTGCACGGATGCTCCTGCAGCAGAGTGCGTAACAGGTTATCCATTGATTTGCTTTGAATAACTCCGTTTTCCCAGCGTTTGATGCTGGCAATACCGACTTCCAGAGCCTCAGCCAGCGCCTGTTGCGATAAGCTTTTTTCCTGGCGCAGATGACGAATCTCGTCACTGCTGAGCAGGCCAACGGCTTGCCGGTAAGCATCGGTCAGCCGTTCCTGCATGGTCGCGGCTTCTTCAATGTCAGCCAGCTCCAACCCGCAGTCGCGACACTTGTGCAACATGGCGGTGTAAGTAAAATCCACCCCTTTGAACTGGGCCTGTTTTTTAACATCGACCTGCGCGACTCGCCCCTGACAGCTGGGGCAGGACTCTTTCATAGATTGACTCATCTTGTGGTTCTCCCCTACTCCCCCGTACTGGTGCAAACATGCAGCGACACCAGGTAAAACCGTGCGTTCTGAAGAGAAAACTTGTAGTAAATGCGCGGCTCAAATCTCTGGCAAGACACCGAAAACGCCCACAAATCAAGATTGCAAATCCGCTTTTCGTAAGATCTTTCCGGCGGATGGTGACCAGCGTAATGATCCGGCCCGGTATTGTTCAAAAGATCCAGCAAAACCAGTTGCAATTCATGCCGGATCGAATAACCAAGGGTCATAGCGTCGGCAACAATGACATCTGGCTCGATAAGGATAATTCGATTGTCGTGAACCGCATCCAGCGCGACTTGCAGCTTGCCGTTCAGTTCCTTGTGACTCGGTCTCGGTCTTGCCATGGAGTCCCCTCAAAAAAGACCGAGGATGAAGAAACTGATCCTCGGAAACAATTATGGTATCAATTGATACCATTGTCAAGCAATCACATGATTTCACTGCCTGAATTAAAAAATCAGAAAACAGTTACATACGAAAGACTAAAGCCTCCCCACAAGACCGGTACACATCACGCAACGCGGACACGGCCGCAAAAACGTGCTCGCCGCGCTGGTTGATATCCGGGACCTGGTCGACAGTGGATTGTGTCAAAACTATGGTAAATTACTGCCGCTAGTTGCGCTCTAGTGGCCCACCAGTGGTCCACGGGGTTATTTGAAGAATTATAGCTTAAAGAAAAAGGGCTTAACAATTAAGCTAAACCCTTGTTCTTGTTATGGTACCCGGGACGAGAATCGAAAATGTCCCCCCTACTCCACTACTTTCGGCATTTCAGACAAAACCATCGCATTGTTCAATACTTGCAGGATAATATCCTATTTCCCTGTTGGTCAAATTTTCGTTTTCAGGTCATTTGAGACCATCTGAGACCATTCTGGGCGAGAAATTTGTGAGAAATTTTGACCGCCACAACCGTTGGTAGGAGTTAGTCTGTTGAGCTCTTTAAACTTGGAAAAGTTGTTACGAAACAATTATTGGGGCCAACAGGCCAAAATGCAGCACGAGAACCAGTGCCGTTTTCCCCCCTAGTCCAAACAATTTCTCCTTGAACGGATGTTGTTATATAACTTTCTAGCTTCAATTGGACTGTCGCACAGTCCCCTTGTAATAGATAATTTGACGCTTTCGACACAAAACATCGGTTCCCAGACTTGTGGAAATCATACCGGGTAATCCATTGATCACCAAGATCCCCCTGTGACTGAATAATTGAAAAATTGTTCCTGCTGCTTTCCGGAAACCAATCAGAAAAAATCTCCCCTTCCGGCGCAACCTGCTCCCGGATGAACGAATCACAGCCAGTAAAACCATTTCTTGTTGCCTCAGAAACAGCCCAATGCTCTTCTGCTACGGCATGGTTGACAACAATAAAACAAATCGCAAAAAGCCATATCCAGACATGATTATGCTTCACCTGAGCCTCCATTGTAATACTAAAAAATGATCAATCCAGCTAAATCAATCTAACGTTATTAGAAAGACAATTTGCGCAAAGTGTTCTTTACATCCTCAATCATGGAGGATTTATTTGCATCGACTACCACATCAAACAGTTCACGATTACCGTCAAACAAGCTTTGATAAAAATACATGGACATATCACTTTTGGTTTCTAATCTGTCTTGGATTTCAAGAAAGAAATTCCCATTCAATTGACCCGGACCCAGCTTTGAGCAGAAATATAGCAACTTACTAGAAACCATTTTATTTGAATCTTCACCATCGGCCTTAGCAGCCCCAATTGCCATTGTAATCAAAACGCTACGTATCTGGTCCGGCGTCAATTCTCGAGAATAAATATGCCAATTGTAAAGTGGCACTCCATAACCATATTTGAGAAAATCTGGGTGAGGCTCAATGCCGAGTTTCTGAGCAAATTCTTTTGGAGCAGCATACCTAGCGTTTAAGGCGTTACCTGACTCCAAGCAGAGTTCCGCAAGGTTGGTGCCTTCTGGTGGGTCAGCAGAAAGAACCTGGCTCAATTTATAGTCATTTAGAAATATTGACTGCCCCAACCTTAAACTCTCGTTAGCATCAAAAAAGTCGTTACCGACCGGCTTACTTATACCTGCGAAGACGTTACCGCCGTTCTTTTTAATTTCAGCGGATTTAGCTTGACGATAATCGTTGAAAGCCTTCTCTTTATTTTGCTTTTTAGCATTTATAAGCCAGCCCTCGTCAGGGATTGAAGTTGAGGTGGGTTGCGCTGCGCACCCTGCAAGAAGCAACAGCAGAAGAAAGCTAATCAAATTTTTCATTGTTATATCTCCTTGTGAAGTTGCTTAAAGCCCCTCCAGCATCGTAGTTAACAGATATCATTTCCCTAAAAACGCCCCAGACAGGGAAAAAATTCAATGACACTCAGTGAAATATTTCATGGCTCCCTACCGAACACACCAAAAAGCTTTTGAATATAGAGCCCAATAGAATAATAACCTATTCTATTGATAGACAAGTCAGACACGAGGAACAACCTCATAGACACGGTCTTTTGAGGCACGCAAATAAAGCCACCAAAAGAGGTGGCTTTATTATTTCTACACCAGAACCAGTCAGAACATTCTCAAAATCCAAGCTCATTCTGTCAGAAGACTCTACATTGCGACAAGTCCATCATTTGAGAAGATTACGTTCTCTACTGAATAGAACCTCTTGAACCAATTATTATGCAACCTCCCGGAATCGTTTTAAACAGTACATCGATACCATTGTTGTCGGTCCAAACAAAATCTGCCTGTTCATCTACATATTTTGCATTTTTCCAGTTTTGCTTTACAGCCATACAGTTTTCTTGAAAAGACAGAACAAAGGTCTCCATTGCGAAACACTTACCATTTTTCTTGGTGAAATCTCCTTCTACATAAAAGGAATCTCCAGTAGTTCCTGACGTGCCCAGTATTGTCAATTGTTCATTTTTGGTTTCGTCAAACCACTTTGTACTGACTCTCAAATTACTGCTAAAGTTGTCAAAAACATCATCAATTTTTGAATCGCATCCATAAAAATCTTTTTTGTGAGCCATCTGTACAGGTAATGACTGCTCAGCGTATGACACTCCAGCAAAAAGCAAAACAATAGCCAAACCAAGACCAATGATTGAAAGATTACGTTCGAAGTACATCTTGCCCCCTTAATTATAAATGAGATTTTCTAATAACTTAACCATTCTAATTCAATCAAGAACATTAAATAAGATTTTTCACATAAACACCTCCTTAAGGCACCATAAGTTACAAACACGATTATTGGTTATAACTACAAACGCTAAGATTTCCTTCTAAAAGGTTCCCGCCGAACCATAATGCGACATTCCACAATGCCTACAAGTTTGCGAGTTATTAGGTTCGAAGGCGTTTTTCGTTGAGACTTTCAATAAAAACAAATCAGAGCGCAATTAGATTTGGTAACCAGTACAATAAAACGGAACCCATTGGCTCCGTTTTGTATGATGAGTTACTGTGTTTTATTGGGTCTTGCCCGACAGGAGGTTACCCATATTATACTGCACTTCGTAAGCGACTTGAGTGTTGTCGATAGCGTACTTTCGGGTTTCGGTATCAAAAAAAACGTCGTAAACGTAGTCGTAAACAGAAAAAACCTTTTTATCCTCATGCGCCTTGTAATTCACAACACCATACCACTGAGAAAGCCCCTTGCCAGATGATTCAAAAACAGACTCTTTACCAAAAGCACTTGAGTCTGCCTTGATGTCCGGGGAGTTGACCCCCATGAATGAAATAACCCACTCAGCGCCTTCCTTGAGCAAAACTTCAACACGAATCTCTTCGTAGAGGTCCACCTTATTGTCGCGATGGTGCGTAATATAAATCCAACAATCTGGATTGTTATTTGCGCGCATGAACTTGGCATCAAAAGGACCTTTAGGGTCACCATATAGGATTTGTTTGACTTGCCAATTAATCATATTGTACGTGCCGCCATTGGTCTGAAGAATAAAGTTCCCTGTACCCTTCACGGGCCAGACTTTGTCAAACTCTTTTTCAAGGGCAGCCTGCATCATTGCATGGTCGTCGATGTATGGCGACATCGCTATTTCTGCTTTTGCATCAGCGGCATCCATTGCCTGTTGTTTGGCCAACGTTTCCTGGCCGGTTAAAAGCATTCCATCACTGATGCTTCCCCCAGCTATTGCGATTGACGTCGCTGACATAAGAACAAGAAGAAAAATCACGAGCCGTGCCTTAACCATTGAAGCCTCCCCTAAACATTAGATTAAGCCAACCGTAAAGAGGTCCATCGTAACCATACTTAAGAAACTCATGATGTGGCTCAATGCCAAGTTTCTGAGCAAACAACTTTGGGTCCCCATAAAGGGTCCCCATAAAGAGGACCCAAGGCATTCCCTGCTTCCATGCAGAGTGCCGCAAGATTAGAGCCAGATGGGGGGGGTCATTTGCAAGAGCTTGTTTCAATTTAAAGTCATTGAAAAATATAGCCTGTTTAACCTTTGCCTCCTTGCCACCATCATAAGCAAAACTGTTTACACAAAGCAGAGCAAGCGCAATGACGCTCAGAGCGATAATCTTCTTCATTTCTTCCTCCTCACAAAAATTTAGGCATAAAAATACCCAGCACTTCAAACAGAGCTGGGCAATACATGAACTAATTAAGTTCTCTTCGAAAACCCGGCTATCCTCATGGGACCCGTGGCTTTGCGTCGCTGAATCGCTTCAACTTTGCCCTTATCGGAAACTTCATTATGTAATAATGTGGATATAATGTTATATATCTAGAATTATTGCAAGAATTTTAGGTTGCAGCATTAATTATCAATAGCAGGGATTCTATGGATACTTTTCTAAAGACCTTAATAAATCTTTCTTTACTTTTCGTATTGTCGGCTTGTAGCTACACCAAAATCGAGCCTCCCAGTGTTGCGATGAGTCTTGGGCACAAACCCGACACTCTCGTAATCGGATTCGTAACCCAAGCAAAGGCACCTTTTTATGAAGGACTTGAGAAAAGTCTCGAAGCAATCCCTGGAATCAAGGTGGTTGAAACCTACTCAAGAGATGAGCTCGGTCCACACTCATTGTTTCTCAAGGGGGACCTAAATATCCACAGAAGGAATAACTTTGGAGAAAAGGTTAGTCGTCATCTTATTGGGTTCGGAGTCAATCGTCGCGAGGTCACTGGCCTCTTTGAAATCGAGAATTCTAGCCACGATACCATCATGTCATTTGCCGCCAATGAATACTACAACGGTGGCACAGGACTGGGAGGGTTACTCGACTTACCAGGCTTGCTTGTCAGTCCATTTGTTGAAGGTATACCGTACTTCACTCAAACGGATATCATAAGCACTGACACGATGCAAAGGCGACTCGGCGCCGAGGTTGGGGAGCAAGTGCGCGAGTGGATTCTTGCCAATATGGAACAATAGGTGAATATCCTATTCTTTACAATTATCCCCATCAAGTAAAACTGTCTCAGGCTATCTCATATGAAAGAGCGACACGACAACGAACAGCGCGATTGAATCTCACCCTTCCGCATAACCACTATTCTGTTTTCAAAGACTCAATGGACTCCAGGGTACAAAAACTTGGCGTTTCCATTTAGGCCCCCCCCTCGGACAATTGACATTCATCTATATCAGCATTCGTGCCAACCTAGACATTCTCGACTATAAAGATTTTGTAAGGTGCCCATCTCTATACCAGAATCCAGAGAAATAGTTTGGAAACATTTCACACTACCTTTAGATTTCTATTTACAATAATTTTAGATAGATACATAATGTGTAAAATTACTCATATATCTCCGATAAGGGCAAAGCTGGAGTAATCCAGTGTCGCAAAGCTGAGGGTCCCATGTGGATAGCCTGGCTGTCGAAGAGAATTACTGAACGTGATTCCAACACCCAACCTTATCTAAAAAGGCTGGGTGTTTTTGTTTGTTTAACACTGGGGGACACCATGAAAAAATTGCTGGTCACTCTGTTACTTGTTCTCTTGCCGTTTACTGTAAATGCGGAACCAATCCAATTGTACTGTATGGCTGCATATCAAGATGGTTGCCAATACATGAACACTGTCATGTCTTGGCAACGCTGGATTAGTGCCATGGGTCATGACGGGCAGCGTTATGAAATTGTGAGTATAGAGCCAACACGGACTCCAGGAAGCAACGCAGCATTTGTTTATATCGCTCCGAAGCAAGAGGCCAAACAACAGACAATGCAGTCTGAATCAAGGTGGGCTAAAGATTGTAGAAAGCGTGGACGCAGGTACGACCCTGCTACTGACCTTTGTCTTTAGGGTCGCCAGGGAAGGCCTCTCTCCGTCAAGCCTATACAAGGCTCCATAGCTCTCCAGGTGAACCATTTAGAAATTATTTTTAAATGCTCAATAAATATTTATTGGGCTTTACTTTAACTTTAGGGGGAAAACCATGAAAAAATTCATCTTATTGTCGTTAACCATTTTTGTGTCACTGCTTCTGGTCGGGTGTGATCCCACCATTGATGCTTCCTCGTCTGAATCAATGGAAAAATCTGTTACTAAAGTAATGCATGCCCTGGCTCCAGATCGCGCACCAATATTCAAAGAAGCTCTGATTCAATTATCAACGCAGGCAACAATGCGAGCTTTCCAGTCTGCGACCGAAAACATGCAAGAAGGGATGAAAAACCCAATGGGATGGGTTGCCCAACAAGCTGCCAATCAAGCCAAAGTTGAGGCAGAGCTAGTCAAATTAATTGACGGTAAAACCGGTGAAGAGATTATTACTCTTGCTGATCAGGCCAAGAAAGAAATCGCAGCAGCCGAAAAGAAATTGGCTATCGATGAGATTGCGACCCTTTCCGCAAGAATCGAAAAGTGGGATGGCGAGATGGGGCAACTTGATGGACTGGGTGCCGAGAACTATGAACTGGTCGTGACGGATAAGTTTTTTGGGCACCGGGGCGTCAAGCTTACAGTAACCAATACCCTCGACAAACCTCTTGCCAAAATCACACTAGCTGACCTGTATGAGTATGCAGACAATGGTCAGACCTTCGTTTACGACGAAGCCTTGGCATATCTCAAGGAAAAACCCTTGATGCCCAAGGAGTCTCGCACAATAACCTTTGCTTTTGGGTCCTTTAGCGAGTTTTCTACGCGGACAAATAAAACCTTTCCTGAGGGTCTGAATCACAACTTCCGTATTATTGGCGTTGAGTCCGACCGGGGAGCAGTCCTTCCCAATGAAGGCTTTGTGACGATCAAGCAGGCCAGAGAAAAAGTCGCCAGCCTCAAAGAGAAGCACAATATATAAGTTCGTTACACCCAAAAGGAGAAGCACATGTTTGGATTAGGCGGTACAGAACTTACTTTCATTCTTGGAATATTCTTGATGGGTTTAATTCCAGTGGCACTAACTGTTTGGGCGCTTATCGATGTGCTCAAAAACGAGTTTTCTGGCTCCAACAAGCTGATATGGGCTTTGGTCGTTCTTTTTCTCGCACCCCTCGGATGTGTTCTCTACTATTTTATCGGCACAAAACAAAAGGCTATATATGAATTGTCATAATTGCGGAAACGAAGTTATTGACAACTGTGGAAACAACGGAGTCCATCTCTGTGCGGCCTGTTCCATCACTCCCGAGGGTAAAGCATTGTTGCGCGGTGAAGAATATATGGCACCGACACCGAAGGAACCAGAGACACCCCAAAAAGCACCTCAGTCAACAGCACCTGTCAGCATCGACCGGGATGCTATTCCGGAAGGTGCAATGATTTGCCATAACTGCGGAAACGATGTCGTTGATAACTGCGGAAACGTCGAAGCTTTGCTCTGCGGGTCCTGCTGTAATACACCCCAAGGGCATGCCCTGATGCGTGGCGAGATATACGTGCCACCGGCGCCCAAAGAGCAGAAAGAGGTCGAGACAGGTGAAGAGCCCCCAAAGCCATCTCAGGACAGAGGCCTTGGTAACGTTACTTATCTCATCATAGGCATCGTTCTGGCCGTTTCATGCGTTTTGGGATATGGGTACTTTGCTGAATATTCCAAGAAATCCATTATTAAGGAGATGCTTGCTTATCGAGCTGTCCCTGTTGAATCACTTGAGATTACCACTTACTTCGAAATGCCCATAAAGGGGCAATCGCCGTACATCAACATCGAAGCCTACGGTGTTTCAAATGGTGGTCGATTCTACACCAAACTCCAGTACCAAAAAGGCAGGGAGATGAGTAGGAACGGCTATCATTTCCAGCAAGGCGGGTCCACGATAACGGCCGGCATGTTTTACAACTTTTAACGGAAGACATTTCTCAGCCCAGTTCGTAAAGAGACTTTATTTGCGCTTAATAACTGCTCTTAAATCCCAAGTTTTCAGTTAAGGATTCTGCTGTCTTAACAATGCCGTGCGTGGGCCCACACAGGAGGAAGTATGTATCGCTTTATCTTATTTTTGATTTTTTCACTGACCCTTATTACGCCGGCTCTTGCCGACGACATCAAGACCACGCAAATCATCAACAACCTTTATGACCAGAAAGACTACCAGGGTGTTCTTGACCACTGCAATGGTTCAGATGTCGACGATATCGGCCTCTGCGCTTACTACTCTGGCGTTATTTACGGAGACAGCTTGCTCGGTGAGTATAAAGAAAAAGAAGCTTGCGAAAACTATAAAATCGCCGCTGAAAACGATATCCTTGGCGGCTATCAGATGTACGGCGTCTGCCTAATGAACGGCTTCCTTGGCGAAAAGAATTCTGCGGAAGCAGCCATTTGGTGGCAAAAAGGAGCCGACAATGACTTCGCTCCAAGCATGCGCAAACTGGCGTACTTATATAACGATGGTGATGGTGTGTCTCAGGACTACGCAAAAGCATCGGAACTGTTCGAGTCTTGTGCCGAACAGAACGACGCTATTTGTGATTTTGATGCGTGGATAAATTTATCCGAGCATGGTACCGGCAAACGAACCTACCGTCAGTCCCTCGACAAGTTAAAAGCAGCTCCTCTTGACCTCTTTAACGAGAACGGCCAAGCGACCATCAAGCACATGATTGAGATGGACAAACGCATGCAGCTCCACCGCCAAACGCACACACATGCCCCTGAACTTTTTGGCGTAAAGCTCGAAGGTGCCCTACGTGGTGAAATTCGCCATGCCGTTAAAGCAAAGGGCGTCGAGGTTATCAGGGAAGATTACGTCTGGACCGCAGACCAATACACGGCCGCCAATTTGTTGGAAGGTGCAAATCGGCTCAGCGTCCTCTATGCGACCATGGTCGATTCGACCGTCGCTATTCCTGATGCATCACGCGGCACCACAGACGTGGTTTCGAGAGTCGTTTATACCTTTGATAACACCCGCGACAAAAAGCGTTTCGAGCAGCTTAAGGCCGCCGTTGAAGCAAAATACGGCAAGACCCGTGCCCCTGGAATCAACACCGCGACTGTATACGTTGACGGCACCGATGTGTCGGTTTTCTACGACAGCTACAAAAAAGAAACCAAACTGGTTTACGCAACGTCATACTACAAAACAGAACAGGACGAAACCGCCGCGCGTGAAAGGGAAAAAGAAGCCGCCGAACAGGCGAAGAAGGCTTCTGTTTACAAAGGCGCTGCCTCTTCAGGCAATCTCTAACTTACAGCGTAAGCTTAAAATCAACCCCTGCCATTTTATTAGGGGGAGGAGTTTTATTTCTGTCGACTTTATTCGCAAAGAATCTGAGATTTCAATAAAATCAATGACGCTGATTCGACACACTATCCTTTAGTTTAAGCTACAGAGTCGTAAAGAGCGTTTTTGCACAAAACGGCACAACTCATCCAGGATGAAGTCATGAGAACTATTTACACAATTCTTGTTACGCTCAATTTGCTCTTTCTAGTATCAAATTCTATTGCCGGCGTCACTGTCAGCGAGGGGCTAAAATTAACTGGCCTTGAAACGGAGGTCTATCTGGAAATTCTTGATGTGATTGAAGCACGGGCGGTCGCAGCACTTAAAATGCATGATGATGTTGTTAATAAGAAAGCCGCCCTAGTACATGAGTTTCAAGGAGTCTACGATGTGACTGGCGGGAAAGAAGGGGACTATATTATCATCGAAGACGGTGCCTTTTATATGTTTGGCTGGCAAGTTCGACAAATCCTTCTTGGCAAACCAAACGGCTCCTTTGAAGCGAAGTTTATGCGTGCCAACGACAACCCTGAGATTGCAATCTATGTCGCAAAACACCACGATGAGGCCTCCGATTTAAAAGAGACGATTCGGGTTGAGATTAAAAAAGACGCTCGTGGCGATTGGTTTATACCTTTTATGTCTGTAGCTTCACCCGCCTTTAAGGTCGATTCGAGTGCTCACGGAAATGAGTCGATTGAAGTTGCGACAGGGCTCGGGTTAACCCAATGGTACGGTATAGTTAACTTCAACCCCCGCGATGCCAGTAAGGCTCAGTCTGTCTATAATTATATTCAGAGCGTCTTCTTTGATGCTGAGACACGTAAATACGCAATTGATAATTCCCAAGTCGGATACGAGCTTCAGTTTAATATGAGGAACATTGTTCCTGACATGAATTTGAATCAAGAGAACCTTGAAAAGTCAAAGGATCAGGACAGTAAGAATTAGCAAGCTGGTTGTTCGAGCCTTTTGTGTAACGCTCTGTTCTTGTTCTGTATTGATTTCTTGAGTGCCCCTTGTTCTTTGCTATACTGTCGTGCTTACATCATTGCTCGGAGGTAAGTCATGGCAAAGGCCATTAAGACGCTTCTGGCCGACTTTGACGGCCTAAATGAGAGCGACCAGAAGTTCGCATTCAACCAAATACGTGCCAAATTGTTCGGAGGTAACTTCCGCAACGCCGGCCTTCCACAGGAGGTTCGTGAGCGACGTTTTCACAAGGGCATCAACTGTTTCCATTGTTCTAGCCCAGAAGTTGTCAAAATCGGCAAATCAAGGCAGATACAGCGCTACAAGTGTAAGAGTTGCAACCGTACTTTTGGAGATCTGACAGCGACGCCCATGAACCGGACACGGTATCGCGACAAATGGATTGACTACTTCGAAATGATGATCGAGGGGAAGACGATTAGGGAATGCGCCGAGACACTTGAAATAGCCGTTTCGACATCGTTCATGTGGCGACACAAAATACTCTTTGCCATCCTCGACCTCAGCCGGGAAACGTTCGA
Organism: Deltaproteobacteria bacterium; assembly: GCA_024636215.1. The sequence goes on from JAGXHL010000047.1 coordinate 51,207, forward strand.
CGGGATTACCGAGGTTGACGAGACCTTTATGCGTCACTCAGAAAAGGGGAGCCGGAACATTGTTGGCCGCAAGCCACGCAAGAGAGGCGGCAGAGCACCGCTCCGCGGTATCAGCAAAGAGCAAGATTGTATCGTCGTTGCCATTGACCGTACCGGCCGAACTCATGGTCTCGTTGCATGCCGGGGCAGGCTGTCGAGAAAACAGGCGGAGGCGGTAATGGGCGAGTTGGTCTCAGGTGTAACAACGCTCTGTACTGACTCGCACAGTTCTTGGGAGGCCTTCGCCAAGAGCAAAGGGCTTGAGCATGTCGTTCTGAACGCGTCAAAGGGGGAACGCGTCAAGAAGACTGTCTACCACATCCAGAACGTCAACAACTTTCACCGGCGCTGGAAAGGTTGGATGGACAGATTCAACGGAGTGGCTTCCAAATTCCTGAATAACTACATAGCCTGGTTCTGCTTCCTAGATGCCCATAAGCGCGAGACAGACAGTTGTGCTCGTGAAGAGTTCCTGCTGGCTGCCTGCATGCTGGTCTCCCAAGTCACATTCAGGTCTATCCGAGAAGCAGAATTCACGTTGCCCGCTTAGGGCAGTTGTAATTTTTTGCTTTACTTGGTCCTGATCCTTCTGATATCATTAGACTAATTCCGCTACAGAGTAGCACCCTATTGGCTAAGTTGCCTTCACGGCTTCTGACAGTTTCGACTGGAGAAGTAGCATGTGGAGGTTTTTTTGTGTTCAATAACGACCACCAGGAGGTTTATAATGTTTGACAACGGAGAATGGGTCCCTTTCGTCATTGGTTTTATATTTATTGTAGTCATCATTGGCCGAGCTTGCGGCGATGGCTTCACGAGTACCGACACATCAAATGACGACGATGAGATGATGAGGGACGATTGGTCTTGCGGACCGACCTGCTCATGTTTAAACTGTCAGAACAACTTTGACGGCATCAGCATATTCAATGACAATGACAGTGACGACGACTAAATGTCGCAAATCCTGCAATTTAGGCCACCTCTTTTGGGGTGGCCTTTTTGCATTAAGCACCATTGTGTGGTGCGAAGCGAAGAATATCAATACAGAACACGAACAGAGCGTTGTGTAAACGGTTTCTGAGTCCGTATGTTGGCATCCTGTCTCCGGACATGACCCTAAACTGATCAAGGCCGATCTCCAGTTGTGGATAGGCATTGTTGCGCACCCTCGATAGAAAGCTTAACCTTCAGGAGGGCGCGCTGGTGAGGCAACAACTTATTGTTTAAAATGCAAAGGGCTAAAACTCTAAACATCAAACTCTTGGCTAATGTTTGTCATAGTCAACTAATTAAATCGAAAATCAGTCAGCTCATCATTATCAAATCTCATACCAACCTGATTAAACTAAGCGTCTACTTTCTAGCACCACCTTAATCTCAGCAATTATCGTCTCAAAAAACGTTCGCTTGATGAGACGCATGGCAAGCATGCTCCGTACCCAGAGTCCTCGGATTAAATCTCTCTCAAATACGCATCTTTGATTTCATCTGGTTGGACGCACAAATATTCAAGAGTCTGCTTTTGGGTTGAGTGATTGAACATATTCATCAATGTAGGGATGTCTGTCCCGAACTGGGTCCTATGTATATATCCAAATGTCTTGCGAAGAGTATGGCTCCCGTAGTTCCCTTTCAAGTTCAATTGAGCACACCACCCTTTGACTAGCGCATTCAAATATGAAGTTGTCAAAGGGCCTCCACCTTTGCGTGACTTGAAAAGAAAATCTTCATCGTGCGCGTCAGGCATAACGGCGAGAAGATTTTGAATCGCATCGTAAACCGTCTTATTGATAGTGATGCGCCTCATCTTCTTGGTCTTCTTCTCCAGAAGCTCAAAATGATCTTCTATCTCAAGATAACGAAATTCGCCGACCCTAATCTTCAACAAATCACTCGCCCTAAGATTCGTGTTGATCCCAAGGGTGAACATTGCAAGATCTCTGGGTCGGTCAGCCAACAGTTTCTTGATCGTCTTGACATGCTTCAAATCTTTGATGGGGTCGACCCTGATTGTCGAACCTTTTCGCGGATGATTTCTAGCTGCCATAAAAAACTCCTTTCAATATAAAGAATTCATCACAATGTGAACGATAGTTTACATTAAAAATTGCTTTAATTCAATCCAAATCACACAAAAACGCCGCAATCCCTTTACTGGTGGGCATTTGCGGCGTTTTCGCGAATATCAACTAAAAAAAGAAAGTTTAGGTTGGCCTTCAAGTTACGCCCCCATGGTGTGACTTTAGACTGAGCATCTACTCAAGCCCAGAAAGCCCCAATACAATCGCCGTCATCGCAAACAAATTCATCTACTCTCAAACTTTTTTGGCAAACCACGCATAACTCACGATAATCCTTGCAGCATTCACGGTTACGACAACAGGGTCAGGTAAGAGAATCTTGGTGATGACGTGGTTGTTCCTTACAATACGGGCACAACAAACTCTCGTCATCTTCGCTCCCAGTCGCACGCTCTTCCAACTCCTCGTGCACTGTTTTACCGGTAAACAAGTCTCGTTGATCGAGAATGAGGTCACCGTTCGCTTTAGTACTTGATTTCTCGTCCTTCGGTCTCTTTTCCATTTTATTTCTTTCTCCAGGATTGAGGGTCTAACAACTACGAAGTAAGCGCAGTTGTTTAAATAACCATTTTGTGACAGGTGTTCTTGTCGACAGCTCAGGGAGGAAGTTAAGGGCCATTGAAAAATAGCCCCGGATCAATTCTAAACACGCAAAAACGCCGCAAACCCTGACTGATGGGCATTTGCGGCGTTCACACGAACATCTACTTCTTATTAAAATTGGCTCTCTACGCGTAATCTATTGATATTGGCCACTAGAATCAGACAAACCGTAGCATGATGACCACACTGTACAACAACTTGTCTAATTATCGGCAAATACTCCTTTTAGATGATCAGCTACCTACAAAATCAGCACAGAAAAACAATAGAAACTTAATCCTTCAAGAGCAGACAAAGACTCAAAGAGGAAAAAAGATCTTCAACCGATCAACGGTTCATCAGGCGGCAAAGGGTTGCCTGAGTCTCAACAGAAAAGCCCCGCATCCAAAATGCGGGGCTTTTCTGTTGTCTGAGAACATCGGCAAGCCGAGTCACTCACCGCCTACGCGACGGCAAACTGCACCAATCATACGGTGCTTTTTCTAAGCCGCCTACGCGGCGGCAAACTGCACCAATCATACGGTGCTTTTTCTAAGCCGCCTACGCGGCGGCAAACTGCACCAATCATACGGTGCTTTTCCTAAGCCGCCTACGCGGCGGCAAATTGCACCAACCATACGGTGCTTTTTCTAAGCCGCCTACGCGGCGGCAAATTGCACCAATCATACGGTGCTTTTTCTAAGCCGCCTACGCGGCGGCAAACATGAACATGTAGAAAAAGTATCAAGATTCTACTGACCCCACAAGGGTCTTTTCAAAAAAATCACTTACATCTTTCGGAATCGCACAGCCGGTTGACCCTTAACGCGAATAAACACCATGCTCAAAACAGGTTGACGTCTTAGCAAACCAGCGACAATTTTCATATCGTTCAATATTTGTCGACATCGATCTATATCAACAAATAAACATAGGCAGAAATTATTGTTCACTGGCATGGGAATTTCATTTCAACACTCTAGATGGAGGCTGATATGGAATTCACAAGGATTGAGGAATTTAGACACACCAGTAGAAAAAAATTTCTAAGAGCTGCGAGCGAATATTATGGCATTAATGAGGGGCCATTATCTGCGTTTCTCGAACACTATGATATTGAGCCAAAGGGATCCATGGGACCATCAGGGTTAGACGCGGCTCCACTTTTGATAAACGAAATTGCAGAAGGCGTTGGCTTGCTCGTGCCAGTGGTTGCGAGGTTACAGAAGATTGGAGTTATCAGTAGCCCTATAACCTGCGATGACATTACGTTCCTACAAGGTTACCGGCATGCTTCGGCCGACATTCGCCTGCATGCTAGTCTGCAAGATGTCTTGAATGCCGGCCCTGATTTCACTGAAAGATGGCAGAAATGGGTCTACTCAGAATTCTTCTTTAGCGACACTGAACTTAGGTTCTGTGGGCGAATGGCTTCATTGGTATGGCAATCTACCATTAATCAAACGGCTGAAGATGTAGGAAAAAGATATGGAATATCAATTTGTCAGAGCACGCGAGACGAGATTTTCGAAATTCGCGAGACCGCTTACAACGACCGCGAGAAAGTCAATCGAGGGGAAGCGTCAGAAAACTCTGTATTGAGGTCTCGAGGACTGCCAGAATCTGAGTTCGAGATTTTTAAAAATACATTTGTGTTCGACCTGTATTCATGATGCAAAATGGAGTGGGTTCAGGAAAATTCCAAGTTTACTCACCTTGGTCAGTTATTTACATTTAGGCTCTGTGCTCGTCATATGTTGGTATTGACCTCGAGAATCAGACAAAACATAATACGCTTTTGACATCGTGCTAAGGTTTGTCTGATTTTCAATAAATAATACTTTTAAATCAATTACTTACAAAGACGGCATAGAACGGTAATAGAAATTACATTTACAACGTCTACGGTTGTTTGGTCTAAAGCCGTTTTCAATGGTCATCGTCTATCGAAAACAAGCATATTGTCTCTATATGAAATTAGAAAAACAAGGGTCTTTTCTTCTGCCTCGCCATAGATAGGCTTCAACTTATTTTTTTGTGTGCCATGCCACTATAATCACACCTCATCTCGCTGGCAATTTAGTGATCACTGTCGCAGGTTCCGTTTCACGCTTATTAGTCTCGAAGGCGTTGCGATTGAATCTGTTCTTTCGTGCGGAAAGCGTCAATAGTAGGTCTTTGCCCTCTCGCCAAACCTAAGCATTACTTTGGAAATATTGATTTTGTTATGTTCCCTCCGGAGATCACGAGTCTTGTTCAAAGTCCTCCATCGCACGAACCGTCCGCTTAAGTGTAGTGTCTAACTCTCGTCTTATAGACACATCGAGAACAAGATAGGCATCGCGATATCCTAGTAGTTTGCGGTGCCGGCGGTTTACTTCGTTGTGAACATCACAAGGCAGAATGGCCAGAACGTTGGGATAAAGTTCTATTGCGTCTGATGAGGTCCCCCGTATGACTGCGCGCTTGAAGTCCTTAAGTGACCCATCACATACATGTGTGAAGGTGTCGATGATGTATTGTTTGTCCATGTTTTACTCCTCTCAATGATTAGCGTGTAAAAGACTTATCGTCTGTTTTAGAGACGTCAATGCCTTCCAAGACACAGACCTGTGTGAGCGCAGGTTTCTGACATCTGTCTTCATGCGTCTTCTCTTGCCGGCATTATACACACGGTTAAAAATGACTCGGCTCGTCCGAGTAATCTTCATCCTTCGCAAAAGCTATGCCGATCTGACCATTGAAAACATTGAAATTTAATAAGGTTTGAATTTTCACTGGGGAAAACCTAGTGTTACAAAAACGCCGCAAAACCCTTACTGTCTGGGATTTACGGCGTTTCTTCGGATATCAACTAATTGTTAATATTTAGATTGAGAAGGCAAAGTTCAAAGAGGGAAAAAATTCTTCAATCGCTCTACTGTATGAATCCATTTTGTCGTACTCGGTCGGCAGACGGAATTCTGATTACCAAAAAAGCCTACTTCAGAAACAGCCTCATTCAATGGCTTCGTTGACAGCCATTCAACGGGAACGAAGTATTCACAGTTCTCATCATCAGCAACATACTGTTGATGGTAGTTTGCTCGAGCAACTTCAAGAAACGGTTGCTGTACTCCATCAACCTCAATCTGAAATTCGTTGGCGCGAACAGATTGGTCAAGTACCCTGCCGACACCAACATATCCCTGCCCTGGGACATTCACCCAAACCCTGTCACCCGGGTTAAGCATTGAAAGTGTACGTGTGTACCACGCCCCTCCCCCTGCCGAGATAAAGCCATACTGTATCGCTTCATCCCAATACCTATCTTCACCGTGCCCGAACGAGACGTAATATTCCCCATTCCATTCTCCACGCTCACCCGACTGTGCCGACGTCGCGCGAATCTCAGTTTCGACGGGGTCTATTAACCATGCTCGACTTAAATACTGATTGTCACCATCCTGAAACACCTGGAAGAAAATAACATTGATCGCAACATCCATATCGTTCAAATAATTGACGATGCGCTCTGTACTGGAATCGAGAGAAGACGCGACAACGACTATCTGGTGTGAACCGTTCAACTGGTCTTCATCTAGGGCCAAGCCGAACTTCAGTTTAAAGGCGTCATCTAGCGCGCCACCACTCGAGAAACGGTCGTAGATATGCGCAACTTCATCTGTTGTCAAACCCTTTACCCAAGAAGCGTAGTCCAGCGCTTGCGCAACAACCTCACGAGGAGTCTGATTGCGTTTAAGCTCAATAACAATCAATTGCCCATCTTGATTTACAGCGAGAAGGTCAACGATACCTCCATGATCAGTTCTGACCTGCTGCCCAATCAACAACCAATGCGGAGAGAGGATGCTGGGATCAGAGACAATCATCTTTTCAAGCAAAGCTTCATTTTGAAGAGAGACTTCAACTAAAGGCTGTGGTTGCGTACCGACTTTCCAGACTGCATGGTTTATTGGCATTTATTTTCCCCCTAGAGATATTATCCTATTCTCCTCATCACTCTCCCCCAGATCCTCAGCAATCTCCCGGAACTGTTCCAAAGCCGCCTGAAGGTCTTCGACGATCTCAGCGGCAAGCACACCTGGCTCTGGGAGGTTATCAGAGTCTTCAAGAGAGTCGTCTTTCAGCCAGAAGATATCTAGGCTTGCTTTGTCGCGAGAAGTCAGCTCCTCGTACGAATAAGAGCGCCAGCGACCATCTTGTGTCTCTTCACCCCAGGTCGCTTTGCGCTGATTACGGTTGGTTGGGTTGTAGAGCTGAACAAACTCATCGAGGTCACTGCGCTTGAGCGGGTTGGTCTTGAGGGTGAAGTGCACATTAGTGCGCAGGTCGTAGATCCACAGCTTCTTGGTCCATGGTGATTCGCTGGCCGGCTTGCGGTCGAAGAAGATGACATTCGCTTTAACGCCCTGGGCGTAGAAGAGACCGGTCGGCAGGCGTAGCAGGGTATGGACATCACATTCGTGCAGCAGCTTGCGACGCACCGTCTCCCCTGCCCCACCTTCGAACAGCACATTGTCCGGCACGACCACGGCGGCGCGTCCATTCTGTTTGAGCAGGGTTTTAACATGCTGTATGAAATTTAGTTGTTTGTTCGATGTGGTGGCCCAGAAATCGTCGCGTTCAATGGTCTCGGTCTCGCGGGAGACTTTGCCGCCCTCGGCGACGATGGTGGTGCTACTCTTCTTGCCGAAAGGAGGATTGGTCAGGATAATGTTGAACCGGTCACCCGGATCGGAGGCCAGTGAATCGGCAACTGTCAGCGGCAGGTCACTATCGAGGCCGCTGATACCGTGCAGCATCAGGTTCATGGCACAAAGTCGTGCGGTCGCCTGTACCAACTCCCAGCCCTTGAAGGTCCCTTCCTTGAGTGCCTTAAGCTCTGTCTTGGTCATGTGCGGATTGTTACTAACCAAAGAGTCGTGCGCAGCGAGTAGAAAGCCTCCGGTCCCGCAGGCCGGATCACAGATGGTTTCACCCGGCTTGGGAGCAATAGCATCGACAATCGCCTGGATCAGAGGACGCGGGGTGAAATACTGTCCGGCACCGCTCTTGGTGTCTTGTGCGTTCTTCTCCAACAAGCCCTCATAGGCATCGCCTTTGACGTCGGCACTCATCACCGACCAGTTTTCATTGTCGATCAAATCGACGATCAGGCGGCGCAATTTGGCTGGGTCCTGGAACTTGTTTTGCGACTTGTTGAAAATCAGCCCGAGCAGGCCTTTCTCGTTGCCGAGATTTTCCAGGGTGTGACGGTAGTGATCGAAGAGTTCGTCGCCGTCTTTCTTCACCACTGTTGGCCACGAGTAATCAGCCGGTACGTTGCTCGGCTGGTTGTAGGGCGGCTTGGTCCGTTCATCGGCCATCTTAAGGAAGAGCAGATAGGTGAGCTGTTCAACGTAGTCGCCGTAGCTCATACCGTCGTCACGAAGGACGTTACAGAAGTTCCAGAGTTTGCTTACGATTGCTGCTGGAGTCATTATTAATATTTATCCCCTTCTGTGTAATCCACAAGGTATATAGGTTTACCAGACAACATAGATAGGTATGTCGCCTTTACATGGTTCGTTATTTCCTCATCATCGCCGAGTCTTTCAGCAACCTTTTCTCTGATTTCGTCTAGCCCAAATAGGTTTTCTAACGTTTCCTTGCGAACGTACACATTTTGACCTTTATGAGAATCAACACCGATTGAGCATAGAGACTCAGCAACGCAATCAAGCCCCTCCTTGCTGTCAAGCAGTGTGCGGCAAAGAATTTTAGCTAACTCAATATCCATCTTACGTAGAAGGAACAACACGTCTTTCTTCCCGGTCAACAAGCAATAATGATTTCTCTCAAAGGAATTCTTTACAGCTTCAACCCACTGAGTTTTGATTTGATCCAGTTCTTCGTCTGTGCACCATCTTTGTTCCTCACCAACCACATCATCAGTACCGAAAAAGCCAACCTGGGCAAAACAATGAATTAACCCATGAGTCCCTAGAGACAGCTTTTCTGGATTAGCAACTAATTGGGAAAGAAAATTAAACTTAGAGCCTTTATTGAGAGGGGCTAGGTATTTTTTGAGAACCCACCAAATCTTCCTGTCTATAGCGACATCTACAAAACCAGTCGGACGAAGACTCATTTGATAGACAAAACGAGTATCAACCAGATTGGACAAATGCATTACAAAGTCTTCTGGCTGAGCAGGCTTAACATCTCCAATTTTCAAATGTAAGCCATCGACAAAACCATCGATATCCTCCTCATTCAAAACCTGTCCAATGATTTCTTCTCTCTTTTCAGGACAAGTCAAAAAAGCATTTGAAACTTCAATAGAGATTTCACCTCTTGGTAAGCCATATGAGTGAATAGCCAACAAACGGTCAGAAGCTGCAACCCAACCATTTTTTCGACAATAATCTTGGTTGTGGGAATGGTCTAGCTCACTGAGAATAGGGAACAACTCCTCTAGCAAAACTCTCATTGAGGTAACAATGCCGCCTGACAGCTTCTCCAGTTTCTTATCCCTAACCTCTGCATACTTCGCGACATAGTCCGCAGGTTTTTCAATCAAAAAGCTAACTCCTGGAGGCACACCTGTGTAAGCGCCAGGCAACTCTTTAATATGCTCATAAATTGCTGGCGCTTTTATCCCTACCACCTCTAAAGCAAATAGATCTGCAAATTCAACTTCCCCCCTGATAGTCGGTTCAATCAATTTGATCCGATTAAACAACCTCTTCACATCTCGGGGAGAAGTAAGTAAATATTTTATTGCGCCCTGGTAAAAGTGACCTAAACGAGACTTGTTTGCTGGAAAGTATTCTTCCTTAGCCTCTACTGGCAAAAGTGCAAGTTCATCATTTACAAGCTTTTCGATATCTTTGGTTGAGATGATCGGCAAAGTGATTCTAGCTTGAATAATTTTATCCAGGTAATGGTCACCTTTATTTATTCCAAACCGGTGTAGCGAATCAACAACATATGAAGAATCAAGCGCCAGGACAAAGGCAACTCTAGGGAAGTCAGCAACCGATTTCACTAGGCGGATAATGTCATATATTTCTTCAGGTGGGATTCTGTCTATGTCATCAATGAAAACAACAATTGGCTTATTAAGTTTACCCAGTGCTTCGACAACCTTATCTCTTCTACCTTCAATATTCAGTTCTTTCAACTTGCCAACAGAAGACGTTGCTTCTCCGACACTACCCATGACTCCCTGAACAATTGAGGCCCAAGGTTCAGCCCCCGGCACAAACTTTAATACTGAAAAAACTTTCGAGTAAGAGATGAGCTGCCGAGCGACATTCTTTGCCTGACCTGCATTATCAGACGCCCCAATTGTCGCAGCAAACTGCACGAGAAACTCTTGTACTAGATTTTCTACCCCACTTATCATCCACGGGCAGAAATTAAACGTAATTGGTCGATCATCGATTGGCAGTGACTCAAAGTATTTGTTAGTCAGGTTGATGAATGAAGTCTTTCCATAGCCCCACTCACCTTCTATAGAGACAACAATACCTGGGGCTCCTTCTGTCAACAGAAGTCCACGACCAATACGCTGAGCAAATTCTTCGCGACCTAACAAATCAGGGCTGTCCACCTCGCCAGTAATTGGGCTATCTGTATGGAATTGACTCATCAAAAAAGCTCTCTTCACTTAGAGTTGTTTACAAGTTTTATTGCACGGTAAGTTGACCGGAAAATGCTTTTTTGAGAATTGACTGGCGTAGGCGGTCAGAACGCTTGAGGTCAACATCGACCTGATTTTCTAGCCTTTCAATAAGTGATAGGCGACTCTCGACTACTGAGACAATCTCACCTTGTTCATCTAACGGTGGCACGGGAACAAACAGGGCTTGAAGCTTTGTTCCATTGACATTTGCCTGCCCAACTTGCTGAGTAACAACTGACTTAACCCACATTCGCCCGAAGTGAGAATTGATGTAGTAGCTGAGGAATTTTGATGAGTAATTTGAGGCCACCCGAACCCTGATAAGATAAGAAGCAAAAGAGCAAGGCTCAATTGTCCCCTCGTATACAGCAGTTTTGCCGACGAGTTCAGGACTATTTGTACGATTAAAAAGCATATCACCAGATTTCAGAAATAATTCTGGGAACTCATCATGGTTAGCGGGGAGAAACTTAAGTTTCTCCCAATCGAGAGAGCCATTAATGATGTTGCCCATGCGCAAAACAGGAATACCCGTTTCATCTTCTGACGTTTTTGATGAAGATCCGTACTGTACGACCTTACTTATTTGAGCCACAGTCGCCCACACCCACCCCACCGGCAATTCTGGCAAGCCTGTCGTATCAGGAACAACGGGCTCCTTATACTTCCCTCTACCCTGCCAATTCGCCCGCCGCTCTTCAAGAATCCGCTCCAACAGCTTGTCGGCAGGTTCAACATCAGGATGCTGCTTACGCCATTCTTCGGTGAGTTTACCTTCGACGGCGGCTTTGAGGACGGCGGCTTTGTAGCGCTTGAGGTTGGCCTTGACGCGCTTGAGGTTGGCGACGGCTTCATCGAGGCGGGAGAATTGCTTTTCGATCTCCTCGACGATGCGCTTTTGTTGTTCCAGAGGAGCAAATTGAATCGGCACTTCGTTAAGCTGTTTTTTGCTAATTACGCCTTGTGCTGACCCCGAGGAAGACGCTCTCAGTTTCAAAACCCAAGGGAGTAACTGGTAGTAGATGAATCGTGTATCTGTTCCTTCTTTAGGCCGAATAGCGGCAACACTTCGGCCAATTGAGCAGTCGATGCCTAAATTTAACTTACCTGACGTAGCACCAACGACACAGATAAAGACATCCCCTTTTTTGCCATACTTAAGAGGTTTCGTTGTCCACTCTCTCTCCAAGGGGAACAGAGTGCTAAACTCACCGGCCTTTACAAAAACAGTCCCGTTCCCATCTTTGTTACATTCGTTTCCTGGAGGTGCCCCCTGTGTCAGGATAGTTGTCGCCTCAAATTAAATCAACAGAGGAGACAACAAGGATGTATTCAAAAGCCTTCCGCACACTGATCATTAAAAAGATGACATCGCCTAATCGGCCTGATGTTGTTGCTCTGGCCGAGGAGGTTGGAGTTCCCCGCAGCACCCTCTACCGTTGGGTAGCAGATGCTGGTAAGCTGACA